>NZ_JAWLCH010000036.1:0-5018 GCF_041687235.1 Marinobacter sp. | reverse complement strand
CCTAATACCAAAACCCCAGCATCTTCGATGCTGGGGTTTTTTATTGCCTGAAACTAAAGAGCCCCGGTCAAGGCAACCATATCTCGAATACCCCGCCACCGAGGCTTCCTCCATTATGGAGTTTGATGGAGCCACTCCGGTCACCCTCACTGTGAAGTTTGGCGACGGACGAAGCGAAAAACAGCCCGAGGCTGGTGCTGCCACTTTTGAAATCCAGAGATTTGAAGTTCAGGGTCCCGGCGTGTTGCATGCTCTCCGGGTAGCCTGTCCCGTCGTCCTCAACACCAATCACAAGATACCCGTCTCTCTCACCGGCGGTAAGGCGGATCTTGCTTCTGGTATAACGGATAGCGTTGTTGATGGTGTTATTGAGCACACCGGTCAGCAGGTCTTCGTCGAAAAAACCATTGATGTCTTCGGCATCCACCGAGACCTCAATGCCAAGGCCTTCTAGCAAGGGGGTGTGTCGAGCCAGATGTTCGGAGAGAAAGTCCGGAACAAAGTGCTCTTCGATGTGCGCAGACAGGTTGTTCTCACCGAGGCGGTAGATACCCAGAAGCTGAACGAGATCGTTATGCATCCGCTCGGCCTCGTATTGCAGGGTATTGAAGCGTGAGGATTCCCCGAGACTTTCCTCATGCTCGCTCCGGAGTTCGTCCAGGGAATTGAGCAGCATGCCAAGCGAGTTCTTCATATCGTGAACGGCTGAGGCAAGCACCATTGAGAAATCGATATTCTGGTCGTTCATTCCATCAGTCCCTTCAGCTTGCGTTGTAAGGCGATGTAACGCCGGTGTTGACGGTGTTGTTCCGGCAGGCCGGATAACCTGTCGAGGCACGACTGGCAGCGTCTCAGGAGGTCAGAATCGCCCCGGTCGTTTTCATGCTCCTTCATCAATACCTGAACCAGGTTCAGGTTCAGTGCGGCATGATCCGGGACGATTTCCAGGGCTTTTGAGAAAGTCTCAGCGGCTTCCTGAAGGTTTCCGGACTCGAATGCTCTGATGCCATCCCGATTCAGGGTGCGGGCCTTGATTTTCTGACGGAAACCGACAGGCTCATCGAGGAGGCTTTCAATCTTCTGAAGAGTCTCTGGATCATCACGGAAACGTTCGGACATGTCACCCAGAAGTTGTTTGGCTTCGGTTTCCTGGCCCAGGCGAAACAGGGTCTTTGCATAATCCAGTCCCGTTTGCGCATTCAGGTTTGCCGCGTCCTGTAGCTCCGGCCGGATACTGTCCAGGAGCTTGGCCGCCTGTCGATCCTGCCCCTGTCCGGCGTAAACCCGACACTGGACGATCCGGCTTCGCAGACAGATGCCCTCTTCCCCATCGAATCGCTTTTCCATTTTCTTCAGTACAGCCAGTGCTTCTTTGGCCTTCTCTGCCCCATCTTCTTCGAGATTGCCTTCACTCAGGTCCGAGAGCGTCTGGCCGAGAGCAAGATAGTGCTCTGAATTGTCGTGAATGGAATAGGTGCCCAGTTCTACGGTTCGGCGCCAGGCATCAGACGCGGTGTCCATGTCCTGATTGGCACCGGCCAGTTCCGCCAGATGGCGTTGTCTGAGGAGGGCATTGGGGGAGTGCTCTGCGGCTTTTTCGAGTACCTGTTGTGCCTGCGTCGGACGACCCTGTCGTTCCAACCCTTCGGCAAGAAGATCATAGGCCTCCATATAGTCCGGATGCTTTTCTATGAGCGTGCGAAGGCCGTCTACAGCGTCGTCGAAGCTTCTCTTCGCCAAAAGCACCTTGCAGCGCCCAAGCTGAGCCCAGGAAAGTGCCCTTTGTGCCAACACATCGTCATAGATCTTGAGAGCGTGAGCCAGGTCGCCGACCTGGAAGTAGAGGTCACCGAGGGCTTTCATCAGCCAGGTTTTATAGCGTGGCTGCCTGGGCAGAGCCTGGAGACAGAGGGAAATGGCTTCCGGGTAATTTTCCCGGTCGATTTCCCGATTAATGGGCATCAGGGTGTTGCGCTGGCTGATCAGCGCTCCCAGGCGTTTTTCAAGTACGGCCCGGTTGATTGGTTTTGTAAGGTAGGCGTCTGGCTGGTACTCCCTCGCTCCCATAACCATTTCCTTGGATGTTTCCGCGGTGACCATCAGAAACAGGGAAGAGCGCTTGAGGAGTTTTTTATGCCGGAGCTCCTCAAGTATGTGTTGGCCGTTCTTGCCTTCTCCAAGGTTGAAATCGCAAAGCACCACGTCAACGTGGTTGTAAGTGCAATACTGAATTGCCTGATTGGCGTGGGCTACCAGCTCGATCTTGTCGGCACCGCAACTGCGCAACATCTGGCGCATGGATAACCGGAAGTTCTCGAAGTCATCGATTACCAGGTAGGTGAGCTTTCCGAAAGGGTTGAAGTCAGCTTTGGAATCGGTCATGAGCGCTTCTGTTTGAGTAACTTGTTAACCAGTGCCCGCAGTGCGGCCGGTTTAACCGGTTTGTAGAGAATCTGGTAGCCCCGGTTGATCGCATCTTCCCGCACCTCGGGGGCCATATAGCCGGTGATGAGTATGCCTGGAATGTCCTCCGCCAGGGCGCCACGAATGCTGTCCATGGCGTCGAGGCCGTTTTTGTTATCATCAAGCTGATAATCGGCAAGTATAATATCCGGCCTCTGACCTTCCAGCTTTTCCATGGCATCTTCCAGGCTTTCCGCCGCTGTTACGTCGCACTTCCAGTTGCCTAGCAAGGCCACCATGCCCTGGAGTATGGCTGGATCATTATCGATACAAAGGAAATGCAGACCACCGAGGTTTGATACCCTCCGGGAGCCTGACGCCTGTCTGGCAACCGTGGTTTCGCCCTGTTCAGGTGCCGCTGTGGGAACGGTAATTCCGAACACGCTGCCGCGTCCCTGGACCGAGTGCACGCTTACGGGGTGGTTCAACATGCCGCTGATCCGATCAACAATGGCGAGGCCAAGTCCGAGGCCTTTCTTATCCCTGCCATGCTGAAACCGACGAAACTCTTCGAAAATGTGCGCTAGCTGATCCTCGGGTATCCCGGGCCCGGTGTCCCAGACCTCTATGCGTATGTAGCCTTTCAGGCGCCGACAGCCGAGGAGAATCTTGCCTTCGGGTGTGTAGCGTATGGCATTGGACAGGAAATTCTGGACCACACGTCGCAACAGCTTTGCATCGGACCGGATCCAGACGGTACTGGGCACCACATGCAATTCCAGGTTCTGGTCTTTGGCGATCGCGGAAAAATCAGTTGCCAGATGGCGCATGATTTCGTTTACGGGGAATACCCCGATGTCGGGCTCAAGGGCGCCCGCGTCGAGCTTTGAAATATCCAGCAGGGTGCTGATGATCTCCTCGGCGGCCCCCAGGGAGCTGTCAATGTGCTCTACCAGATCTTTCATTTCTCCGTCCTCGGCCTTGCCGGCGAGGGCAGAGGTAAACAGTCTGGCTGCGTTCAGGGGCTGCAACAGGTCATGGCTGGCCGATGCAAGGAATCGGGTTTTACTCTGGTTTGCCTGCTCGGCCACGGACTTGGCCTTCAGCATCTGTTCATTGATGACCTGGAGCTCCTGAGTGCGCTCTTTTACCCGCTGTTCCAGATAGATATTGGTTTCCTTGAGTGCCTGCTCGGTCCGGCGCATGGCGGTAATGTCCTGGAAGGTGGTGACATAGCCACCTCCGGGTATCGGGCTGCCATCAACACGCAGGACGGTGCCGTCAGGCCTCTGACGCTCATAGGACATGGGCTGGCCTTCCCGCATGCTGGCGCAGCGGTCAGCGACGATCTCATCGATCCTGCGGGCTGAGAGGTTGGCGTTTGTCAGGTTATAACGCATCAGGTCCTCGACCGGGCGACCAACTCTGACGAAGCCTTTGGGATAGGTGAACAGCTCCAGGTAACGGTGGTTCCAGACGACCAGTTGCTGCTGATGGTTAACCACAGACACGCCCAGGCTGATGTTTTCAATCGCCGACTGAAGCAATTCCCGGCTGAATGTCATGGCCTGAGAGGCTTCGTCAACAATGCTGACCACGTCCTCAATCTGCATGTCGCGGCCGGTCAGGGTGGATTCCAGAACCACGCGGGCAGTGGAGGCACCAATCACCGAGGCCAGTTGGCGCTCAATGTATTTCATCAGGTGGGCAGAGGCCGGCCGATGGGGGTGCAGACGAATGGCGTTTCGGCGTTCGTAGTTCCGGAAAATGGTTTCCGAGCGCTCTTCCCCCATGAATCGATCGGTCAGTGCCTGCAGGTCCGACGTCAGTATTTCACCCTGCCAGCTCTGGTGCTGCGCCGTTTCCGCCTTGGGTTGGGGATCGTGGAAGAAGGAGGCTATCTGGATTTTTTCCCGTACACGCTGCCGGGTCAGCATCGAGAGTACGATATACACCACCGTATTGATGCCCAGACTCCAGATAATGCCATGACTGGTCTGGTCCAGCTCGGATCCGAACAACGCGGTGGGTCGGGTCCAGTTCAGGCCCCAGAGTCCCTGCTCAATCAACGTATCGGAGACCCAGCCGGTGCTGGCAAGTGCCGGCAGCAGCAGGGTGTAACACCACATCAGGAAGCCAAGGCCGAGACCCCAGACGGCGCCCATGTAATTGCCGCGGCGCCAGATGATGCCGCCAACCAGGGCAGGGCCGAACTGCGCTGCCGCCGCGAAGGAAAGCAAGCCAAAAGCGGTCAGGCTGTAATCCTCACCCGCCATCCGGTAAAAACCATAGGCCGTGAGCAGCACCACAAAGATGGCGACCCGACGGATACTCAGTAGCAGGTAGCTGAGGTCTGTCCGCCGGTTCATGCCCGGCCGGAAAAACTTCAGCAGGGCCGGCATGATGATCTCGTTACTCACCATGGTGGCAATGGCCACGGAGCAGACGATTACCATGGCCGCCGCGGCCGAGCCGCCCCCCAGGAATGCCAGTATGGCCAGCCATTCCTCGCCGGCCATGATGGGTAACTGGAGAATCAGAATGTCAGGGTTACCGGCCGAGGCCTCTGGTGAGAGCAGGCCCGCGGCGGCGATGGGAAGCACAAAGGCGCTGGC
>NZ_JAWLCH010000035.1:0-5069 GCF_041687235.1 Marinobacter sp. | reverse complement strand
TCGGATTACGCCTGCGGCTAATCCGACCTACGTTAGATGGTCAGTTCGCCTTCCTGGATCTTTCTCTCGATGTTCAGGCGGGCGGCGTTGATGTGTCTTTTCATCAGAAATTCGGCGAGTTCTCCATCGCGCTGGGCGATGGCCTCGACGATACGGCGGTGTTCACCCAGCGCCCGATGTGGGCGGCCGGTGGAGGTGCTGAGACGGTAGCGGTACATTCGTACCATGTAATAAAGATCACCCAACAGCATCTGGGCAAGTTTGGTGTTGCGGCTGCCGGTGGCTATCCGGTGATGAAAGTCGTAATCACCCTCGGCCTGGTAGTAGGCCTGGCCCTGGGCTTCGTCGATCATGCGTTCGTGGGTATCGAGCGTGGCCTTAAGATCGGTAATTTCCTGATCTGTCATGCGCTCGGCGGCCTGGCGGGCGGCCAGACCTTCCATCACTTCCCGGATTCGGTAGAGCTCCATCAGTTCGGATGCGCTGACCGACACCACTTTTACCCCCGCGTGGGGACGGCGAACCAGAAGGCCACGGGACTCAAGGCGGCCAAGGGCTTCCCTCAGAGGGCCGCGCGTAAGATTGAAGCGGGAACAGAGTTCGACTTCGCCGATTTTCTCGCCGGGGATAAGCTCGCCTTTTACGATGGCCGTTTGCAGACAATCAAAGGCTTCGTCGGCGCGTGTGTAGGTTTGGATGGTAGCTTCGGACATCTTTTGTCAACAATAGTGACTGGATTGATCCGAAATCTACGCCTGGAAGACAGTATTGTCAACAATATACAGGCTAAAATTTGCCCAATTGTTGACATGACACCGTCACTTCCCCAATAACTCCCCCACTGGCCGTAAATTATCAAGGTGGTCACAGAGGGTTTTTACGATCATCAGCAGCGGTGTTGCAATGATCAGTCCCACCGGGCCCCATAACCAGCCCCAGAACAACAAACCAATAAAAATGACCACCTCATTCAGGCTGGAGACGCGACTGGTGAGCATCGGCAACAGCACGTTGCCCTGAATGCTGGTAATCACAAGGGACGTCACGGCAACAATCACAGCCATATCGATGGTCCCAAACTGAATAAACGCCGCCACACCCGACCCCACCATGACCATAGCGGGCCCAAGATACGGAGCAACACTTGCCACACCGGCTACCACACCCCAGAAAACGGCCTGCTCCACACCGAGCAGAAGAAATGCCAGCCAGGTGAAAAAACCCACGAACAGAGCGCCCAGCAGCATCACGAAAAGAAACCGCCGAACCTGGTTGTGGAACTCGGTCATGATCCGCGCGGCTTTGCGCATGCGCTGAAAGGACGGTCCCGACAGCTTGACGATTTTGCGCTTGTAGAGCCTTCCCGCCGAGAGCATGAAAAAAACCAGCAACAAGGCAGCAAAGCCCTGGGACACCAGAACCAGAATTCTTGAGGAGCCCTGCATCAGGTATTTCCAGATATTGAAAGACTCGTCCACAACGCGGACCCGCATGACTTCCGGCTGATCGTCCTCTTCATCCTTCCCTGCACTCTCTTCAATCTGCTTGGCCACTTTCTCCGCCCTGTCAATGACACCTTCTTCTTCAGGCGCTGACCGCATTTGAGTGAGCTGGAACTGCTCGATAGCCAGGGGTACCTTTTCAAGTATCGCCATGGTTTCCCGTTGCAATGGAATAATCGCACTGGCGATGGTAATCACTAAAAGGCTCAAAACCACTGCGGCACCAAGGGGCCGGGGAACCCGGATTCTTTCCAGGCCGGACACCAGTGGATCCAGCGCGTAACTGACAAGAATGGCCACCACCAGCGGCAGCAGTACTGCCTGGGCCCAGGCAATGAAGTACAGGCTCGCGACACAGGTGAGGACAATCAGTGTAATGCTTCGGACATTCGCCCCGGGCATCACACCAGGCTCTGGCTTGATGACATCGTCCCTGCACTCGCGCGGCTTCATTGGTTTCTGCCCAGCAAGGTGATGCATCGGGCCCAGTAACTATCCGGTGGTGCCCGCCAGGCAAGCTGGTGCAGTTCTGCCAGGGACTGCCTGTCACGGAATAACTGGCTGAGTTCGCTCCGCGACAAGGTGCCCGGCCCTTCGCTGCCAAAGCGCGATACCAGGGGCTCCAGTAATTTTGCCCGCCGGGCAAGACGGTCCTTGCGGGCAAGGGCCTGATGCAGCCGATTGAGCCTCGGCCGAACGACGGCCTCCTGCACGGCTGTTAATAGCGGCTCGCTACCGGCGCTGCGCCGGGCTTCACGTGCATCTTCCAGTATCCGGGGGGGCACCCGTTCCTCCGGTATCACCAGCATGCCCCATTGACGCAGGCACTGGCCCGGTCCAACCCGGCTCAGCAAGACCGACGTAGGAGCTGCCAGAACCAGGGGAATAGCGACCGGCAACGACCAGAGGAAAAACATGGGATCCAGGTTCCAGGCAAACGCGGACCAGCCGGCAGCAACCACCATTCCGGGAAACTGGGTCAGCAAGGCATCACGCCAGGAAGTTTCTTTGGTGCGGTTCTGTCCGGCCCAACTCAGGGACAGGTTTAGTAGGCCGCCAAGCACATAGCGGCTGTGGGCCATCATTCTGACCGGTGCCAGCAGTACGGATACCGTGATTTCGGCCAGCACGCTGACAAACAGCCGCATAACGCCACCAAACTGTCTGGCGGCCCCGTGAATAACCGCGTCGAGGATGGCAAGGAATTTCGGGATAAACAGCAGTGAAAGGGTGCTCAAGGCCAGGCCCAGGGCCCATTCCGGGCGCCATTCCGGCCAGAGCGGAAACAGCCCCTGATGCCCTTCCGGGAAATAATCGATTCGCACGAGGGTCATCTGTACCGCTTCCACGGTCGTCAGCATCAGGAATGCCAGCCAGAGAGGCGACGCCATATAGGCCATCACTCCGTTGAGAAGGGCCATTCTGTGGGCCAGGCGAAGCCGGCGTTCGAACAGCAGAATCCAGAGGTGCTGGAGATTTCCCCGGGACCAGCGGTTGTCACGGGACAGTTCATCAGACAGCGTTGGTGGCGACTCTTCATAGCTGTTGCCAAGACCGGGCTCCAGCCAGACTTCGTAGCCGGCCCTCCCCATATAGGCCGCCTCTACAAAATCGTGGCTCATGATGGGACCACGAAAAAGGCCGAAGCCACGAAGTTTTCGCAGACCGCAGTGCCCCATAAACGGTTTGATCCGGATTATGGCGTTGTGCCCCCAGAACGCGGCATCACCCATTTGAATGGCGGCAAGGCCGGTGGCAAACAGCGTAGAATAGAGTCGGTTGGAAAACTGCTGCACCCTCGCAAACAGTGATTCCGCATTGATGACGGAGGGCGCAGTCTGAAGGATGCCAACACTCGGCTCACGTTCCATCAGCTTCACCATGCACAGGATGGTGTCTGCGCTGAGCAGGCTGTCGGCATCGAGAACCACCATATAGCGGTAGCGGCGGCCCCAGCGGCGGAGGAAGTCCGCTACATTGCCACTTTTGAAGTTGAGGTTCACCCGCCGGCGCCGGTAGAACAGTCGCCCGTCTGCCCCGAGCTCCCGGCAAAGCTGGTACCAGGTGGCCTGTTCCTCAAGCCAGACATCCGGGTCCCGACTGTCCGAGAGAATGTGAAATTCAAAGTGGTCGAGGTGGCCGGACCGTTCAAGATCCTGGTACACCGCCTTGAGCCCACTGAGAGTCCATTTCACGGGCTCGTGATACACCGGCATGATGATCGCTGTTTTTGCCAGGGGTGTAGCCCTCAGGGCCTCCCCGGAGTGTCGCTTCAGGAGACTGTGGCGATCACCACCCATCAGCCTGAGGACAAAACCGAAAACTGCCGTCCAGAAGCCCACGGCAATCCACATGTACAGCAACGCAAAGAGCACCAGCAGCCCCAACTCCACCATGGTGGCTCCGTGGTACGGTAAAACCCAGAGCAGAAAGTAGCAGGCAACCAGAGTTTGCCCCAGCACGAAAACCGTCAACAGCAGGCGCCTGAAGGTGGCAACGCGGCGCCAGCCACCTGTTCGCCTGCGTGCCAACGCGGCTTCCCTGGCGGCCATGTCAGTCATAGCCAATACGTCCACGGTTCAGCGGTGGGGTGGCATCCGGAATGTGCGCGTGTGGGTAATTGAAATACTCCGGAATACTGTCAACACACCGGGCCGGAAGGTCCGGACCGTCGCCCTGCCCCATTGCCGTTTCCACAAGGCGCAGGGCTCGCCGGCAGGCATCCGTTGTCAACACGACGCCATCATCGTCCAGGTAGGTCAGTACCCGTTCCAACGCTTGCTGACACAGGTTCTCTGGCATGTTCAGGGCTCCTTCCCTTCATTTTCTGTTCTGAGCGGCCCGTGAAGCCTCGAACAACGGATAGGTCCAGACCTCCGTCAGGGGCTTGTCGTCCAGAAGTAACTGGCCACGAAGAACCGGCTCCCTTCCTTTTCCGGGCCGCACCAGCATCGAAAGACGCCACTGGTTGTCTGCGTCAATAAATTCGACATATTGCTCAATGATTTCAGCGCCCTCGCTCCCACTTGCCTCGCTGACCTTACTGATCACAGCGGCATCCGATTTGAGCGTTTCCAGAGGCCCACCGGCAAAATCCACAATAACGCGGAATGCATTTTCGGCATCGCCACCGCCGGTGCGATTACCATCCCCCACGTAGGTGTTCACCACCTGCCCGGTGTCCTGCCCTGCCACGTCATGGCCACCGAAGCTGAGCGTATAGGCAAACTGGTGGTGCGCGCCGGCACTTGTGTCGACTCCCGGCTTCCAGAAGGCGACGATGTTGTCATTGGTTTCGGAATCCGTGGGTATCTCTACGAGTACAACTTCGCCATCTGTCCAGCCTTTCCTGGGCGCTATCCAGGCGCTCGGGCGCAGGTCATAACGTGCTTCAGCGTCCTCAAACTGATGAAATGCGGTGTCTCTCTGGATGAGGCCAAACCCACCCAGACGGTTCACCTGAAGATAACCGAGGGTAAGGCGTGAGGGATTTACCAGTGGTCGCCACAACCATTCACCACTGCCTTCGTCGTGAATCAGCAAGCCGTCAGAGTCGTGAACCTGTGG
>NZ_JAWLCH010000034.1:0-6286 GCF_041687235.1 Marinobacter sp. | reverse complement strand
GCGTATTGACGAGATTGTTCGCCTGCAGAAGCGCATCCAGAACGTGCAGACCGAAGTGGATCTGGACGTGGCCGACATCAAGGAAATCAACCGTCGCGTTTCCATCGGCGAGGCCAAGGCCCGCCGTGCCAAGAAAGAGATGGTTGAGGCCAACCTGCGCCTGGTTATTTCCATCGCCAAGAAGTACACCAACCGCGGCCTGCAGTTCCTGGACCTGATTCAGGAAGGCAACATCGGCCTGATGAAGGCGGTAGACAAGTTCGAGTACCGCCGGGGCTACAAGTTCTCGACCTACGCCACCTGGTGGATTCGTCAGGCCATCACCCGCTCTATCGCGGACCAGGCCCGCACCATCCGCATTCCGGTGCACATGATCGAGACCATCAACAAGCTCAACCGGATCTCCCGCCAGATGCTGCAGGAGATGGGCCGCGAACCAACACCGGAAGAGCTGGGCGAGCGCATGGAGATGCCCGAGGACAAGATCCGCAAGGTACTGAAGATCGCCAAGGAGCCGATCTCCATGGAAACCCCGATCGGCGACGACGAAGACAGCCATCTCGGCGACTTCATCGAAGATATCCAGGCCCTCTCCCCGGTGGATTCCGCCACCGCCGAAGGCCTGCGCGAAGCCACCCGCTCAGTACTGGCCGGCCTTACCGCCCGCGAGTCCAAGGTTCTGCGGATGCGCTTCGGTATCGAGATGAACACTGACCACACCCTGGAAGAAGTCGGCAAGCAGTTCGACGTTACTCGGGAGCGGATCCGTCAGATCGAAGCCAAGGCTCTGCGCAAACTGCGCCATCCGTCACGCTCCGATCACCTGCGTGGCTTTATCGACGATCAGGGCAATCAGGGATAATTTGCCACACAGTAGCGGACGCCAGGTTCTGGACAGAAGTTGGCGCCCGCTCTACTCTCCCCGTCCAATAACCTCGCTCAATGTAGTTGCCTCACGGGCCTATAGCTCAGTTGGTTAGAGCAGAGGACTCATAATCCTTTGGTCGCTGGTTCGAGTCCAGCTGGGCCCACCACTCCTTCCAGTCGCGCTGGATCTCATCGGACAATTCCAACCAGAAATCGCAGATTTCTGTCTAGCTTCCCCTCCAAAGCTCAAGCAAACTCCTGCGCTTTACATACTTTTACAACTTTTTTCCCTGCAGAACTTAACTTTTATACCAGATGGTAGATGCCCCGATTGTGTCGCCCTCCTACTCTGTTCGGGCACTTAATCCCGTGATCAGAATGGAAGTCGACCATGAATACAAAGCAGAATCTCCTGGTTTTAGCCGTTTTAACCACCTCACTGGCACTGGTGGGCTGTGGTGGTTCCGGTTCCTCTGGAAATCAGCAGGTGGAAGAGGACACGACGCCGGATGGACCAACCTTCCCGACCGCGTTTGCGTTTAGCCAGGATCCAGCGACGGCACTGGATGAGATGAAGGAATTGCCTGAGAGAGCATTTCCTCCCGAGTTACATCAGTTTCTGAGGAGCCAGTTTATCGATGGCGCCACCGCCGGCAGCAAAAACCGATTTAACTTCTGGTTCAGTTATAACGAGGACGACAACCCCTCGGAATTTTTCAAGCCTATCCAATGTGGCGCCACTGATTTTGGAACGCTCAAACCACAGCCAGGCTTTACTCAAGATAACGCCAATAGCTTCACAGTGACGGTTGCCGATGACGCGGCAGCGATCCCGCTTGGCGACAACAAATCGCTCTTCCGCCAGAACCTGCAAATTAGTTTCAGAAACTGCGAGATCGTGGAACCGGACGATAACGATACCGTTATCGCAACCATCAATGGCGTCGCCAATATCGAACGCACCTGGGTCGGCGAGAGCAACAGCCCGGATGTCAGCGTAGTCGCTGAAAACTTTTCTCTGGACTTCCAGTTCTTCAACGTTTCGGATCCAGCCTTGGATATCGAATTGACCAGCTCTGGTGATACTTACCGCGTGCTCGGCAAATTCATCGAAACCGCTGTCTTTGGGGAAGTGACTGCCGCGCAAAAAAACACTTTGAGCGACCCGTCTTTGAGTGTCGGAACATCAGATCTTGTTCTTTCACGCCTCGCATCCCATGATTTCAAGGGTATGTACGCCTTTGACGCCGAGGATCTGCAGATCACCACAACACTGTCTGGGGAAAGCCCTGCAACGGTTAAGTTCAATAACTTTGCCTCGGTATTCGTGGCCGACCTGTTCGGTGCAGGGGCTACGGACGAGTATAAAGTCAGCGTTGAGGCGCACTATCGCGGTGATGAAACAGCTGGGGCGAGCTCCATCGTATTCGGTACTGGCGAGGAGGCCGAAACGATCTTTATTGAGACCTTGTCTGCAGCTGGAAACAACGACTTCATTGCGGCCGATATTACCTCTGCCGTAAATCCTGTTGGGCTTTTGCGGACCGGACAAGGCACGGCTTTCCTTGACTGCCCTGCCATCTCAAGCATTGGCTACTCATCAACCCCGGAGGCCCCATTAATCGCAGGCCTTAGCTTTACTATCGACAATACCAACGCGACAGTTCGTGTATTTGTTGATGAAACCAACACCCAGACGGATCGTGAACCCGCTGCTGCATTCTCGACCAGCAGTTTGGATCGCGACTGCCGCCCGGACAACGGGCCAACAAAATACATACCTTTACCGGGACTCGGAGACGTAGATTACACGTTACCGATCTGACCTCAGCCCATAGCGTAGTGGCCGCCACTGGATCGCAAGATCAGTGGCGGCCCGCCTGAACCACGCCCAACTTGCCTCAGCCAGCCATATACCCTGGCACTCATCATCCAGAAGACACTGCCGCGCCCTTGCCAGAAAACTTCCGCGTAGTCTGCAATCACCTGTCCGTGACTCCCCTGAATTTTGGGTTAACATTAAATAGCCTGCCGCAATGCGGCATCTACCTCATGGTATAAAGTGATCCGGAGACGCCCCTGCATCGTTTTAAAGTGGGTATAACTCTGGTGGAGCCAGATGTCAGATAACAGCAACCTTAAGGAATTGATCTCGTCCGTTGCCGCCCGAAAGGCGGAGTTTGCCGACCTGATTGTGGCTTTGGCACCGGATCTCAGTTCACCGTCTATTCTGCCCACCGAGATAGCACTGGAGTTGTCCACCGCGCTACACGACCTTGAAGACCGCGTCACCGGCCACGATCCGTTATACAAATTGGTGAACGATCACAGCGCGCCCGCTCTTGCCCTCAATGAGTCTGGCCAGGTGGTGGCGCTTAATGTGGGCGCGACGCAGTTGTTTGAATTGCAATCCGGCGATGGGCTGGTGGCCCTCGGCATCAGCCCGGAGGCGTTTCACCAATTCAAGGAGCGCCTTGCAAACATCCAGGGACCGACGCTGCTCAAGGCTTATCGAAAAGGCGTTGATGAAAACGCCCTGCCCCTGATTCTTGTGGGCATGTACCATCAGAAACTGAAAACCTTTGTGCTGAACGCGCTGCAACAACACTGGCCAGAATCCATTGATCTGGCCTTTGCCAACGTGTTCGGCCTGTCTGCCAGCGAGCGGAATATTCTCGCACTGCTTTCACGGGGCTGTTCATCAGAAGAGATCGCGGTTGAACGCGGCAGTTCCGTCACCACCGTCAGACAACAGATCAAAAGCCTGCTCCAGAAGCTCGGGGCGAAAAGCCAGGTACAGGCGGCCACGATGGCGGCTTCTGCAGCCACCGCCATGGACACGGTAAAAACCAGGGGTGATCGGCTGTCACCACACTACGACGACTACCCCATGAGTATCCACGAGATGCTCCGTGATCAGCGGCGAATCGGCTGGCGCCGGTTTGGCAAGCCTGGCGGAAAACCTGTGTTGTTTCTGCACGGCCCATCTTTCGGCGCTGGAGATTTTCCGGACGAGCGGCGCTTCGCTGCCCAGTTCGGCCTGGATGTTATTGCCATTGAGCGTGCCGGCTACGGTCGAACGGAACCGTCGGATAAAGCTGAGGATCCACTGGAAAGCCAGTGTGAGGACATCCGGGTCGTTTTGCAGTCGCTGGCGCTGACTGAGGTGACCATTCTTTCTCACGAAGTTGCGTTAATCCCGGCACTGGCTCTTGCCAAACAAGGTGCAATAAGGGTGGACGGTATTGTTTCCATCTCGGCAGCACCGCCTTTCAGGGAGCTGGAACAGATTAATGCCATGCCGGCTCACCAGGCCATCTTTATTCAAGCAGCCAGTCATGCCCCCTGGCTTGCCAGGCTGATGATTCGGCTATTGATTCTTAGGATGAGAAAGCTCGGGCCTGAGCATTGGCCCAAGGTGATTTTCGAGGGGGTGGAACCCGACGATCATATTATCCGTAGAGCTTCTCTCAAACAGGGCGTCATCGCCGCGTACGGGTTTTATGTCAATCAGCTCGGGGCTGGTTACCTGGAAGATCTGAGCATCATGATCAGGGACTGGAGTCATCTGCTCAAGGACCTCGATAACCCGCTATACCTGCTGCATGGTGCCAAGAACCAGAGCACCCCCGCGGACCATCTGAAAATCTTTCATGACATAAACCAGGCCGTACATATCAAAATATACAGCCACGAGGGATTGACGCTAGCCGTCTCTCAACCGGAACGGATCTACAAAACGTTGAGAACAATCATTGAAACCCGGCAACAGGGCATTCCGGATATTTCTACAGCGCAGGACTGTCAGACCCGCGCTTTCGACGATGCGCTAAATAGCAATTCACCACAACAGTAGCGGGCGCCACACCTCACCGGTATAATGGCGCCCGCTTTGTTTCCCCTCCGGGAACACCTCTCAAAACAGCGTTCGCTGAACGGGCCTATAGCTCAGTTGGTTAGAGCAGGGGACTCATAATCCCTTGGTCGCAGGTTCGAGTCCTGCTGGGCCCACCATTAACAACAGCAACAAAGCCCGCCGGGTTTTCCCAGTATTTAGAGCAGGACACCGCCAAAACCATGGCGGAGTCGGGACTTTCCATACTAAGAGCCTTGCTGAGTTTTATTGACTTAACCGTCGACAAATTTTACAGATCCTTTCCCCAGACAGTTCTTGTTCTTAATGAAATCATTTAAAGACAACCAGATATAATTTCTGGCGCGATCTCTGCTTGCTCTCAATGGCAATGAAGGCCTTTAAGGAATAAAGCCGTCAAGGCACCATCCTCAAGCATCGAACTCAGGGTTTCAGCAAGCGGTTATGCTTTCAAGGACGAGATGCCCCACTGAACCGAGTAATTGAACGCAGGTGATCGATATGAACAGGGAATTAAAGGGAGTTGGTTTCAGTGCGGTGACCAGTCTGGTTTTGATGTCACACACGAGTTTGAATTCACACTTCTACCGAAAAATGCAAACAATGTTTAAGAAAACCCTACCCATGTTGCCATTCCTTGCTTTTGCAGGAACGGCTCAGGCAGGTCCCATCACCTTCGACTTCTCTTGCGATCCAAGCTTGGGCAGTGATTGCGCCGGGGATGAAGGCGGTTCAATTACCATAGATTATTCCGATAACGGCACTGGCTATACCTATGACGTTTCCATCAACAATGTCTCGACGGATGCACTCGTCACCGGTTTCGGCTTTGATTTCGCGCCAGATTTCGAATTTGCAAATATGAGCAACTTCTTGATCGAGCGTTATGATGGCACCAGTTTCGAAGATGTCACCTCCAACTGGAATGTCTCGGAAGGCTCGCAAAGTGTCAGTGCTGGCTCGTCGTTCGACGGTATTTTTCTCGATTTCATTGACTTCGATGCCGCACAGACGGGCAACATTAATAAGTATGCCATCGCCAACTTCGGGGGTTTGGACGCCAGAATCAGCTTCGACTATACGTCGCTGCTGACAGCCAATGGTGGCCTCATGCGACTGCAACGGACTGGGGACAACGGCGAAGGCAGCCTCAAACTCGTTGACTCAACGGTAACCGTACCTGAGCCAGGCACCCTTGCATTGTTAGGGCTGGGACTCCTTGGGCTGGGCGCCAGGCGGCTTTTCACCCGAGCCTAATTGGTAACAAAAGGAAATTTTGGCCCCGCTTTGCGGGGCCTTTTACTTGATTTCTTGAACGTTGACTTGAGTTCTCAAAGTGGCCAGCCTTTAACACCGCCTACAGAAAGCAGAGAGTCTTATTGTGTCAATATTATTTACAGGCTGACACGAGGCTCCATGGTTTTTCCGCCAACGAATCCCGTCAAGAAAGCCAACGTCCCCAAAAGACAAGCCGAATACACTACCTTCTGAACAAAAATACCAGCCGTGCCCACCACACGTACGGCCCGAGTATAAAAACAACGA
>NZ_JAWLCH010000033.1:0-8577 GCF_041687235.1 Marinobacter sp. | reverse complement strand
ATGGTAGTGTGGCGTTGCCCATGTGAGAGTAGGTCATCGTCAGGCGCCTAATACCAAAACCCCAGCATCTTCGATGCTGGGGTTTTTTATTGCCTGAAATTCAGGAAATTCCAAAACCATGACGCTGCGCACAGTGACGAAATGTAACCAGGGTTAAACTTCCGTAAAAGAACTGGCTAAAAGAACATCAAAAACCAAAGCCAGCCTCAGAGACGCTCATCAGTCATCTTTAAAACAGCCGCCAATAACAAAAAAGCGGCAGCGGTGAGATGTGACTATGAGTAATAAAATTCCCTCGCTTATTCTCCTGTCCATGTTCGCGGCGGGGGCCAACGGTGAGCTGCGTCCGATTTCGGATGAGCAAATGTCCGAGGTGACCGGGCAGGCCTTCGTGTCCGTCGATCGCCAGTATCATCCCGATGCCAACGATAATACCGCCTATACCCGGGTCAATCTTGGAATGGATATTGAGATCCAGACCAATGTGGATGTATTGGAAATGGGGCGCTACGACCGTGAAGGCGAAAAGCCGGGAACGTCGGATGTTTATATTGAAGACTTCGCCCTGGGGTACATCAACAATCAGGCCTACTTTGACGCCAACCCCAAGGCGCCCCGACAGAGAAAGCCAGACGGCAGCACCTATGCCGAGGGCGAGATTGTCCCCTTCTCCATCCAGAACCCATTTTTTGAGTTTGCCTTTGACGAGGGTACCGAAGAAGTTGTTGGTTTCCGCCTGGGGTTTGGCGAATCCATGGGTGTCCTTTCAGGAAAAATCGAGACGCTGACAGGCAATGTAAACGTCGACATCATTGATCGGGGGCAGGGCCTCAGGGAAGCCAGTTCCAGCGGCAATTTCTTCGACCAGGTGATCGTGCTTCTCACGCCCCTACTTGAGGGCGGCAGCCCGTTATCGACCAAGGCCCAGCTTGTCCATGGCGCAGAGGGGGATCCAAACATTGGCGAGCTGGATCCCATAAGAGCTGAATATATTGGAATTCCAAACGGAGAACGATTCATTCTCGAGGGTGCAAGCGGCTTTACCCGCTGGTCGGTAAAGAACCTGATCGGGTGGGGGTCCAGTTCCCGCATTGAAGTTCCGGATTGTTCCTTCTTCAGCTGTTCTGGCGGGGACATCTATGTCTATGCGGAGGATTGTCTTGTATTAGGGATAGACTCCTGCTTCGACCTGGATATCTACAACAGTTTCCCGGTGGGCGAAGTTGGTGAAGTTAACGGAGAGCGTCGTATTACCGGTCCGGCCGATGGCGCCTTTATTTCTTTCCAGACCAAGGACCTTGATTGGTTAAAGGATGTGAAGAAAACAGACTTCACGCCGGAGGATTTTATCAAAGCGACATCAGGTGCGTTTTTTAATATTCCCAATGGCGCGACAGAAGTAAACCTGAACGAAGCTCTGTACGGAACCCAGCGTTACCGGACCGAATATATCGACCGCGGCAAGGGTCTGTTCTGAGGAGATGGTTATGATTGGAGGTAGGGGCAGTCGGGGGCGCGTTGGCTACCGTTATCCTTTTGTTTTGTGGGTGTTGCTGTTGATATCTCCCAGCCTCAACGCTGAACTTCAGGGCCTCTCGGAAACGGAGATGTCTCGTATCGATGGTGCGGGTATTGGCCTCGTTCTGGAAAATTTCAAGTTCTCCCATGGAACCGATGAGCCGACTGCGTCCGGCGAGCAGGCGCGGATTTTCCGAATCGGAGGTATCAAGAGCACAGACGGCCGTGACGTCGATATTACGGTCAACCACCTCTATGTTTCCGGAACTGGCAGCAACTATGGTCAGAATCTGGGGCCAGTAAACCTTGGCCGACTCCTTAACCCGTGGCGAATTGATGTGGTTGACGGCAATGAGATCGGGATTGCCAATAGGGCCGTGCTGGAGTTTGCGGCACCCGGCAAAGTGGGCGCTGGTCAGGGCTATGACTGTATGAGTTCTGGCGCAACCATGGGGAGTGGCACCTGTTCCAGTCGCCCGGCGACAGCAGATTACATCGGAGAGCGGGCGGATATTGGAATGCAGATGAATGTAGGTGTTGGCGATGACAGATCTGCCAATCTCAATATTCATGCGAAAACCGCCGTTGTTGATGGAAGTTACTTGCGGCTGTGGGGCGACAATGATCGCCGCCAGATGGTGGGCCAGTTCAAACTGAACTTCTACTCTCCCGAGCTTTCCATCAATGCCTGCGCGCAGGACGGCTCCAGTTGCGGTTCCCGAATTCTGATGAGTAATTTTGCTCTGGAACTGGCGATTGGCAATCAATTGCAGCCGGTGTATTTCGATGTCGACGGCAGTGGAAACTTCGTCGTTGAGGTGGCTCCGATTCGTCGGCCTCAGCCTGGTCAGATCGGTTCGGACGGGCTCAGGGGGAGCAGTGATCCCGAAGCCTGGGATTTTTACCAGGCCTACTATTCCAACCCGGAATTCCGCAGCAGCCTGAGCATCGGCAATTTCAGTGTTGGTGACCGTGATTTTGGCTCCGCCCGTGTGCAGGGAATGCTGATTCAGCATCTGAACATACAAACCAGGGATCTGAGCCCATGAAAAACGTTCTGCGCGGTACCCTGGTCGCTCTGTCTCTGCTGCTTTTATCCGTCCCGGCAAGTGCGGAGCTCTACCGTCTCGGTGATGAAGCACTCTCCGGCATTTCTGGAAAGGGTGGCATCTACCTCTCTGGCGATATTAGCATCAACGAGATGGGCGGCCCTGTGGAAAACAGCTATTTCGGGCGTTGTGATGACGCTGCCAGAAAGTGCGGCGCCCGCTTCGCCTATCGTCTGAAAGAGAACGGTGGGTGGATGGTTCTTGACGATATTCGTGGCAACTTCGCTTTTGAGGGGCTGACTCTCCGAATCCGAACCATTGACTCCGGATTCGGAGGCGATGGGGAGTTGTTCAATCGTGACGTATTGGAATTAGGGTTGCCTGATACAGTGCGCTTCAACGATGTCCAGTTCAAGATCGCTGCCAGTAGCACGGCGCGTCCCACGGATCCCGGGTTTCAGCAGACCGACATCTTTTCCGTTGAAATGCGGGGAGAAGTCGTGATGGAAGGAAATCTGCTGGTGTTTCCGACAGGTAATCCGTAATGAAGAGGTTCAGGATCATGGGCACTCATAACTATCTGAAGCCGTTCGTCCCGGTCGCTGGCGTTCTGGTCTGCGTGATGGTTTCCCAATCCCTGACGGCAGGAATGAAAAGTCTGGATGACTCCGCTTTGGCCAGTATCAGCGGCCAGAGTGGCTTGACGATGGAGCTGGATCTAAACCTCGCAGCGGATCGGGTGTCCTATTTTGATGATGGGAACGGCCTGCATCTGGAGGGGTTTCGGGTCGGATCTGCAACCGACCCCTCGGGGCAGGCGTTTCATCTGGTCCGGGTCGATATTGAGGAAGATGCATCCCTGAATCTCGATTACCTGGTTGAGGATCGCCGCATCGAGTTTGGCGATATCCGTCTTGCCGGGGCCCCTGGTCTGAGCATGGGAGGCGTGTTTTTCGACCATTCTCTGGAAGGCTATCTGAACATCCGGCAGGGTGGCGCGGTCGGTGGGGCTGGCTATACGTTTGACTCTGCCTACACCATGACCGGTGGCCGTCTGGGTTATCGCACTAATGGCAATGAAGTCTTTCTTGACGATATCACCATGAACGTCGAGGCTCTGGGTGTCACGCTGGATGTAGTCGGTAATACGCTCACTTTGAATGCGCCGAGGGTTACCGGCGATTGGGAAGTTGGGGCCATTCGATACAGCGGCAATCCCTCAAATCATGGCGTAAGTGTGGATTCCGCCACAGGTGGTCCGTTGGCCAGCTATGGAAGTTTGAGCGGAAACTACGAGCTTTCCTCCAATACCGGTATCACCGCAGGCGGCCGTGCCGGTGAGGGTGTTCGGATCGATAACGAGACGGTTATACACTCGGCATCCTTCCTTTATCGGGATGATGGAAATGCCCTGGCCCTTCGAGACATCACCGGTGCTTACCGGATCAACGATCTCAGGCTTGATGTGGCTCCAGACTGGCAGAACCGACCGGCATTGGCTCTCAGCCTTGGTTCCATGGACGGTCAGTTCAGCATTGGTGCCATTGAGATGGGTGGCAACGGCAAGAGTATTGGCCAGGTAAACGTCAGCTTTTTGCTTGAGGACCAGGTGTTTAATGGACGCAGCTACTCCAATGCCGTCTATCTTCAGGGCGGCGGTCACGCTGATGCCGGGCCCCAGGGGCTGCGCCTTGCTACTGAATGGAGTCTGCGGCTGGCCGATTTCAGTTATACCGAGGATGGCAACCGGGTGATTTTCAGTGGTCTCCAGTCCTGGGGCCAGGGCGATGTGACGGTCAATGTGACTCGGGATGAGCTGATTAATGGTACGGAGTTCTTTGATGGCCTGCGTGTCGGGTTCGAGGGCGTCAAGGCGGGTTACCGGATCAATGGTCTGCGGGTCGGAAGTGAAGATGCTCCATTGCAGGGTGGCACAGAACTGCTGCTGGCTCTCGGGTTCTATCCGGCTTATGAGTTTGAGCTTGATGGTCATGTCACGCTTGGGGCTGGTGGTGCAACGGGCGAGGGCATCACTATCAATTCTGATGTACGAATTCAGGATGGCAAAGCCGCAATTATTGCTGCTCCCTACAATGAAGGAGGCGGAGACATCCCTCAGAAGGGCCTCTGGATCACTGAGCTGGATTACGACGCCCATGTTCGAGATATGACGGTTGATGTTACGGAAGAAGGGTTGGCCATCATTAAGGGCGAAGCCTGGAGCACCATGGATATCGGTAATCTGAGGGTCGGGGATAAGGAGTCTGGCCAGAGCTTTGGTCGGTTTGTGGTCCAGAAGTATGAAACTGGCAGCAGCATGACGGTGATCCCCGGCGGGGCCGGCGACGTGTGCGCCGGCGGCATGGGTAGTAGTGCTCAGGCCTGTGAGGCTTCCGGTGGTGTATGGGAGACTCGGGGCGAAGAAGGGTTGACCGTTCGTTTGAAACAGGTTTTTGCGAAGGCCATTAGCGAGACCCGGAAAAATGCCCTCGTATGGGAAACCAATCGTCAAACCGACGCCGCCGGAAACACCCTGAATGGCACCGGAACCCGTCTGGTTCTGAACGATATCTATACCAGTGATGGCGGGGATTTCGATGGTGACGGTGTCGATGACAATCATTTCGGAATGCGCACCGATCTGTCAGTGGATGTCTACCAGACCCGGGTTGTGAAAAAGGCGGATGGGCCTGATGCCATGGGCGTGGTTGGCAACCGGGGTGATGAAAAGATCATGGACGGCGCCTCTGCGGCGGGGTACAGGTACGTGGCTGATCCAACGGCCCAGGAAGCCGAAAATCGGCCGCTCGGGTTTGCCGTGAAAGCGCGGAGCCAGTTCAAGGAGCTCTCCATTAATAATATTGATCTGGTTCACCCGGTTGGCGGTGCGCAGACTGCTGTCTATGGTGTAAAAATGCAGAATTTTGATATCAAGGCGAACCTGACGGCAACGCCAATCCCCTGATTTGTCGGCGGCCAATTCTCAAAGTTCTGTCGTCGACTTTGTCTTTTTCGCGTCCCTGTTGTTTAATCCGGCCTTACCCAATCTCTTGGCTGGACACGTCTTATGAAATCCAAGGCACTTATAGAGTTGCTCAGTGACGGAAAGGTTCACTCGGGCGAGTCTTTGGCAGCAACGCTTGGTGTCAGTCGAACAGCTATCTGGAAGCAAATCCGCCGTGCCATGAATGAGGGCGCTGAGATTGCCACCATTCGCGGGCGCGGATACCAGCTGGTGTCCCGCGTGGACCTGCTTGATCGGGCCGCCATTTTGGGTGGGATAGCAGCGGAGAGTAGGCAGGAGCTCTCGTTGACGGTGCTCGATGAAGTGGATTCAACCAATGCCGAAGTGGTCCGCCAGATTGCGGCCGGCACTTCAGGCATACCAGTGGTAATTGCCGATTGCCAGACTGCAGGCCGCGGTCGCAGAGGGCGGGTATGGCAAAGCCCTCGGGGCGAAAACCTCTATCTCAGTATGGGGCTGACATTCCACGGTGGCTTCGGGGTTCTGGATGGTCTAAGCCTGGCGCTCGGCGTTGCGGTCGCCAATGCCCTGGAGCGTCTCGGTGTGCCCGACATTGGGCTCAAGTGGCCCAATGATGTGTTTCTTCCGGATGGAAAACTCGGCGGTATTCTGGTGGAGCTCCAGGGCGAGCTGGAGGAGGGCGTTGTCCAGGTCATTGCCGGCATAGGACTTAATGTCCACATGTCCCGGGTCGAAGGTGTCGATCAGCCATGGAGCAGTCTTGCGAGGGCGCGCCCGGACGTTGACTGGTCGCGTAATCAGGTTGGCAGTGCGATTATCGACGCGGTCCTGGATGTGGTGTCCCTGTTCTCGGATGTCGGTTTCGCGGATTTCCGGGAGCCCTGGCAGCGGCGCGATATTTTTATGGGAAGACCGCTTCAGGCGCGAGGCGGTGAGGTCGAAGGCGTGGGTTGCGGAATTGACGATGCCGGGAACTATCAGATTCGTACGCCATCCGGTGTCGTTCCGGTACGCGCCGGGGAAATCAGTTTGCGAGCGGTGTCATGAAGCTTTTGATAGATGCTGGCAATACCCGCCTTAAATGGTGTCTCGACGATGGTGGCCTGACCGTGGCCTCAGGAACAGGCATTCTGGATGAAGATAACCCCTTGAGTAGTCTTAAAGAGTCTGTTCGAAGCGTCCGGAGCGTCGCGATCTCAACGGTTGCTTCAGAACATAAGCGGCAGCACTTGATGGCCTGCCTGCTGAACCTCGGGTTCCCGCCTGCCCGTTTCTATTGGTCGGAGCAGGCCCGTGGCGGCCTTGTAAACGCCTACCAGGATGTTACCAGAATGGGGGCGGATCGCTGGCATGCCATGTATGGTGGGTGGCTCGACCACAAGGACGGCTTTGTAGTGGTGGACGCAGGGAGCGCGGTCACCGTGGATTACGTGGATCGAGATGGCCGGCACCTGGGCGGGTATATTCTCCCGGGCCTCCAGATGATGTTGCGAAGTCTCAGAACCGATGCAGCGCGGATCTGGTTTGATCCCGACCAGGTCCTGGCAACTGATCCCGGCAAAAGTACCGGGCAATGCGTCAATCATGGTCTTGCCTGGCTCTCCGCAGCCATGGTGGAGCGAATTCTCGCAGATGTCCGCTGGCACGGTCTGGCCGATATTCTGGTCACTGGTGGCGATGCCGGCCGATTGATTGGTCTTGGTCTTACTGGCGAGCATCATCCTGATCTTGTGCTGTCAGGCTTGCGGGCGATTGATGCCGAGGACGCGTCCGCATGAGATGGTTGGCGTTTGTTCTGGCAGCAGTCAGTGTCGGGCTCTATTACCTGCCAGAATATGTTGGACCATCGGCTGGAATGGCCAAGGTCGCCAGTGGCAGTTTGCCGAGGGTGGCAAGCTTGAAATCGCCCGTTGTGGAAGCGTCGCCTGCGGAGAAGGCGTCGCCGTCCGAGGAGCCGGCGCTGTCCTGTGTCCGCCTCGGATGGATAGAGGCCGTTGAGCGCGCTCGTGAACTGGCCGATAACCAGTCCCTCGACGACGTGGAGTTAACCGTCGAAGAGGTCGAGCGTGAGTTGCCCCCGTTGCATTGGGTGCTCATTCCGCCCCAGCCTGAAGAGGTGGCGTTAAACCAATTTAGGGACATCCAGCGGCAGGGAATCGACTCCTACCTGGTCACCCAGGGAGAGAACCGAAATGCCATCTCGCTGGGGCTGTTTGAGTCCCGTGATTCTGCAATTTCCGTGCTGGAAGAAAAAAAACGTCAGAATCTTAATGCGGTACTGGTCAACTTCCCCCGAAATCAGATAAGCTACGCGCTCTCTTTTGAGGCGGAACCGGAACTCGCTGAAGAACTGGTTCAGGCGGTGGAAGCGGATTACGGCAGCAATTTTGATTTCGTCGAAATCAGGCCTTGTGAAGGTGTTGCAACGCCAGAAAAAAATCCGTAGTATACCGCCCTCGCTGACGAGGCGAATGTGAGCTGGCGTAGCTCAGTTGGTAGAGCAGCTGACTTGTAATCAGCAGGTCGGGGGTTCGATTCCGTCCGCCAGCTCCACTTTAAGTTTTGACGGATTTGCGAAAGCGGATCCGACTCGGAGGGGTTCCCGAGTGGCCAAAGGGATCAGACTGTAAATCTGACGGCATCGCCTTCGCAGGTTCGAATCCTGCCCCCTCCACCACTAAATTGCTCGCGGGCATCGTATAGTGGCTATTACCTCAGCCTTCCAAGCTGATGACGCGGGTTCGATTCCCGCTGCCCGCTCCAATTTGTTTTGCAATGCTCATGTAGCTCAGTTGGTAGAGCACACCCTTGGTAAGGGTGAGGTCGGCGGTTCAAATCCGCCCATGAGCTCCATTATTTATCCGGTCAACGTTACGATCCTGGTTGATTAGGGAGATTGGTCGAATGTCTAAGTCTAAGTTTGAACGTAATAAGCCGCACTTGAACGTGGGCACCATTGGTCACGTAGACCATGGTAAGACCACTCTGACCGCCGCGCTGACTCGTGTATGTCACGAAGTATTC
>NZ_JAWLCH010000032.1:6719-9272 GCF_041687235.1 Marinobacter sp. | reverse complement strand
GCAAAGGCCGCGTCGGTCATGCTGATATCAACAAACTGCCCCTCCCCGGTCTGCTGTCGATGGATCACAGCCGCCAGAATGCCCATCACGGCATGGTGGGATCCACCCGCCACATCCGCTATCTGGATTCCCATGGGGGGCGGGCCGCTGTCGGCCCGACCGCAGTGACTGCTTACTCCAGCCAGGGAGAGATAGTTGATGTCGTGGCCTGCGCGGTCCCTGTAAGGGCCGGTCTGGCCATAGCCGGTGATGGAGCAGTAGATGAGGCGAGGGTTTACCGCCTTCAGGGCTTCATAGCCAATGCCAAGACGGTCCATCACGCCCGGGCGAAACTGCTCAACAACAACATCGTAGTCCTTGACCAGTTCCAGCACTTTCTCCCGGCTACCTTCCTCCTTGAGGTTGATCCCGAGGGACTTCTTGCCGCGGTTCAGAAAGCCGTGGGCGGTGCTCACGCCGGCGTCGTGGGGTGGCATTACCCGGGTCAGGTCCACTCGGTCCGGTGCTTCCACACGCAATACATCTGCCCCCATGTCTGCCAGCAGCATGGTGGCGTAGGGGCCGGGCAACAAGGTACTGAAATCCAGAACTTTCAGTGACGTCAGCGGTCCTGACATGATGATCTCCTTCGTGTTGTCAGAGTAGTCCGAACAGTGTCCGTTTCCTTCATGCTGCCCGGTTTTGCCAACGGGGCCAACTGCCGGTTCCGTCATTCCAATTGGCCGTTTCTACCAGCCCGTCTTTCCGGCGCCGGTTGCATTGTTCCACGGGGGTTTTATGATGGGTTTCGTTTTCATGGAATGGCGAGCGTGATGTCCGATCTGACGGTTTCGAAGCACTTTGTTCAGGCTGCCCTCGTGGGTGCCGAAAGGCTTGGTTTTGATACCCGAGAAATGCTCCGGGAAGCAGGAATCTCTCCCGATCTGTTACGTATCGAGATGGCCCGGGTCAGCAGTGACCAGTTCAGCCATCTGATGCAGGTGCTCTGGAACCGCATGGGAGATGAGTTCATGGGGCTGGGGCCCAGACGGGCCCGGACAGGTACCTTCGCGACCATGTGCGCACTGGTGATTGATTGCCCGAATCTGGAATCGGTGTACCGGCAGGCTTTCCAGTTCTCCCGCCTGTTTGAGCCCATGGTCTCGATGGAGCTTGAGATTGACGACGACAAGGCTCAGCTGGTTACCCGAATGGAGGGCGAGATCAACGACCCCAGCTTTTTCCTGCGGGAAAGCATCCTGGTAATCTGGCACCGCCTGGGCAGTTGGCTGATCGGGCAACCCATTGAGCTTGAGAAAGCCGAGTTCGACTACCCTCGGCCGGCCCATGGGGACGAGTACAGGCACATTTTCCGCTGCCCACTGGCGTTCGAATCTGACAAAATCGCCCTCACCTTCGACAAGCGCTTCCTGTCGGCACCCGTCATCCGGGAAAAGCCGGAGATGCGGCAATTCCTGAAAACTTCCCCGGCAGACCTGCTATCCCGGCCTGACGAGAGCAACACCTTCACGGGACGCATCCGCGCGCTGATCGGGCGGGATTTCTCGAAGCCGTTGCCGGATTTTGAATGGATTGCCGCGGAACTGCACACCAGCCCGCAGACACTACGACGCCGGCTGAAGCAGGAAAACACCTCATTCCAGGAAATCAAGGATCTGTTGCGCCGGGACATGGCGATCTACTACTTGGGCCGACAGGAGCTGCCCATTAACGACATAGCCGCCAAGGTTGGTTTCACCGAGCCATCAACCTTCCACCGGGCCTTCAAGAAGTGGACGGGAGTGACGCCCGGCGCCTACCGTGAGGGCGAGCGCGGCAACCTCTCCGGCTGAATCAGGAGTCGGAGGGCGACTGGGCAGTGCGGATCAGGTTCCCCAGCGTCTGTGCAATTTCCTGAGTCCTTTCCCGATTGGCAGCCAGTTGGAGGAGCCGGGAACCGTCCCTCGGATCGTAGACCCAACAGGTCGAGACAGCCGTTTCACATCGCCATTCAACCCTTGGGTTGATTCCAAACACCGACATCTGTTCCGTGCTACGCAGTATACGGCCATCGTCGGCCCGCCTGATCTCCTGAATCTGGATTTCATTTCCCTGGGTGCCAAGGCGATATTCCACATCTGCCGGCCTGTCCAACCGGACCACCGCCTGATCGCGGCGCCAGCCTGCCAATTCCAACAGGCTGTTGATGTGCAGCGTCAACGCCTCACGGTCTGAACTCGCCAGATAAAGTTTACGCAGGGACTCGATACGGCCGTCTCCTGCAGGCTCAATTACGGCAACCCGCTCACTCTCTCCGGAATTCTTTGGCGCCCGGGCATTCTGTTTCCTGGTCTTTTCAATCGAGGTAATCAGCTTCAGGGATTCCTGATAGTGATCTCCCTCGGAGCCGGCCTGGCTCACGTAGGTTTCCAGAGCCGATTGCGCCTCATTCAGGTGGGAAGACTGCAACATCACCCGCCCCCGGTAAAAGTAATAGTCCGCTGGCTTTTCCCCCTCCAGTTGCTGCAACCGGTTCAGAAACTCCGCAGCTTCGCCCCAATTCTCAGCAACGAC
>NZ_JAWLCH010000032.1:0-6619 GCF_041687235.1 Marinobacter sp. | reverse complement strand
AGGGTCGCCAGCAGTGTTGTTGGAGTTACCACAATAATCTTTCGCTCGAAGGCTTCTGCGAAAAGGTTCTCGTCCTGCTGAAATGCTGCCACGAAAGCCGGCTCTATCGGCATGAACAGCAGAACGAAATCCGGAGAATGCAGACCATGGAGCTGGCTGTAGTCCTTTTCACTGAGGGCTCGGATGTGATTCCTCACCGCCTCAACATGCTGCTTGAGAGCGTCTCCCTTTACCTCCGAATCCTCGTCTTCCGTCACCCACTGTTGATAGGCCACCAGTGAGACTTTGGAATCAATAATCAGGTTGCGGCTGTCTGGCAGGTGAACAATGACATCCGGCCGGTAAAGCTGGTTGTCACTGTCTCTGTAGCTGCCCTGGGTATCATACTCCACCCCTTTGCGCAGACCGGACTTTTCCAATACCCGCTCCAGAATCAATTCACCCCAGTTGCCCTGAATCTTCTTGTCGCCCTTGAGCGCCCTGGTCAGGTTGGATGCCTCTTCGGTAATCTGACGGTTCAGGTCCTGCAGAGATTTGATTTCACTGCGCAGCGCCTGACGGTCCCGGGTTTCCGTGGTGTACACGTCCTCAACCCGCTTCCGGAAATCCTGCAACTGATCCCTGAAGGGATTGAGCAGGGTATCCAGGCTGGTGCGGGTCTGCTGGCTGAAGCGCTCGTTTTTCTGGTCGAAAATCTTGTTGGCAAGATTTTCGAACTCCTGCTTCAGCGCATCACGGTTACGCTCCAGGAGCTCCAGTTTTTCAGTGGCGGACCGGCGTTCCTTATCAATGGTCACTTCCTGCTCACGGAGTGCCACCCGGGCCTCGCCCAGCTCCCTGGAAAGCTGCTCCACCCTTGCCTGAAGGCTCTCACGCTCAGTCTCGATCTGTCCGAGCCGCTGTTTCCTGCTCCCAAGATCTGATTCGAGCCCGGCCAGGCGGTTCTCAAGACTCACGGCCCGCTGCCGCCACTGCTCAACGTCCTGCTCAAGGCGACCAGACTTTTCCCGGAGCTCTGACACCGAACGCTCGAACTGCTCTTCGCGTTGTGCAGCCATGGCCATCTCTAGCGAGAACCCGCGCTTTTCGGCGGCTGATTTTGCCAGGAGAGCAGACAGTCCAATGACTGCGATAAACAAAGCGACCATCAACCCCGCCATCACATCAGGCCGGGACAACATCAATTCCGTGATGGCTTCGGGCACCGGGCATTTCTCCTGTCGACTATCTGGGTTTGATTGAACTGCCGCTGACTTTCAGTTGAAAGACAGTCTACCTCAGGAAAGGAACCTTTTGCCCGAGGGGCCGTCAATCTCGTTGGCGGTCCCGGATAAGGACCACGACTGCTTGGCAATAATTGAAAGCGCAGGCATCCGCCTATGGACGGCCAACGTATTATCGTCTAAAAGGTTAAATTGTTCGCCGGCAACAGGTTATTACCTTTTTTTAACGGCGCGCCGGACCAGAACCAGATCAGAAACGGATGACGGGTCATGTTGAAAGAACTGTGGCGAAAACTGGGAGCGGAATTTCTGCACGATGACTGCTCCGGACAAGAAAGCCACGCCGGCCTGTTCGGCAAGCGATCAACCGGTAGTAGCCAAACCTTCAGAATCCTCCCCCATATTACTCACACGGGCGAGTTTCATCTCGAACGCCTGATCAACTTGCTGAAAGCCCGGTATGGAAAGAGTTTCGGGATGCCCTCGAGTGAGACCGAAAGCGACGAGGAAATCCGGGAACTGATCAGCTTTGCAGCACGAATCCAGGACCAGGACGTACAACGAGAGCTACTGCTCTTCTACCTCAATTGTTCCCCGGTGATCCAGGAATATCTGCGTGCCGAAACCGTTTTGGGTGAGGGGCATTTTCTGTCACGGTAAACACTACTGCCCCTTAATCATCTGTAAATCAACCACACAGGTTGGATGTTGTATACTCCCCTTCCGTATTTATCCGGTTTCACACGCACAGACCGTCACAGCTAACCGAACTCGGATGTGACAGGCTGCCAGCTCAGGGGTTCTTCATGGGTTTGAAATGTTTTCGGGCTGGACTGCCTAAGCTTTCCGTTACCGCGCTCGCCGGCCTTTTTCTGCTAACGGGATGCTCGGCGGACCGCTATTTCATGGTCCCCAAGTCTGACCTGAATGAACTCGGAGCATCCGTTAAGAGTCAGCGCGCGACCCTGGTTACCATGGAGGAAAACGCAACCGTTCGCCACGAACAGGCCATCGCACAGAACCGCTCCGCGACACAAACCATTCTGGAAGCAATCGCAACGCAGGTGGAAAAACCCCAATGCCCGCCAGTCCAGGCCCAGAAACAATGCCCAGCCACGGACAACTCGAAGGGCCGTGCAGATCGTCTCAAGGGCAAGGTCATCGTCGGTGAAGTGGAAAACTTCTACCTGGCCGGGCCAGGATTGATTTACAAGGCCCGGATCGACAGCGGTGCTGAAACCTCTTCCATCGACGCACGCAACATCACGCGATTTGAACGCGATGGCAACAACTGGGTCCGCTTTGATGTTCCGGTTCCAGGTACCGACAGGTTCGTGACCCTGGAAAAAGAAATCTCCCGGCGGGTTCGCGTTATCCAGGCCAGCGCGGAAGAGGCTGAACGCAGGGTTGTTGTGGAGTTGCAGTTTTTTATTGGTGATCATCAACAGATGGCCGAGTTTACCCTCGCCGACAGAACCAACCTTACCTATGAAGTTCTGATCGGCCGCAACATTTTGCGGGACGTGATGCTGGTCGATGTTGGCAAGGAGTACGCAACCGAACTGCCCGAATCCATCCGCAACAGTGACGGTAACGAATCGTGACCACCCGCTCGCGCCTGCCCTTTTACATTGCCGTATTCCTCCTGATTGCAGCGGGTATTTCCCTTGCCATCTGGCGACACGCTGAGCTTGGCATTCCCTGGCTGACAGGCGAACAGCGCCCTGTCTGGATGGTTGAGGCCAGAATTGATTTTGACGCCGGCGACGGCCCGGTACTTGCCAGCCTCAATATCCCCGAGCAACCACCAGGTTTCCGGATTCTCACCGAGCAGGCGGCGTCACCGGGTTATGGCTTCTCTGTTATTGACAGCTCGGGCAGCCGCCGCGCGGAATGGAGCAAGCGGGAAATCTCCGGGCCACAGACGCTGTATTTCAAGGCGCAATTCATACCCGATCCAAACGCACAACCCGACATCCCGGCCAGCAAACCAAAGACTCCCAGGACCTTCTGGGAGGAACCCGAGGCAACCGCCGTCCGGGAAATTCTGGAGCAGGCAAAAGTCCGTTCAAGCACACCGGAAAGCATGACCCGCGAGCTGATCCGGCTGATGCAGCCGGACACGCGGACGCAGAACACGACCCTGCTGGTATCGGAAGAGAACTACCTCGACTTCCTCGTCAACATGCTGAACCACAGTGGCATTGCCGCCAGAACAGCCGATGGTCTTAAACTCGAGGATGCACGCCGGCGACAGCAGCTGACACCTTACCTGCAAATCTACAACGGCGAGCGATGGCTCACGTTTAACCCGAAAACCGCAGAGCAGGGAGTACCAGAGAATCTGTTGCTGTGGCGTCAGGGTTCGGCGTCATTGCTTGACGTAGTCGGTGGGGAGAATTCTGAAGTGAGCTTCTCCATGCTCAGACAGACTGTGCCCGCCCTGCAACTGGCAGCCATGGAATCGGCCTCCAATGGCCTCAGCTTCCTGAGCTTTTACGAGTTGCCCATTGAAGAGCAAAGCATGTTCCGGATGCTGCTTCTGCTGCCTCTCGGCGCCTTGATGGTGGCCTTCATGCGAATCGTGATCGGCATCCGCACCTCCGGCACCTTCATGCCCGTTCTGATCGCAGTAGCCTTCGTCCAGACTACGCTGGTTCCAGGCCTGATCGCATTTCTGTCGGTTGTATCCATCGGACTACTCATGCGCGGTTACCTCTCCAGCCTCAACCTGCTGCTGGTATCGAGGATATCTGCACTGATCATCCTGGTCATTTTCATCACGGCCGGCCTGAGCATCATCGGTTACCAGATGGGCTTCAACACCGGTATGACCGTCACTTTTTTCCCGATGGTGATCATTGCCTGGACCATTGAACGCATGTCCATCCTCTGGGAGGAAGAGGGCGCCCACGAGGTCCTGGTACAGGGTGCTGGCAGTCTGTTCGTGGCCATCTGTGCCTATCTGCTCATGAGCGCGCCACTGGCCGGCCATCTCACCTTCAACTTCCCCGAGCTGCACCTTGTGATCCTTGGGCTCATTCTGTTGATGGGGCAGTACACTGGCTACAAGCTGACTGAACTGAGGCGCTTCACGCCAATGAAGGCGTACGACTGACATGGACTGGATATCGCCGCGTTCACTCAAAAGGCTGGGGATGCTCAACATGAACCGCCGCAATGTGGACTACATTGCCCGGTACAATGAACGCTCCTCTTATCCTCTTGTGGACAACAAGTTAAAAACCAAACTGGTCGTTGCCGAGTACGGCGTGAATACACCGAAACTGCTTCAGGTTGTTCGCCAGCAGCATGAAATATCACACTTCCGGGAAATGGCAGAGGACCTGCAAGGATTCGCCATCAAGCCTGCGAAAGGTTCTGGAGGCAAAGGCATTACCGTCGTTACCGGGCGCGATGGCGAGGACTACATCAAGGCCTCCGGCTCGCGGGTGAACTCTTCGTTCCTGGAACGCCATCTGACCAACATCCTTGCCGGGCTTTACTCACTGGCAGGTACTCCCGATGTGGCCATCGTCGAGAACCTGGTTGAATCCGCACCATCGCTGGCCAGGTATTCCCACCAGGGCGTTCCCGACATCCGGATTATCGTTTTCCAGGGCTACCCCGTTATGGCCATGCTGAGACTCGCCACCACCGCATCAGACGGGAAGGCCAACCTGCACCAGGGCGCTGTGGGCGTTGGCCTGGACATAGGCTCCGGGAGAGGCCTGAATGCTGTTCAGTTCAACCGGCCCATTACTCTGCACCCGGATACCGGCCTGGCCCTCGAAAATATCCAGATTGAAGCCTGGGACGAGATGCTGGAAATGGCCTCACGATGCTACGAAGCTACCGGGCTCGGCTATATGGGCGTTGATCTGGTAGTGGATGCCAATGAGGGCCCCCTGCTGCTGGAGCTGAACGCCCGGCCCGGGCTGGCAATCCAGATGGCAAACGGCCGGGGCCTTTTGCCCCGCCTGAGGGCTATTGAATCGCTAAAACGGCCGCATTTCACGCCGCTGGAGCGCTCACGTTTCGCCATGGACACCTTCACCAGCTCCTGAACTTTGTTCAGCCATAAAAAAACCGGGGTCGAAACCCCGGTTTTTTTTCTTCTCAGCTCACCTTCACGTGAGTTCACCCCTGGCAATCAGAAGCTGACGCTCGTGACTGAGCCCCTTGAGCAGGCCCCAGGTCATGATCAGGAGAACCACGGTGAACGGCAGACCCGCGCTGATCGCTGTCGCCTGAATGGCGCCAAGTGCATCGTCGCCGCCGCCAAAAATCAGTGCAGCCGCGATCGCACCCTCGGCCACAACCCAGAATACACGCTGAGCCGTGGGCGCATCGGTCTTGCCACCGGCGGTAATGCTATCAATGACCAGCGAACCAGAGTCCGAAGAGGTAACGAAGAACACCAGCACCAGAATAATACCCACAAAGGAAATGATTCCGGTCAGGGGCAGGTTCGCGAACATCTGGAACATGGCCAGGGATACGTCTGTCAGACCTTCCTCTGCCAGTGCACCAATGCCCTGCTGAATCTGCTCCAGCGCTGAACCACCAAATGCGCTCATCCACACCACCGTAATAATGGTCGGCACGATCAGGACGGCGGTAACGAATTCACGCACCGTGCGGCCTTTGGACACACGAGCGATAAACATGCCAACAAACGGTGACCAGGAAATCCACCAGGCCCAGTAGAACACAGTCCAGCCTTGGAACCAGGCTTCGTCCTCACGGCCAAAAGGGTTACTCAGTTGCACAACATTGCCAACGTAGGTGGATGAGGTCACCCAGAGGGTTTCCAGCACAGTCATCGTTGGGCCGGCAAAGATAACGAAAAACAGGAGGATAGCGGCGAGGCTCATGTTGATGTTACTCAACACCTTCACACCACCGTCGAGGCCGCGAAGGACCGAAATCAGTGCCAGGGCAGTAACACCAACAATAATGGCCATCTGGACATTCGTACCGCCACCGGTGTCGAACAGGTAGTTCAAACCGGAAGCCGCCTGCTGGGCACCGAAACCAAGAGACGTCGCCAGACCGAAAATGGTAGCGACAACCGCCAACACATCAATGATATGACCAGGCCAGCCCCACACTTTGTCTTTCAGCAGTGGAAAGAAGGCCGAGCGGATCGTCAGGGGCATATTTTTGTTAAAGGCAAAAAACGCCAGGGAAAGTGCAACAACGGCATAAATAGCCCAGGGGTGCAGGCCCCAGTGATACATGGTCGCACCCATTGCCAGGTTGCGGGCTTCAGCTGTATTCGCCTCAACGTTGAACGGCGTCTCGTACCAGCCGGTATAGTAGGCCACAGGCTCCGCAACCGCCCAGAACATGAGACCGATACCCATGCCCGCGGCAAAGAGCATTGAGAACCA
>NZ_JAWLCH010000031.1:0-11585 GCF_041687235.1 Marinobacter sp. | reverse complement strand
GCGCTCGGTCAGTGTGAAGCCAACCACTGAAAATAGATCGGGGGGGAGCTCGCCAACACGGGCGGTGAACTGCAATCCGCTTGCCTGGGGCATATCTTCGTTCCCTGAAGAGAAATAGGTTTTCCAGCTCGTCCTGAGCAGGTTTCCGATTATAGTCATCAAGCCGAAGAATGAAACCCCGGGGCCTGTCCTGGTTCAGAAAGATGAGAGGTTGACCGGCAATAGATTCTGCTGCACCCTAATCTGGTTTCATTACGCAACCGGAGAAAGCACGTGAGCGAATACCAAAACCGAGCCGTGGTACTCAAACAGCGCCCTCAGGGTGAAATTCAGCAGGGCGACCTGGTAATGGAAGAGCGCCCCGTTCGCTCCCCCAACAAGGGCGAGGTGGTTGCCCGGGTGCTCTGGCTGTCACTGGACCCTTACATGCGCCCCCGGATGAACGATGCCAAAGGTTACATGGACCCTATCGGCATAGACGAAACCATTGTCGGCGAGAGTGTTGCTCGAATCGTGGAATCCCGTTCTGACGACCTGAAGGTCGGTGATTTGGTTACCTGCTATTCCGGCTGGCAGGAATATGTGACCTTCCCGGCCGATGCGCCCATGGTGTACAAGATTCAGCAACGCGACAACGTGCCCCTGCAAGCGTATCTGGGCGTAGCTGGCATGCCCGGGCGCACCGGCTATTGCGGCCTGATGTACGTTGGCAAACCAAAAGCCGGCGAAACCGTGGTTGTTTCGGCAGCATCCGGCCCCGTGGGCACAGTCGTAGGCCAAACCGCGAAATCAGAGGGCTGCAGGGTTGTTGGCGTTGCGGGCGGGCCTGAGAAGTGCGATTACGTGGTGAATGAACTGGGCTTTGACGCCTGTGTCGATTACAAGGCAGGCAATCTGGAAGAAGACCTGAAAGCGGCCTGCCCGGACGGCATCGACATTTACTTCGAAAACGTCGGCGGTGCCGTGACGCGCGCCGTGGCCCCGCTGCTGAACAAGGGCGCCCGCGTGCCTATCTGCGGTTTTGTTTCCGCCTACAATGCGACGGATATGGCCAGCGTGGAAACCCCGTTCCACGTCCTCAAGGCTCTGGACCCGGTCCCCGAACACCGGTTTTTCCTGGTGACCGAGTGGCAGGACCAGCATCAGGAAATCACGGACATCCTGGCCCCACGGGTTGCTTCCGGTGAGCTGAAATACCGGGAAACCGTTGCCGAAGGCCTGGAAAATGCCGTTGATGCGTTCAAGGGCATGCTGAAAGGGCAGAACTTCGGCAAGCAGCTGGTTCATATCGCAGACTGATTTCAGCCCGGGAGACACGAGGGACTGTGTGATCAGTCGGAGATTTTCAGGAGCACCTTGCCGGTGTTCCTGTTCTCAGCCACATGGGCCATCGCCTCTTCCACCTGCTCTATCGGCCATGTGCTATCGATCAGCGGTTCGATCTGGCCGGCCGCGAGCAGTGGCCAGACATGCCGATAGAGCGCCTGCATCACTTCGCCCTTGTCCTCGACGGTTCGGGAACGGAGGGTGGAACCGATCAGGCGCTGACGCTTGATCAGCATGATGCCCAGATCCACTTCGGCCATGCGACCACCCATCAGTCCGATCAGTACGATCCGGCCATCCACATTCAAAACCCGTTGGTCTTCGGCAATATACCGGCCGCCAACCGGGTCGAGAACCATATCGACACCACCCCAGGCCGTAACGGCATCAACAAAGGAACCCTCATTCCGATTCCAGACACCACTGGCTCCCAGATTGCGGCAGGTTTCGAGCTTGGCATCATCACCGGCAGTGGCAAAGACCGGGTTGCCAAAGGCCGTCGCCAGCTGGATAACTGCGGTTCCAAGACCGCTGGCACCCGCGTGCAGAAGCACCCGTTCGCCCGGTTTCAAGCCGGCCTCATGATAGAGATTCAGCCAGGCTGTGGCGAAAACCTCCGGGATGGCTGCTGCTTTCTCCAGCGACAAACCTTTCGGTACTGGCAGTACCTGCACCGCCGGCACCACCACCCGGGTAGCGTAGCCGCCGCCTGTCAGTAAGGCACACACCTCGTCACCAGGCTTGAATTGCGTAACACCTGGTCCAACCGAGGCAATGCGACCACTGACCTCAAGCCCAAGGATGTCTGACGCGCCCGGCGGTGGTGGGTAAACCCCGGCCCGCTGCATCAGGTCCGCGCGATTGATGGCGGTCCAGACAACCTCGATTTCGACGTAATCCGCCGGCGGCTCTCCTGGCCCTTCCCAGGAGTCCCAGCTGAGGTTGCCCCCGGTTACCTTGATTGCTTTGATCATGTGTGACGTCTCGGCCTTGCTCATATGGGCACAGGATACCCTATGTTTTTCGAGCATTGCACAAATGACGCATTCAGATTATCCGTTGGTAATGTCCCGGTTAGACAACCACACGCTCTGGTAGGGCTTCAGGGTAATCGAGCCGGACAGATCATCGATTGTCATCCCGGAAATCAGGTCCTGCCAGTGGTCGGTACCAATCAGGTTGATGTCGCTCAGGGCAACCTGCTGCACCTCATCACTGATGTTGTGAATGCAAAAGATGGACTGATCCCGGCGCATACTCTGGCGCCAGAAACCGAAGAGCTGTAAGCCGAGGTGCAAGGTGAACTGGGTGGCGTTCGGGTGAAACGCCGGCTGTTTCCGTCGAATGGCAATGAGTCGCTTCAGTTCCCCAAACGCCTTGCTGTGATGGCTCAGGGGGTCTGCCAGCTTCTGTTCCAGATCTTCCAGTTGCCACTGGCTACGATTAATCGAGCGCAGTCTGCCGGTGTGCTCCACCCGCTCCAGATCGTTTTCAGTCGCCAGCAGGCTATGGATATAGAATGCCGGAATCCCTTCCAGCGCCAGCATCACGGTGTGGGCGCAGATAAAGCGCTGCAGCTGCCAGTGATCCCGGCCGGACCCGGCCGTTCCCTGCAGCGCATCATACAGGGCAATATTGATTTCATAGGGCTGGTCCCGTCCATCCGGCGTGCGCCGGTACGACACCTTGCCGCCGAACGAGTCCATGGTATTGATCAGCCGCTGCTTTTCGTCCTCGGTCAGCAGGCCATCGGTGGGCCTCATACCAACGCCATCGTGGGATGCGATAAAGTTCAGATAGGTGGTGCCCATCTGCGCCGGCGGCATGCTCATCAGCCAGGTTTTCAGGTGCTTGCAGTCACCGGTAACCAGGGTATTGATCAGCAGGGGTGGCAGGGAAAAGTTATAGATCACATGGGCTTCGTTGGCATTGCCGAAATACGTCAGGTTCTCCCGGTTGGGCACATTGGTCTCGGTAATAACCACCGCATCCGGGCTGTGATGCTCAATCAACAGGCGCAGTATCTTGATCAGCTCATGGGTCTGCTGCAGATGGATGCAAGGCGTACCCGGCTCCTTCCAGAGAAACGCCACAGCATCGAGCCGGAACAGGATAATGCCCCGTTCCAGGTAGTGCCGGATGATGGCAGCAAACTCGATCAGCACCTGAGGGTTGGCAAAATTCAGATCAACCTGATCCTCACTGAAGGTGCACCAGACATATCGCTCACCATCATCGGTCTGAACCGGGTTCAGTAAGGGGGAGGTTCGGGGACGTACGACGGCGCTCAGATCATCCTTAGGATTGCCTTCGAAGAAATAATCCTTCCCCGGGTCGACTCGTTTGCGGAAATTCTCGAACCAGCGGCTGCGGGCCGACATATGGTTGATTACCAGGTCCGCCATCAGCTTGTAATCCCGGGCAATGGCCTCGATATCCTCCCAGTTTCCATGGGACTCGTTCACCGCCAGATAGTCCATTACAGAGAAACCGTCGTCGGAGCTGTAGGGGAAAAACGGCAGTATATGAACCGATGAGACAGAATCTGACAAGCAATCGCCCAGGAAGCGATGCAGCGTTTGCAGCGGCTTTTCTTCCGCCCGCTGAACCGTGTCGGCGTAGGTGATCAGCACCACATCCGATTCGTCCCAGTTATTCTGGTGCGCAGGCGGTGGATCCTGGTTGGGCTCCAGCCCCATGGTAGTCAGCAACTGCTCGGCCAGAAAGTCGCAATCCAGCGCCGGATAGACAACCTCCAACATGGAAACCAGCTTCGCTTTCAGAGGCTGGGTCATGGCCGGAATTCCTCGTTATCCAGCTCTACCGCCTCCAGCAACTGTTCCTTGATGTCGGGAATGGCACTGGTTACCCGGTTCCAGCTGGGGATAAAAGGCGTATCCATCGGGTTGTCCAGGAAATAGGCGCCAGCCCGCATCACGTTCTGGGCGAAGAGTTCCACGGCCTTCTCCTCCTTGTGCCGATCAAAGGTCAGGCCGTTGATAATGGCGTCGTTCTGGTAGGTCTCCACGAAATCCAGGGCAATCCGGAAATAGGACGCCTTGATGGTGCGGAATTTCTCATTGGAGAAGATTTCCCCGTTGGTTGCCAGCTTGCGGAACAGAGCTTTGGCGATATCCATACTCATCTTGGACAGCCCCTTGCTGGCATCCTCTGGCGAAAGCTCCTGGTGCTTGTGATCGTAGACATCCGCAATGTCCACCTGGCACAGACGGTTGGTGGCGTAGTTGCGCTTCATCTCCGACAGCACACCGATCTCCAGCCCCCAGTCGCTGGGAATACGCAAATCATTGATCACATCCGTGCGGAACGAGAACTCACCGGCCAGGGGGTACCGGTAGCTGTCCAGGTAATCCAGGAAATCATTGGGACCGCAGACTTTCTTCAGGGCACGTATCAACGGCGTCACCAGCAGGCGGCTCACCCGTCCGTTCATTTTTCCGTCCGCCACACGGGCGTAATATCCCTTGCAGAACATATAATTGAAGCCCGGGTTGGCAACGGGATAGATGAGGCGCGCTACGAGATCCCGGGAATAGGTGAGGATGTCGCAGTCGTGCAAGGCCACTGACTTGCTCACACCGGACGCCAGCACATAGCCAAAGCAGTACCAGACGTTCCGGCCCTTGCCCATTTCTGTCGGCGCCAGGTTCTGCTCCCGAAGCTTCAGATCAATATTTCTCAGCCGGGGCCCGTCGTTCCAGAGCACCTTGAAGTTCTGGGGAAGGTCCGAGAAATACTCCAGGGCGTGGCGGTATTGCTCCTCATTGGCGCGGTCCAGACCAATCACCACCTGATCCAGATACGGCACCTTGCCCAGCTCATGCACGATGTTTTTCAGGGCCGGCCCCTCCAGCTCTGAGTAGAGCGACGGCAGCACCAGCGACATGGGGCGGGCCTTGCGAAAACTCATCAGCTCCGCTTCCAGCTCCTCCACCGGGCGCCGAACAAGGTTGTGGAGGGTGGTGATAATGCCATTCTGGTAAAAGTCGCCCATGTCGGCTCTCCTTTTGATACCCGCACTTAAACGGGTCAGTACCCGTACTCAAACAGGAGGTTGAGTACGCACTCATTCCAGCCTTCGGGGCCGGGCTTGAGGGAGCGCATGGCGTGCTTTGCCGAAGGCAACTGCACCTCTTCGCTTTTTACGCCCCGGATCACCACCGGAATATCCGCCGATTCCAGCATTTGTTGATCGTTGGGGCTGTCACCCAGGGCAATGGCCAACACAGGCTCATCGCCATATTGCTCCCGGTTTTGCTTTGTGTAGTGCTCCTTATATTTGGAAAGCAAGAACCGGGCCCCATCCGCTTTATCAAAAATACCCATGGCATGGAGGAACCGTCCGCCCGGCACCAGCCGAAGTTGCTCGGCACCGAGAGCCGCCTCGAATTGCGCCAACGCGTCATCGGTGCCCTGCCAGATCAATGGCTCAGTCCCCAGCCGTTCTTTGGCCCGGCCGGCCGCCGCGGGATCCAGTCCGGTCTCCGCTGCCAGCTCATCGGCGGACATGTCTGCAAACCCCTTGAACCGCGCCCCCTTCCTCCGTTGGGCGCCCAGCACCTCAAGGACCCGATCCCGGGTTGCACCAAAATTCACCACTTCCTCATCGCTATTGCCAAAAGTGCCCGGCGGAATAACGACCGCTGCACCGTTTTCGACAATAAAGGGATCCGTGTTGCCAAGTTCGTCCCGCAGTGCCCGGATTTCCGGCATGGTTTTACTGGAGTTAAGTATCAGAGGAATATTCGCTGCCCGCAGCCTGGCCAGGGCCGGGCCCGCCGCCTGCCAGCGATAATCGTCATGATCAAGCAGCGTGCCATCGAGATCGGAAAAGATGATCAAATGGGGTCTGGCCATGGCCGGTCTCCGTTAGGCTTCGCGGAACTGGGGAAGACCGAGGGAATGGTCCTCGGCCACGTTGATCAGAACATCAGCCCTGGCCGGCATTTCAGCGAGGCAGGCACGGGTAACGCGCTCATAGTGCATAACGAAGCGGCCGACTTCGTCATCGGTCATAATGCGCAAATCCTGTGCGCCAGCACCGAGCCCGCCATTTTTTGGTGCATTGCGAATTTTATCCGCCAGCTTTTGCTCCTGGAGTCGACGCCATTCAAGAACACACTCCATGGAGGGAGCCTTCAACATGACGAGACAGTCAATTTCATCGAAAAACTGACGGTATTTCCCTTTCAACTGATCGTTCACATAGCTGCGCCAGACGCCGTCAGGATCCTCGCCCTCCTCCAGGCGATTCATCGGCTCAGCCAGCGCACTGTCTTTCTCCGGTCGCGCATCCAGGCACCAGCCCTCCAGAAGAATGATCTCCGCCCTTCCGCCGAAAACTGGCCACTGATCCCGAGGAACCCGGTCGTCCCTGGATTTGTCGAAGGCAGGGATGGGCGAGGCGTCGTCCGGGCCGGCACTGCGCAAACGGTGCAAAACCTGTTGCCCCAGCGCCACGTCGTGGGTTCCAGGCACACCGCGGGTTTTAAACAACGGGTGTACCTGTTCGGCGAGGTCCTCGCGCTCAGCTCTGGTAAGGTAAATGTCATCCAGGGAGAAATTGGCAGTGGAACGGTTCCGATGCCGGAGCAGAATTTCCCTTAAAAAGAGGGTCAACGTGGACTTGCCCGTGCCCTGGGCTCCGTGAATACCAACCACAATGGGCTGCTTTTCCGTATCATGGAGCGCACAGATTCGGTCTGCCAGCGGCAGAATGGTCTTTTCTACCGTTTCGGCGTAGGAATCGGGCAGGCCCTCCTGTTGAATCAGGGCACTGACGGTTTGTTCTAGCGAGCGATCAGACACGTTGGATTTCCGGTTTAATGGATGATTGAAGAGAGAAGGCAGCAGAATTCATACCAATGGGAGTATAGGCGTTTTATGAGTGGCAACGATTTTCGGATAGAGCATCGCTACCTGGAGCTCCCTGACAGTTTTTATACCCGGGTTCAGCCCTCGCCCCTGAAAGATGCAAAGATGGTGTGTTTCAACCACAAGCTCGCCGAGCAGATGGGCTTTCGCGCCGATTCCGAATCTGACTGGACGGGCATAGGCGCAGGCTCTGAATTACTGGAGGGCATGGACCCGGTGGCCATGAAATACACCGGCCACCAGTTCGGCACCTACAATCCGGAACTCGGCGACGGTCGTGGCCTGCTGCTGTGGGAAACCGTTGGCCCCGATGGACGACGCTGGGACTGGCACCTGAAAGGCGCCGGCACGACACCCTACTCCCGGTTCGGTGATGGCCGGGCCGTGCTTCGCTCCACGATCCGAGAATACCTGTGTAGCGAAGCCATGCATGGTCTTGGCATCCCCACCACCCGGGCCCTGTTCATGGTAAGCGCCAAAGACCCGGTGCGCAGGGAATCCATCGAGACGGCCGCGGCACTGGTACGAGTGGCCCAAAGCCATATTCGCTTCGGACACTTCGAGTTCGCCGCCCACCACGAAGGGCCTGAAACGGTCAAGACGCTGCTCGAACATGTGATATCACTGCACTTCCCCCACTTGATCAACCTGCCCGATGACGAGCGATACAGCCGTTGGTTCGAGGAAGTCGTCGAGCGCACGGCACGAACGATTGCCGACTGGCAAGCAGTGGGCTTTTGCCACGGCGTGATGAACAGCGACAACATGTCAATCATCGGCGACACTTTTGACTATGGCCCCTTCGCATTCCTTGATGATTTCGACGCCGGCTATATCAGCAATCACACCGACCAGGGCGGTCGCTACGCCTACAACCGTCAGCCGCAGGTAGGCTTCGAGAACTGCCGTTACCTGGCCACAGCCCTGCTGCCGGTCATGGAGGAGGACGATGTGCGCCGGGGGCTTCGCCACTATGAAGTGGCTTACAACGAACGCTTTCTCCAGAACATGCGGGACAAGCTGGGCCTTGTCATTGAGGATGAGGCGGACCTCAGCCTGATCATGGATACCTTCAGCATGATGCACGAGCATCATGTCGACTACACCGCCTTCTTCCGGGCGCTTTCCAATCTTCACAGCCATGGCCATGGGCCGGTGCGGGACCTGTTTGTGGACCGCAGCGTGGCGGATCAGTGGCTGGAGCGCTATGAGGAACGGCTGCTGAACGAAACCCGCGCTCACGATGAGCGGGAGTACGCCATGCGCGGCGTAAATCCGAAGTATGTGCTGAGGAACTACCTGGCCCAGCAGGTCATCCAGGAAGCGCAGAACGGGGATTATGCACCGATGAAAGCCCTGCTCAAGGTTCTTGAACAACCCTATGACGAGCAACCGGAGAACGAGGCTTATGCGGCGTTGCCGCCGGATTGGGGGAAGCATCTGAATATCAGCTGTTCAAGCTGATGAATCTGCACCAGCCAACGAAAAGGGCCGGACGATAACTCGTCCGGCCCTTTTCTTTTTCCGGCAGTTTCCGGAGATCAGACCGCCTTGGCAGCAATAATCTTCTCGTGCCATTCGGCAGGACCTGTCTGGTGCACAGACGAGCCCCGTGAATCAACTGCGACTGTGACCGGCATGTCCTCGACCTCGAACTCATAAATGGCTTCCATACCCAGTTCCGGGAAGGCAACCACTTCGGCGTTCTTGATGGCTTTGGAGACCAGGTAAGCGGAACCACCCACGGCCATCAGGTATACCGCACCGAATTCCTTGATGGCGTCGATGGCCACCTGACCGCGCTCGGCTTTACCAATCATGCCGGTCAGGCCGGTCTTCTCCAGCATGGTGTGGGTAAACTTGTCCATACGTGTGGCAGTCGTCGGGCCTGCGGGACCAACCACCTCTTCGCGCACCGGATCAACGGGGCCCACGTAGTAAATGAACCGCCCCTTCAGATCGACCGGCAGCTCCTCGCCTTTCTCGATCATGTCCACCATCTTCTTGTGGGCAGCGTCGCGGCCGGTCAACATCTTGCCGGAGAGCAGAACGGTTTCGCCCGGCTGCCAGTCCTTCACGTCTTCGGGGGTCACCGTATCGAGGTTCACGCGACGCACGTTGTCGCCCACTTCCCAGGTGATTTCCGGCCAGTCGTCCAGGCTCGGCGGGGTCTGCAGAGAGGGCCCGGTACCGTCCAGGGTAAAGTGGGCGTGACGGGTTGCCGCACAGTTCGGAATAATCGCCACCGGCTTGTTGGCGGCGTGGGTCGGGTAGTCCTTCACCTTCACATCCAGAACCGTGGTCAGGCCACCGAGGCCCTGGGCGCCAATACCCAGCTCGTTGACCTTATCGAACAGCTCCAGACGAAGCTCCTCAGACCGATTGGAGGCGCCACGGGCTTTCAGATCGTGAATATCGATCGGGTCCAGCAGGGATTCCTTGGCAAGCTCCATCGCCTTTTCCGCGGTACCACCGATACCAATACCCAGCATGCCCGGCGGGCACCAGCCAGCACCCATCTGCGGAACCATCTTCAGCACCCAGTCCACGACCGAGTCAGAGGGGTTCAGCATCGCGAACTTGGACTTGGCTTCCGAACCACCGCCTTTCGCAGCAACGTGCACTTCTACGGTGTCACCCGGAACAATCTTGTAATGGATGATGGCCGGCGTGTTGTCCTTGGTGTTCTGGCGCTTGCCGTCCGGATCGGCCAGTACCGAAGCCCGGAGCACGTTGTCCGGATGGGTGTAGGCACGGCGAACGCCTTCATTGATCACGTCGTCCAGCGGCATATCGCAGTCCCACTGCACATTCATGCCGACATTCACGAATACCGTCACGATGCCGGTGTCCTGACAGATCGGGCGGTGGCCCTGGGCACACATGCGCGAGTTGATCAGGATCTGGGCCATAGCATCCTTGGCCGCCTGGGATTCTTCCTTCTGGTAGGCCTCGTAGACGCCCTGAATAAAATCCTTCGGGTGATAGTAGGAAATGAACTGCAGCGCGTCCGCTACGCTTTCAATCAGGTCGTCCTGGCGGATTACGGTGGTCATAGGCGCCTCATCAGCTTGATATCGTTATGTCGTGTCATCAAAAATCAGGAGGCGAGAGTTTACCAGAAAATCGGTTTGGCGAGTGATTCGACAGATGGCGAAACGAGGATTAAAACCCGTGAACAACGCCATCGGAAAAAGGTATCATCCTAATCAAACTAGAATAACACCGCAGGAGATACCGTGACCGACCTCGTCCTCACCGAAATCAAAGACCGGATTCTCATCGTTCGACTGAACCGTCCAGAGCGCAAGAACGCCCTCACCCACGCCATGTACACCGCCATGGGCGACGCCCTGGAACAGGCCCGGGATGATGCAAAAATCCGGTGCGTCCTATTCACTGGCACCAGCGAGTGTTTCACCGCAGGCAACGACCTGGGCGAATTTGCCGCCGGCCTGCCCGGTGATTTCGAACAAACCCCAGTCGGCCGCTTCCTTTTATTACTGGCCAGTGCAACCAAACCCGTGGTGGCGTCAGTCAATGGTGCGGCCGTAGGCATTGGAACCACCATGCTGCTGCACTGCGATCTGGTGTTCGCCGGCAACAACACGGCGTTCCAGATGCCCTTTGCCAGCCTCGGCCTGTGCCCCGAGGGCGGCTCGAGCCTGCTGCTTCCCTCCTGGATTGGCCGAGTGCGCACTGCCGAGCTCCTGATGCTTGGCGGCGCCTTCACCGCTGAAGAGGCCTTCCGGCTTGGCCTGATCAACCGGGTTTGCGAGCCCGAACAGACCGAGGCCAAGGCGTTCGAGACCTGCCAGCGGCTGACCGAACAAGCACCGGCGGCCATTCGAGCTACCAAAACAATGTTAAACCGGCCAACCATGGTGGCACTTCGCGAAACGATGCTCGAAGAGGGGCAGCTATTTGCCGAGCGACTGAAATCCCCCGAAGCCGCGGAGGCCTTTCGGGCCTTTATGGAAAAACGCCCACCGGATTTCTCACGCTTCGAATAAACCTCGACTGCGCCGCAATTTACCCATTGCAGAGGCTCGACAAACCGTTAACCGGGAACTATTTTTCAGAAAGGCCAAACTCCAATCGTGCGGGGAGGATTCAAACACCAGAATCACACTTTTGGCTGATCAACACTTGCCATACTGTCGCTATAGTCAGAGATACAGAAATTGGCTTACAGCGCTGGCTACAATTTCAGACAACAGTTTAAGCAGAACAGGCCACTGACAACGGGCTTACCGGATCAGACCGGCCCCGTCAGCTGCCGAACATAACGACACAACAACAGGAAAAGGTTCCACCCATGTTCAAGAAAACTCTAATAAGTCTTGCCGTGGCGTCTTCCGTTG
>NZ_JAWLCH010000030.1:0-14395 GCF_041687235.1 Marinobacter sp. | reverse complement strand
GCAGGTCCGGGTTTACAATGTAGAACTCGACCTCGGCACCAATGGAAGACTTTCCCTCACCAAAACCGGGCCGGTTCAGAAGGCGGGTGAGGGCGGTAAGATCCGTTCGCACCTTGGCCGCAAAACGGTCAAATTCTTCCGTGGTAAATTCCGATTGTTTTATCGACAGTCCCATAGCGGCTGTGTCTCCAGCACTGGCTTACCTTGATAGTAGCGGAAAACCCGGGGGAGCGATGGCCTCGTGTCTCCTACCAAAGTTCTGTCTATTCTGTCATTCCGTAGGATTTGCAGTGGAGTGGCGGCTCTGGAACAGTGGTCGGTGGACAACAACAAACGAGGAGATGACCATGAGCCAGTATCACGGTAATTGCTTTTGCGGGGCGGTAAAATTTCAGGTCTCCGGAGCGCCGGAGGCAATGGGCTATTGCCATTGCGATTCCTGCCGCCGTTGGTCTGCGGGCCCGGTCAATGCGTTTTCACTGTGGCCAGCCGATAGCCTTGAGATCTTGGCTGGCGCTGACCAGGTAGGCGAGTTTCATCTCACGGAGCAGAGCTACCGGAAATGGTGTAAGCAGTGCGGAGGCCATGTGTTTACAGACCATCCGGCTTGGGGGCTGGTGGATGTTTACGTGGCCAATCTGCCGGACCTCAAGTTCGAGCCTGCGTTGCATGTGCATTACCAGGAATCGGTGCTGCCAATCCGGGATGGCCTGCCCAAGATGAAAGATATTCCCGCTGAAATGGGTGGGTCGGGTGAGACGTTGCCGGAGTAGAGCGTGGGGCGGTGTTTTGCGGGTTATCCTGTGGTGACTTATTCGGCGGGTTTAATCGTAGAATCTAACTCAGAATCCGCAAAGCAGGAGCTTTTTTATGCGTAGGTTTGTTTCAGCGAAAGCTGTGCTGATTTTCTTATCACTGGCGCTCGCACCAATGCTTGCTCAAGCGAAGTCGGTTTGGATTGATGTTCGCACCGAAGCCGAGCACCGGCAGAACCACATTGATGGGGACCCGCTCATTCCGCACCGGAACATACTCGCGGAGGTTACCGAACGGTTTCCGGACAGGGATACGGAGATCTATCTGTATTGCCGCAGCGGAAACAGGGCCGGTAAAGCGAAATCTGTTCTGGAAAGTGCGGGCTACACCAATGTGAAGAACAAGGGGAGTGTCGCCGAGGCGCGGGAGGCGCGTAATCTCTGATTGGTGGGAAACCGCAAAAACCGAAACAGAGCTTCTATCTCGGTTATTTGGGTAAGCTGAACTGCTTTTCTGGTGTCATTGAGGGATTAGGAGAGCGTAAGCATGCAAATCGGAGTGATCGCAGACACCCACAGCAAAATGCGTCCCGAAGCCCTGGAGGTTTTGAACGGCTCGGATCTGATCCTCCATGCCGGTGATGTGGGGCGGGACGAGGTTCTGGAAGCGCTGGAGGCGATCGCGCCGGTGGTTGCGATCCGTGGCAATATCGACAAAACAGGTCGCGCGGCCACTCTTCCCGATGTTAAGGACCTGGAATTCGTTGGCCACTCCTTCTACATGCTTCACGACGTCAAAACCCTCGACATGGATCCGCAGGGCCGTTATCGCGTGGTCATCGCCGGCCATTCCCACAAACCCCGTAATGAGTGGATTGGCGATGTGCTTTACTTCAATCCAGGTGGCGCCGGGCCCCGGCGCTTTACGCTGCCGATCACGGTTGGGCGGCTGCAGGTGAGTGAAGACGGTGTGATTGGTGAGATTATTGAACTGCCGGTTTGATCGGTTGGGGAAACCAGTAAGTTCGATTCTCCGGCTTCAATATTTCAGGTTCGCTGGCCTTGCAGCTGCCCCACGTAAGCAGCGATAAAAGCAGTTTCCTGAAAGGCCTTCAACCCCGTCTCGGCAAACGCAATGGGCAGCGGGTTGGCTGCCAGGGTGGACTTGATCAGGGCCGTTGGCAGCAGGGTCACCGTCAGTTCAATACCGGTGATCAGTTGAATGGCCGCTTCCATTTTGAAGCTGATGGCACCGCCGGCAAATTTGCCTTTGGGCATCCGCTCTTTGATCGCCACATGGGTGACCCCGTACTCGGTCATTAACGACGCAAAGGCCGCCTGAAACCGCTGCAGATCTTCACGGCTATGATTTTTCGGCAGGGAGAGTTTGCGCACCTTGCACTCCGGCAGGTTGAACTGCCCCCTGTCCATATTCAGCAAACACACCACCGCATCGCTGCCAGTCAGCTCAACTCCGCAAACAATCATAGCCATTGCCCTCTTATGCGCCGTTGCTGTTAGCCACAGCACTTCTTGAATTTGAGTCCGCTACCGCAGTTGCAGACGTCGTTGCGGGAGGGCGGTTTTACTGTTTTGACCGTCCCGCCTTTATTCAGGATAGCGGTGAGCTCATTGATAGACTCAACGGCGCCCTCGCGGGTATCAACAGAAATAGTCGCATGCAGCTTCGCCCTGGCCACCTGAGCCTCAATCTCCTGCTTGCGCGCCTCACTGGTAACCACCAGCGTGAGCGGATACTTCCGGCTGCCACTCTTCTGGCTGGCGTTAGTCTGAAACCCGCCGTAAGCGGTGTGGTGCTGGCGTGCGTCTTGCCGGCCCTTGAAGAAGAATTTGTCTGACATGCTGAGATCCTGATGGGGTGAATGCCCGAGCTGCTGCCGGGTGGAGTCTTTTAGCATGGTTGTGGGGACGGGGATATAGGTAAAACAGTCCACCCTCCTGAAAATCATTGAGCGGGCGGATGCCAAGACGGTGACTGAGGTCAGCGGAAAGGTAGAGGTTTTGTGAGGCATTCCCTTTCGTGTGGTTGCAGCTTATGCTGACCAAACACTTTTCTCATCCGGGAGTCGCCTCATGAGTCTCGCTATCGCACTGCACGTTCTCTCCGCCGTGATCTGGGTTGGCGGTATGTTTTTCGCTTACATGGCCATGCGTCCGGCGGTGGTTGAGGTGATTGATGCGTCACAGCGAGGTGCGCTCTGGTGTGCCACTCTGTCCCGGTTTTTCCGGTGGGTATGGGCCTCGGTGATTCTGTTGCTGGTGACCGGTTACTGGATGATTTTCAGTGTGTTTGGCGGCATGGCGGGTGCAGGCTGGCATATCCACGTCATGCAGGGGCTCGGGATTGTGATGATCCTGCTCTATTTTCACGTGTATTTCGCGCCTTTCCGGCGGCTGAAGCAGGCCGTGGCCAATCAGGATCCCCAGGAGGGCGGGCGCCAGGTGGGGCAGATCCGCAAACTGGTGGGCACCAACCTGATTCTTGGGCTGATTGTGGTTGCGATTGGTTCAGGTGGGCGGTATTTGTAGGCGTGCGATCTGTATTCCCGGAGCTCCGATATGATCAAGCCCAGTTGTTACAGCTGTCGGAAAAAGTTTGAGCCATCGGAGCTGAGAGTTTCTTACTCGAAAAACTACTGTGAGAATTGCGGCGTGGGGCTGTTTGGTGAGGATTACTTCCGTTTCGCCAGAAAGCCGGCCCCAACTACCCAGAAGAACTTGGCTGTTCATGTCGCCATGCTGTTTTTGTGTGTTGCTGGCTTATTGTTATGGCTTTATTGACAGTTCTACGGAGGAAACGATAGACACCGTAAAAATCGTTCGTAGAGGCGTTAAACTGCGTCTTTAGTCTCCTTTCTTGAATTTTGCTTTGCAATTGCCGCTCATGCACATGGTGCAGTAGTGCTCACGGTCCTCGTGTTTGGTGCCCTCTGCGATCGTAATGCCGCACCCGTTGCAGAGCAGTACAGCAACGTCTCCTTTTACTTCTACAACTGCGTGTTCGTAGTTCATAAAAAACTCCGGTCTTGGCTTTTAGCGTTACCGTGGTATTACGGTATCCGAGTCGGGTCAGACTGCTGTACGCGATGACTCTTTGCATGCCGGAGCCGAAACCGGCAAAACAGTTTTCTCGTCATTCCAGAACTTTCGGCCAGTTCGCGTTGGCTTGCCGAATGAAACCGTCAGTGTCCTTCAGCCATCGGTCCTGAACAGACTGGTTGTAGTTCAAATACAGACGGCCGTCCCGGATGGCCCAGTGTTGTGGATCTCCCTTCGCAAGATAGCCCTGGGCAAACGGTTTGGGGTGTCTCCGTTACTGTTTATCTGAAGTACGAGCCCCGAGAAGCCTGTGTATACCACGGGATTTGAAGTGGGGTTCAGGCATGGGCCAGTGCCTGCACGCAGCGGCGGAACAGTTCCGCCGAGAAAAACCGGTGCTCGCCGGGCTGCTCCGCCACGAATAACTGGCCACCAGAATCGCGGATGCCGCCCTCAATCATGAGGTTGTCACTCATCTCAAAGTCCTCAATGGTGTGGCCCAGTTCGTCCAAATCGGTTGCGCCGGCCCGTTTCCGGTACCGACTGCTGTCCAGGGTGAATCCGAAAGCAGGCTTGCCCTGTCCGATCATATAGCCCACTTCGAATACCGTGCCCGGGTCAGCGCTGATGCCGCGGAAGGGCGTCAGGTTAGCGATAATGGAGTCGCAGCTGTCCATCAGTTCGCGGTTGGCCCGGTAGATTCGGTGGCCGCGCTCAGGTTTTGCCTGGTTATCTGAAAATGCCAGTTCGGTGTCCAGTGGATCTACGCCTTCAAACCCGTATTCCTGAAGCACGCGCTTTTTCTCGGCCACGATGGCCAAGTATTCTTCAGCCGGGAAGAAGACTTCCGGGCCGGCGAGGTAGATTCGTTTTGGCTTTGCCATGGAGGCCCTCTCAAAGCTGATAGAACCGCCGGATAGCATCCAGCAACCGGTCGACATCCTGGCGGTTTACATCCCGATGCGTCACGAAGCGAATGGGGTCTCCTGCCGTGATCAGGATGCCCTGGCCAGCCAGGTAGTCCCGCAGTTGCGCTGCTTTGCCGGACAGGCAGCGGGCGTAGACGATGTTGGTCTGGGTGCTCGCCGGGTTTATCTCCAGCTGGGGGATTTCGGCCAGGCCGGCGCTCAGATATTCGGCGTTTTCGTGATCTTCAACCAGCCGCTGCGGCCCTTTCTCCAGGGCGATCCGCCCGGCAGCGGCCAGTATGCCGGCCTGGCGCATGCCGCCACCTACCATTTTACGCAGCCGTGTTGCCCGCTCGATAAAGGCTTTTGATCCCAGCAGCAGCGAACCGACAGGCGCACCCAGCCCTTTCGAGAGGCAAACGCTGACTGAGTCATAGTATCTGGTGATCCCGGTAACGTCGCAGTTGGATTTTACTGCAGCATTGAACACGCGGGCGCCATCAAGGTGCAGCAGCAGTCCGTGTTTGTCACAAAAAGCCCGGGCCTGGCGCTGGTAGTCCAGTGACAACACTTTGCCACCGATGGTGTTTTCCAGGGAGAGCAGGCGGGTGACGGCAAAATGGAAATCGTCGGCCTTGATGGCAGCTCTGGCTTTGTCCAGGCTGATGCTGCCGTCCGGCTCGTTCTCAATGGGTTGCGGTTGAACGCTGCCAAGCACGGCGGCGCCACCCCCTTCGTAGCGGTAGTTGTGTGCCGACTGGCCGCAGAGGTATTCATCGCCGCGGCCGCAGTGACTCATGATGGCCAGCAGGTTGGCCTGGGTGCCGGTGGCGGTAAACAGCGCCGATTCGAACCCAAGCCGTTCGGCGGCGTCGGCCTGCAGGCTGTTAACGGTGGGGTCGTCACCGTAAACGTCGTCGCCCACCTCGGCGCTGGCCATGGCTTCACGCATTTCAGGGGTAGGGCGGGTTACTGTGTCGCTGCGGAAATCGATCATGTGTTCATGCTGCTCACCAGCATCGATGGCTGTTCTGGGATCAATCATCTTTTTTCGCCCTGAAGAGAATCTGGTTCCAGCTTATCGGGAAATCGGGGCAGATCAATGCAGAATGAAAACCCTGACAGCCACACTGTTTGCCCTTGACCAGCTCTTCCATGATCGTGTCCATGGTTCGTTACTTCCATCAACGCGTGCCAACACCTCGGTAGGGCGGCTGTTGGGGGTCCTTCCGGGCTTCGGCGCCATTTTCAATTTCTTGCTCAGCAACCGGTTGCCGAGTCGGAAAGTGCAGTGCAAAGAGCGTAAGAGCGTGGTGTTCACGAACCTTGCTATCGTTGGTGTATTCCTTATCGCCGCCCAACCATCTGCAGAATCAGGAAAACTCTCCTGATCAGTGCGATGGCGCACAGACTCTCCGGCCCTGCCAAGTTGATCTTTATTGAACATCGCCTTGTCCAGGTAGGCAACAGTGACCGGGGCAAGTGAATCAGGCGTTCTGAATTGATGCTGACTGAGAGGGAATTCGGCTGTGGAAAAAATTGCAGGAATTCTGGTGGCCCTGGGGCTGGCTGCTTGCTCCGGCATAGCGTTTGCCGAAGTGGAGGGCGACGCTGAGAGCGGTGCAGTAACGGCAGGCGTATGCAGCGCCTGCCACCAGGCCGATGGCAGTGGCAAAAACGTGCCCGGTGGGGAATCCTGGCCGCGGCTGGCAGGGCTAGGCGCGGCCTACATTGCCAAGCAATTGCACGACTACCAGAGCGGCGCGCGTAGTAATGCCAGCATGATGCCTTTTGCCAATATGCTGAACGACCAGCAAATCGCTGATGTCGCTGCATACTATGCCAGCTTGCCTGCCACTCAGGGCGATGGTGGCGAAGATTCTGACGAAGCAGTGCTCAAGCGCGGCCAACAGCTGGCAGAGCGGGGCGACTGGTCCGAATACATTGTCTCCTGCAAAAGCTGTCATGGTCCGGGCAACCGGGGCGCTGGAGACGTCTTCCCCGGTATTGCTGGGCAACACGCCGGTTACATCGAAGCCCAGTTGCAGGCCTGGAAGGCGGGTATCAGGAAAAATGACACGCAAGACCTGATGGGGTCCATCGCCCGCCGGATCAGCGATGACGATATTCAAGCGGTAGCCGCCTGGCTTGCCGGCCAGAGCCCTGAGGCCAACTAAGAGGATTTCGACATCATGATTCGCACTTTAACTTGCGCTGCATTGTCCGGAACCCTTTTGTTTTCCGCCGATGCCAAAACAGATGAAAAAACCACCCAGCAATACATCAACACGCTGACTGAGCTCGGCTTTCCGGCCCCGGAAGAAAACGAGCTTGTGCACATTCCACCGACGATGGAAGATCTTGAAGGCTCCGAACTCCATCCGGAGCTCAAGCGGGTTATTCGAAGAGGCCACGACCTGTTCACCAACACCCAGCAACTGCGTGGCGAGTACGTATTCAACAACATGAACTGCTCGAGCTGCCACCTTGGGGAGGGACGCATGCCTTTCAGTGCCCCAATCTGGGCCGCTGCCGTAACCCTGCCGGACTTCCGGGGTAAGAACGCCCACGTAAACAGTCTCGAAGAACGCATTGCCGGCTGTTTCACCTACTCCATGAACGGCGTGCCCCCCGAGTACGGCGGCGATCATATGGTTGCTCTGTCTGCGTATCATCAGTGGCTGGCCAAAGACGCACCTGTTTATCCGCAGCAGCCCATCTACGGCCGCGGCTTTCCGGCACCGGAGCGACCAGAAGAGCTCAGCTATACCCGGGGCGAAGCCGCCTTCCAGGAGAAGTGCTCGGTTTGTCACGGCGATGATGGCGGGGGCCTTAGCGTGGGTGGCCAGACGGTTTTCCCGGCTATCTGGGGCGATATGTCCAATAATTGGGGTGCGGGCATCGTAAGAGTGGTTACAGCGGCGGGGTTTATCAAGAACAACATGCCGCTAGGGCAGCCCAACAGTCTCGATGATCAGGAAGCCTGGGACATTGCCTACTACGTGAGCAGCCAGGAAAGGCCGCAAGACCCCCGCTACACGGGTGATGTAAAAGAAACCCTGGAACAGACCAGAGAAGCCTTCCACAAACACTCGATGTATGGGCGTATCAGGGAATCGGATGGCCAAATGCTGGGGGATCACAGCAACCTCGGCGAGAAGCCGATCCTGAAACCGGATACGGTGCGCCCGAGAACCTTTAAATAAAAAAAGGCAGCGCGAGGCTGCCTTTCTTCATAACGGATTGGCTGTTATTTACAGGCCAATAACGTTCTCTGCCTGAGGACCTTTCTGGCCCTGGGTCACGGAGAACTCAACTTGCTGGCCTTCGGCCAGAGTCTTGAAACCGCCACCCTGAATATTGCTGTAATGAACAAAGACGTCTGCGCCGCCTTCACGAGTGATAAAACCAAAACCTTTTGCTTCGTTGAAGAACTTAACGTTGCCGGTAATTGTAGACATAAATAGTTATCCTGAAATTAATCAATAAGGTGCCGTTAAAGGATCGTCGTGATCTTTAATCAGCGATATGCGGGAAACAAAAAAACGTGCAGGATCAAAAACAGGACAAAAGGTGTGGCAGCACAAAAGGTCTTATTCGTGAAATGCTTTGCTAAATCTTTCCAACGAGAAAGACAGTACGCTAATTAAGAGGCCATGCATAGCAAAGTTTCGGATAATGGAAAAATAACCTCTCCTGTGGCTTCCCGAAAATCGGCACAGATTTAGTGTGGGGCTGGCAGGTAACGGCAGCACCATCTGCTAGTATGGCGGCCTTTTCATCCTTAAACCGATCAAGCTCTGCGACATGAACCCTCCCTTCAAGCTTCGTCCCTACCAGCAGGAAGCCGTAGACGCCACGCTGAACCATTTCCGCCAATCCGATGAGTCCGCCGTTATCGTGTTGCCAACCGGCGCGGGCAAGAGCCTGGTCATTGCCGAGCTGGCCCGCCTTGCCCGGCGCAAGATTCTGGTGCTGACCCATGTAAAAGAGCTGGTGGAGCAGAATCACGCCAAGTACGAGAGCTATGGCCTGACAGGCGGCATCTTCTCCGCAGGGCTGAAGCGGAAGGAAAGCCACCACCAGGTAACCTTTGCCAGTGTGCAATCGGTGTCGGCGAATCTGGACCAGTTCCGGGATGAATATTCGCTGGTCATTATTGATGAGTGCCACCGGGTCAGCGGCGAGGAAACCAGTCAGTATCAGCGGATCATTCAGTTGCTGCAGCAGCAGAACGATTCCCTCAAGGTGCTCGGACTAACCGCCACCCCCTACCGTTTGGCCATGGGCTGGATCTATCGCTATCACTACCGGGGCTTTGTCCGGGGTGAGGACGACAAGCCCTTTCAGCATTGCATTTACGAACTGCCGTTGAGCTACATGATCAACCGGGGGTATCTCACCCGGCCAGAGTTGGTGAACGCGGCGGTAGCGCAATACGATTTCTCCGCGCTGGCGCAGGACCGCTTTGGTGAATACGCCGAGAAGGACGTAAACCAGTTACTGAGCAAGCATAAGCGTGTGACCCGGGCGATCATCGAGCAGGTGGTGGAGCTGGCCGTTGAGCGCAGGGGGGTGATGATCTTCGCGGCCACGGTGGACCATGCGAGGGAGGTTACCGGCTATCTGCCGGAGCACGAAACTGCCCTGATAACCGGCGCGACCGATCTGAAGGATCGGGACTTGCGGATTGAGCGCTTCAAGCAGCGGCAGTTGAAGTATCTGGTGAACGTGTCCGTGCTTACCACGGGATTTGACGCACCCCATGTGGATTTTATCGCCATTCTTCGGCCTACTCAGTCGGTCAGCCTGTATCAGCAGATTGTGGGGCGTGGTCTTCGCCTCGACGAGGGCAAGAAGGATTGCCTGGTGATCGATTACGCGGGCAACCATGTGAATCTGCATCATCCGGAAGTGGGGGAGCCGAAACCGGACCCCGAAAGTGAGCCGGTGCAGGTGTTTTGCCCGGGCTGTGGGTTTGCCAATATCTTCTGGGGCAAAACCGACAGTGACGGCCGAGTGATCGAGCACTATGGGCGCCGGTGCCAGGGGCTGCTGGAACCGGCGGAAGAGGTTGAAGCTGCCGGGCGAAACGGGCGCCCGCAACAGTGCTATTACCGTTTCCGTTTCAAGGAGTGCCCCCACTGCGGGGGCGAGAATGATCTTGCCGCCCGCAACTGTCACCAATGTCAGAAAGCCATTATCGATCCGGACGATCAGCTCAGGGATGCCCTGAAACTCAAGGATGCCATGGTGATCCGCTGCGCCGGGATATCCCTGGTTGCTGATGGCAGCAAGCTGAGGATCACCTATCACGGTGAGGATGGGGAGGAACTCAGCGAGTCGTTTGATTTCAGCAAACCGGGCCAGCGCATGGTTTTTAACAAACTGTTCGGGCGTCGTTTTGCCAATAGCCAGGCTCCGAAAGCGTTCAGCTCAAAGGAGGAGGTGCTTGAGTTGCAGGCCTTGTTACCGGCACCGGATTTTGTGATTGCCCGCAAGCAGAAGCATTATTGGCAGGTGCAGGAGCGAATATTTGATTATCGGGGCAGTTATCGTAAGGCGAATGAGGTGTGAGCCCTCAAACCCTGATCAACCTGCCCGCCTCCGGATCAGGATCTTATGCAGTTCCTCCACGATGAGCAGGCTCATGGCGAATGCGAGCAACTGCAACCATTCCGTCATTGAAATCGGTTGAATCTGCAGGACATCGGAGAGCCCCGGGGTATACATGGCGCCAATGTGGGCCAGTTGGGCGAGGGGAACAGCAAGCATCAGAAAAGGGTTGCCAAGCAGGGGAATACTGAACAGGGAGCGGGACTCCGAGCGGCTATTCAGCGCGTGGATGTTGCCGAATAGCACCATGAGCATCAGCGTCAGGTTACGGGCCTCCTCATTACTTTGGCCTTGTTCAAGCGCCCACTGGAAATTGAGGAATGCGACAAGCCCCATCCACGATCCCACCACCAGGACATGCTCAATGATGTGTTTGTCGAACACAGGCTCCTGGGGTGAGCGGGGCTTGACGGACAATTCGCCGCCTTCCTTCGGCTCAAATGCCAGAGCCACGTCCTGGAAGCCGTTCGCAACCAGATTAAGCCAGAGTAGCTGTACCGCGATCATGGGCATTGGCAGGCCGGCCAGTACACAGAAGAAGAACAGCAGGATCGCAGAGAATCCGGTGGCAACGAGCAGCCCGATAACCTTGCGAATATTGTTGTAAACCACCCGTCCCTGCTCGATGCCGGCGACGATGGACGAAAAATTATCATCGGTAACGATCAGGTCCGCCGTTTCCTTGGCCACATCCGTACCGCGCTTGCCCATGGCGATTCCCGCATGGGCCTGCCGCATGGCTGGCGCATCGTTGACGCCATCCCCGGTGACCGCGACAAAATGCCCATCCCGCATGAAGCTGTCCACAATCTGGGCTTTCCTGGCGGGTTCTATGCGGGCGAAAACCCGGGCCGGGCGAATGAGCTGGTCGACGGCCTCCTGGCCCCTGGTGCTGGCTTCATCCAGCATTGGGCCGGTAACCACCGTTGATTCTGCGCTACACAAGCCCAGTTCCATGGCGATCGATTTGGCCGTAGCAGGATGGTCTCCGGTGACCATGGCCACTTCAATACCGCCGGTGCGGCATTTTTCGATAGCGTCAAAGGCTTCATGGCGGAGCGGATCAATCATGGCAACCATGCCCAGAAAGATCATATCGGCCATCTCATGGTCGCCGGGTGACGAGGTTTTCTTCGCCAGGGCGATGATCCGATAGCCCCGGGCAGCGAGCTCGGTAAACTGGCTTTCGAGGGCTGGTTTGTCGATGTCTGTAGAGCCGTCAGTGGTTGCCATCCGGTTGCACATGGCCAGCATCTTTTCAGGGCTGCCTTTGGCATAGATAACGGTCTGATCGCCCACCCGGTTGACGACACCGCTGTAGGCCTTTTCCGACTCATAGGGGATCAGCGCTACCTGCTCTTGCCGGGTGCGCAGGTCGGTGATGGACATGCCCAGTTTCTTGGCCATGACCAGGAAAGCGATATCCACGATATCACCCTGGGAAACCCACTCTCCGCCGCTATAGTCCAGATGGCTTTCATTGGCGAGGACGCCTGCGACACAGAGCTCCCTGAGAATGTCCTGCTCCGGGCCTACCTGGACTCCCGCATGGCTTGTGATCTCTCCTCCGGGGGCCACGCCTTCGCCAGTGACATCGAACTGGCGTCCATCAGGCAGCACGACCTTGCGAATAGTGAGTTCATTGACGGTCAGGGTGCCGGTCTTATCGGAGCAGATGAGGGTGCAGGACCCCAGGGCTTCCACCGCCACAAGTTTGCGGATGATGACATTGCGTTTTGCCATCCGGCTCATGCCGATGGCCAGGGCCACGGTCAATGCCGCAGGTAAGCCCTCGGGAATCACTGAAACCGCCAGGCCGATGGACATCAGGACCATCTCTTCAATGGAATAGCCGCCATCCAGAATCATCAGGCCTGCCAGGGCGGCAATGGCCAATAGAATGCCAAAGGCAACCTGGTAGGTGAACTTGCGGATCCGGATCATCAGAGGCGGTTCGGCAGACGTTTTGCCGGTGACTCCCTGGGCAATCTTGCCAAGCTGGGTATCGGAGGCGGTGGCGATCACCCGGCCGCGTCCGCGCCCGTGGGTGATGATGCTGCCAGCAAAACACTGGTCAACGCGATCTGTGAGTGGCGTGCTGTCGTCGCTTGTTGCACTGGCATCTTTGGCAACCGCCAGGGACTCCCCAGTCAGCATGGATTCATCGACAGCCAGGCTGCTGACGCTGAGCAACTGAATGTCAGCGGGCACCTTATCGCCTGAGGAAAGCAGAACAATATCGCCTGGGACGATCTCTTCCACTTCAACGGTCAAAATCTGGCCGTCCCGAAGAACATGTGCGGTCCCTTTCATCATTTGCTTCAAGGCAGCCGCCGCTTTCTGCGCTGAGAACTCCTGGGCAGTGCCGATAATTGCATTGATCAGCAGAACGATCAGGATGAAAACCCCGCTGGGTGTCTGGCCGAGTGCAAATGACACTCCGGAAGCGGCCAGGAGGATGTAAATGAACGGGCTCAGGAATTGGCGCGCAAACAGCTCTACCACACCCGGCATGGGAGGAGCGGGCAACTGGTTGTAGCCAAATTTTGCCAGCCGTGCGCTGGCTTCCTGGCGGGATAGTCCGTTGTCAGCGGGATCCGGTGTGATGGGTAGCTCTGAGGAGGCGCTGTTCATGGTCTTTTCTCGGGCCATGCGGGAAGGTGTGTGCCTTGCTAGGGAAGTGTAGACCCCACGTTCGGTGCGGGTCCATAAACAACTTCGACCGCAGGAGCTACTGAAGTCAACGCCGGCGCCCGATATAATGACGAATCTTTAAACGTCGCAGAGAACTTTATGCCAATCGAAAAGAACCAGGTCGTCCTGTTCCACTACAGTGTTCGTGATGAACAAGACAACGTTGTTGAAAACTCCCATGGCGGCGAGCCGAATGCCTATCTGCATGGCCATGGCGGCATTATCAAGGGCCTGGAAGAAGCCCTGGAAGGTCGCGACGCGGGCGATACCTTCAGCGTTACCGTTACGCCGGAGAAAGCCTATGGGCCGCGCAAGGCCGATGCCATCCAGCGCGTGCCCATCAAGCATTTGATGGGGGCCAAACGTTGGAAGGCGGGCATGGTCGCCCAGGTCCAGACCGAGCAGGGCCCGCGTCATGTGGTTGTCGCCAAGGTCGGGCACAAGTTCGCCGATGTCGACACCAACCATCCGATGGCCGGCAGAACCCTGACCTTCGACATCGAGGTTATCGAAGTGCGCGATGCAGATGCCGAAGAGATCGCCCATGGCCACGCCCATGGGCCGGGCGGGCATCACTGATGGATTAGAAGGGGGCGCGCCGCTGGAAGCCTGGCGGAAGGCGGCCATTGGCCCTTTGCCTAATCCAGCACTTCCTCTGAAATCTCCTGAACGAGCGGGTCCATCAGCCGGTACACCCAGGCTGTATTACCATTTTGCAGCGGGAGTTCGACCCGCTCATATCGAATCCCGAGCCTCTCGTAGCGGTCCAGTGCTCTGATTTCGTCGGCATTTACTGTGATGACTTCGCCTTCGGTGACTGCCCCGGCGGCCGCCTGGATGTCCAGTTCTTCCTTACGGAAACCGGGCAGTCTGGCGGGCTCACTGTCCCCGGCGCGGCCCATCACCAGCCAGCGCACCCAGGGTTGTTTGAGGGTGCCGTACACGAATACGGAATAGGTGGCGTCTTCATCAATGGCAGGCAGATACTCCGGCCTGGGGTTGTACCCGAACGGGCTGGCGAAGGTCAGCCAAAGGTAGCCAATAAGCACGCCAAGCAGGATTGAGACGGTCGCGAGGGTGTAGCGAATCGGTTTTCTCATGGCATTCTCCGCTTTCTTCCCGATCAATAACCCGGGCTGCCTTGAGCATTTTCTTTTCAATGCCCTGGATACTGCCAGCCATAACCGCCTGCGTCACTACGATAAAGCCTGAGGCAAACCACTTCGCGTATTGGGTCGTTCAGGACAAGGCGCCGATTCCGCTCATGTCAGGAAGGCAATTCGAAACAGTCCTGTTGCCGGGGTTGAATTTACGGGCCTTCCCACGCATGTCTATGGTACGAAGCATTCACAGTGCGCCATT
>NZ_JAWLCH010000029.1:9411-14674 GCF_041687235.1 Marinobacter sp. | reverse complement strand
ACCGAGGGTAAGGCGTGAGGGATTTACCAGTGGTCGCCACAACCATTCACCACTGCCTTCGTCGTGAATCAGCAAGCCGTCAGAGTCGTGAACCTGTGGCCGCCATTCCCCAACGGGGCGCGCTGTGTTTTCGCCGTAATAGAACATGGAGGTCAGTGGCGCCAGGCCGGGCAGTTCCGTGGCATTTCGGAAGAACAGCTCTGCGGTCACATCGATTCGGGTAGTGGGGCCCGGATGTATGTCAAAGCTGTAGGCACCCGAAACACTTGGACCATCCAGCAGACCATACACCCGCATTCGCTTGCTGCTGCCACCAGGACGCTCGAGCCAGAACTCAACAAACGAGGGAAACTCCTCGCCGGAGGGTAGGCCTGTGTTTACGGCGATGCCTCTCGCGGAAAGTCCGAACCGGTTACCTGCCCCTACCCCACGGAAGTAGCTGGCTCCGGCAAACACCAGGAACTGGTTTTGCTCTTCGCCCTCGCCCAACGGATAGGTAAGCTTGAAGCCGGCATGGCCAAGATCAGCCGGTATCCGTTTGGCGAGGTCGTTGTTGGGGAAGCTGTAGGCTGACTTGTCGAAAGGGATGGGTTTTACACCGCTGGAATCAATCTCATTGAGTTGCACGGTATGGGTATAGAAATTCCCGGGGGGCACGGTCATGGCCTGGAAGCGGGATCCGCTTTGTCGCCAGAGACTGACCTCGGGATTGAATCGAATGGCCTGGTAATTCTGGTAATCCAAATCTCTGAGAAATCCCGGCACCTCTGGTGGCGGCTCATACTCATCGCCTGCCATCACCCTGGCTTTTTCGACCACCTCCGCGAATTCAAACGCCTGTGCCTGGGCAGCGTAGAGAAAACACGGCACGATGAGCAGCCTGAGCAATCCTGTCCCTGAGTGCATGGTTATCCATCCTGAATAACGTTCCTTAGGCTCTTAATGTAGCACTTGTGGTTAAAATTTACTCAAGTAACAACAACGGATGGCTCTGGATCATATTCCCATGGACATCGAAAACCGCACGTCCGGATGATCGGGCGTTGTCATGGCTGTGGTGGAGGCCCGAATCATCCGGCCTACACTGACGTTCGCAGTGAAGGTACGTCCCTGCAGCTTGAGCGATACCTGACCCGCACTGGCCTTGCCAAAACGGTCTTCTCGGGCTCCGGAATAGGGAATCCAGCCCTGCAGAACGGCAAAGTTCACCCTGGATAACACCCCGTCCATCAAGGGCATGGACCAGGCCGGGCTGTCGGTATCCAGCCTTAGCCAGCCGCCACTGACCACAGAAACTGACTGGCCATTGAAACCGGCCAGCATGGACGGGCCGGCAACGGTTATATATTCAGACGACGGGAGATCTTCATCCGCGAACTGGTATCGCCCGTTCACCCGCCAGTTCCACTGGAACAGCTCCTGCTCAACCGAGGCGGAGAAGGCGACCTTATAGAACCCCCTTTCATCCACCGTGTCATCCTGGGACGGATAATCTGTCGAATGGAATTCACGGCCGCTCAGGGCCAGAACCCGGGTATTCGCAACCAGTCCGGCCCCGAACTCATGCCCCCCACTAGCCTCAAGACCCACGGATGAAAACTGGTATCGGGACTCGGAAACCAGGCTGTTTTCCTCGGAGAAGGTGCTGTCCCGACCCTGATGCCGGGCAATACCATCAAAGGCGATTCCGAATCGGGAGAACAGCGGCCTGCTCGCGCTCACGGCCAGCGCACGGGATTCACCACTGGCGTTATAGCGCCTGCCGGCATCGCTCACCGCATGATCATAACGGGACCTCCCGGCTTCTATTCGAAGCTGGTTTGCCCAGGCGGGGAAACGATATCGGATCGACGCAGCACTGGAATCAGTGTCGTTGCCGTAGGATCGGGCATCCCGGTAGTCGAACCCGATGGCATCGTTCTGGCCGACCAGGCTGTCTGCGGCCACACCGACGGAGCCATCAAGGCCATCACTGTTCAGTTTTGTCTTGCCGGAAAATTTCAGACGGGATCGCAACCAGTGCTCGCGCTCCTCCTGGAAAGTGTCCATGCCGCCAGGAAAATTACCCGAATAGGGCTGCCAACCGTTGCGGAGCCAGGATCCACCACCTTCCGCGTAAAGCGGCTGGACCGTTATGCACCATAACAGTGCAATGAGAAGTGACAATTTCAATGTTTAGACCCTGTCAGGTGGCTCTGGCCGTAGTGAGAATCAAAAGCCGGCCAATCTGAAGAATTTGTCATGAAGACAGGAATGTATTGCACACTGGAGGGGAAATCCAGCACTCGTTTCCAAAATTCACAAACAAAATATGCCTACAAAACAGTCAGTTAATTTTGTTTTTGAAAGTTTTTTCTATGAAAATCAACAGGCAGGGACGAAGGCGACCCCGTTCCCCTTTTTACCAATCTCTACATTTAGCTACCCGGGCCTCCATTTAGGCCAACAACTTGGTTACACTTGGCACGAATCGTGAGTCAGCCTTCAAGGACGACTGGCTCACCAAAGGCCGTGACCGAAGCGAATGTAAGGACGAACGTTATGATCAGAAAGTGTCTCTTTCCCGTAGCCGGATACGGCACGCGATTCCTGCCCGCCACCAAGGCGATGCCCAAGGAAATCCTGCCCGTAGTGAACAAACCCCTGGTTCAGTATGGCGTGGAAGAAGCCTCTGAAGCTGGCATTCATGAATTCGGCTTTGTAACCGGCCGGGGCAAGCGGGCCATCGAAGACCATTTCGATATCAGCTACGAGCTGGAGCACCAGATTGCCGGCTCCGGCAAAGAGGATCTGCTGACTTCTATCCGGGATCTGATTGATCACAACAGTTTCGCCTTTACCCGGCAAAATGAAATGAAGGGCCTGGGCCACGCCATCCTGACTGGACGTAACCTGGTGGGAGACAACCCGTTCGCAGTTGTACTGGCCGATGACTTCTGCATTGGCCCGGAGGGCGAAGACGGCGTTCTGGCGCAAATGGTGAAACTGTACAACCAGTTCCGGTGCTCCATTGTTGCCATTGAGGAAGTACCCGCCGACGAAACCCACAAGTATGGTGTGATTGCCGGTGAATCCATGAAAGATGGCCTTTACCGGATCACCGACATGGTGGAAAAACCGGCGCCCGAAGATGCGCCCAGCAATCTGGCGATTATCGGTCGCTACATCCTTACGCCGGATATCTTCGACATTATCGAGCGTACGCCGGCGGGCAAGAACGGTGAAGTGCAGATTACCGACGCCCTGCTCGAACAGGCGAAGAATGGTTGCGTTCTGGCGTACCAGTTCAAGGGGCGCCGGTTTGACTGCGGCAGCATTGATGGCTTCGTAGAAGCTACCAATTACGTCTACGAGAATATCTACAAGAAAGGCAAGTAAGGTATTCGGGCCGGGATCAGCTGCCCAGAATCTGAAGAATCATTCGCCGGTTTTCAGCGCTTGTCCTGCGGAACCGGCGAAGCAACTCCACCTCTTCCGCAGTCAGTTGTACCTTATCCAGCGCTTCCTCCAGCTCGTCCAGAGACAGTAGCAGATCATCGCTCTTGTCCAGGGCAATACCGGGCAGCTCAAGTTGCCCGTGGTCCTCAGGCTTCTCTGGCTCCCAGTGCTGAATGGGTTGCGCATGCTGCATGGCCATTTACCTCGTCATTCAAACCGGGACGCCCGTCCCGATAATGCCCTGCGAAGTGAATCAATCCGGAAATGTAACGTACATATAGCTTTGCACACAATCTGCCTATACTAAAGGAGCCTCTGAATGCCTCCGAAGCACCTCTGAAGAACCCGGAGGGCGTACTCTGAGGACTTCACATGCTGTGTTGCAGCTCTTGCTAAGGGCTACCGCCATTAGCTGCGAACTGCGCCTTGCATCTGAAGTCCTCAGAGCACGCAGAGGCGCTCCGGAGGCATTCAGAGGCTCCTAGGCAACAACCAAACAGGCTATTTATGGCGGCAAGAACCCTGGATATCGACTCGGCATGGGAGTTGGTGCTTAGCGCAGTTAACCGCAGCAATGTGACACTGCCATTGCCGGATACTGAGAAAGAAGCTTTAAAACTCAATGGCCACGGTGCCTGGCACCTGATGCAGCCGGCCACGGGCGAGGCGAAGGATTTGCTCTCGGTGTTCCTGCCCCTTTGCCGGCCGGTCCCGGATGATGCTCCGCCAAAAGTCATCGGCCAGTTGGGCCAGAGCCTGGATGGACGGATTGCGACTGTCACTGGCCGCTCCCGTTTCATCAATGGCGATGACGGCATTACCCATCTTCACCGCATACGGGCGGTGTCCGATGCCGTTATCGTAGGCGCCGGCACCGCCTCCACCGACAACCCCCGCCTTACCGTTCGTCGCACCAGCGGCCGCAACCCGGTTCGGGTCGTGATCGATCGGCATCGGCGTGTTCCGGGTAGCCATTACCTGTTTACCGATGGGGAGGCCCCTACCCTGCGCTTGGTGGCGGGGCACTATGAAAAGAGCGATACCCCCTCGATCGGTCCGGGCGTCACCGAAATTCCCTGTCTGGGAGACCCGGACGCGACAGACGCCACGGACCCGAAGCTGATCCTGCAGGTTCTGGCGGATTTGGGTTTGAAAAAAGTCTTTGTTGAAGGCGGCGGTGTCACCGTCTCCTCATTCCTTAACGCAGGCTTGCTGGACCGGCTGCATGTGATGGTCGCGCCCATGATCATCGGCAGTGGCAGGCCGGCCTTCTCGCTTCCGGAGATCGATTTTCTGGATGACGCCCTCCGGCCACGGGCGCAGTTGGTGAATCTCGGCAGCGACATGCTGTTCGCCCTGGATTTTTCCCGCGACATGAGGTTGGATTAGCGGCGGGCATAGTCCACCTGGTTTTGTCGGATTACGCTTCGCTAATCCGACCTACGAACCTACGAACCCTCGATTTTTCCCACGACGCGTAGGTCGGATTAGCAAAGTTTTATCGGATTACGCTTCGCTAATCCGACCTACGAACCTACGAACCCTCGATTTTTCCCGCGACGCGTAGGTCGGATTAGCGGAGCGTAATCCGACAAATAACCGGGTTTCACCTCTCCACCGGCCTGCCCGTGACCAAAAACACCAACCCGGGCAAACTCGAAACCAGCACCAACGCCCCATACCCCACACTGAGCGCCACCCCCTGCTCCGCCGGCAAGCCCGCCAGTGGCCAGAGCACCGCCGCGGCACCTTCCCGGATACCCCAGCCAGCCACCGTCAAGGGTACGACCATGCTCAGCAGCAGAATGCTGCACAACGCAGCAAT
>NZ_JAWLCH010000029.1:0-9311 GCF_041687235.1 Marinobacter sp. | reverse complement strand
TGGCCAGAGCACCGCCGCGGCACCTTCCCGGATACCCCAGCCAGCCACCGTCAAGGGTACGACCATGCTCAGCAGCAGAATGCTGCACAACGCAGCAATGACTGCTGTAGAGGCCATGCTGTCCAGATAACCCGCCCCCCAGGCAAGGCAGAGAAACACGCCAAGATAGCTCGCCAGCACCAGAAGGGACGAGCCGAACTGGACCGGCAACACGGCCCGGTTCAGTAAAGAGCGGTACACATCCCGCCGAAGGCGCTGAAGATAACCCGCAATTTCGGTGTTGAGGGCGAGCCATAACACGACACCGACAAGGACAACACTCACACCCAACCACAGTCCACCCGGCCACGGACTGGCCTGCAGACGGCCGGAACCGAGAAGCCAGCCGACGGAAATCGCCACAACCAGCACCAGCACCAACTGGCCGGAGAGCCTTTCGATGGCGACCCCGTGAACGGCAGACAAACGCTCACCAGCGCCTGTTCCGTGGCGCCAGGCCCGGTTTACATCACCAAGAACACCGCCGGGCAACACCTGGTTCAGAAACGTGGCCAGGTAGTATTCCCGGATTGCAGCACCGTACGCCAACGGGAGACCCAGCCTTTCCACGGTATAGCGCCAGCGCCAGGCCGACAGGGCCACCTGAAACACGGTAAGTACCAGTGCAGGTATCAGGATAAGCGGAGAAAAGCGGGCCAGCTCCTGCCAGAGGGCACCGGCATCCAGGGAGCGGAGGACAAATCCGATGATCAGAACCGTAAACAACCACCGTGCCGCCAGCCTTAGCCGCCTTTGGCTCAACTCCCTCAAGGCAGCTCCCCGGGCGGCAGCGCAAGCAGGTCCAGATGCCGGACGATAACCGTCAGGTCACCGCCGGACAGCTGGCGCTCGCGGGTTTCCAGCCATTTGGTGAGCCGGTCACGAACCTCGGGAGACTGCTCGATAGCCGCCGCTACCCAGCCCTGCATGAGCATACGCGCCAACCTCTTATCGTCACCCTGCAACCTCCAGGGCGATTCCGCGATGTCAACCCGATACCCTGCCTGGGACAGCAGGTCTCTGAGCACAAACGTTGCCTCTGGCCCCAGGGCAGCACCGGTGCCTTTGTCCCCATGCTGATGCTGATTCACCAGCTCTCTGAGCAGCGAATCATCGGGATGTTCGGGATACAGCTCAAAGTGCCCGGCATAGCTCAACACAATCAGTACTGCAGATGTCCGGCGCGCCGCCGCCCGGCTCAGGGCTTTTAACCACGGCCCGGACACCAGATCAATCAGGGCAGAAGCCGTGATCAGGGAGAGTTCCTGCGGTAGCTGTTGGTCCATGTTCTCCGGGGTTAACTGCACACTGGTCGTCTCGAAGGGCACGTCGAGGCTGTCCACCCGTTTGCTTGCCTCGCGAAGCAGAACGGCATCCTGGTCGAGGGCCAGCCAGGCTTGGGGTACCTGCAGTGCGGGCACCAGGTACACGGCATTGGAACCACAGCCGGAACCGATATCGACAATCTGCAGAGGAGAAAGCGCATTTGACGGGCGCCCATCGTAACGTCTGATCAGCCAGTCATTGAGCGTGCTGGTTAGCTCTCCAGAGCGCGCCAGATGATCTGCTGCCTCCCTGGCCGCCAGCCAGTCGCTGTCAAATTCAGAGTGATGGTGCAGGTCCGGTCCAGGCCCGCTGAAATGGTGCAGCGCCTCGTTAACGTTCCTGGCGGTATCGGCCCAGGAACGTATCCGCCTGGATTCCTTCGCAGCAAGCTTGCGGGCATGAGCGAGCTGGTCCGGGTGCGCCAGCCAGTCGCGGATTCGCGCCTCGAGGGCCCTGACATCGCCGGCACAGTACTGAACCACGCCGGGCCGCGCAGAGGTCTTGGCCAGGGCTCCGCCATCGGAGGAAATAATCGGCAGCCCCTCTGCAAGCGCTTCATCAATCACCATTCCGTAACCCTCGTAGAGCGAGGGAAAGACAAAGAAATCAGCATGGCGGTAGAGGCTGGCAAGCCCGGCTTCATCCACTTCCCCGACCAGTTCAATCCTGTCTTCCAGATTTGCTGAGGCAATGGCCGTCCGAATCTGCCGACTGTAGTGGGGATCGCGACTGTCGGATCCTGCCAGCGTACATTGCCACGGCAAGGCCCTGAGCCTGTCCAGGGCTTCGACCAACTGGTGCTGGGCCTTTCTTGGTGACAGGTGAGCCACACACAGGATCCGGGGGCAATCGGCTTCCCGCGTGCTGTCCCCGGCGGTGGCCGCTGGGAATCGGGTAACACCAGGCTCAGCGACCCGGATGACGTCTGCCGGCACATCGTAGTCCGCGAGCCGGGCAGCGGTATGCCGGCTTGTGGTCAGAACGCCTTTTACAAACCTGAGGGCCTGTTTTTCGGATTCGAAAAACCATTGTCTGTCTGCCTCGCTGATACCGGTCTCGTCAGCCAGAGGGTGGTGCACCAGGGCCAGAAGATTCAGGCGCTGTGCGTGCCGTTCGACAACGCCCGGCAACCCGCCCATAGCCAGCCCATCCAGCACCACCCAGGCCCCATCCGGCATGCTGGCAAGTGTCTGGTCCATTGCATCCCGGGCGACGTCATCGGGGCGGGGAAACCGTCCTGGCAAGCCGCTCACCTGGGCCATCCGGCCGCCCTCAACCAGTGCTTCCACCAGTTTTCGGACATACCGGTAGCCACCGGTGTTCTGCTCCGGATCGCCGGGAACCAGAAACTCGATGGCCCCGGGTGCGTCAGATTCCGGCATGGTAACTGGCCCAGGCAATATGGGATTCAGAAAGCGTGACTTTCAGGCTGACAATACCTTCTCCCGTTTCACCCAGACGGCCCCCGTGGATAGCTGCCGCCATCCGATCAAAGACCAGTTTGGCCATAAATTCGGTGGTGGTATTCCGCCCTCGCAGTTCCGGCAGCTCGTCCAGGTTCTGCATATTGAATTCAGAGAGAACGTTCTTGAGCAGCTCGGAAGCCAGGCCGATGTCCACCACCAGATCGTCCTTGTCGAGCTGATGCCGCTCAAAGGTTACATCCACCACGTAGGTAGCGCCGTGGACCTTCTGGGCGGGACCAAAGATCTCTCCGTTGAAGCTGTGGGCAATCATCATATGGTCCCGGACCGTCAAGCCGAACATAGTGTCTCCTAATCAGGTAGTGTCGGGTTATCAGTACACAACTCGATGGCAGAGGGTATCCCGGCCATCAATGAGAATTCGTGCCATGGATTTTGGCAGGTCGTCGAACCGGCACTCGCCGGTAATCAGCGTGTCCAGCGCCTCGTCCTGGAGCAATTCCAACGCCAGGGCCAGGCGCTTGCGATAGTCCCACCTTGGAACTCTAGTGGGCACGATCTGGCCCACCTGGCTGGATTTCAGGGTCAGACGCCGCGGATGAAATGCCGCGCCCAGGGGCGCGGGCACCGGCTGGTCCCCATACCAGCTCATTTCCACAATGGTCGCTTCCTGCCCCGCCAGCCCCAGGGCGGTCTCAAGGCCGGATGGGTGACCACTGGCATGGATCACCAGATCATGGTCATCGGCGCCGCATTCACTGCGGAAGGCCAGGCCAAGCCGTTCTGCCACGGCCCGCCTTTCGGTATTGGTGTCGATTGCAGTCACCCGGGTTCCCGGAATGCGGCTGGCCAGCCAGGCTACCAGCAAACCAACCACACCCAGTCCAACCACGGCGATACGGTCCCCGACTGCGGGGGCGCCATCCCAGAGGCCGTTAACGGCGGTTTCCATGTTGGCTGCGAGGATTGCACGCTCCGCCGGCAGATCGTTCGGCAGGACTGTCACGGCTGAGGCTGGTACGCGGTAGCGATTCTGGTGGGGGTACAGGCAGAACACCGTTTCTCCGACCAGCCCCGTCGGCCCTTCCACAACCCTGCCAACGCTGGAATAGCCGTATTTAACCGGCCAGGGAAAGTCTCCCTCCTGAAACGGTGCCCGCATTGCGGAGTATTCACTTTTCGGAACGCGGCCGTGGAAAACCAGTGATTCAGTACCACGACTGATACCGGAATAGAGTGCCTCCACTGTCACGACTTCGCCGTGCTCAGCACTGCCAGGCCCGGCTAACGGCGTCTCCAGGATCTCCCCCTTGCCTGCGCCGGTTACCCACCAGGCCCGGGCCACTGTCTCGATATTCGGAACGTCAGAGTCGCGTTGCAATGGGATCTCCTTTCTCGCCGGCGTCTGTTTGGAGCCCTTCCCGGGCTGAACCTTCAGGTCTGAACGCGGTCTATGCTCGTAAGCACACTCAGACACATCAACTATAGTCAGTGTACAGCGCATCCGCGGTGTTTGGTGCCTGCAAACCTATACGCTGGAGTTCCGTGATGGATTCTAACGGCCAGTCCGCATCAATCAGGCTCCCACTGTTACTGGATCTTGCCTGGGGTTTTGGTCTTGCCGCCCTGCTCTGTCTGGCGACGGGCTGGCTGACCTCGCCACCGGTTTTGTTTTACGGGCTTTCAGCCATCCTCTACCTGATTGTTTGTGGTTTTGTTGTCCGGGCCTGGCCATCCGGACGGGACTTCGGTTGGGCCAACCGGGCAACCCTGCTCAGGGGTAGTCTGGTGATTGTTCTTGTGGCATTGGCCCCTTTCGCCGGACACCTGTCTGACGGTCTCTGGCTGTATGGCTGGATGGCCCTGCTGGCATTGATCCTCGACGGAGTGGACGGAAAGGTTGCCAGGGCTACGGGTTCACAAAGCGACTTCGGCGCCCGGTTCGATATGGAACTGGATGCCCTGTTCATCCTCGGGCTCAGCATCGCTGTCCTGGCCCTCGGCAAGGCCGGCCCCTGGGTTCTGGCACTGGGCCTTATGCGCTACGCATTCATTGCCGCCAGCCACTTCCAGACATGGCTTAACGCACCACTGCCGGACAGCTTCCGACGCAAGACAGTCTGTGTCTGGCAGATCGTAACCCTGCTTGTGGCCGTGCTGCCACCGGTCAATACCCTGTTTGCCGCCGCCACGCTTGCAACCGCTCTTGCGCTGCTTGTCTGGTCGTTTTTCCTGGATATTCGCTGGCTTTACCAGAGGAGACATCCCCATGACGTTCAATAACCTGAAAACCCTCACCCGGTCCGCCGTCATTCTGCCCGCGGCCCTTGCCTTGAGCCCGACCGTGATGGCCGAGCCAAAGACCTATGTCGTCGATGACGAACACTTCTCGATGTTCTTTGAAATCATGCACATCGGGTATGCCCCGGTGATGGGCATGTTCCGGGAAGTGGAGGGGCAATTCGTCTATGACGAGGAAGCCAGAGAGCTCGAATCCGGCAAACTGGTGTTCCAGAGTGAGAGCGTATTTACCAACCACAAAAAGCGCGACGAACACGTGCGCAACCCGGACTTTCTGGACAGCAAAAAGCACCCGGAGATCACCTTCACCGTTACCGACTTTGAAACCACCGGCGAAACGACCGGAAAAGTAACGGGTGATCTGGCGCTGCTTGGCCAGACCCGGTCCGTGGTGCTGGACGTGACCCTCAACAAGGCAGACGTCTACCCCTTCGGCCACGAGGAATACACCCTGGGCATCAGCGCGTCCACCACCCTGAAGCGCAGTGAATGGGGCATGACTTACGGTCTTGATGAGGACATGGTCGGTGATGAAGTCAAACTTCATTTCGGCTTCGAGGCCATTCGGGAGTCGGGCTGGTTCTGATTCGGCACTGCCAGGAATGTGATCCACCGCACAATCCGGACACATTCTGTTACACAATCAGGCCAGTTTTTTGGGTTGCGGCGTAAATCCCGTTATGTTTAACAATACAACAATAAACAAGGGACCTGCCGCATGCCCGGTAAGGCTGTTCTGCTACTGACACTGGTAACCGCCGGCGTCGTCGGCACGGGGTATCTGCTTTCTGCCGACAACCGCGGTGAGTTTGGCTGGCTTGCTGATCTGGTCAGCGGGGAGCAACCGGCGGTCGTTCAGAATGCCGTGCCCCCAGATCAACGTTCGGGCAGCCCCAACCAGCAACCTGAGCCACCAACGGATAACGCCCTCGGCTTTATGTTGGCCAGCGTGGCCGATCAGTATGCCCAATCCACCCGATACCCTGCCTGGTCCGTACCTCTCAGCAAGGAACAGGCCAGCGCCTACCGGGGCAATCACTACGAACCGGTCAGCCTGCCTTTGGAAGACAATGGACAGTTTACCGTCACTCTTGAGAAATACCGGTTCACCGAGGACGAACAGATTCTTGTGGCGGCCGCCATTCAGGGCTCGCAAATCGTTGATGGCGCCCTCTCCGCCACACTGGAGAGGCCCGACAGCCGCGATGCCGTTGCCGGTACGACCCTTGAAGAGGCAGGGGCTGCCGGCTACTTCGAAGGCACGCTGTCCGCTGACGAATCACCGGGGGAATACCGTCTGATTGTGGAGGCGAGGCTGGACGGCAAGCCGGTTCGCCATGCCTCGTCCCTGACCATCGAACCCTATCTGGGCGAGTTCGAAGGGTTGGGCGATGCCCGCATCAGTGACAACAATCTGGTGATACCCGTGCGGTTCTCGCCCGAAGATCCCGGTTTTTATGCGCTTTCTGCCCAGCTCTTCAACGGGCCGATGCCCGTCGCACAGCTTCAGATGGAAAAAAGACTGGATAGCACCTCAGACACCATCAAACTGAAGGCCCACGGCACGGTGCTGGCAAATCAGACGGTAGACGGTCAGCTTCAACTGAAGAACCTGCAGATCCGTCAGCTTCCGGCCAGGCCCGGTGATCGGACCAACTACGCATTCGGCCCCGACGAGGGCTATACATTCACACCCCCGGATCTAGAAAGCCTTTCGGATACGCCGGCGGTGAATCCCGAATCGGAACAACGGGCGGCGCTGCTCCGGCAGCTTGCCGACAAGTTCTGATGGCAGAGCAGGTGCTCTGCACCGGCTAGCGCCGGGCTGTACCGCCTTAAATGGCGGAGAAACGTCTTGTGACAACAATAATTCAGCAAAGACGGAGCAACCATGAAAACAACAAAGATCGGAAGTGCCTGTAAGGCCGCCCTGGCGGTCGCCATCACCGGCAGCCTGTTTGCCGGAACCGCCCAGGCCCAACTGGCCGGGCACAATGTGATCCTGGTACACGGGTTCCAACAGGAAGACCTGGCCAATCCCCCGGCCAATCTCCAGGACGTAAAGAACGCCGGCGAGGATTACTGGCGAACCTTCTGGTTATCCCGTGCCGAGGCCCGCATCGACTGGGGCAGTGATGGGCGGGTTGAAGGTGGCATTGCCCAGCAGGCCTATGAACAAATGCGCCAGATCAGTCAGCAAGGCCTGTGCAATGATTACTGCATTATCGTTTCCCACTCCACTGGCGATCTGGTTACCCGCTATCTGCTGGAAAACCAGGCCCGCTGGCTTCAGTCCGAGGGTTTGCAGCCCCTGAAAATCCTGGCAGCCCTGGATTATTCCGGTGCCGGCGGTGGCACCGAACTGGCGAACCTCGCCCTGAGCCTCGCGTATAACGACAGCTGGTATAACTGGCCTCTCAGGGCGGCAGTGGAAGCCTTCACCGGTATCGAGCCGGAACCGGGTAAGCTGGGCGTGGTAAACGACCTGCAAACTAACGCAGCCCGTAACCTGGCGGTGAGCCCGAACTCCATCCCCCGACTGCGTTTTGTGGCCGGTGGCTCCTCCTACGGCGGTATCACCAAACCATTCATCGCCGGCACCGACGATGGAGTGGTGCCCACCCACTCGGCTTGTGGGGCAACCTCCGCCGCCGGCATCGATTCCTGCTCTTCCAGCATCAGCCTGGCGGGCAAGGTCACCAGCCAGAATGGCCCGGGCGCCCTGTACTACAACCATTACCCGGTACTGATGAACGAGGACGTCACCCACAGCGGTGTGCTGGGGTCCGAGACGGGCAACATCTCAGTGCCGGTGGTCAACAACACCACCCTGAACGGTCTGCAGGTGGATTTCGCCAGCCGCACCTACAACAAGCGCGCCTGGTGGCAGTGGTGGGGCTCCGGTGACCAGTATGTTGAAGTGCCCGGTTCTGACCAGACCGATATGTCCAATCTGGTTTATACCACCCTCAATAACTGAACACGTACGAAGCATGCAGAAGACGGGGTCAGAAGAAAATTTCTTCTGACCCCTATTTTATCCCTTGGTAACTCTACCCATCTTTTCTTTTTAGTTCGCAAACTATACATTGGTTCGCTTTCCCATTTGATTCATTCACTGCCGGCAAGCGATACCCGATGTCTGACGCCCACAAATCCGATCTTCTCCTGGTTGTTGTCACGCTGTTTGCGGCCATCAGCTGGATGTTTTCAAAAGAAGCTGTGTTGCTGATGCCTCCACTGATGTTCATGGCGGCCAGATTTCTGATTGCTGGAACGGTGCTCGCATTCTTCGCCCGCCGCTCGCTGATGAAACTGAGCCTGGATCAACTGCGTCGAAGTGTCGGTGTCGGTCTGGTGTTCGGCACGGCGATGACCTGCTGGGTGATGGGGCTGGTTCACGGCACCAGCCTGGGTGAAGGGGCCTTCCTGACCAGCCTGGGTGTTGTGATCGTTCCCATCCTTGCCCGGTTGATCTTCAAGGAAGCTCAGCCTCCGAGCACCTGGCTGGCCATTCCCATTGCGGTAGCAGGGCTCGCACTGCTGTCGCTTGAAAACGGATTCCGGCCGGAAGCCGGTCAGATTTTCTTCGTGATGGCCGCGACCATTTTCGCCCTGTACTTCAACCTCAACACCCGGGCGGCCAACCAGCGAACTGTCACCAACCGGCTGGGCGAGGCGGTGGAAAAACACCGGGTGCCCGCCCTGCCCCTGACAGCCATTGCGCTGCTGACCGTAGGCATGCTGACCCTGATTGAATCCATGGTTATGGAGCGCTGGCAGCCCACCCTGACCAATCTCTCCCCCCTGCTGGTCTGGTGGGTTGTCGCCAGTGCCGTTATTGGCACGGCAGGCCGCTTCCTGCTCCAGACCTTCGCCCAGAGCCTGTCGGCAAACAGCCACGGTGTGGTGATTCTGGTACTGGAACCGGTGTGGGTGGCCCTGTTCGCCGCTGGATGGTTCGGCGAATCCATGACCGCGATTCAACTGGCTGGCTGCGGCCTGATTTTCGCTGCGCTGATCGTCAACCGCTGGGCGGTACTGAGCAAAGCCATCAAGGACAAACTCCGGAACCGGAAAACCGCATAAAAGTGGTTGACCAGCTTCGGCGGAATCAGTATATTGCGTCCCCGTTGCAGGACACAGGACCATAGCTCAGTTGGTTAGAGCGCTACCTTGACATGGTAGAGGTCCCCAGTTCGAATCTGGGTGGTCCTACCA
>NZ_JAWLCH010000028.1:0-18256 GCF_041687235.1 Marinobacter sp. | reverse complement strand
AACGAACTGCGGTTCGAGGATGAGGCGGATCAGGAACAGATCTACGTTCATGCCCAGAAGGATCTGGACCTGCTGACGGAACACAACCGGACCGAGGTCGTAAACAACGATAGCCATCTCACCGTCGGGAATAGCCGGTTTAGCCACATCAAAGGCGACGACCATCGCACTGTGGATGGCGAGCTTCGAGAAAGCATAGGTGGGGATTCCAGTCTCACTGTCAACGGCAGTCATCACAGCAAACAGGGCAAAAACCAGCTCATCGAGGCCGGCAGCGAAATTCACCACAAGGCGGGCATGAAGATCGTTATTGAGGCAGGTGCCGAAGTGACGCTTGCCGCCGGTGGCAGCTTTGTGAAGGTCGATCCCGGTGGCGTGACAGTATCCGGGCCTTCGGTGCGTATGAATTCCGGTGGCGGGCCTGGCAGTGGTAGTGGGGTGGGCGCGAAAGGTCCGGAGTTGCCGGTCGGGCTTACGGAAGGCTCCATTCGGGCTAGCGCCGAGGAACTTGCAGAGACCGGGCAAAGGAGCTCGGGTAAAAGTGCCCCCAAGGTACTGGCAGATTACTCAACATTGCTGAAGGAATCAGCTAACCAGGGAGCGCAAGTCGTTTCCGACTGCGAGTTTGATGAGAATGGACGCTGCAAACTACATTACCACGCTTGATGGTCTGCCGTTGCTGAACGAGGAACCCTCCCGCGCGGACTATGCCGTCATCGACCTCGGCGTTGATGAGCGGTTCCTGAAATTTCTGTACGACTCTGATCAGCAGGGAGTTGTACATTGGCGGAGTCTTCTGGAAAACACCCGATGGCAAGCTTCTTGGCAATCAGGCCCGATTTTTCTGGAGTTTACTGGTAGTCACCAGGTCCGGGAAAGACTGGTAGAGCGGATGACCCGGTTGCCCCTGGGTATCGTCATCGAAACGAGTGAAAGCCCTGATCGGGTTTTCGGTTGGGCTCAGGACTTGTTGCTGGCGCTTGCCGAATCCGATGAACGACTTTTCCGGTTTTACGACCCAAGGTCTTTTCGTCCATTGGTGGCTACCCTCGCGGAAAGATCACGAAGGATAGTGCGCTCCGGAGCGACGATCTATTGGAGCCAATGTGGTGCCTGGTACGGATGCCAGTCGCCAGATCACGCAGAGAGCGAGGACTTTCCCCGGCCTGTTTCATTGTCCCAGGCTGAACTTACCGAGTTACCAAGGTTTCGCTTGGCAGATCGCGCAATCACTTACGCGAGAGTCTACAGGGAGTATCTGCCAGAAAACGGCGACCAAAGAATCTGGGTATTCGAACAACTGCAGGAAGCCTTCACCCTTGGCTTTGAATCCAGCTCATTACAGGAGCGTTGGTTGCGGCTAAGGATTCGAAAGGGTGCTCCTCTATCTGGTTTAAAGAATTTTCGGGAAATCATGAATGAGCCGGCCATGACGCCGGTCGACCGTCTGAACGCTATGGAAAGCGTAATGGAGTTCAAGGATGTCACAGCATAAGGTTCAGTCAGGTGAACAGCGTGAGTTACCGCCGGCCCTGTCAGCTAACGATGACACCAGAGACGATCTGGAATGTTCAGAGTGCTCGATGGTATGTGAGGCGCTTGTGCATGTCACGGGGGAGGAGAATATTGTTTACGCTCTTACCCGGACTCAACTGAAAGATCTGCATCGGGAGATTGAAACGCTCAACGGACCGTTAATCGAGTTGAAAAAGGCGGAAGCTGGGCCGAAAGAGAATATACCGGCGGCTCGGGAAAAGGCCTGGAAGAGTCTGAGAGAGTTGGGTGCGCTCCCTAAGCCCCAGGTCAGCTCCACTGCAAAAGAGCTTCTCAGAGATTATGAGGCTCGTTGGAGAAGAGAGAAACAAAGGCTTGAGCATCAGCGTCGTCGAGAAAAGAGGATTGAATATGAAATCAATCAGATTCGAAACCAGATTCTGTTTCCGGCCAGTCAACGCAATTTGACAGATACCGCGGATCAGCTTTCAGTAAAAGTGTTCGCAACGCTCTGTGCAGAACTGGAGGCGACACTGCCCGGCGTCAAGGCCAAGGTTGAGGCCCACAAACTGATAACCGACGCCAGCAAGCAGGACCTGGATGTCATGGATGAAAGGCTCAGGTTCCTCAGGGCGGCGCTGGAGGCTGAGCTTCAGTATCGGATGGCAAAGAGCGATAAGGAGGCAGATAGCCAGCAAATTCGACAGCTCAGGTATGAAACCCGGGAATTGAAGAAATACACCCGCTGGCCGGATTTCATTGCAGAGGCCGATATTCAGTCTTTGATCAACAAGAAGCAACGACTGAACGAGCTCGATGATGAGCTGATTCCCTACATGGATTACGTCAGCGAATATGCCGCGAAGGTGTCCTGGGCTGTCCGGCTTTGGAATATCATTCATCATGACGAAGTTGAAAAGCACCGTCAGGAGCAGCAGGAGCGCCGGGAACTCATCGTAGATATAGAAAGAACTCTGAGGCGTTTGGTGGAAACCAGCCCTCCTTCGGCTGTCGATGTTCTCGCCAAACCGAACGTTGGCTCGATGAAGGCTCGCCCCCTGGTTGAACTAAAGCATACCGGTGGCGCGGGTTACCGCTACGCCCGCCAGGAAGTTCTGAATCAATTACGCGATAACTGGAAGTCGCTGAAGGTCTCGGATGTTCGTGCAGTTATGAGCGCTGCTGACTTTGAACGGGCCTGGTCCGAGGCGAAAGAGGGTTTGAAGAACGACCGGTCGCTCAAGCTGAAGTTTGCCGAGTGGAAGAGCAAAGAAGACAATTTCTTCAATCAATTGGAAATTGAATTATTCAAGAAAGAAGCTTCGACCGAAGACGGGCGCTTCGCAGCAAGTGCCGAAGCCCAGATGTTCCGGTTCGCCGCTCAGTGCAGCCTGGAAGCCAACTTCGATCCCCAGAAAGACGAGGCTTACATCGGCACCCAAATGCAGGCGGCGTACAGTCTGTTGCAGGGAGAGGCGACCTTTTCGGCCAGGCTGCCGGATGAGGCTGGAGCAAAGGTGCTTCTCGAGTACGAAAATCACCAGGGAAACTCGATAAAGCTCCATTGTGGATACTTCAGGGCAGACGCGGAATACCGGATTCAGGGCTTTGCTGGCGCCTGTCTGTCGCTCGCTGCAAATGCGAAGTTATCCACCGCACCCGGCGAGGTTGATATCTCAGGAGAGACTAATGGTGAAGCTTTTGCTGGTGCGACCTTGAGTAATGAGGCCAGTTTCGGGCTTAAATGGAAGGCGGCTTATCAAGATGTGGAGGGCGCAGCGTCAGAGGTAAGCGAAAGTCGGCGTGAAGCTGACTCGGGTTATCGATCTCTCTTGGACGTTAAACCTGAATTCGCGATCTCAACGGGAATTGGAGCAGGCTTCGATTACCGGGTTTTTATTGTTGACGGCAAACTGCACATGACACTTTCGGGACGCCTCGTCATAGGTCCCGGTGGTGGCGGTGGGATAGCTGCAGAATTAAATGGTGAGCAGATTTGGGAATTGGCGAAGTTCGTAAGATGGTCTTTAGAGCGTAGTGATTTCCGGTTTTTGGACTGGATTGATCGTGGAGCATTCGCACAGTTAGAGCTTCTACTTAAAACGTTTATCTTCACGAGCACGGAGTTTTCGGAGCTCATTGACCAAGGGTTGGATAAAATCGAGAGCTTCTGGCAACGCCTGTGTTCCCCAGATGAAGATCTCAAGAATGTTGCAACGCGTGTCATAGATAGCGAAAACGTCACTCAGCTCACGCCTGGTGCCAAGGCTGATATTTTAGCAGTCCTAGTAAGAGATGGGGCTGGTGCTTTTAGCTTCGATGACCCCTACCGAAGAGCGGCAGATCAAGCAGCCATGAAAATCGTGGGGTCCGTAACAAGTCGTAGGGAGTTGATAGAGGTCTTGAAGCGCATGGGGAACAGTGTTCAACAAAAAGGCGGCTTTCACGATCTAAAGCAGAACTACGTTAAACTATTTGTGCAGCGCCTTTTCCGCTCAGAGTATGCTCCAATAGCTGAAAAATGGTTGTCTGAGTTATATGCCGCCACAGGCGCTTGATCTGAATCGTTTTTAATTCATCGCACACCTGAAGCCCCTGGTTTCTACGGCCAGGGTTTCCGATCCTTTTTGGCGGGTAACAGTGGTGTTTCCTTCAAAGTCGTGAAAGTTGCCGCCACGAACCACACGGTAGGGATCTCCATCAAATATATCTTTTTGGCCCTCTTCGGGGCCTTCCGGGTTCTTTACCGGGGACCGCTCATAATAGTCCTTAAGATATTTGTCGCTAACCCATTCACTCACGTTACCGGACATGTCGTGCAAACCTAGTGGGTTTGGCGGAAATGTTCCAGGTTTCAGTGGCAGCATTCCTTCATAAGTTTGGCCATCGCGGTCAAATAGCTCTGGGCCAGATGCCATAGTTTTATTTGGTATTGCCTGGCCTCCCAAGGTCGCATACTTAGCCAGTCTTCCTCGAGAGCGAGCTGCAAATTCCCACTGTGCTTCCGTGGGCAACGACGTTTTTGCTTCAGTTTCCTGTTTCAGCCATTGGCAAAACGCATTCGCATCTCTCCAAGACGCAACTGCCGGTAAATTACCCGCGAATCTCTTTGGGGCTTTATCACGCATTTGCTCATAACGTCTATCTGAGGGCTCATACCCTGTAACTGCCATAAATAGCTCAAAATCCCCCTGGGTAACTTCATACTTCTGAATATAGAAATCATCCAGAACCACTTTGTGAGGTGGCCAACTGTCTTTGCTACCATCCCACCCCCCGGGATTCCCCATCATAAACTCCCCGCCTTCCACAAAAACCATGGCGTCCATTTGGCGTTGGACCATGTCCTTTGCCTGGGATTCGTAATAAAGGCTGCAGCCGGAAAGGGCAGAAGTGACAACAAGAGAAGAAAAAACAAGGTAACGCATGCTTGCTCCGTGCAATGGTATTAACACTCCATGTGTTGGTCGGATTCTATCAATTTGCTTGAAGCAACAGAATTACCATAGAGATAGTTTGTCCAGATTGGAGGAACCGCGTCTCATCTTGTGACTTTCAAGCCTTGTCGATTCGAGTATAATTTCTGCTCCCGAAAACAGGGCGTTTTCGGGCAAGGAAGAAATAAACCGTCAAAGGAACTGATATGAAAACCTTCAATGCGCTGCGAGTGATCTTTACACTCGTGGGTGTCGGCATGCTTGTCGGCGCTTTTTTCTCTTTCCAGAGTACTTCAACCTTTCTTCAAACCGCGACAGCCACGCAGGGTGTGGTGACTGATCTGATTCGATCCCGGTCCAGTGATTCAAACGCCTATTACCCTCTCGTTCGTTTTGAAGATGAGCAGGGCAGAGCCACAGAGTTCCGCTCATCCAGCGGTAGTAATCCTCCCAGTTACAGCCGAGGTGAAACCGTTCGAGTGCTGTTCATGCCCGGAGATGTCGAGTCTGCAAGAATTGATGGCTTCTTCTCGCTTTGGGGAGCAACCCTCATCGTAGGAGGTCTGGGCGGCGCTTTCTTCCTGGTCGGAGCGGGGATGTTTGTTGTGCCGGCGGTCAGAAACGGCGGGGCGGCCAAACTTCGCAAAACAGGGCAGTTGGTTCAGGGAAACTTCCAGAGCGTCGAAAAGAACCAGATGATCGTAATGAACGGCAAAAGCCCCTATCAGATCGTGTGCCAGTGGCAAAATCCGGTTACGTCCGACATTCATGTTTTCAGGAGCGGCAACCTCTGGTTTGACCCGTCAGAGCATATACAGAGCGACTCTATTCCCGTTTACATCAATCCGACAAACCCGAAGCGCTACTGGGTAGATACGTCCTTTTTGCCGAAGATGGCGCGCTGACCGGGCACTGAAATGTGACTCAGGTGAACCCCGCGTAACCCTCTCCCGGATGCGCCGAGGCACGGGGGAGGGTAGACTGACCGTTTTGAACGCCGGCCCGGATTTATCCGTGGCAGGATTATTCCCAAGGTTTTCAGGGTTCAAATGGACGACCATTCCACAAACAACGACCCGGCGGGACAGAACAAGCGCCCGCTGATTTCATCGGATCTTGCCACACCGATTTACGGGTTGTTCGGCCTCGGCATTCTTTACACTCTGTACGTGGCTCACCAGATTGTCCTGCCCATTATTCTTGCGGTCATGACCAGCCTGCTGCTGTCTCCTCTGGTCAAAAGAGCCTATGTGAAATGGCGTATTCCCCGGGTGGTCAGCTCTCTGGTGTTCGTGCTGCTGGTGCTGGCTGGCATCGTTGGCATCACCCTTGCGGTTGGGACGCCGGCTTTGAAATGGGTGGAAGAGGTGCCCCAGGGCATTTCCAGGCTGCTTGTTGGCGAGAGCGAGATCAGTCGCCAGATTGCCAAGGTAACGGAGTCGGCGGAGCAGGTTGAAAAGTCTGTAGAAGAGATTTCCGAGACGGAACAGAAGCAGCCCACGGCGGTGGTTCTGCAAACAGATTCCTGGCGCAGCCAGTTGATGACCAAAGTCCGTAATGGCATTGCGGGCCTCGCGTTGGCTCTGGCACTGACTTATTTTCTTCTGGTTAGCGGTGATCGGCTGATCCACAATTTCATTCGCCAATTACCGGTAGAGCAACGCAGGACCGTGTTGAGAATGACTCATGAGTCTCAACACCAGATTGCCCAATATCTGGGGGTACTGGGCTTGAGCAACCTTGCTGTGGGCACAACAACCGGGCTGATGTGCTGGGCGTTGGGTCTTCCTGATCCGGCGGTCTGGGGGCTGGTTGCGGGCCTGGCCCGGTTCATTCCCTATCTGGGTAATATTCTCTCGATATCCATGCTGACCATCGTTTCGGCGGTCAGCCTCGATGAGCTCTGGATGATGGCGATTGCGCCCCTCGGATTCCTGGGGCTGACCACACTGGTCGGGCTGTTCATCGAGCCCTGGATCCATGGCTTCCGCATGGCGATTAACCCGGTGATCATATTTGTTTCTATCTTCTTCTGGGGGTGGCTCTGGGGTCCGGTGGGCGTGCTTCTGGCCGTGCCGTTGATGACCGTCATTCAGGTTGTTCTCAAGCAGATTCCCAGGTTGCGTCCGGTCTACAAGGTGATTGCGCGGTAGTCATAATGGATACCCGCAACACGCACTGACACGCCCGGCAAACTCACCTATCCTCTCTGAATACCCGAAATTCAGCAGACAGGGAGGATCACCCGCCCATGATCCCGAATACCATGAAAGCCATGGTTCTCACCGGTCACGGTGATGTCGACAAGCTCGAGTATCAGGATGTGCCTGTTCCCCGTGCGGGGCCCGGCCAGGTGCTTGTTCAGGTGACGGCAACGGCAAAGAACAACACCGACCGCAAAGCGCGGGAAGGGCTCTATCCCACCAAAAAGGGCGAAATGACCTCTTTCCAGATGGGCGGGAAGCCCACGCTGGTTTTTCCCCGGATTCAGGGTGCGGATATCGCAGGCCGTGTCTTGGCCGTTGGTGACGGCGTGGATAAGTCCCGCATCGGTGAACGGGGTCTGCTGGATTTCAACATCTACGCCGATGACCGGCGGGATATCAATCTCACGCCAGACTACTTTGGCCATGGCGCCGATGGCGGATACGCCGAATACGTGGCACTCCCGTCGGACCAGTTCCATCACATCCCCAACGCCGAGCTGGCTGATGCTGAAGTTGCCTCCATGGGCATGTGCTCCTATCAGACTGCTATGCACATGCTAACCTCGGCCAACATCAAGGCGGGAGAACGGGTTTTGGTGACCGGTGCCAGCGGCGGCGTTGGCACGGCCCTGATCCAGCTTTGCCGGATCATGGGAGCTATTCCCTACGCCCTGAGCAAGCGGGACAAGTCGGAAGCTCTGCTGGAGCTGGGTGCTGAGGCTGTGCTGGATCGCTCCGATATGGACTCGTTCGTGGATCGTGTGAAGGCGGAAACCGGCGGCAAACCCATAGACGCTGTGATGGACCTGGTGGGTGGTGAGATGACCGATGTGTTCATCGACACCATGATCTTCGACATGAATGCCCGCAGCACCTATCCACGCCTGAGTATCGCAGGCGCCAGTGGCGGCAATATCAGCGAAATCCTCTGGACCCGCATCTATCTCTACCAGGTGCAGATTTTCGGCGTATCCCATGGTACTCGCGAAGAAGCGGAACAACTGATGGCCTGGATCCGTGAAGGGCAGCTGAAACCGGTTCTGCACGGTGCTTTCCGGCTCTCCGATCTGCATCAGGCAGAAGAGTACTTTGTGAACCGGGGTAGCAATTATCTCGGCAAGATCGTGATTGTTCCCGACTCACAATGGGAAGAACACGGCCAACCCTGGTCACTGGAGCGCGCCTGATGAAACCCGAACTGACCATTCAGTTAATGGATACCCACGCTGGCGGAGACGTCAGCCGGATTGTAACCGGTGGCATTGATCTGTTGCCGGGCGATACCGTTCGGGCGCAGATGGAATACCTTCGGGATGACGCCGATGGCCTGCGCAGGCTGCTGCTGGAGGAGCCCTATGGTGTGCCGGAAATGTCGGTGGACCTGCTGGTGCCGCCAACGGATCCCCGGGCCGCCGCCGGTTACATCATCATGGAAGTGATGGGGTATCCGATCTATTCCGGTTCCAACACTATTTGCACGGCCACGGCCGTGCTTGAATCGGGCATCGTGCCGAAACAGGAAGGCAAGCAGAATTTTATCCTGGAGTCGCCCGCTGGCCTGGTCCAGATCGAGGCCACGGTGCACGATGGTGTCGTCGAGGCCATCACCTGTGAAGGGCTGCCGAGCTATATCCACACCTACGAAGCCAGCATCGACGTGCCGTCTTTGGGAGAGATTACCTACAGCGTTGCCTACAGTGGAGGCTTCTATGCGTTGGTGGATGCGGCCAGCATGGGCTTCGACCTGACCCTGGACGAAGAGCGCAAACTGGCGGAAGCCGCTCACGCCATTGTCGAGGCCATACAGGCTGAGCGTGGCTTCTCCCATTACACGCTGGGTGATGTCGGCCCGCTCCCGTTTCTGCACTTCATGGGGCCTGTGGAGCATGTGGCTGACGGTTATTACCGCTCCCGTTCCGCAACCTATGTCCATCCCGGCGTGATCTGCCGGAGTACAACAGGCACAGGTACCTCGGCCCGCCTGGCCTTAATGAACTACGAAGGCCGTATCAAGCCGGGCGACAAGCTCGAAACCGTCTCCCTGAGAGAGACCGGGTTTATCGGTGAATTTACCTCGATCGAGGAAGAAGGGGAGTATCAGGTGATCAGGAACAGTATCACCGGCAAGGGTTATGTCATTGCCCGTTCCGACATCGTGGTGAACTGTGATGATCCCATGGTGGAATGTGGATCACTGCATCACATCCTGTCGAGCCGCCATAGCGGGAAAATGACCCCCAAAAACTGAACGCCTGTCCTGATTTCCTTACCGGGCGCGGTATGCCTGCCGCGCCGGTTTCCCTCCTCATAAAACGCCGCGGATTTCTTCCTATTTGGTCTAAAGTTTACCTTTACGTAAAGTGAAGCCTGTGCTAAACCTTGACCCGTGCTTTCAATGATAAAAACAACAGGAGTTGAGAATGAGCCTTCCGGAATATACCGACGTTTACAACAACTTCGATCCTGCTGCTCTGGAAGCGGACATCCTGGATGGACGTCTGGATAGCGGGCTCAACGTGTGCCACGAAATCTGTGACAAGTGGGCGGATGACCCCAGTCGGGTTGCGCTCTACTACGAAACAGAGGATGGCGGTGACGGCACCCTGACCTTCGCTGAGCTGAAAGAGGCGTCGGCACGCTTCGCCAATTACCTGAAATCCCAGGGCATCGGGAAGGGTGACCGGGTGGCGGCACTCCTGCCGCGTACTCCGGAGCTGCTGATCGTTATCGCCGGAACCCTTCGTGCCGGCGCGGTGTATCAGCCCCTGTTCACTGCCTTCGGTTCCGGAGCGATTGAATACCGTTTTGAGCGGGCCAGCACCAAGCTGGTAGTGACCAATCCGGAAAACTATCCCAAGCTGAACGACGTCAAGGTCTGCCCGCAGGTTGTTGGTGTCAACGCCAGTCAGATTGGCGCCGACATTCCTGATTTCAAAGAAACCCTGGCGGCCCAGTCCAGCGAGTTTGAGCCGGTCATGATCAAGGGCGACGATCCGTTCCTGCAGATGTTCACCTCCGGAACCGTGGGTAAATCCAAGGGCGTTGCTGTGCCTGCCAAGGCTCTGCTGGCGTTCTACGTCTACATGAAGTACGCCATTGATCTGCGGGACGACGACAAGTTCTGGAATGTGGCCGACCCGGGCTGGGCGTATGGCCTCTATTACGCCGTGGTGGGGCCTCTGTTGATGGGGCACGCTACCCACTTCAATCCGGGCGGTTTTACGCCGGAATCCACCTACGACATGATCCGGAAGTACAAGATCACCAACCTGGCTGCGGCGCCTACGGCCTACCGTCTGCTCAAGGCCAACGATCACGTGCTGCCGGAAGGCGAGAACCTGGGTCTGCGAGTCGCGAGCAGCGCCGGTGAGCCTCTCAACCCGGAAGTGGTGAACTGGATTCGCAACCGCCACTTCTGCCCGGTGAAAGATCACTACGGCCAGACCGAGACAGGCATGACCTGCTGCAACTTCCACGGCCTTGAGCATCCTGTTCGCGAAGGTTCCATGGGCTATGCGTCCCCTGGCCATAAAGTCGTCGCTCTGAACGAAAAGAACGAGGAAGTGGGCGAGGGCGAAGTCGGTCAGCTGGCTGTCGATGTAAAGGCCTCCCCGCTGTTCCACTTCGATGGCTACACCTGGGGTGAGAAGGACCCGTTCGTAAACGGCTACTACCTCACTGGCGACATGGTTATCAACCATGGCAATGGCAACTTCTCATTCAGCGGCCGAGACGATGACATCATCACCACCGCCGGCTACCGGGTTGGTCCGGCAGACGTCGAAAGTACACTGCTTGAGCACGCAGCTGTGGCAGAGTCAGGTGTTGTTGGCAAGCCGGACGAAAAGCGCGGTTCCATCATCAAGGCCTATGTGGTGATCAAGGGCGATTACGCTATTGGAGACGAGCAGGCCCTGAAGGACGAACTTCAGGAATTGGTGCGTCGCCGGCTGTCCACGCACGCCTTCCCCCGGGAAATCGAGTTCGTTGATGAGCTGCCCAAGACACCCAGTGGGAAAATCCAGCGGTTCGTTCTGCGTAATCAGGCCAAGGAAGAAATCGGCGCATGATCATTACGTTTGAAGAGCTGCAGGCCTTCCTTGACGAGCAGTTTCCGCAGGGGGAAGCCTACGGCACCCTGCAGAAGCTCGGGGATGGCTGGGCAGAGATGAAGCTGGACGTGGACGAGGCGCATCTCAGGCCCGGGGGAACCGTCTCCGGGCCGGCTATGATGGGGCTGGCCGATGTCACCCTGTACGCGGCGCTGTTGAGCAAGATTGGACTGGTGCCGCTGGCGGTGACCACCAATCTGAATATCAATTTCCTCCGCAAGCCGGTGGCCCATCAGCCCATCTGGGCCCGTGCCACCATGCTGAAAGTGGGCCGTACCATGGGCGTCGGCGAGGTGTTTGTCTATTCCGAAGGCGCGGAAGAGCCGGTGGCTCATTCCACCATGACCTATTCAATTCCGCCAAACCGGTAGCGTCATGCAGATTCGAGACATGATGGTGGCGGTGGGTGACGGTGTTGAACTGGAAGTCAGGCGGATCCAGCACAAGGAGTCGAAAGGGCCGGTTCTGGTTTTTCTCCATGAATCCCTCGGCAGCATCGCCCTGTGGCGGAAGTTCCCGGAAAAGCTGGCAAAGGCCACCGGTTGCGATGCACTGATCTACAATCGGCAGGGCTACGGCCACTCTTCTGACGAAGAACTCCCTCGCCCTTACGAGTACCTTGAAGTTGCCGGCCATCAATGGTTGCCCCGGTTGCTGGATAAGCTCGAAATCGGCGAGGTTGTGCTGATTGGCCACAGCGATGGCGGTTCCATTACCCTTGTGGCTGCGGGCGCCATGGGTGATCGAGTGAAGGCTCTGGTAACCATGGCCGCGCACATCTATGCGGATCACCTCACTCTCGCTGGAATAGAGGAGATGGCCGTTCGTTACCGGGAGACGGATATCCGGGACCGTTTGGCCCGCCATCACGGCAACCGGACCGACGATCTCTTCAATGCCTGGCAGACAGTCTGGCGAGACGAAGGGTTCCAATCAGCCATGGATTTCAGTCGCTGGCTGGCGGCAATCGAATGTCCGGCTATGATCATTCAGGGGGAGAACGACGAATACGGGGTGCCAGAGCAGGTGACGGACATAGTTGCGGGCATCGGGTCAAATGCACGCGGGGTCTCTCTCGAAGACACCGGGCACTCTCCACACCTGGAAAAGCAGGACCAGGTAGTAGACCTTCTATACGACTTTTTGCGTAGCGAGATCGTACTTAAAAAACAGAATTAGGTGTTGACGTTTACGTATACGTCAATCTAATCTGGTAGACAGATAAAACGCACAACAATAACAAAGGTAGATTGGCTCATGAGTGAACAGTTCGTTCTGGAGACCCGTAACCTTGTCAAGGAATTCAAGGGCTTTGTTGCGGTCGACGATGTGAACCTGAAAGTTCAGAAAGGCCATATTCACGCCCTTATCGGCCCCAATGGCGCTGGCAAGACCACGGTCTTCAATCTGCTCACCAAGTTCCTGATTCCGACCCGGGGCCAGATCCTTTTCAATGGCCAGGACATTACCCAGATGAAGTCCGCGGCCATCGCCCGTCGGGGAGTTGTCCGCTCTTTCCAGATTTCGGCTGTTTTTCCTCACATGACAGCACTCGAGAATATTCGCGTGGCACTCCAGAGCTTCGAAGGTAACTCGTTCGCCTTCTGGAAATCCGGTGACTCCCTTAACAAGCTTAACGATCGTTGTATGGAGCTTCTGGACAGTGTTGGCCTTGCCGATTTTGCCCATACCACCACTGTGGAACTGGCCTACGGCCGCAAACGTGCGCTGGAACTGGCGACGACCCTGGCCATGGAGCCAGAGTTGATGCTGCTTGACGAGCCTACCCAGGGCATGGGCAGCGAGGATGTGGACCAGGTTGTGGAGTTGGTGCGTAAAGCCGCCCAGGGCCGGACGGTGCTAATGGTGGAGCACAATCTGAGTGTGGTCAGCAAACTCTGCGACCGTATCAGCGTACTCGCCCAGGGTTCGATACTGACCGAAGGCGATTACGGGGAGGTTTCCGAGGATCCCCGGGTGCGTGAGGTGTACATGGGTGGCTCTGCAGCCACCAAGCAGGAGACAGCGGAATGAGCCAGGCCCAAAGAAAGGAATACGAACAGCTTCGCATCTCAGGGCTGCATGCGTTTTACGGTGAGTCTCACATTCTCCACGGTATCGACATGGAGGTTCAGAGGGGCGAGCTGGTGACCCTCCTGGGCCGCAACGGTGCCGGCCGCAGCACCACCCTGAAAGCCATTATGAATATGGTGGGCCGTCGCACCGGCTCTATCATGATCAACGGCGAGGAGACGATGTCCTGCGCGCCTCACCACATCGCAAGGTTGGGAGTCGGGTATTGCCCTGAACACCGGGGCATTTTTTCCGGCCTCAATGTCATGGAAAACCTGACACTTCCTCCCGTCGTCCGAAGCGGCGGTATGGGACTGGAAGAAATCTTCTCGATGTTTCCGAACCTGTATGAGCGCCGCACCAGTCAAGGGTCCAAACTCTCTGGTGGTGAACAGCAGATGCTGGCCATGGCGCGGATACTGAGGACAGGCGCCAACATGCTGCTGCTCGACGAAATCACCGAAGGGCTGGCCCCGGTGATTGTTGATAAGCTGGGCGAGGTGCTGATCAAACTGAAAAAGAAAGGCCTGACCATCGTCCTGGTCGAACAGAATTTCCATTTCGCCGCACCGCTGGCGGACCGTCATTACGTGATGGAACACGGCCAGATTGTGGAGGAAATCAGCGCCGACGAGCTTGAAGCCAAGCAGTCGCTGCTGGATAGCTATCTGGGCGTTTAGCGCCTGGACACCCGAAAACCAACGCAACGAACAGTAGCGGAGTAACAACAATGACAATTACCAAAAAGCTTCTGACATCAGCGATTGCATCAGCCATGCTTGTGGGCAGTGCCCAGGCTGAGATATCGGACAACAAAATAAAGATCGGTTACCTGGCCGATATGTCCGGCACCTACCGTGACCTGGCAGGCCCCAATGGCGAGGCTGCCCTGAGAATGGCCATAGAAGACTTCGGTGGCAAAGTTAACGGCGCGGACATTGAAGTGCTGACAGCGGACGACCGTAACAATCCGGACCAGTCGTCCAGCACGGTGCGCCGCTGGCTGGAAGATGACAACGTCGACCTGGTGGCCGGCCTGGTTGCCTCATCTGTCTCCATCGCCGTGACCAAACTCCTCAACGGAAGCGACGCTTTGGGCATCGTCTCTGGTTCTGCCGCCTCCAGCATCACCAACGAACACTGCACACCCAACCATATTCACTATGTGTATGACACTTACCCATTGGCCAACGGTACCGCCAAGGCGGTTGTGCAGGAGGGTGGCAAAAGCTGGTATATCCTGACTGCAGACTATGCATTCGGTCATGCTCTTGAGGGAGACGTCACCCGGGTAGTCGAGGAGAACGGTGGTGAAGTCATCGGTACCAGACGACACCCCTTCCCGACGGACGATTTCTCGTCCTACATCCTACAGGCCCAGTCTTCCGGTGCCGACGTGGTTGCCCTGGCTAACGCCGGTGCGGATACCACCAACGCCATCACCACCGCCGGTGAATTTGGCCTGACCCAGAGCGGCCAGACTCTTGCAGCCCTGCTGCTGTTCCTCACTGACGTTCACGCGCTGGGTGCAGAAACAGCCCAGGGCATCCAGCTCACCACTGGCTGGTACTGGGATCTGAACGATGAGACCCGCGAGTGGTCTGACCGCTTCATGGAAGAAACCGGTGTGCGCCCGACCATGGTCCACGCAGGTATTTACTCCAGCACCATGCAGTATCTGAACGCCGTGAAGGAAGCCGGTTCGGACAAAGCCAGTGATGTCCGCAAACAGATGATGGCAACTCCCATCAATGACATGTTCGCCACCAATGGCAAGATCCGTGAGGACGGCCGCATGGTGCATGACATGTATCTGGCGGAAGTGAAGACGCCGAAAGAGTCCAAGAACGAGTGGGATCTGTACGAGATTCTGCGCACCATCCCGGGAGACGAGGCGTACCGCCCGCTGTCCGAGAGCAAGTGCTCGCTCGTTACCGGTAACTGATGTACTGACCGAGGGGCCGTCCCGCAATCCCGGCGGGGCGGCTACTGATCTGCAGAAACGCAACTCGCCCGTGCCTGTTGCTCTGCTTTTGGAGTTTGTAACATGACCGAGATTCTGGGAGTCCCCACGGCTGTGCTGTCTGGCCAGTTACTGCTCGGGATTATCAATGGCTCCTTCTATGCCTTACTGAGCCTTGGGCTGGCGGTTATCTTCGGCCTGCTCAAAATTATCAATTTTGCCCATGGTGCTATGTACATGCTTGGCGCCATGGTCACCGTCATCATGTTCGACGTGATGGGCATCAACTACTGGGTAGCGCTGTTCCTGGCACCCTTGGTGGTTGGATGCTTCGGCGTGTTGATCGAGTACTTCCTGCTGCGGCGGATCGCCGGGCAGGACCACATCTACAGCCTGCTGCTGACCTTCGGTGTGGCCCTGATGATTCAGGGGATCCTCACCAATATCTACGGGGTGTCAGGCATGCGTTACTCCATGCCCGAGATCTTCAAGGGCGGCATCAGGCTCGACTTCATGTACCTGCCGTATTACCGCGCCTGGATCATTTGTGTGGCCCTGGTGGTCTGCTTTGGCACTTGGTTCGTGATCGAAAAAACCAAGCTGGGTGCCTACCTGCGAGCCGGTACCGAAGACTCCCAACTGATGCAGGGGTTTGGCATCAATGTGCCACTGCTGGTGAGTCTCACTTACGGCTTTGGAGTTATGCTGGCGGCGTTTGCCGGTGTGCTGGCCGCGCCAGTCTATTCCGTTAATCCTGTAATGGGCTCCAATATTCTCATCGTGGTGTTTGCTGTGGTGGTCATCGGAGGGATGGGTTCTATTGCCGGCGCAATTATTACCGGCCTTTTAATGGGCATCATTGAGGGCTTCACCAAAGTGTTTTACCCCGAATTTTCATCCGCGGTCATCTTCCTTGTCATGGTGATTGTACTGCTGATTCGCCCTTCGGGCCTGTTTGGTAAGGAGGCGTGAGATGAGCAATTCTGCTGAAAACCAGAGTGAACTCCAGAAAACAATGATGGGCCAACTGAATGCAGATCGACGCAGGAAATTGATCTTCAACCTGGTGATCCTGGCACTGCTGATCCTGGCTCCGGCTGTGATTTACGCAACCTTCCTGATGAAAATACTGTGCTTCGCCTTGTTTGCAGTGGCATTCAACCTGCTGCTGGGCTTTACCGGCCTGCTGTCTTTCGGCCATGCAGCGTTCCTCGCAGCCGGCGGTTATACCACCGGCTACCTGCTGTCGAGCCACTCCGGGCTAACCACCGAAATGGGCATTATTGCTGGTACCGCTGCGGCCACCGTGTTGGGCTTGCTGTTTGCGATAGTAGCGATCAGGCGGCAAGGTATCTATTTTGCCATGATCACCCTGGCACTGGCCCAGTTGGTGTACTTTGTGTTTGTCCAAGCGCCTTTTACCGGTGGTGAAGACGGCTTGCACGGTGTTCCCCGCGGCCATTTGTTTGGTCTTATCGATCTGGAAAACAACGTGTCCATGTACTACTTCGTGCTGGTGGTGTTTCTGGGCGGTTATCTGCTGGTGCAACGAATCGTTAACTCGCCCTATGGGCAGGTTCTGAAGGCCATCAAGCAGAACGAGCCACGTGCCGTATCACTGGGCTACAACGTTGACCGCTACAAAATTATTGCGTTTGTAATCTCTGCAGGGTTGGCGGGCCTGGCCGGGTCGCTGAAAACCGTGGTGTTCCAGCTTGCCTCCCTTAACGATGCTCACTGGCACATGTCTGGCGAGGTCATCCTCATGACTCTGCTGGGCGGCACCGGAACCCTGCTGGGCCCTGTGGTTGGCGCTACCTTCGTGGTGAACCTCGAATACCAGCTTTCACAAGGCCCATTGGGGGACTGGGTAGATCCGATTCTCGGTTTTATCTTCGTAGTTACCGTTCTGGCCTTCCGCAGCGGCATCGTTGGTGAAATCCAGAAGTTCGTGAAAAAGAATCTGGGCTGAAGCATTCGTCACCCCTGAAAATGCAAAAGGGCCACCCTCAGAGGTGGCCCTTTTCATTGAGTACGTGGTTGCGTTTCGTCGGCTAGAATTCCGCTAACCGACTGGGTGTTCCCACATAAACGTAAACCGCAGAATCGCCGTGGAATGCGACCCGGTGAACCGACACATTCGGTTTGCCAGCCTCGGACGAGCGAAACCGGGTCACCATTCCCGCGTTCTCTCCATCCCGGGTTCTTTCGCCTTCCGTGCTTGTCCAGCTATTACCCAGGCATTGTCCCATCCAGTTGACGGCCTTGTTGTACCTCGTGGTGGCAACCTCGTCGTTGGGCGTGTTGCCGGAGCATACGTAGGCGCTGTCGTTATTCGCCCAGCTCCAGATCTCGCAGTGCCCCCGTATCAATTGCTCTTTCGCATTGTAGACAGTCACCGATCTGAAACCATTTGAGCTGCCCCGATATTGCTCGAATCCTGTCGGATAGTCGGCAACAATTCCTTTCAGTGAGGCGCAGGGATCGTCAACTCCCAGCGACAGCGTATCCTGAACAGAGCATCCCGCCAGGGACAATCCCAACATTACGGCGGTGAACTTCGCGGTCTTGCGGATGGTCATGTGTTGGCTCATTTAGTGAAGGATTTTTGAAGCTCTCGCACAGTCACGCGGGCAAATTCCCGGGTCGCCTGCTCGAGGGATTTCGGATCAATGGTGCTGGAAAACATCTGCCAGATGGCCTTGCCAGAGTCCGTATCGAACAAGGTTGTTCTCAGGATGTATTCGGTCGATTCCTCATAATGGTCTGGAATCGTCATGGTTTCCATATAGGTTACGGAAGCAAGAGCACCGATATTCGTGGTTACCGGATTAAAGACAACCTGGTTGGGCACGTATTCAATCTGTCTATTTTTTCTGACCAGAGAGACGGTTAACACTCCATCTGCCGTCTGTTTCTGCAAGCGCTCCTTTACTTTCTCGCGAAGTGCGTCTGAATCTTCCCAGGGCA
>NZ_JAWLCH010000027.1:0-18362 GCF_041687235.1 Marinobacter sp. | reverse complement strand
GAGCTGAAATCGCGGATCGATACCGCAAACGAGGCCGTTTACTTCAAGCATGGCGGCATCCTGCATTATGTAGTGAGAGAGATGTTGCGCACTGCCTGATTGAATGGGTTGGTTGGGCATGGCGGACCTCCGCTGTGCCGAACTCACTCCCAAGTTCAGATTCAGGCAAAATTCGAGAGCGAACAGAGAGAGACATTATGACCGATCAACCGTTTCTGACGGACGTCAAAACCCTTCGTGAAAGAGCGCGCAAACACATTGAAGAAGGGGCTATGACTGAAGGCTATGGCGCCAACCGTGACAATGTGGTGAAGATTCTCAATGAGGCACTGGCAACCGAAATTGTCTGCACGCTGCGTTACAAGAGCCACTATTTCCGCGCCGAGGGTATTAACGCCAATGTTGCTGCTCAGGAGTTCCTCGAGCATGCGGACCAGGAACAGCAGCACGCTGACTGGCTGGCAGAGCGTATTGTGCAACTGGGTGGTAAACCGAACTTCTCCCCTGAAGGCCTTCTAACCAGATCACATGCGGAGTTTGTCGAGGGCGAAACGCTTCGGGAAATGGTGGTCGAGGATCTGGTGGCTGAGCGGATCGCGATCGACAGCTACCGCGAAATTGCCCGCTATCTGGGCGACCAGGATCCCACTTCCCGGCGGATTATTGAGGAAATTCTGGCCCAGGAAGAAGAGCATGCTGACGATATGGCCGGTCTTCTGGAAGGGCTGGACAGCTGAAATATCGCGGGCCAGTAACGAGTGTGGGCGCTGCCTGTCAGGTGGCGCTTTTACCGTTGGGCCCGGCAAGTGGCAGGCTTAGCCAGAAGCAGGCACCTTTGCCCTCTTCAGAGTCGAAGCCGACTTCTCCACCCATCGCATGCATCAATTCCCGGGTGATGGCCAACCCCAGACCGGTGCCCTCCTTGCTGCGTGACGATGATCCGTTCGCCTGAGCAAACTTCTGGAATATCCGGTCTCGAAAACTCTCAGGCACACCTGGACCCTCATCTTTGACTTCAATCCGGATTTCCTGATCCAGCTGTTTGATGCTGACGTTGACAACTCCACGGTCGGGAGAGAACTTGACGGCGTTGGAAACCAGATTGGTAATAGCCTGGGCCAGACGGCTGCGGTCACAAAAACCCAAAAGCGCGTTTTCCCGACTGGCGAACTTGACGGCTACGCCATAACGGCGGGCCATGGGCTGCATCTCTTCAAGAGCCTCTTCAACCACCGTCCCTACGTCTTGGTTCGATGCTTCAATAGGCATGTTGCCGCTGACCAGTTTTTCAATATCAAGCAGGTCACCGATAAGGTGTTTCAGGTGTTCACTATTTCTCTTCGCGATTTCCAGCATTCTGGTCGCTTTTTCCGATAGTTTGCCGGTTGTGCCGCCCAGAAGAAGATCCAGGGAGCCGGAAATGGACGTGAGTGGTGTTCTCAATTCGTGGCTCACCGTGGAAATGAACTGGTTCTTCATCTCGTCGACCATCTGTCGTTCATGGATATCGGAAATATAGCCATGCCACAATACACTCCCATCCGGTAAAGCCTCCGGGTTGGCATGCCCCTCTACCCACCGCCAGGTGTCATCCTGCCCTGTAACGCGATATTTGTGTTGCCAGGTCTGAAGCGTTTCGGCAGAGGCCTCGATGGAATTGGCAACGCCGGCGACGTCTTCTGGATGAATGTGAGAGAAGGCCGGTGAGGCATCCTTTGCAGCCTCTTCGGCGGAGATGCCGTAAATGTTCTGTATTCCCGGGCTCGTGTAGGGGAAGGTGCTTCTGCCGTCTGGCAATAGTTGATACTGATACAACATGCCAGGAACCTGGTTCATCAGCTTGTTCAGGGTTTCGGTATGTTCCTGTTGGTAAACAATATCTGCAACCCATCTTGCCAGCAGAGTGACGAACATTTTGTCGGTTGCCGTGAAGGGGCGGGTACGCGGAGTCGGGGAAGAAAAGTTGATGGTTCCGAAAATCCGGTCATCTACCCAGACTGGCGCAGCCAGATAGCTCTCGAGTCCGAACGCCTCATAACACTCATGGCTCCGGTAACTGGATTGCCCCATGTTATCAATGGCAAACACCCTCCCGCTTTTCAGCATCAGGGAGCAATAGGTGCGGTGGAGCGGCAGGGTGGCTCCGTTCTCAAGCGTTCCCTTTAGCTTTGTAACATGCCAGTGAACCGTATACGCATTGCCGGTAATCCGGCTGATAATGCCAGTCTCAACCCCCAGGTAGTCACAGGCTGCTTTTAGTGCGCGAGTCGCCCTCTGGCCTGCATCGCCCTCACTGTCCAGGGCGATTTCGGTCAGCAGGTTCATGGCCTGGTTTCGTTCATCGTAATAATGGCCGAGTTCGCCAAAACCGAACTCACGCTCAACCAGGTCGGCCAGGTCTCTCAGTGTAGTTTTATCGTCATCCGAGAACTGTCTGGGCTTGCTATCAATCACACACAGGGTACCAACCCGGTATCCATGTCGGTCATGGAGTGGTGCGCCAGCGTAGAAGCGGATATTCGGGCCGCCGGTTACCAGGGGGTTATCGGCAAAGCGTTCATCATTCAGCGCATTTTCAATAACCAGAGGTTCCTCTCGCAAAATGGCATGGCCGCAAAAGGAAATGTCCCGGGCTGTTTCTGGTGCTTCAAGGCCGTGGCGGGATTTGAACCATTGCCGGTCATGGTCAATGAGTGATACCAGAGCAATCGGAATATCGAACGTTCGGGCTGCGAGCCTGGTAAGGCGATCAAAACGCTCTTCCGGAGGAGTGTCCAGAAGCTTCAGCTCCTCCAAAGCGGTGATCCGGTGGGCCTCGTCTGGCGGAAAATCAGGGCTCTTCATGGTCGTCTCCGGTTTGAGGAATTATTGTATCGGTGGCAGGTAACTCTACCCAGAAACGGGCTCCGGTGTGATAGTCGTAGCCGACTTCCCCATTCATAAGAGTGGCCAGTTCTCGGGTGATGGCAAGCCCAAGACCGGTTCCCGCTTTGGCCCTTGTGGAGCCAGAGTCGGCCTGAGCGAATCGCTGGAATAGCCGGGGCAGGAAGCTCTCCGGAACGCCTGGGCCCTCGTCAGATACCGTAATTCGGACCATCCCGTCCGTGGTTGATTCTGACCAGATCTTTACCGAACCATCGAAGGGAGAAAACTTGATGGCATTGCTGATGAAGTTATCCAGAATTTGCCGAAGTCTGGATGGGTCGGCGGTAACGAATTCTTTTGCGCAGTTCCCTACTTTGAGGGGAATACGGTAGTGCTCAGCCATGGCCCCGTTGCCATCGCAGGCCTCCCTGACCGCTTTTGCAGGATCAACTGTCTCCAGATAGATGGGCATCTGCCCCGCCATGGCTTTGTTGAAGTCCAGCAGGTCTGAAATCAGCCGTTGCAACTGTTCACTGTTCCTAAAGGCAACGTCTACCATTGAATCCGCTTTATCTGGCAGTTTGCCCGCCGCGCCTGAACGCAGAAGTTTCAGTGAGCCATTTATCGAGGTCAAAGGCGTGCGCAGCTCATGGCTCACGGTCGAGACAAAGTCGTCTTTCATGATATCCAGTGCCTCCCGTTCCTTCATCAGCTTGTTGAAGGCCCGGGCTACGTTTCGGACCTCTGGCGGGCCATTGATAGACAATCGGTTCGCCGCGAAACCCTCCGTAGCCATTTCCCGTATCCTGAGCGACATTTTTTCCAGTGGGCGGGTTGTTGCCCGGGCGAGTAACCAGGCTATGGCTGCCAGTGCCAGAAGAGCCAGGGCACTGGCGACAAGGAACTTGTCGAAAGAGGCCCTTGCCGGTTGTGTTGCCTGTTGGTAGGGCACTGCCCTGAGGAACATCCAGCCCACGCGTTCAAGATGTTGTGTGGCGTAGATCCACTTTTTACCGGAACGGTCGGACACAACGCCCGAGGTCTGGCCGGACAGTGCCGCATCAATGATCAAATCCTCTCCGGGTGGCGGTAGATCTGGCATTGGGTTAGCGCCGGAAAGAGTGTCCACCTGCACGAAATGGTTGGTATCAATGACCTTGAAAAGGGCATCGGAAGAAACGTCCTCCTGTTTCGGTATGATCCCGGACTCAGCGAGGTTGATGATCCCGCCGGCGAATCCAAGCAAATCCCCATCGTCACTCTCGATTGGGTAAAGAAAAGAGAGGAGTGGAAGCCCGGTTGTCCTGCCAATAATCGGCCGGCTGATAACGGGCTCCCGGGTTTTGTAGGCTTCGCGGAAATGCTGCCGGTCAGCGTAGGCGGTCCCTATGCGATTGGGCACGTAAATATTCTCGGCGATTGCCACGCTGTTTTCATCGAAGACCAGTAGGCCTGCCCTGAAGTAGTCGGATAAAGCAGGTTGCCGACCGAGCAGTGCCTCGATGCGATCTTGTGGGAGTCGGTTGTTGCCATCCGTCAGAGTTGCGGCGAAAGCGCCCAGAGCCTGTATGCGCACCTGGAGATCCTGATCGACTCGATTGGCGACCGACTCGGCGTCCAGAAGCTGGCGCTGGGTGAGAACGTTTTCAAAATCCCGGATCAGCCCATTGTAGGCGGTCGCCGAAAGAACGACGACGGTCAGAAAGGTACTCAGGACAGCGATCAGCGCAACGCGGCTGCCAATGGAAAGATTCCTCAAATTTAGTCCTTCTGGTCGTAGCCGGAACAGTTGAAACGTGTTTTCATTACCGAGAGAGTAATAGAGTTTTTGAGCGTGGCAAATAGCCTTTCAGGAGTATTGATGTGGCCTTGGAGTCGACAGGCAAGATTTCTTCGCGATTGGAGATGCTCAGACAGAGGTTTCTTGAGAGAGCCAAAGTAGACATTCAGCAATTGCGGACACTGGCGGAAAAAACCCGGCGTGGTGAGTTCTCTGCCGACGGATTGTTGTTTTGCTATCAAAGCCTGCACAAGTTGTCCGGTTCGGCGGGGACATTCGGCCTTCCCGAGCTAGGTGAAGCTGCCAAGGCCCTGGAAAAGCAGTTAAAAGGTCAAGCTGAGAGTCTTGGCGCTCTCGACGACGTCCTCAGCCATGCTATCGACATTCCCGACGGATTTGCCGATGGAATAGACGCGCTGGCAGAGCTTGTTGAAGTCAAGAGTCAGGCAGTTGACCAGGATAGTAGCTTTGCTGGAGAGCCCACTACCTACAAGGGTAGCCAGGGCATGCAGGTGAGCGTTCTGCTCGTGGAAAAGGGAGATGAACGCCTTGCGATGCTGGAAAAGGAGATGGCTCCGTATGGCTTTTCCTTCACCAGCGTAAGCTGTGATGATGCCGGCGCCCTTGGCAACGCATTGGCGGAAATCCGCGGGGCAGCAGCCATTTTGTGTCGGGAATCCGCTTTTACAGATGTCATGTCCGTACGGAACATGTCTTTTGAGGAAAGCTCTCGTCGTCGGCTGCCCGTAATCTGCCTTGGCAGCGATAATTCTTTCCACAACCGCTATAGAGTGGCCGAGGCTGGAGCGTTTGCATTCTTCCCGGATCCGGTGGACATACCTGAACTTGCCGAAAGGATCGAATCGCTGGCCATTGAACGCAGCGCCAATGTACAGGGGCGCGTGCTGATCGTTGAAGACGATGCCGAGCTGGCCGAACACTATTGTCTGGTGTTGCAGGCCGCCGGTATTGAGGCGCAATCGGTATCAGAGCCTCTTTACCTGATGTCTAGTCTTGCGGACTTTGAGCCGGACATTGTTCTGATGGATGTACAGATTGGCGAGTACTCCGGTGTTACGCTCGCCAGGCTGATTCGGTTCGAGCCACGGTGGTTGAGCCTGCCAATCATCTATCTGTCTTCTGAGGACGATCCTGAGAATCAGCTGGAGGCTTTGTCGAAGGGTGCGGATGAATTCCTGATGAAGCCGGTCTCGGACAGTTATCTGGTTCGGTCGGTGCGTATTCGTTGCTACCGGGCCCGCCAGCTATCCGAACTGATGAATCGGGATAGTTTGACCGGTCTTCTGAAACATTCATTGATCAAGGAAGAGGTCGAAAAAGAGCTGGCAAGATGTCGCAGGAGTGGTCACCGGTCCTGTGTTGTTATGCTTGATCTCGATCATTTCAAGACGGTAAACGATACCTGGGGCCACTCGCAGGGTGATATCGTGATTCGCACCCTTGCCAACCTTCTGAGAAATCGGTTGCGCGAGACTGATATGATCGGTCGTTACGGAGGCGAGGAGTTTCTGGTGGTTTTACCTGAGTGTGATGTTTCTGCGGCCAAAGACCTGATTCGTGGAATTGGTGAAAGCTTTTCCGAACTTTCTTTCGTGGCGGGAGAGTCCAGCTTTCAGGTTACTCTCAGCGCAGGCATTGCCGAGATAAATGACTTCACCAACGGTGAGGATGCCCTGAATGCCGCCGATCAGGCGCTTTATGAGCGCAAACGCGGTGGCCGTAACGGGGTCACTGTTTACTCTTCCAAATAATGTCCGTTGTACGTTTAGGGTGGTCATTTGAAAGCGCTTATTCTTGAAGACGACGATCTCATTGCCGAATTGCTGGAAACTGTTGTTGCGGGCCTGTACTCGGGGGTCTCTGTTGTCTTGGCCGAGACTCTCGGTGAAGCGCTCAGTCAGGTGAAAAACAACCGGTTTGACCTGTATATTGCGGATAGAAATCTGCCGGATGGATCGGGTCTGGAACTCGTCAGACAGATACGGGAACTGGATCGTGATGTTCCCATCGTCATGGTCTCCGGTCGCTCTGATCGGGAGTCTGTGTTGCAGGCGGCTCATTACGGGATTGACGGGTACATGACCAAGCCCTTTGATGTAGCGAACCTCCACGAACGGCTTGGAAAGCTATTGAAAGTCGATCAGAGCCCAGAACCACCGGACCTCGAAACATTACTCCGTGATTCACTGGAAGAAGTGATCCAGTTGCCTTCCGACGTAGACCCCTCGGATATTCTTGAATTGATCAGTCGCCAGGGGGATCTGTCTGCCGCTCAGTTGGCTGAACGCTGGCGAGAGGAGACCAGCCTGACCGCCCGCTTGCTGGATGTAGCCAACAGCAGCTCTTTCAGGCGTTCCGGCAAGCCCGTTGAAACCCTGAGAGACGCTATCGGCTCGCTGGGCGTACCTCTGGCACTGAACCAGGCTTTGGCGTTGTCGCTGGATGTATCCAACAAGCTGCAACATGAGCCGCTACGCGAGCTTGCCAGAGCCCACCACGAAGCCGCTTTGCAGGTGGCTAAAGAGGCCCAGCGACTGGCGATCAGGCTGAAAAAACAACCCGTTCTGCTCCAGAAAGCCGGACTGCTCAGCCGCCTGGGCGAACTCGCTGTTCTCAAGGTACTCAACCAGTATGCCGCAGCCGGAGGTGAGATCGGAACGCCAGATGCGGAAAAGGCGCTGGAGAACTGGGCCCAGGCTTATGGAAACCGGCTCAAGGTCCAGTGGCGATTGCCTCTCGGGGTCCGGGAACTGATTGGCGCCGTTCATTTTCTACCCAACGATTGCACCCGTGAAGAACGGTTGATCATGCGTGCAGCGTCTCTGTTGGCGGCAGGCCAGCAGGATTCCGAGGAATGCCGCAGGCTGATCCGGCGCATTGGTATGGAAACCGACGAAACAGAGCTGGAGAAAGGTAATGGAGAGTAAACAACAAAGCTTGCCTCAGAAGATCCTGTATGTTGAGGATGATCCGGATATCCGCGCGGTCGCGGAAATTGCCCTGGAGGATGTCGGCGGCTTTACAACGGCGATTTGCGAGTCCGGGGCTGAGGCTGTGGAGAGAGCCCCCGAATTCGAGCCTGAACTGATTTTGCTGGACGTTATGATGCCGGGAATGGATGGTCCCACGACGATGCAAGCACTCCGTGAGCTAGATGGGCTGGAAACAGTGCCAGTGATCTTTATGACGGCCAGGCTACAGAAATCCGAAATCGAGGAATATCAGGCGTTGGGCGCGCTCGGCGTCATCCCGAAGCCCTTTGACCCCATGAACCTTTCAGAACAGATTGCTCAGATTCTGGCAGATGCGGCGGGGCGGGATTTCCGGTAGTCTGGCCAACCTGAGCCCTGTTTTGATTGAAGAGGTACCCATGTCATCCTCCCCGTCCCGGGACGAACTTAAAACCAAACTGAATCTCGAGACTTCCCGCATCCGCTGGCATGAACTGCAGACCTATTTTGCCCGGGGACAGGTTGTCCGGGTGGCGCCAGAACTGGATCTGCTCGAGGTGGCCACCGAATTGGCTGCGGATAACAAAACCCGTTTCGAACAGTGGATGAAAGAGAGCAAGGTTGGCGAGGTTGCTCCGGATACCGCGCAAAGCTGGTATGACCGCAATGCGGAGCTCTGGGCGGTGGTCATCGCGCCCTGGGTTCTGGTTCAGGACAGGTCAGGTCATGTTCTGCACTGACAGCCCGGCACCATGAAGCTTCACTATTTCCACGGCCGCAGCCCGCTTCGGGACCTTGTGATGGTGAACGACAGCCAGCGGATTGAACTGCATATCCGGCCCGTTGGCGGCGGTCAATGGGGGCTGGTGGCACTGGCGGGTCCGGAAAAGGGGCGGCCTGACGGCCAGTTCTGCCGGGGGCCCTGGCCAACCCAGACCAGGGCTGAATCGGTTCTCCGGAGTGTCGCTGGCACCATGATGGGGAAAGGTTATGAGCCCTGTCCTGCAGATTATGTGGTGTGGTCTGTCACAGCCCAGCGCCTCGCCCGCACCATCGGGACCCAGGAGCCTGATTCTGAGGGCAAACCCGCACCTGACCCTGATCATTTCAATCCCCTGGCCTGACACCCGATCTTGTCGTTATTTTTGAGGACGCCATGCTGACCGGAGCCTTGCTCATTCTCGCTCCCCTGTTCCTGGGGTTTGCCATCGCCCTGGAAAATCGCAGGGCAATGACCGTCATCCATTACACAGTCGAGGGCCTGGTCTATTTTATCCTGTTGCTCCTCGGTCTGGGGCTTGGCCAGATGGAGGGACTGGCGGCGCAACTGGGTGGCATGGCCACTCAGGTACTGGCCCTGGTGCTGGTGCTTTTTGTGACGAATATGATCGGGCTCTGGGTGTTTCACCGCTGGCACCCCATGACTATTGAACCGGTGGAGGGACGTGTCAGCCCGGGTTACCGAAGACTGTTCCTGGCCGGTCTGAAGCCATTGATCGCGGTCATCGCAGGGCTTCTGGCCGGTTACTATCTGTTACCGGACATGCCCATGGCGGAAGACCTGGCCACATGGGCACTGATGTTCCTGCTGTTTCTCATCGGCCTTCAGTTGCGCAATGCCGGCCTGTCGCTGCGCAAGTTATTGATGAACCGGCAGGGCCTGGGTATCGCACTTTCTCTGGCGCTCAGCTCCCTGGTGGCCGGAGTGCTCCTGATACCCTGGCTTGGGCTGCCCTGGCACGACGCCCTGGCGGTCGCCTCCGGATTTGGCTGGTATTCCCTGTCGGGCATTGTGATTGGCGAGGCCCTTGGGCCTGCCTGGGGTGGCGTCGCGTTCCTGAACGACGTGCTGAGGGAGATTGTCGCGTTGGCCATTATTCCCCTCCTGATTGCCGGCCGGCCGGCAATGGCCATAGGCTACGGGGGTGCAACGGCGATGGATTTCACTCTGCCCGTGATTCGCAGCAGTGGCGGACTGACCTGTGTGCCGGTGGCCATCGCCTCAGGATTCTTGCTGTCTTTCCTGTCGCCGGTGCTGATGGGGATCTTCCTGTCTTTGGGTTAAATTGACGCGGTGCAATGCAAGCGGTGGTTTTACGGGTAATATGTGAGACAGTAAACTAGCGTTTATTGACAAATGTTAATGTCCTAGCCCGGTCCGGATCCTGATGCAACGCCGTGAATTCCTTGGTTTATCGATAGCAGCCGGACTGTCCGCAGCGGGATTGCCCGGTTGCAGCGATTCCGGCCCGTTGCGATTCGGGATTCACCCCTGGATTGGCTATGAACCGCTTTATCTCGCCCAGGATTTCAACTGGCTACCCGAGACGGTCGTGCTTCGCCCCGCTACCTCGGCGAGGGGCTCAATGGAGGGGCTGGCGTCCGGGGCTCTTGATGGTGCGGCACTGACCCTCGATGAAACCATACGGCTCTGGTCCAGGGGGCTGGAGTTGATCGTGGTTGCTGTTACTGATGTTTCGGCGGGTGCCGATGTGCTTATGGTCAGGCCGTCTATCACGGAGCTGACAGATTTGAAGGGGCAGCGAATTGCGGTGGAACTGGACGGTGTCTCGGGCATCATGCTGCTGAAAATTCTCGAGGCGGCAGGTCTTGGCCTGAATGACATAACGACGGTAGACCTGCCTGTGAGCGAGCATGCCGCGGCCTGGTCCCGTGGCGATGTGGACGCTTCGGTCTGCTATGAGCCCACTGCATCCGGGATTGAAAACGCTGGTGGTGTCCGGCTGTTTGACAGCAGCGATATTCCGGAAACGATTTTTGATGTCCTGGTGGTCACCCGCGAGACTGCGGACAGAAAACGTGGCGCGGTTCGCGATCTCGTGAACGCGCACTTTGCCGGTCTGCGACACCTGGTGCGCAGCATGCATGATTCGGTCTACCGGGTCGCGGACCGTCAGGGCATAGCCGCTGATGAGGTCCGAGCGGCACTTGCTACCGTCATGCTGCCGGATCTGGCAGCCAACCAGCGCTACCTGGCCGCCTCCGGTCCGCTCGAGACCATCGCGCGATCCCTGTCTCGTCTTATGTTCAGCCAAGGCATGATTGCCAGCGATCCCGTATTCCAGCGTTTGTCGGATCCCTCGTTCCTGCCCGGGAGGGTTTCTTGAACGTTCGGCGATATGCGGTTGGTCTGATCCTGCTCATGGCCAGCGAGCTTCTGGCGCTGAGAACGGTCAGTGCCGAAGAGACGCTGACACTGGGTATATTCTCCTATCGGCCTGACCAGATCCTGCAGGAACGTTACAGACCCCTGGCAGATTACCTGTCCCGTGCGACCGGGATCGAGATCAAGCTACAGGTACTCAATCAGGAAAATATGAGCCGTGCGGTCGCCGCCAACCGGCTGGACTTGTTTCTGACCAATCCGAGCCACTTTCTCCTGATACGCAGCGAACGGAGCCTGACTGGCGTCCTGGCGACGCTTGTCAGGCGGGCAGAAGAAACGTCGACTGCCAGCCTGGGTGGCGTTATTTTTACCAGGGCCGGGCGTGATGACATTGGCCATCTTGCCGACCTCAGCAATAAGACCATTGCCTCGCCTGGTGTTCATTTCCTGGGTGGTTATCAGGCCCAGGTTCTGGAGCTTCTGGACGCCGGGGTTGATATCCGGAGAGTGAACCTGATTCGTTTTCTTGGCTCTCACGACAGGGTGGTCCGCTCGGTGCTTTCCGGGGACTCGGATGTCGGTTTCATTCGCACCAGCATTCTGGAGCAGATGGCGCTCACGGACCCGGATCTGTTCACCAGGATCAAGGTGCTGAACCGTCAACGGCTGGCCGGGTTCCCGTACGTCGTCTCGACCCGGCTGTATCCTGAGTGGCCCCTGGTGGCCCTGCCTCACGTGAATGAACGCGTTGTCCGCCGAATCGCTTCCGCGCTTTTTGCCATAGAACCGGAAGACGAGGTCGCTCGGGCCGTCGGAATCTCCGGGTTTTCACCCCCTGCAGACTACCAGGCCGTTGAACATCTGGCCCGAACGTTGCGTGTGCCACCCTACGATCAGATGCCGCAGTTGACCTGGGTAGATGCGCTGCACCAGTACCGCCTGTGGGTTTTTACCATTTTTGTTCTGGTCATGCTGCTGGTTGCGACATCGCTCTGGCTGGGCCGGAGCAAGCGTCAGCTGGCCTCGGAACAGAAGCGCCTGCGCCAGCTGATTCGCGGTTGGCCCCAGCCCGCCCTGTTGATTCGGGACGGGCTGTTCAGTGATACCAACCGTGCTTCAGTCGATCTGATCCGGTATACCTCCAGCGAGTCGCTGATTGGGAAGGATCTGGCGGTTTTCTCGCCTGAGTACCAGCCAGACGGGCAGATTTCCCGCCAGAAAATGGCCCATATGCTGGCACGGGTTTCGGGTGGTCAGGTCGAACAGTGCGAGTGGGTGCTGAACCGCTCTGATGGCACGGAAGTCTGGGTTGAGGCGACCATGGCACCCATTCATGCAGAGGGGGAACCGGAAGGGCTGATTCTTTGCTCCCTGTACGACATCACCCGGCGAAAACGGGCTGAACAGCGTCAGCGCCTGGCTGCAAGCGTGTTCGAGTATGCCCGCGAGGCCATTTTCATAACCGATAACCACGGCATTGTAATCGACGTAAATGACGCGTATCTGGCCATCACCGGCAGGCCCCGGAACCGCGCGATCGGCCGTCTGCCACCCTTACCGGTGGATGAAGGCAGCGGGATCTTCGCCAGTGCCAGGGCCCAGGGCTTCTGGTCCGGAGAGTTTGCAAGCCGAAGGAACGACGACGAACCAATCGCATTGGCGGTAACCCTCAGCAGTGTTCGTGACGATCATGGCGAGGTCTCGCATTTTGTTGGTATTTTCAGTGACATCAGCCGTCTCAAGGAGCAGGAACAGAAACTGCGAATCATGGCCCACTACGATGCCCTGACCGGCATGCCAAACCGGGTTCTGTTTGCCGACCGACTGCAACAGGCCATGGCCCTGACTCGCAGGCAGAGTGGCAAGTTGGCGGTGGTCTACATCGATCTTGACGAATTCAAACCGGTGAATGATGCCTTCGGCCATGAGGCTGGCGACCAACTGTTGGTGGAAGTCGCCACGCGAATGCGTGCCGTGCTTCGGGAGGAGGATACCCTGGCCCGGCTTGGCGGTGATGAGTTCGCGGCCATTGTCATGAACGTGCAGGATGACGGGGCGCTGGAGACTCTGCTGGTGCGTCTGCTCGCCCGGGTCGCCGAGCCGGTCTGGGTGGCGGACCACAGCGTGGAGGTCTCAGCGAGTATCGGCTATACCCTGTTCCCGCAAGACCAAGAGCTGGACGGAGACCAGCTGCTGCGGCAGGCGGACCAGGCCATGTATCAGGCCAAGCACGAAGGTCGAAACCGCTATGTCCGTTTCAACGACTACTCCGTGTGAGTATCACCGCTGAGTAACTCGGTTGCCGGCTTCCAGGCCAGGGATTTTTGCCATTGATCACACAATCTTCGCACCGAGCTCAAGGTATCAAGTGTGCGCTCCCCGGCAATTGCCGAAAATTCACTCCTCACGATCATCGCAAGCATGCGTGACTTGAGCATATGGTAGGTTTTTTCTGTGTCGGCGAAGGTGGCAGGCGCGGTTTCGTCTGCTTCGAGAAGTGCCCTTACCAGATCGGTGTATTCATCCAGGGGTTGGGCAAGTGGGGCCAGTTGGGAGAGTTTTCTGGCCTCATGCAGCTGGAGTAGGGCAGGCGCCAGCTCTTGCGCCTCGGCAAGATAGCGACAGGTTCGTATGGTTTCGGTGAGGGCATCTACCGTTGTTGGGTGCATTTTTTCGGCGCGCAGCTTTGAGATGTAATCGGTGATTGCATTGTTCAGGCTGCGACAGGCCTCGGATTTGGGGCGAATCTGGGTTGCCTGAAGATCCTCGCGGTCGAGGCACACCCTTAAAAGTCCCCGAGTAAGCCCGATCAGCCGTTTCATTTCCTGGTCGACTGCGCCGATGGCCAGTTCCGGTGTGGTTACCAATGTGTTATCCAGAAATCTGGGTTCAGCGTTATCCTCCTCCTTACTCCGAAACAGCCGGCCAAGAAAACGTGCAAATTGCGGTATGAAGGGCAACATGATGAATGCCCCAAGGACATTGAAGAGCGTATGGAACATGGCCAGGGATACCGCGACGTTGGCATCTAGTGCCAGCCAGTCCGCAAGCAGCGCCACCACCCACAGCATAATGGGCAAAACGAGCAGTGCAATCAGGCCTGTGACGGCATTGAACAGGATGTGACCAATGGCGAGGCGTCGGGCGTTTGCAGTTGCTTTGAGCGCGGACAGGGCGGCTGTTGATGTCGATCCCAGGTTTGCGCCTATGACGGCAGCCGCCGCGCTGTCCAGTGGTATCAGTCCACCCGCGGCTGCTGTCAGGACAATCGCCAGGGAAGCGCTGGAAGACTGGGTCAGCACGGTCGCCAGAAAGCCGATCAGAACGAACGTGGGCAGCCCGTAGCCGGAGTCTATCAAAACGTTGCTGTCGAGGCCGCCCGCCAGTGTTTCCAGGGACGATTTCAGGATTGAAAGACCCAGAAAAAACAGGGCGAATCCGGCCAATGCCTGGCCCAGAGATCGGTTTCTCGGATTGCGGCTGATCATCTTTACGCCGACACCCGCCGCCAAAAGGGGTAAAGCCAAGGCTTCGATCTTGAAGCCGAAACCGACCAGGCTCACCAGCCAACCGGTCATGGTGGTGCCGATATTGGAACCGAAAATAACCCCCAGGGATTGTGCCAGCGTTAACAGACCGGCGTTTACAAAACCGATGGTGGCGACGGTCACCGCGCCCGAGTGCTGAACAATCCCGGTGATGAGAAACCCGGCCGCCAGGCCACGCAAGGGGGTCTTGGTCCAGTGGCCCAGCATGTGGCGCAAATGATGACCGGCAGCACTCTTCAATCCATCGGTCATCATTTCCATGGCCAGAAGAAACAGGGCAAGGCCGCCGAGAACCTGGAAAAGCGTTGCGATCATATGCGAGCTGTCGATCTGGAAGAAGTTTCTTGGAGCTTAGCAGAGTAACCGGGGGATGCTATTGGTGGTCAGAGCAGAAATTTCCGGACATCGATTTTGTACTCATCGGGATCCACAGCCCGGAGAATACGGTCCTGGGTGCCAGGCTTCGCGAGATCGATGGTATCCACTGTGATCGCCATGCGGAATTTGGTGTGGTACATAACGCGCACGGTCGGCAGTCTCTGGTCGCTCTCGTTGGCTTCGACTACCACGCCAAGTCGGCCACTTTCCAGCAGCACCAGAGAGCCCACCGGATAAAGGCCAAGGCAACGGATAAACTGTTTGACCAGTAGCGGGTCCAGATGGCTGCCGCTCCATTCCAGAAGCTTCTTCAGGCCCTGGGTTGGGGTCATGCCCTTGTGATAGACCCGGTCTGCCGTGATCGCGTCGTAGACATCGCTGATCGCGACCATTCGACCGTACTCCGAGATCTCGTCGCCCTTCAGGCCTTCCGGATAGCCGGTTCCGTCCAGGCGCTCATGGTGCTGGGCTGCGGTGATGACGGTGAGCTCACCTATGCCCTCGGTGGTGGCAAGAATGTCCCGTGAGTGGCGGGCGTGGAGTTTCATCACCTCGAATTCTTCGGCGGTCAGGCGACCGGGTTTGTGCAGTATCTCATCGGGTGTAAGGATCTTGCCCAGGTCGTGGAGCAGGGCGCCCACGATGGTCTGGTGCAAGACATCGGAAGACAGACCCCGGTAATTCCCGAACAAAGACATAAGTACACTTAGGTTGACCGAGTGTTCCAGCAAGTAATTGTCTTTTTCCCGGATACGGCCGAGGCAGCTCAGTGCATTGGCATTACGGAGCACGGAATGCTGGAGTTCGTCCGCCAGCTGATGGATGGGGGCCACATCAATGGCGCCGCCAACTTTGGCGTGGTTCATGAATTCGCCGACCAGCCCCTGAGCCTGGTTGTGAATCTGCTGGGCAATCACCATTTCTTCCGCAAGCGGCACATAGGGACGCAGGCCCGGCGTCAGTTCCCCCGCCTTTTGCAGGGCCGACTCGTTCCGGCGATCCACCTCGGCGGCGGTTTCCGAGTCCTGGGTGTCGAGCCCCTTCGAGGCATCGATATAGACGAATTCCACCCCCATGCGGCGGATTTTCTCGATGGTTTCCTCTTTTTTGATCACACCGCGCTTGCGCTGGGTGTTGTGGGGAATCCAGTCGTTGTTCAGGTCGGTTATGTACATGCCGACCTTGAGTGCGGAGATGGGGACGCGTTTAATCATTCGCCGGGGAAGAACGTCCTCAAGCTGTTCTGGTAAGTCTTACCAATCACCTCATCCAGAGGCAGTTCTTTCACCTCGGCGATTTTCTCGGCGATAAAGGGCAGGTAAAACGGTGCGTTTTCCTTCCCGCGGTAGGGTACCGGGGTCAGGAAGGGTGAATCGGTTTCAAGCAGGATCTGCTCAATCGGCGCCATGCGCACGATATCCCGGACATTCTCGGCCTTGTTGAACGTGGTGATGCCATTGAAGCCCAGGCACCAACCCTGATCCAGGGCATACCGGGCAAGTCCCGGGCCGGACGTGAAGCTGTGGATGACCCCACGGCGCTTGAGGGTATCCTCAAACTCACCGAGGATGGCAATGGTATCGTCGTCCGCCTCACGGCTATGGATAACCACGGGCCGGTCCGTGTCACAGGCGATCTGCAACTGACGCCGGAACACCTCGCGCTGCACGTCCCGGTCGGCGTTGTCGTAAAAATAGTCCAGGCCGATTTCGCCCACCGCAACGATCTTCTCATCCCGGGCATGGGCACGGATTTCCGCTTCCACGTCATCGGAATAACTTTCGGCATCGTGGGGGTGAATACCCTGTGTGCCGTAAACCCAGGGTGCAACCTGGCTGAGCTCGCGCACCCTGGCGAGGTTGTCCGGGGACACCGCAATGGTGATCACTTTCTCGATATTGACCCCTTGCGCCTGCTCAAGGGTCTCCTCCAACGGGCGGTCCTTGAGGTAATCCAGGTGACAGTGGGTTTCAATGATCGGGTGATCGAATACGGGAATCTCGCGACGTTTTTTACTCATTGCCGGGTACTACACTCCATCGCAACCTGCGTCCAGGCTGCTATTCTGTGAATTCAATCTCATTAGTTTACCAGCTTGTTCGATTGTTGACCTGTATTACCTCCATAGTGAGTTGCACGGAGCATTTTGATGACGTTGTCGGAGTTTGCCAGTTCGTTTCTTTTCGACCCCGGGAAACCACGGTTCCGGGATTACCCGACGTTGCTGGATAGCGATGAAGTGGAACTGCCCGGCCTTGAGGCCAGCCTGGAACAGATCGGTGAATATCAGCGACGGCTCTGGGCGAACCAGGCCAGGGCCGTTTTATTGGTGGCTCACGGCCCCGACACCAGCGGCAAGGACAGCCTGATCCGGACCCTGGCGACCTACGCGGACCCGGCCGGCTTCCATGCCTGGTCATTCAGCCGGCCGAAGGGCGCAGAAACCCGCCACGATTTTCTCTGGCGGGTGACGCCGTTTTTGCCGGGTTTCGGGGAGATGGTCGCCTTCAATCGCAGCCACCATGAGGCGGTTATTGCCGAACGGGTATGGCCGGTCCATGAGGCAGAGAGCTATAACTGGCAAAATCGCTACCGGTCCATCCGAAACTTCGAGAACCACCTGGTGGAAGAGGGCACCACGGTGATCAAGGTATGGCTCAACCTGTCCGAAGACGAACACCGCCAACGTCTTCTGAAGCGCCTCGACAAACCCCGTAAACGCTGGAAGTTCGATAGATCCGACATCGATGGTTGGGAAAAACGCCGCCAGTATGAGGCGTTCGCTGAAGAAGCCATGGCCGCGACTCATACGGAGGAGGCGCCCTGGTTTATTGTGCCTGGTGACCGTAAACCTCAGGCCCGTGCCATCGTTGCAGCGGTGCTGGCGGAACAGCTGGAACGACTGGCTCCCGAATACCCGAAAGAAGACGAGAGCGTGCTGGAAGAATACCGGCGTCTGTTGGCAAAAAATGGCGTGAAATAAACACAGCGGAGGAATGCATGCACATTGTTGTAGTCGGTGGCGGCGTCGTAGGAATGACCGCTGCCTATGAGTTGAACCGTCGGGGCCACCAGGTCACCGTGCTGGAACGCCATCCACTGGCCGGGAACGAAACCAGCAAGGCCAACGCTGCCCAGCGTTCCTATGGCGTAGTTTACCCCTGGGCCGACCCGTCCATGGTGTTCAAGGCCATACCCTGGATCCTCAAGCAGGACGGCCCCCTGAAACTCCGGTTCCCGCCGTCTGTGGAAACACTGAAATTCATGTTCGCCACCCTGCGCTACGCCTGGTCTCCGGGCCTGTTCGGCCTCAACCGCCGGGCCATGTTGCGCCTAGGCATCCACAGCCGGGAACGATTTCTGGCCCTGGAAAAGGAACTGGACCTGGCTTTTGACGGCGATCACCAGGGCCTGCTGCACCTGGCCAGCACACCGGAGGCGCTGGAAGGCTATCGGGCCACCCATGATCTGCTGAACGAACTGGGCATTCCCTCCCGTTTGCTTACGCCGGAGCAGGTGCTTGAAGCAGAACCCGGCATGGTTGGCAATGGCCCGCTATACGGCGCGCTCAGATACGAGACCGATGGAACGGGTGATTGCCACCTCTTCGCCCGGGAGCTTGCCAAAGCCTGCGAGGCAAAAGGCGTGGTGGTTCGATACAACGTGGAAACGGAGCAGCTGATCGCTGATGA
>NZ_JAWLCH010000026.1:0-25459 GCF_041687235.1 Marinobacter sp. | reverse complement strand
GGACGACATCTGTTATGCCACTCAGAATCGGCAGGACGCCGTTAAACAGTTGGCTGGCGACTGCGATCTCATGCTGGTGGTGGGCTCGCCGAACAGCTCCAACTCAAACCGACTGCGTGAGCTGGCGGAGAGGATGGGTACGCCGGCTTATCTGATTGATGAGGCCTCCCAGATCGATGCCGTATGGCTGGAGGGTAAGACCTCAGTTGGGGTTACTGCAGGTGCCTCAGCTCCGGAGGTTCTGGTGAATGATGTAATTACTCGCCTGCGAGAGCTCGGCGGGAGCGTTCCGGAGGAAATTGCCGGGTGTGAGGAGAATATTGTGTTTTCTATGCCGAGGGAGTTGCGGATTGATGCGGTAGATGTCTCCTGATTCTCTGCATAGTTGTTACATTGCCTGCCTGCGCTTTTGGGAATGGTCTTTACTGAGTGTTCTCAGAAGCCGGTGATCGCCCTTGCGTGATCCTTTTCACAAATAATCTATTCGGTGCTGCCGCTTGTCTGCAAACTCTTGCCGTTAGTCAGAGAGTGGTGGCGGTCGCTGTTCGAAGGTTTTAACTTTACCGACAGTTAACGTGGGAAAAGAGTATGTACCTGACGACGAACAACAAAGGCTTCACGCTGGTAGAGTTGATGATCGTGATCGCGCTGATCGCTGTGATTGCAGGTTTCGCCATTCCCCAGTTCGGCCGCATTATTGACAACAACCGGGTGGTTTCTACCACCAACTCCATTGTCGGATTGCTGAATTATTCCAGAAGTGAAGCCGTGCGCCGCGGTGTCCGGGTAACTGTCTCGTCCGCTTCTGACACCCTGGTTACAACTCTGGCTTCGAATGGCGATGTTATCAGGCAAATGGAGGAGGCCGACGGTGGTTTGAATATTACCGCTGGCGCTGTGACTTTCCGTGCAAACGGACTGACAACTTCAAACGCAGATGTCGCGTTTAACGTTTGTGCCGGGTCTGCTGACGGCAGAACGGTCACGGTTACACCGGGCGGACGAGTGGTAACAACGGATTTTACCTGCCCTTAACAGCGGGTTGAGTTTATGAGGTCTCCGGAGAAAATTCATGTTTCAAGTTAAATATCAACAACCCCAGCGCGGCTTTACCCTCATTGAGGTACTGGTTGCACTGCTGGTTCTGCTGGTGGGACTGCTTGGCGTCGTGGGCATGCAGTACCTTTCCTTGCAACAGGTTAACAACTCAAACCTCCGCTCTCAGGTGAATCTCCATGCACTCGAAATGGTCGAGATGATCAGATCCAATGACAACAGCGCATTACCTGCGGCTAGGGTGGATGCGTGGGAGGCAGGCCTCGAACGGGACATTCCCGGGGCGGAAGGCGAAGTGACCTTCAATGCCAACACCGTTGACGTGACCATTACCTGGGACGAACGCCAATACGGGAGTGACGCTGCGGAGCAAACGTTCACGATGACTGCGAGGTTGGTGCAATGAGTTTATCGGCAAAACAGTCGGGGCTGTCCATTATTGAGGTGATTGTTGCCTTGGCACTGTCGCTCATCATCACGCTCGGTCTGACTCAGATTTTCACTTCGAACAGCCAGAGTTTCCGTGTCTCTGAAGCGAGTGCAAGAATTCAGGAGACAGGGCGCCTGGCCACATCCATTATTGGCAGGGAAATCCGGAGTGCCTCTTATTGGGGGTGCTTGGGAAGCCAGGGTGTTCGGGATGGACGTCTGAACAGTATTCTGAACGATACAGGTTTTGATGTTGAGGCTTTGCTCCGTGGTCTGGATGCCGAAGACAATCAGGGTGTTGGCAATTCTGACATTCTTTACCTCGGAGGGATAAACGGGAACTCCGCGGTCCGTGTGACTTTTCAGCCAAGCCAGCAAGCCGCTAACCTTCGTGTTGATGACAGTGATTCCTTTAACGAGAACGACATATTAATTGTTACTAACTGCAGTGCTGGTGACATTTTTCAGGTAACCAACGTTAATACCAACAACGAAGTAGTGGTGCATAACTCGGGGAATGTAACTGACGGACCTGGAAATTCAACGCAGGCCCTGTCAACCAATTATAATGACGACCCTGACGGTGCATCTGTGTTCCGACCTCGTCAGCAACGCTTCTATCTGCAAGACAATCCCGATGGCGTTCGTGAGCTTGTTACGGATGGGATCGCTATTATGGGAACACCCACTGGTAACTTCACGACACCAGTCGCGCTCCTTCAAGATGTCGTAGATTTCCAGATCCAATTTGGTGTGGACAGTAACCAGAATGGCCAGGTCAATGACTGGGAAGACCCCATAGGATTGACTGTGGCTGGAAGAACTCAGGCTGATAACACCATTGCAGTTCGTCTGAGTGTTCTTGTTCGCTCCCCCAATGATGGAGTGACTGATGGCGGACAGGAGTACTGTTTTCCGGGATGGTTGGATTGTGTGGCCACCCCCTCTGACATGACAACAGCTGCTGCCAACGATACGTTCCTGTACCGAGTCTATTCAACAACCATTACTATGAGAAACAGGATCTGACGCTATGTGTGCATCTAACATTCGCAGCCAGTCGGGTGCTGCGCTCATCCTTTCTCTGCTCTTGTTGCTGGTGCTTACACTGCTGGCCGTTTCCAGCATGCAAGGCACCATAATGCAGGAGCGTATGGTTTCGGGTGAAAGAGAGGGCATGCAGTCACTTGAAATCGCCGAGTCCGCTCTGAGGGATGCCGAAGTCGCTCTTGAGGGCATCAATATCCTTTCGGTGTTCGACGGTAGTAATGGTCTTTTTGGTCAGGATGATGCCGCGCCTGATCCTTTGACCATGGACTGGAGTACCAGCGGAAATGTTGTTGCGGCGACCCCGGTGGATGGGGTGACGCCGCGCTATTTTATTCAGCACATGGGCGATGCGAATCAACCGGAAAAGTTGACCGACATCGTTGTAGAGGGCTACACGCACGAGACAGGCGCCGCCAATGCTCAGGCATTCAGAATTGTTGCCTGGAGTCCGGGAGCAACAGGCGAATCCCGGCGGGTAATCGAATCTTATTATGCGCGTCAGTTTTGACGATGCATCTGGAGGTATAGCATGACTTCATTCAGAGAAAGACTGCCCGCGTTCATGCTCGGGTTTCTGTTAATTGCACCTTGCAGTGGCTATGCGTCGCCCGGTGAGTTGGCGGATGAGCCACTGTATCTGGCATCTGTGATTGAGCCCAATATCATGTTTATCAAGGATGATTCGGGTTCGATGCAGTGGGAAACTATTCCCGACGGAGTGGCTAACACCAGTTACCTGTTTCCGCCGGCAGATAATATGTATGGGGGAGCAACGTACTCTATTCGCATCCCCTCTTTCGAGGACGGTAACACGTTTAACCTCGCGGGGAGGACCAGTGCGAATAATCCGTTATTTTATAACCCGCTAACCACTTACCAGCCCTGGTACAACGAGGATCGAACCCAATGGCCATCAGTCGCCCCTGATGCTGCACCTTTTAATCCGGGAAGGAGTGCGTCGGGCACGCTCGATCTTACGTCATCTCACCAGCATTTTTACTGGCGTAGCAACAGTGCTGGAGCCTTTAATCAGTGGCGCACGTACTACCCTGTGACTTTTTATGTCATTGAGGATTCATCTGGCAATTTGGTGTCAGATCCTAACAATGGTACGTATCAACGAATCCAGATCCGGGGCGGCACCGCCTATAAAAAGAATTTGGTGACTGGAACGGAGCAGACTTTAAGCTCCTTTGACTGGTCTTCTGATGTATCAAGGACTGTTACGCAAGAAGTGCAGAATTTTGCCAATTGGTTTAGTTACCACAGGTCCAGAACACTCGCTGCGAGGGCTGGTATCGGCGATGCATTTTCGCGCCAGCCCGAGAATCTTAGAATCGGTTATGGAAGTTTGAACAAGGGGAGCTCGAGTGTTGATGGTGTAAATACATCGGTCATTTCAAGCGGGGTGAGAGGTTTCTCCGGCACCGATCGGGCCGCTTTCTTTGATACTCTTTACACTTCCAATGTTCCTGCAGCTGGAACTCCGTTGAAGGGAGCTCTGGACAAAGCAGGGGAGTATTACCAGCGTACTGATAGCCGAGGCCCTTGGGGAGCAACGCCGGGCACCACCAGCGCAGAAGCCCAGCTTGAGTGCCGTCGGGCTTTCTCCATTCTCATGACGGACGGTTACTACAGTGACTCTGTGTCCGGGTTTGGCAACACCGATGGCACTGATGGCCCGACAATTGGCGATTTCAGTTATGAGGCGGTCTCTCCATTTACCGATGGCCGGAGCAACACGCTGGCGGATGTTGCCATGTACTACTGGAAGAACGACCTCCGCACGGATCTGGACAACAAGATCCGTCCTACCAAGTTAAACCCGGCATTCTGGCAACACATGACAACCTACGGGGTGGGGCTCGGGGTTACCGGTTCGGTGGACCCTGATAGCGCCTTCGCTGCTATTGAAAGTGGTGCCGATATCACCTGGCCGGGCACGGGAACGAATGCCGGTAAGATAGATGACCTGTTGCATGCCGGTGTCAACAGCCGGGGGGGCTTCTTCAGTGCGGCAGACCCGGAGACCTTTGCCAAGGACCTTTCAGGCGTCCTGTTTGATATCGTTAATATCGAAGGTACATCCACCGGCGTGACCTTTAACACAGCCACGCTGGAAACAGATACGTTACTTTTCGGAGCTCGATTTGACTCTACATCTTGGACGGGGGATCTGTTTGCGTTTGGTTTGACTCAGAACCAAAATGGTCCGCCCACGATCAATGCAAATGAATCATGGGAAGCAGCGGCCTTGCTCAACGCAAGGGATCTCACCAACGACCCCCGAAATATTATTACCAGCGACGGTACAGCTGGAATTTCTCTGACCTGGGACCAACTTAATGCCGAGCAGCAGGCGGATCTTCGTTATGGTGGCGATGACGCATTGGGTCAGCAAAGGATTAACTATCTCCGGGGCTTTTCTGTTAATGGCATGAGAACCCGTGACAGTCTCCTGGGCGATATCGTGAATTCTACCCCTGTGTATGTCAGCCGGCCTTCAAGAGACTGGCCTAATGCCGTTCCTTTCGGCACCACAGCAAACACTTATGCGGATTTTAAAGCGGCCAAGCAGAATCGCACACCAGTTGTTTACGTGGGCGCAAATGACGGCATGTTGCACGCATTCTCAGCGGATGAAAACAACGGTGGGCGAGAACTTTTCGGTTATATTCCGGAATTTATTTTCTCCGATGAAGATGATCGTGGACTGCATTTCCTGACGGATCCGGATTACCAGCATCGCTTTTACGTGGATCTTTCACCGGTGGTATCTGATGTTTATACCCAGGGTGCGGGCAATTCGGCCTCGGACTGGAGAACCATTTTGATTGGTGGTGCGCGCGCTGGCGGGCGAGGTATCTTTGCACTGGACGTTACCGACCCCACCCAGTTCTCAGAAAATACCGCAAGCAATATCGCGCTGTGGGAATTTACCAGTGATGATGATCCACGTATGGGTTATATAACCGAGCCGCCCACCATTGGTCTGGCGCGTTGGGGTAACAACGATTATCGTTGGACTGCCTTTTTCGGTAATGGTTATAATTCGCCGACACCCGCAACCGGCATATTCATGCTGGATATCGAAGGTGGACTGGATGGGGACTGGAGCGATTCGGGGGATTACCGGTTTATCGCTTTCGATACCGCTAGCGATGCTTCGGGCATGTCGGCGGTTCGTCAGCTGGACCTGACCGGCAATAGAATTATTGACAGAATCTATGCTGGTGACTTGAAAGGTAATGTCTGGGCAGCGGAGGTTCAGAACAACGGTACCTGGTCAACGGTCCATGGCAACAACAGCAACCCAGCACCGCTTTTCACGGCAACGTATGGCTCCCCAGCTGAGCCCCAGCCGATAACCACTGCACCAATGGTTGTGCGTAACCCACTTGCAGATCCCGGGAACACTGACCCGGGATTGCTGGTGCTCTTTGGCACCGGTCAGTATCTGGTGCTGGACGATACCATCAGCACTGATATCCAGTCTTTCTATGGCATCATCGACGACGGCACGTCGAACCTGAATCGCGGGGATCTGGCAGAGCGTTCCCTCGCCGAGAGCTCCATTACGGTTGATAATGTGGACTATAACGTCCGTGAGTCAGACGGTGAGGTCTTTGATGGAGAGAATGGCTGGTACGTGGATTTCGATACAGAGGTTCGTGAAAGGATCATTCAGTCACCTCAGGTCAGGGGAGATTACGTATTCGTGAATTCCACGATCCCCTCCGATGATCCTTGCTCTGTGGGCGGCAGTGGCTGGCTCATGGCCTTTGGTCTTGATGGTAGAACTCCAGACCGGGTGATTTGGCCGAAACTTGGCGACGAGTACGTGGGTTACAAAACTGAAGGTGGTTTGCCAAACCGCTCTGGTTTCCTGGGCGACTTTATGTTCACCACGCGCTCTGACAATGAAATCCTCACTGATGAAGTGGATGTCGGAGGTGACCAGTCAGCGTTAGGCAGAATGAGTTGGCAGGAATTGTACGATTGATACTGGAAATTGATCCCGTGGTCGGAAGACTGACCACGGGGTGTTTCAAATAAATACCGGGTAATAATAATGAGTGCGATCAGACGACAGTCAGGTATCACCTTGATTGAATTGATGATAGTCGTTGCTATCATCGGAATAATTGCGGCAATCGCCCTGCCGAGCTACAACCGATATGTAGAGAATGCGAGGGCTGCGGACGCAAAAAGTGCATTGATGTCCCTCGCTAATGCTCTGGAGAGATACCATACCCAGAACACAACTTACGCTGGTGCGACGATTGGCAGTGATGCAGATGATATCTTTCCGGATGAGGCCCCTCTGGATGGCAATGCCAAGTTTTATGACCTGGTGATTGATAGCCAGACAGCAACGGCGTTTCGCATCGAAGCACAACCCAAAAATGGGCAGGGAGGTGGAACGATCGCTTTGTTGTCCAATGGCCAGCGAGATAACTGGGACTGAGAGCGCCAAAGCCTTAGATCGTGACGCAGTCGATGGGGGAGCCTGAAGCGTTCTCGACTACACCATCACCATCGAAATCCCTTGCCATTTGGGGCCTGCCGCCCATGTTTATTCGAACTTGGGCGGCATACCGACTGTCGTTTGAGTCCGGGCACCAGATGAAATGCCCCAGAGTTCCTCGCGACCAACCACTGCTTTGGAACCGGAAATAATTATGGATTCCGGATCGAACCACTAAACGGCCAGTTTCCATCGGGTGCATTGCACGTATTATCTGGCTCTGGTCGACGATCTCTCTGGAGCGAGTGGGATCACGAAACGCAACGATTGGATGTGACCAGTCATTGGCACATTTCGAATCATTGCCGATTGCGCACAGAGTCACCGTTGTCTGTTCGTTGATTGCGGTATTTCGTGCAAGATTCAACGTTGCGATGAGGTCGGAAAGCGCCGTATGACGCCCTGAATGGTTCAGGAGATTTGCCGTGCCCGGGATGGCAAAGGCAAGAATGATCGCGCTAATCGCCAATACAACAGAGAGCTCAACCAGCGTGAAACCGGATTTGGAGTAATTATTCACTTGCAACATCCTTGTATGAGGTTTTTCGTCACTAACTAAAGCAAGGTGGAACGTCCTGTTCCGACCTTTGGAACCCGAATAATATCAGGTTTATTGATTTTAAATTTGTGAAACAGTCACTCCATCCCCAACTTCTTCAACCGATACCGCAGCGCCCGAAAACTGATCCCCAGCCTCTTCGCAGCCGCAGTCTTGTTCCATCGCGTTGCCTCAAGCGCCTTCTCAATAGCCTGTCGTTCAATCTTCTCCAGATACCCTTCCAGATCGATTTCACCATCGGGCACGGCAATTCCCTCTCCCTCGCCGGCCTGGCCTTCTGCAATTATTTGTGAGGCCGATGCGGCATGTTGCACTCCGTTCCCCAGGTGCAGATCCGCAGCGTCAATCTGATCGGCATCACACAGGGTAAAAGCCCGTTCCAATACATTCTCCAGCTCCCGGACATTGCCCGGGAAGTCATAGCCTTGCAGGCGTTCGACGGCTGCTGGGGTCAGGGAGGCCGGGTCGCACTCATATTCCTTCGCGATCCGCTCAAGAATGTGGTTTGAGAGCAGGGGAATGTCGTCCGGTCGTTCTCTCAGGGGCGGCACGGCCAGTTCGATCACATTAATGCGGTAGAAGAGATCCTGGCGGAAACTGCCTTCCTGGACCAGTTCAGGGAGATTCTTGTGGGTGGCGCTCAAAACCCGGATGTCGACGGGTACTTCCTTGGTGTCGCCAACGGGCCGCACGGCTTTTTCCTGAATGGCGCGGAGCAGTTTCACCTGCATGGCCAGGGGCAGGTCGGCCACTTCATCAAGGAACAGTGTGCCGCCGTTGGCGGAGCGGAACAGGCCGTCCTTGTTCTCCACGGCTCCGGTAAAGCTGCCCTTCTTGTGGCCGAAGAATTCGCTTTCCATCAGCTCCGAGGGAATCGCGCCACAGTTAACGGCGATGAACGGGCCTTCGCGGCGGGGTCCCTGCAGGTGAATCATTCGGGCCACCAGTTCCTTACCACTGCCGGACTCGCCGCTGATAAACACCGGCGCCTGGCTTCGCGCCAGTTTACGGGTCTGGTTCCGGAGTTTGCGGATCTCAGGTGATTTTCCCAGCAGCAGGCCGGGCTCATCAGACGTCTCTTCGGTGTCCGCCTTGGGTTCGGAGAGTTTCAGGGCGCTGTTCACCAGTTCCCGTAACCGGGGCAGTTCAACTGGCTTGGAGACAAAATCAAAAGCGCCGGCTTTGAGCGATTCAATAGCTGTGTCCATATTGCCGTAGGCGGTAATCACAGCAACAGGGGTGGCGGGAGAGTGTCTCTGAATCCACTGAACCAGTTCGATGCCATTACCGTCTGGCAGGTTCATGTCGGTGAGGCAGAGATTGGGCCTGTGCTGCTCCAGCAGTGTCCGGGCGCTGGTAAGATCGGCCGCTGTGAAAGTTGTTATGCCCATCCGGGTGAGGGTGATCTCAAGTAACTCTCGGATGTCCGGTTCATCATCAACGATCAGCGCTGTGTATGTGGTCATCTTTTTGTCGTCGGTTCCATGTCGTTGTTCAAGCGCCCGATATCCGCCGGGGTCAGGTCAGATCATTCGTCCCGGGTGGGCGAAGGTAATTCGGAAACAGCAGCCGGGCTTGTCGTCTTCTACCAGGGAAAGATGCGCCTGATTAGCCTCGCACAGTTCCCGGGCCAGATAAAGTCCGAGACCGGTTCCGGTCTTGTCTGTTGTAAAAAATGGTTCGAACACAGAGTTTCGGTGTTCCGGTGCTATTCCGGGACCCAGGTCGCGTACATCAATGTAGGCCCGCTCGCCATCATCCGTAGCCCCGGCGTGGATTCCGATTTTTCGCTGCCCGGAGTGCTGCTCACTGTAGCGTAAACCGTTGTCGCAAAGGTTCACCATCACCTGTTCAATCTGGCTTTTGTCGAACCGGGCGGGCGGCAGTTGCGAATCAATTTTCAGAATGATGTTGGCCGTTGTGCAATCTTCGTCCTGAGTCTGCAGAAAATCTTCACGGAATTCCTGGAGCCAGGGGGCGAGTTCAATGAGGTCCGCGTTGGCCGCCCTGCGACGGGAGAGGTCCAGAACATTCTCAATAATACCATTCACGCGGCGGGAATGGCGCCGGATGATCTCGAGCATCTGGCGGTCGCCTGGTTCGAGGTTCGGCGCTTCTTCCATAAGCTGTGCGGCGTGGCTGATCGCGCCCAGCGGATTGCGGATCTCATGAGCTATGCCGGCGGTCAGCCGGCCCAGCGAGGCCAGTTTCATCTGCTGGGCCTGCTGGGTGACTTTGCTCATGTCCTCGATGAACACAAGGATCTGGTCGCCCCGCTCTCGGTCCAGTTGGGTAAAGTTCGCCTGTAGCAGAGGGGAGGTTGGCGAAGGTTGGAACGGCTCAATTCGTTGTGTTGGGTCCTTCAGCCAGGCGTCCAGACCCTGTTTGAGGGGTTTGGGTAACACGGTTGCGCGCTGGTGAATCGGTACCGAGGTTTTGGGGGCACCGTATAGAAGCTCCTCGGCGGCGGCGTTGGCAAGACGGATCTGACCGAAACGGTCCAGTACCAGAATGCCGGTCCGCATACGCTGGATGATTTGCTGGTTGATCTGCTCCAGTTCGGCAATGCTTCGGGCGCGGCTGCTGGCCAGTGCCTCGCTGCGCATCATTCGGCGGGAGATGCTCTGCAGCACAAATGCTGCTGCAAAGTAGAGGATGCCCAGGGACCCGGCCCGGACAATATCGTCGGCTGACTCTCCGAGGGCCAGAACCGCCCAGCCTGAAATTCCCAGTGAGCAGATCGCGGCCAGAGCCGCATAAAAGGTGCCCATTCGGCTAGGCGTCAGGATGTTGCCTGCCGCCACCGACACGATCACCAGGTTGGCCAGGCCGTTGGTGATTCCCGTGCTGGTCAGCAACAGGCCATGCATGATGAGAATATCCAACAGGATCGAGAGTGTAATGTGGCGCTGGCTCGGGTGGAATCCGGCCACCAGGAGCAGGGCAATGAATGCGTTCAGGCCCAGATAGGCGGAGACGCCTGCCTGGTAATAATCCTGCAGCCGAAAACGCATGTCGAAATTGACAGGGTCGACGAACAACAGCGCCACCAGCATCAGGCTGACCACCAGACGGTAGTGGTTGTAGATCCTGAACAGTTTTGCCTGTTGCTGTTCGGAAGGGTTTGAGGGCCCCTGGCTGAGTGTTTCAGCCGACTGTGCTGGTGTATCTGCTGCCATGATTTACAGGAATCCGCTGTTGGTCGGAAGAAATCCACGCCTGTGCGGGGTTATAATAGCCTTTTCATGGCAATGAGTTACAGGAGCCGATTTATGTCCGTGTCCGGAAAACAGGCCGCATCCGGGGTGTCTCCCAGAAAACTGCGGGTGGTAATGGCCCAGCTGGATTTTCTGGTGGGCGATATCCCCGGCAATACGGAGCTCGTCCTGGAGGCTGCGCGCAGGGCATCGTCGGAGCATCAGGCGGATATCGTGGTTTTTCCGGAGCTGTGCCTGACGGGTTACCCGCCGGAAGATCTGCTGTTACGGCCCAGCCTGGAAGTCAGGGTCAACGAAGCGCTGGAACGGCTGCAGGCAGAGGAGCTGGAGGCGGCGATTGTGATCGGGGCGCCCTTGCGCCAGGGTGCACTACTGTACAATGCGGCTGTGGTGATTGATGGTGGAGAGATTACTGGCCGGTATTTCAAGCGTTTCCCACCGAACTATCAGGTGTTTGATGAAAAGCGGTACTTCGCCGAAGGCAAGGATGTCCTGACACTCGACATTCGCGGCGTTCCGGTCGGAGTCACCGTTTGTGAGGACCTCTGGAAAGAGGGTCCGGTGGAGGACTGCGCTGCCAAGGGCGCCCGGCTGATCCTGAACCTGAATGCATCCCCCTACGACATCGATAAGCAGACCCGCCGAAAAGCGCTTCTGGAGCGCAAGTCCAGGGAAAATCTGGTCAGCATCGTGTACGTGAACCTGGTGGGCGGCCAGGACGAGCTGGTGTTCGATGGTGGCTCTATGGTGTTTGACCATTCGGGTGTGCTGACGGCGGAGGCCCCTCAGTTTGGCGAGGGCCTGTACCCGGTCGATTTCCTGTGCGACCACCATTGCCAGCCTGTATCCCAGTCTCTGCCGGAGGAGCCGACGCTTGAGGCAAATGTTTATAACGCCCTGGTGACGGGTGTTCGGGACTACGTGAACAAGAACGGATTCAAATCCGTGGTTCTTGGGCTTTCCGGTGGCATTGACTCGGCGGTAACCCTGGCGGTCGCGGTTGATGCCCTGGGCAAGGATCGTGTCCGGGCGGTGATGATGCCGTTCCGTTACACCTCCAGCATGAGCCTCGAGGACGCAGAGGCTGAGGCTGTTGCGTTGGGGGTTCAGTACGATGTGTTTTCCATCGAGCCCATGTACGACGCATTCATGGAAACTCTGGCAGGGCCTTTCGAAGGCACTACCCCGGACACAACCGAGGAAAACCTGCAGGCGCGTCTGCGCGGTGTTCTGCTGATGTCCCTGTCCAACAAATTCGGTTCGCTGGTGCTGACCACCGGGAACAAGAGCGAGATGGCGGTGGGCTACTCAACCCTCTATGGCGATATGGCCGGTGGCTTTGATGTGCTCAAGGATGTGCCCAAAACCCTGGTATTCCGGTTGGCCAAATACCGCAATACGCTCCCCGGCGGAGAGGTCATCCCCGAGCGGGTTATTACCCGGCCCCCTTCGGCAGAGCTTGCTCCGGACCAGAAAGATGAGGATAGCCTGCCCGGCTATGATGTGCTGGATCAGATCCTGAACCTATACGTGGAGAGGGACTTCAGTTCGGACGCCATCGTTGCAGAGGGATTCGAGCGGGTCGACGTGGAGCGGGTTATCCGCCTGGTGGATATCAACGAGTACAAGCGGCGTCAGGCACCGATCGGTGTGCGGATTACCGAACGGGGATTTGGCAAGGACCGGCGTTATCCGATCACCAATGGCTGGAAGAGTGGCAAGTAGTCGAGGAGCTGGGGTCAGACGAGATGTTCACCTGACCCCAATTTCAGCGTTTACTCGTCGCCCATCAATCCAAAGGTGACAACGTTCGTCAGTGAGCGGTTTTCTCCCTTTAGCAGATCCACCTCAAACTCGCCATCGGCATTGAACGCGTCACTTTCCGGGAAATTGGTACGGAGCGTGGCGATCGCGTCCTGCGAACCTTTTTTCAGATCCAGGAAGCGAAAGGTTTCTGCAAGTATGATCAGGGCTTCTTCGGTAACCGTGGCCGTCGGATAATTCTCGATGATGTATCGCGCCCGGTTGTTGGCAGCGACGTAGGCCTGGCGTTTGATGTAATAGCGGGCCGCGTGAATTTCCAGTTCGGCCATACGATTTCGCACGGCAATCATTCGCTGGCGGGCATCCGCAACATACTGGCTGTCCGGGTAGCGGTTCAGCAGCTCTGAGAAATCCTGGAAAGATTGCAACTGTTCGCCGGGATCCCGGGCCGCAACGTCGATCGGGAAATAACGAGCCGCAAGCCCGATGTCCAGGTTATAGGAGGCAAGACCGCGCATGTAGAGCGCGTAATCCGCGTGATCACTTTGCGGGTTCAGCCGCAAAAAACGGTCGGCCGCGGCGCGGGAACCCTCAAGATCCAGGTTCTGGTAGCGGGCATAAATCAGGTCAAGCTGGGCCTGCTCGGCATAGCGACCGAAGGGATAGTAGGTTTCCAGGGAGTCCAGGTTCTGCTCCGCCTCATTGAAGTTGCCGGAATTCATCGCCTGGCGGGCGTTCTCGTAATAGGTCTTTTCCGGAAGCACTTCTTCCTGCTTGTTGGAGGCGCAGGCACTGACAAGAACAACCAGTGTGGAAAGTAGCAGTAAACGAAGACCTGATCTCATTCCGGAATCCCGTATAATGTCGATTAATTCAAGGGCAGCCATTGTAGCGGGGAAGTGGCTCTATGTGCAGAGGCATCTGAAGAGCAACGCCCGCTGTTTCAAATAATCTGACCAAAACGTAACACACACAGGCCCTGGGGGCTTAATGTCATCTGAAAATCGAATCCTTGCCAACTTTGTTGTGCCGCCGGAATTGAGTGACCGGCGTCTCGACCAGGCCGCCGCAGAGCTGATGCCTGAACACTCCCGTTCCCGATTGCAGTCATGGATCAAAAGTGGCGCCTTGACGGTGAATGGTGAGGTGCGAAAGCCCCGGGACAAGGTGATGCTGGATGATCGCCTGGCGCTGGATGCCGAGCCGGAAGCCCAGGTGAGCTGGCAGGCCGAGGAAATCTCCCTGGATATCGTCTACCAGGACGAACACTTGTTGGTGATCAACAAGCCTGCGGGCCTGGTGGTGCATCCGGCTGCCGGCCACGCCGACGGAACCCTGGTGAATGCGTTGTTGAACTACGCGCCAGAAGTGGAGAATCTGCCGAGGGCGGGTATCGTTCACCGCCTCGACAAAGACACCTCCGGCATCATGGTTGTGGCCCGAAGTCTGATTGCCCATACGTCCCTGGTCGATCAGCTTCAGACCCGAACCATGGGCCGCGAATATGAGGCCGTCGTTGTGGGCACCCTGACCGGCGGTGCAACCGTTGACGCACCCATTGGCAGGCACCCCAGGGAGCGGAAGAAGATGGCGGTGGTGGCCTCAGGCAAACCGGCGGTCACCCACTATCGGTTGGTGGAGCGTTTTGCCGCTCACACGCACGTTCGCTGCAAACTGGAAAGCGGCCGAACCCATCAGATCCGTGTTCACATGGCCCATGTAAAACACCCCCTCGTCGGAGACCCGCTCTACGGCGGTCGCCTGAGGTTGCCCAAGGGAACGACCGAAGAGCTTCGAGAGGCCCTCTCGGCGTTCAACCGCCAGGCCCTTCACGCCCGGCAGCTGACCTTGGAACACCCAGAAACCGGTGAAATCCTGACCTGGGAAGTGCCCCTGCCTGAGGATATGGTTGCGCTGATCGACGCTCTGCGCAAACACGCCCGGGAGCTGGAAAACCGTGACTATTGAAGGGGGCGCCCTGAAACCGGACTGGTCCGCGCCCGATAGAGTGCGGGCCATCAGCACAACCCGCGCCGGCGGCGTCAGCGGTCGACCGTGGAACAGTCTTAACCTCGGTAGCCATGTCGAAGACAACCCGAAACACGTACAGGAGAATCGGCGAAGGCTCGCCGAGTCCATCGGACTGGATAGCGACCGGATTGGCTGGCTCAACCAGGTACACGGTACAGAGGTTGTTGAGCTGACACCGGATAGCGTCGGGCAACCCCCTAACGCTGACGCCAGCTACACCCGTCATCCGGGCATCGCCTGCGCCATCCTCACCGCTGACTGCCTGCCCGTTATACTTGCTGATCGCGAAGGAACCGTCGTCGGCGCCGCCCACTGCGGCTGGCGAAGCCTGTGTGGAGGCGTTATCGAGAATTTGGTGAGTGCCATGGCCGTTGCACCCGAAACCCTGCACGCCTGGCTCGGCCCGGCTATCGGACCGGGCAGCTTCGAAGTCGGCCCGGAAGTGCGTGACGCCTTCCTCGAACATGACCCGAAAGCGGCCCGCGCTTTCAAAGCCGAAGGCGCTCGGTCGGGTCATTTCATGGCAGATATCTATGCCCTTGCCACCCTGAGGTTAGATCACCTCGGCGTTTCCAACGTAGCTGGCGGTCGCCTGTGTACCGTTCAGGATTCAGATCGGTTTTTTTCATACCGCAGGGATGGCCAGACCGGGCGGATGGCGACGCTGGTTTGGCTCGTAGACTGAATGCCTAACTTGCAGCGGCTAGCTTGAGCTTTTACTGAAAGGTTCGGGGGCTGGTGCAGGGCTGCATTCCAGAACTGTCTGCAGCATGGATGCTGCAGCCAAGCCTACAGGGATGTATCTACGGCGTGTTCTGGAATGCAGCCCTGCGCCAGACCTGCACCCAGCCCTCAATCTCAAACTGACGGCCGTCAATTTTCTGACGAATACACCGAAGCCCCGCTTGAAGTCCCTCTACTTGCCCCTACATTAACTGTCAAAGCAATCGAATATCCGCCACCAACGGCACCCTGGTATTCGCAGAAATTTGGGGAAAGTACACATGAGAATCGACAAGCTGACCAGTAAGTTGCAGACCGCCCTCGCGGATGCACAATCCATCGCGGTCGGAAAAGATCACAACTTTATCGAGCCGGTACACCTGATGCAGGCACTCCTTGATCAGGAAGGTAGCGCCATCAAGCCCCTGCTCAAGCAGGCCGGCGCAGAGCCCGGACGCATTCGCCAGGCGATCGCCCGGGAAATTGAAAACCTGCCGGAAGTTCAGGGATCGGCCGGCGACGTCTCCATGTCCAACGACATGGGCCGTCTTTTTAATATCGCCGATAAACTCGCCCAGAAGCGAAAAGACCAGTATATCTCCAGTGAACTGATGCTGTTGGCGGCCCTGGAAGACCGAGGCACTCTTGGTCGGGTACTTCGAGAGCAGGGCGTCGACAAAGCGGCTCTGGAAAAGGCCATCGACGACATTCGCGGCGGTGAAGCCGTGAACGATGCCAGTGCCGAAGAAAACCGGCAGGCCCTGTCCAAGTACACCATCGACCTCACCGAGCGAGCCGAGGCCGGCAAGCTGGACCCGGTGATTGGTCGCGACGATGAAATCCGCCGCACCATCCAGGTTCTTCAGCGCCGTCGAAAAAACAACCCGGTCCTCATCGGTGAGCCAGGCGTGGGTAAAACCGCCATTGTCGAAGGTTTGGCCCAGCGCATTGTCAACGGCGAGGTGCCCGATGGCCTCAAAGACAAGAAAGTTCTGTCGCTGGATATGGGCTCCCTGATTGCCGGTGCCAAGTTCCGGGGCGAGTTCGAGGAGCGCCTGAAAGCGGTTCTGAACGAGCTGTCCAAGCAGGAAGGCCAGATCATCCTGTTCATCGATGAAATCCACACCATGGTCGGTGCCGGTAAGGCCGAAGGTTCCATGGACGCCGGCAACATGCTCAAACCGGCACTGGCCCGGGGTGAGCTGCACTGTGTGGGCGCGACCACCCTGGATGAGTACCGTGAAAACATCGAGAAAGACGCCGCCCTTGAGCGTCGCTTCCAGAAAGTACTGGTCAGCGAACCCAGCGAGGAAGATACCATCGCCATCCTGCGCGGCCTGAAAGAGCGGTATGAGGTTCACCACGGTGTCGAGGTTACTGATGGTGCCATCATTGCCGCCGCCAAACTCTCCCATCGTTATATTGCCGACCGGCAACTGCCGGACAAGGCTATTGACCTGGTGGACGAGGCCGCTTCCCAGATCCGTATGGAAATGGATTCCAAGCCTGAACCTCTGGATCGCCTGGAGCGACGCCTGATTCAGCTGAAAATCGAGCGTGAAGCTCTCAAGAAAGAGACCGATCCGGCCTCGAAAAAGCGCCTTTCCGAGTTGTCGGACGTGATTACCGGCGTTGAGCGTGAATATGCGGATCTGGAAGAAGTCTGGAATACCGAGAAAGCGGCTCTTCATGGTTCCCAGAAGATCAAGAGCCGCCTGGAACAGGCCCGGATTGATCTGGAGAACGCTCGTCGCGCCGGTGATCTCGGCAAAATGTCCGAACTCCAGTATGGACAGATCCCTGAGCTGGAGCGTCAACTGGATATGGCCAGCCAGGCCGAGATGATGGAAATGAAGCTGCTACGGAACCGGGTAACCGACGAGGAAATCGCCGAGATTGTCTCCAAGTGGACCGGCATTCCGGTGTCCAAGATGCTCGAAGGCGAGCGTGACAAACTGATGCGCATGGAAGAAGCCCTCCACGATCGTGTCATTGGCCAGGATGAGGCGGTTGAAGCGGTATCCAATGCGGTTCGCCGCTCGAGGGCCGGTTTGTCCGATCCCAATCGCCCCAACGGCTCATTCCTGTTCCTTGGTCCGACCGGCGTGGGTAAAACCGAGTTGTGCAAGGCTTTGGCCTCCTTTCTGTTCGATACTGAGGAAGCCATGGTGCGCATTGATATGTCAGAATTCATGGAGAAACATTCCGTTGCCCGCCTTATCGGTGCGCCTCCAGGATATGTGGGTTATGAGGAAGGTGGCTACCTGACCGAAGCGGTTCGCCGTCGGCCCTACTCGGTATTGTTGCTGGACGAAGTGGAAAAAGCCCACCCGGATGTTTTCAACATCCTTCTTCAGGTGCTCGAGGATGGTCGCCTGACGGACGGCCAGGGCCGCACTGTGGACTTCCGGAACACAGTCATCGTCATGACCTCAAACCTTGGCTCGGACATCATCCAGCAGAAAGCCGGTGAAGAGAATTACGAGTCCATGAAAAACGCCGTGATGGAAGTGGTGGGTACGCATTTCCGCCCCGAGTTTATTAACCGCGTGGATGAAGTGGTGGTATTCCATCCTCTGGCCGAAAGCCAGATTCAGGGTATTGCGAAGATACAGATCGAATCCCTGAGCAAGCGCCTGAAAGAGCAGGATATGAAGCTGGAGCTGGATGATGCCGCCATGGAGTTGCTGGCGGAAGTGGGCTACGACCCGGTATACGGTGCACGGCCGCTGAAGCGGGCAATCCAGCGTATGATCGAAAATCCGCTGGCCCAGCGGCTGCTTAAGGGAGAGTTTGTGCCGGGGGATGTCATCAAGGGGACGGTGGAGGACCATCACCTGGCATTCGCCAAGGCCTGATTTGAAAGCCGGGGTCAGATGAATGCTTTCATCTGACCCTTTTTTAAATCTACTGCTCTGCAGGTCCGCAGCTCTCCTCAGCCATTCGCTCGAATTCTGCCCGTTTCTCGGCTATCTCTTCTTCGGAGAGATAGCGCTGCTCGCCATTCTCCTCGACCCGGATGCGTGCGTTGCGGTCAATCACTTCCAGATTGGAACGTGCTGTTGCGCAATTCGCCTCCCGCTGTTTTCTGCGAGCCTCATCAGCGGCAGTTTCCTGGCGTTGTTCTTCCTCTCCAGCTTGCTGTTCCTGCAGGTTTTGCAGGCGCTCCTGCGGGCTCTGTCGGCTCCCGGAAGCATCCGATGAGGTACCGGAGCGAACATTAACCCGTTCAGAGGTTGCCCCCGTGGGCTGCCGGTCGCCAAAATGGGTAACCCCGTTTTCATCAGTCCATTTGTAGACAGAGGCGCTCATGGCGATACCTGGTACAACGGCCAGTAATAAGGTCAGCATCAGGATTTTTCTGTTCATGGCTTTACTCGCGTATGTTCACTGCTCCCGGGCAGGCAGACAACCTGGATAAACCGGGCCCGTTTTGTCTCAATTCATTATTGCCTATCATGCCACCGGTACCGCAGATTTTCTTCTGTCTGGTTCAAATCTTTGTACCGGATTCGTGCCGATTATGGCAGACCTTCGGCCAGTATAGGCACAGAAACCCACAGCGGCTATTGACAGGGAGTTTCCCGCTGTCAGAATTACCGATTGCCTGAAGACTGGGGTCAATACGGCAGGCAATCCCGAGCGAGTATCCCCCATCAATTACCACACTGAACGCGCCGCGCATCCGTCGCGGGATGGTTGTTGCTTACGTGCAACCCGTTGATTGGCCGTTCTCCGCAACCCTCAGGAGGGCGGCTGGCCAGGAGACAACCTCTTAACAAGGTGTGGAGGAGCAGCCGGTTCCGCTTTCAAAAGAAGCATGGACACCGTGAATCCAGGCAACCGGGACCCGTCCCGGCTCATTCACTCGTAGAAGAGGGTAGAAAATCGTGGAGTTATTGTCTGGCGCCGATATGCTGATCCGGTCCCTTCAAGATGAGGGTATCGAATACATATACGGCTATCCGGGTGGTGCAGCCCTTCATATTTATGATGCGCTGTTCAGGCAGGACAAAGTCAAGCACATTCTGGTAAGGCACGAGCAGGCGGCGGTCCATATGGCCGACGGCTACGCCCGCGCGACCGGAAAACCAGGCACCGTACTGGTGACCTCGGGTCCTGGAGCCACCAACACCATCACCGGCATCGCCACCGCATTCATGGATTCCATTCCCATGGTGGTTCTGTGCGGGCAGGTTGCGTCCACGCTTATCGGCGAGGATGCGTTCCAGGAAACCGACATGATGGGCGTCTCCCGTCCGGTGGTTAAGCACAACCTCAGTGTCCGCCACCCTGAGGAAATCCCGGAAATTATCCGCAAGGCGTACTACATTGCCGCCACGGGCCGTCCCGGCCCGGTTGTCGTGGATATTCCCAAGGACATGACCACGCCGAACGAGCGGTACGAGTACGCTTACCCCAAGAAGGTCAAGCTGCGTTCCTACAACCCCGCCATACGCGGCCATGCTGGTCAGATCAAGAAAGCGGTCGACATGATGCTGGCGGCCAAGCGTCCGATCATCTACGCCGGCGGCGGTGTAATTCTTGGCAAGGCATCGGATCAACTGACCGAGCTTGTCCGGATGTTGGGTTACCCGATCACCAATACCCTCATGGGCATTGGCTGTTACCCGGCCAGCGACAAACAGCACCTGGGCTGGCTCGGGATGCACGGCACCTACGAGGCCAATATGGCCATGCACCACTCGGACCTGATTCTCTGTGTGGGGGCCCGCTTCGATGACCGGGTCACCAATGCCACCGAGAAGTTCTGTCCGGGCGCACGCATTATCCATATCGACATAGATCCGGCCTCGATTTCCAAGACGGTTGATGCAGACGTGCCGATTGTTGGCCCGGTAGACGCCGTGCTCAAGGAAATGCTGTCGCTGGTCAAAGAGGCAAAGGAAAAGCCTGATGCAGACGCAATCGCCTCCTGGTGGAAGCAGATAGACGAATGGAGGGCCTTCCATGGCATGCGTTATGAGACCAGCCCGGATGTAATCAAGCCCCAGGAAGTGATTGAAATGCTGTGTCGCCTGACCAAGGGCGAGGCGTTCGTAACTTCCGATGTTGGTCAGCACCAGATGTTTGCGGCCCAGTACTACAAGTTCGACAAGCCCAACCGCTGGATCAACTCTGGCGGTCTCGGCACCATGGGCTTCGGTTTGCCGGCGGCCATGGGGGTCAAGCTGACCCATCCGGACGATGAAGTGCTGTGCATAACCGGTGAGGGCAGTATCCAGATGAACATCCAGGAGCTGTCCACCTGCAAGCAGTACAATCTGCCAGTAAAGATCATCAACCTGAACAACCAGGCTCTGGGTATGGTCAAGCAGTGGCAGGACATGAACTATGAGTCCCGTCATGCCGAGTCCTACATGGAATCGCTGCCCGACTTCATCAAGCTGGCGGAAGCCTACGGCCACAAGGGTGTCCGGATTGAGAAGAAGGAAGATCTGGAGACCAGGCTGAAAGAAGTGCTGGCGATGAAAGACGAGCTGGTATTCGTGGATATCTACGTGGATCGTTTTGAGCACGTGTATCCGATGCAGGTTGCCCGGGGTTCCATGAAGGATATGTGGCTCAGCAAGACGGAGAGGGTCTGATCATGCGTCGAATCATTTCTGTTTTGCTTGAAAACGAGCCCGGCGCCCTGTCACGGGTGGTTGGTCTGTTTTCCCAGCGTAACTACAACATCGAAACACTTACCGTGGCACCGACCGAAGACGAGACGCTGTCCCGTCTGACCGTAACTACCACGGGTTCGGATAAGGTGATCGAGCAGATCACCAAGCAACTGAACAAGCTGATCGAAGTCGTCAAACTGGTGGATCTGACCGAAGGCGCCCACATTGAGCGTGAGCTGATGCTGGTCAAGCTGAAAGCCACCGGTTCCCAGCGTGCCGAGATCAAGCGTACGGTGGATATTTTCCGCGGCCAGATCGTGGATGTGACCAGCTCCGTCTACACGGTTCAGTTGGCGGGTGACAGCGAGAAGCTGGACGGCTTTATTCAGGCCGTTGGCACATCGGGCGTACTGGAAGTGGTGCGCAGCGGTGTATCCGGTATCGCCCGGGGCGAGAAGGTGCTCAGCCTTTAACGGTTTCAAACAGGTTTTGAACATCATGGCCTCACGGGGCCATCACAAATAACAGAGGTTTCTCATGCAGGTTTATTACGATAAGGATTGCGATCTTTCCATCATTCAGGGCAAGAAAGTTGCCATCATCGGCTTCGGTTCCCAGGGCCACGCGCACGCGTGCAACCTGAAAGAATCCGGCGTTGATGTCACTGTTGGTCTGCGCCCTGGTTCTTCCTCCATTGCCAAGGCTGAAGCCTACGGCCTGAAGACCAGCGACGTGCCGTCTGCCGTTGCTGCTGCAGATGTGGTCATGGTCCTGACCCCGGACGAGTTCCAGGCTCAGCTCTACGCCGCTGAAATTGAACCGAATCTCAAGCAGGGTGCAACACTGGCTTTTGCCCACGGTTTCGCCATCCACTACAACCAGATCGTTCCGCGCAAGGATCTGGATGTGATCATGGTTGCACCGAAGGCGCCAGGCCACACGGTTCGCACCGAGTTCGCGAACGGCGGCGGTATCCCTGATCTGATTGCGATCTTCCAGGATGCCTCCGGCAATGCCAAGAATCTGGCTCTGTCATACGCAAGCGGTATTGGCGGCGGTCGTACCGGTATTATCGAGACCTCCTTCAAGGACGAGACCGAAACCGATCTGTTCGGTGAGCAGGCCGTTCTGTGTGGTGGTACCGTCGAGCTGGTCAAGGCCGGTTTCGAAACTCTGGTAGAAGCCGGTTACGCGCCGGAAATGGCCTACTTCGAGTGTCTGCACGAGCTGAAGCTGATTGTCGATCTGATGTACGAAGGTGGTATCGCCAACATGAACTACTCCATCTCCAACAACGCGGAGTATGGTGAGTACGTGACCGGACCGGAAATCATCAACGAGCAGTCCCGCGAAGCCATGCGCAACGCGTTGAAGCGCATTCAGAGCGGTGAGTACGCCAAGATGTTCATCTCTGAAGGCGCTCTGAATTACCCGTCCATGACTGCGCGTCGTCGCCAGAATGCTGCCCACGACATCGAAGTCGTTGGTGAGAAGCTGCGCGGTATGATGCCGTGGATCTCCGCGAACAAGATCGTGGATAAGGACAAAAACTAAGCGGAATTCCGTCTGGTTTTGAAAAACGCGGCCCGGGTGGCCGCGTTTTTCGTATATACTCCGCCCAAACGCTTTCCGGAGTAATGGGAATGACTGAAGAAAGAAAATCCGCCGACGGCAAGCAGAACCCGGACTATGAGATAGAGGCCGGGGAAGTGGTTGAAGAAGAGCTGGTGGAGGGGGCCCCCGTTCGCCGGAAGGGCATCTACCTGCTGCCCAATGCGCTCACAACCGCCTCGCTGTTTTCCGGCTTCTACGCCATTGTTTCTGCGGCGAACGGCGTCTTTGATAATGCCGCAATTGCCATATTTGTCTCAATGATCCTGGATGGTCTGGATGGCCGGGTTGCCCGGATGACCAATACCCAGAGTAAATTTGGCGAGGAGTATGACAGCCTTGCTGATATGGTGGCTTTTGGTGTCGCCCCCGGGCTCGTTGCCTTTTTCTGGTCGCTGAACGCTTTTGACAAGGTTGGCTGGGCCATTACGTTTATTTATGTAGCTGGTGCCGCTCTGCGCCTGGCCCGCTTTAACACCCAGATTGGTTCGGTCGACAAGAAGTTTTTCGTTGGCTTGCCCAGTCCGGCCGCCGCCGCGTGTGTTGCGGGACTGGTCTGGTGCTTCCACCTTTTCGAACCGTCTACCTGGCTCACACTACTGACCATGGTGGTGGTTGGAGGTACCGGTGTCCTGATGGTCAGCAATATTCTGTACCGCAGTTTCAAGGATCTGGATCTACGTGGTCGCGTTCCTTTTGCCGCTATTCTTCTTGTTGTTCTGGTGTTTGTGGTGATCGCGCTGGATCCGGCCACCGTACTCTTCACCGGATTCCTGATCTACGGGTTGTCCGGACCTGTTCGTGCCCTGTTCCGTGGCAAGCCCCGGAAAGCGCCTGGCACGACCGACTGAATCATGGTTTCCCGGGCTTCCGTCGAGAAGCCCGGGAATTTTCTTCGCAGTCTCCGGTCAACGCCTTACCTGGCTGATGCCCTGACGGAGACTTTGCATGTTTATCAAGAAGCGCCCATCCTGGGCCATAGCCCACTCCGACATTACCCCCGAATCGGTATACCTCAATCGCAGGCAATTCATGTCCGGCTCTGTGGCGGTGGCCGCTGGCCTGTCAATGCCAGGTCTGCTTTCCGCGGCAGAGCTTCCGGTTCCCGGGGAAGCCCTGGATTATGTTGCGATGCCTCGTTACTCGACTGACGAGGAAAAAACACCTCTGGAAGACGTCACGCAATACAACAACTTCTATGAATTCGGAACCGGGAAGGGTGACCCGGCGAAGTATGCCGATGAGATGACTGTTGATCCCTGGTCTGTGGTTGTTGAAGGGGAGTGTGAGCGCCCGGGCGAGTATGCGTTGGAGGATCTCCTCAAGCCTCACGAATATGAGGAGCGCGTGTATCGCCTCCGGTGCGTGGAAGCCTGGTCCATGGTGATTCCCTGGATCGGTGTGCCGCTGGCAGACATCCTTAAAAGATTTGAGCCAAACTCGCGTGCCAAGTATGTCTATTTCGAAACCCTCTACGATCCGGACCAGATGAGAGCACAGCGTTCACTGTTCAGCACCATTGACTGGCCCTATCAGGAAGGCCTGCGGATGGATGAGGCCATGAACGAGCTGAGCTTTCTGGCGGTCGGGTTGTATGGCAAGACCATACCGAACCAGAACGGTGCACCGATCCGGCTGGTCGTTCCATGGAAGTATGGGTTCAAGAGCATCAAGTCGATCGTCAAGATCCGCTTCCAGGAGGAGCGGCCAAAAACCACCTGGGAAATGCTTGCCCCCCAGGAGTACGGGTTCTATGCCAACGTCAATCCCGAAGTTGACCACCCAAGATGGAGTCAGAAGCGGGAGCGGAGGCTGCCTTCCGGGTTGCTTTCGCCAAATTGGATGGAGACCGTAAAGTTCAACGGTTATGGAGAGCAGGTTGCGGATCTGTACAAGGGCATGGATCTGAGGAAGTTCTACTGATGCGCGGAGCACGAGCGATGGGGCGTCCCGGTTTCCTGGTGGCTTTCCGTCTTGTGGTGGCGTTGTTGGCCAGCCTCCCCTTTCTCGTGCTGGTATTCAATATTGCGGGGCAGAACCTCGGGCCGGATCCAGGCCAGGAAGTCACCGAATCTCTTGGGCTTGCGGCGTTTCAATTGTTGATAGCAACCTTGTGTATGACTCCCCTTAAGCGATGGACGGGTTGGGGTGGCTGGATCCGGGTCCGACGGATGCTTGGTCTGTTTGCGTTTTTCTATGCTGTGCTCCATGTATTCGCTTTTTTGCAGTTTATTCTCGGTTGGAGTGACCTCTGGGCCACGTTTACCAAGCGGCCCTATATTGTGGCAGGTGCATTGTCTTTTCTTATGCTGATTCCTCTGGCTTTAACTTCAACCAGGGGAATGATGAAGCGGCTGGGTAAGAGCTGGAAGCCACTGCACAAGCTGGTCTATCTGATTGTCATAGTTGCCTGGGTCCATTTTATCTGGCAAGCGAGAAGCGATATTGGTGAAATGGTCGTTTATGGCCTGGTGATCTTGGGTCTGTTGGCGCTGCGTTGGAAATGGGGTGGGGTTCGTGGTTTGATTCCCTTTGCCTGGGGCTGATTTTTGCCTGAAAACTGAACGAAATGATCAGTGCCTGATCAGTGAAGTACGTGGAAACCGAGATCGTTATAAATTAATTCAAAAACCTCGTTGACAGTTTTGCTGACGCCTGTAGAATGCGCACCACTTCTGAGGGACAAGCCACTAACGGCAACCTCCCGAACGAAAGCAACTGTTTGAAAGTGCTGAAGAAAACGAGTTTTAAAATTCTTCAGATAAACGGTTGACAAGGCAGCGGAACGATGTAGAATACGCGGCCTTGATTGAGCAACAGCTCAAACGCTCTTTAAAAAGTTGACCAAGTAATTCGTGTG
>NZ_JAWLCH010000025.1:0-31374 GCF_041687235.1 Marinobacter sp. | reverse complement strand
TTTTTCTGACCAGAGAGACGGTTAACACTCCATCTGCCGTCTGTTTCTGCAAGCGCTCCTTTACTTTCTCGCGAAGTGCGTCTGAATCTTCCCAGGGCAGGGAAGGTGCTGGGCCATAGGGCTCAGCCTGGAATCCCTCAGAGCGCAGCCGGGAAACGAGCGCGGATTCCATCACCGTCCTGCTGTTTTCTTTCGGACTGATTGCCAGCACGAGAAGATTTCCGGGTGCATCTGAAACGTTTGGAGCCTTGCTGATGCTTTTAACCTCCGGGCCTGAGCTGCATCCGGCAACAGCAGAAAGAAAAGCTAGGAAAATTATGAATAAGGAGCGGTGGTGAATCGGCTGTCTCATCGGCAAGTCCATTCGTAGTGAGTCCATCGGTGGAGCTGTTTTCATCCAGTTCCAACGTTATCTGAAGCAAATATAGCAAAGTTTTGAGGTAATCCGATTGTTGTCGAAGTCTGGGGCTGAAAGGAGCGGCTGTGGCGGGCTCCAGAAAAATTGAATCTTCAATGGCCTGCCATAAGGGAGTTGTCTAATCTTAGTGCGGATGTTGATAGTTCCTGCGGGCGAGTAATCATTCACGGAGAGAAAGTGATGCGGTTTTTTTCAAGATGGAAAGCCGATTTGAGAAAAGGGGCAGTTCTCCTGCTTCTCGTATGGGCCTCAGTCACACTGACCGGGTGCTCTGAGCCCCAGGAAACAAAGCAAGCCAACCCCGTCGCTGTATCTGTGGTGGTGCTTGAGACTTCGGAAGTCCGGCCCTCCAGGGAGTTTGTTGCCAGAACCGCAGCTTCAGCCAAAGCGGACATTACGCCACGCATCGAAGCGGAAATAAGAGAGATTCTGTTTACCGAAGGTGCGCCTGTGCGTCAGGGTCAGGTGTTGGTTCGCCTTGAAGACACTCAGGCTAACGCCGATTTGCAGCAGGCCGAGGCCGAACTGGCCGCAGCCCGGGCAGAAGTGGATTCCGCGACCAGAAACCTGCGCCGGGGAGAGGAAGTGGCGCAGAAAGGGTTCCTGTCTGCTGCGGACCTGGATAAGCTCAAGGACCGCTTCAATGCTGCGGATAGTCGTTTGAAAACAGCTCAGGCCTCGGTACAAAAAGCCGGCTCCAATCTGGATTATGCAGAAATCCGCGCTCCCTTCGAAGGCTGGGTAGGACGTTTGAACTACGATGTGGGGTCGATCGTCAGCCCCTCCAGAGGCCCGATCACATCCGTCCTGGTGACGGACCCCATGTACGTTGAATTCCAGCTTAACGAATCCGACTTTATCGCCGTTCGGCGTGCGGGCAGAGGCGCTGCCGCTGAGGTTTCCAGGTCTTTGAATCTCTATCTCACTCTGCCCGACGGCGAGCGCTATGAGCAGCCTGGTGTATTGGATTTCGCCGATGTCCAGACGGATGCCAGCACCGGTACCGTAGCAATGCGGGCTGTCTTTCCCAACTCAGAGGCGGTGTTGGTGCCCGGACTTTACGTGACGCTTCGCATTGAAGGCCATTCCGGCGAGGCCCGGGTCCTTGTTCCCCAGGTGGCAGTACAGGAAACCATTGAGGGTAAGTTTGTGCTGGTCGTGGACGACCAGGAGCTGGTTGCCCAGCGTTTCATCCAGACTGGTCCAAGGGAGGGAGCACTCCTGGTTGCGGAGTCCGGGCTGGCAGCGGGTGACCGGGTGATTGTTGAAGGGTTGCAGAAAGTACGCCCGGGGGTAGCGGTCAGCGCTGTGGAGAAGCAGATTGATCCGGCAACAGGAGCGCTCATCCAGACGGGTGAGGCGAGCCAATGATCAGCCGGGTTTTTATCCACCGACCGAAATTCGCGTTTGTTATTTCCATCCTGATTACCCTTGCCGGGTTGCTGGCGTTGCGTATTCTTCCGGTCAACATGTATCCGGACATGGCCCCACCCCAGATTCAGGTAACCGCATCGCTCCCCGGGGCAAGTTCCCAGGTTGTGGAGGAGGCGGTTATACGACCTGTTGAGCAACAGCTGAACGGGGTGGAGGGCATGATCTACATCGAGTCCACCGCCTCCAGTGACGGCACGGCCAAGATCACCCTTACCTTCGAAAGCGGCACCGATACAGACATCGCTCAGGTAAACGTCCAGAACCGCGTTGCCCTGGCGGAACCGTTTTTGCCCGATGAAGTCCGGCGACAGGGCGTGGTGGTCAGCAAGCAGGCTGGCAACATGCTGATGGGTATCAACCTGACCTCCGAGCGACCGGACCTGGACGGCGTCTTCCTCAGCAATTACGCCTCCAATAATCTTGTCGAAGCCCTTGGTCGAGTGCCGGGGGTGGGGTCGGCGGAAGTGATGGGCGCGAAAGATTACAGCATGCGCGTGTGGCTGGATCCCCGCCGGATGGCCTCACTGGATGTGACCGTCGCCGAGGTTGCGGCCGCGCTTCGTGAACAGAACCAGATTGTTGCAGCAGGCAAGCTTGGCCAGCCGCCGGTGCCGGCGGGCCAGCAGTTTGTTTACAGTATTCAGACCCGGGAGCGCCTGTCGGATCCCGACGAGTTCGCCCAGACCATTTTACGTTCAAGGCCGGATGGTGGCTTTGTGCGCCTGAGGGACGTGGGGCGTATCGAGCTGGGTTCCCGCTCCTATACGTCCACCGCGAAACTGAATAATCATGACACGGCGTTCCTCGTGATTTACCAGTTGCCCGATGCCAATGCGCTCGAGGTCGCGGAACGGGTAAAAGCACTGGTTGAAGAGTCTTCCGCCAGTTTTCCGGAAGGGGTGAACTACACCGTCCTGTACGACACCACCGAATTCATCAGCCGCTCCATCAGCGAAGTCATCGTGACGCTGTTCCAGGCCGTCGGCCTGGTAATCCTGGTGGTGTTCCTGTTCCTGCAGAACTGGCGGGCCACGCTGATTCCCAGCATTGCGATCCCGGTCTCCCTGATCGGCACCTTTGCGGTTATGTCGGTGCTTGGCTATTCCATCAACACCATCACCCTGTTCGGGCTGGTTCTGGCGATTGGCATTGTGGTGGATGACGCCATTGTGGTGATCGAGAACGTGGAACGCATACTTGCCGAGGAGAAGCTGCAGATCCGCGAGGCGGTCACCAAGGCGATGGCGGAAGTCACAGGGCCGGTGATAGCCACCACACTGGTGTTGCTGGCGGTATTCGTGCCCGTAGCCTTCATGCCCGGGATAACCGGCAAGCTCTACCAGCAGTTCTCGGTCACCATATCAGTGGCCGTGATCATCTCCTCCATCAACGCCCTTACACTGAGCCCGGCCCTGTGCGTTGCGTTGCTTGGCAGGAGCGGGGATAAGGCCATTGGCTGGCTCCGACCTTTCGAGGTACTGATTACGCGGACAACCAGTGGTTACTCGAAGCTGGTCGCCCAGCTACTGCGCAAAGGGGCGCTCGTTGGCGTTACCCTGGTGGTGATCCTTGTTGCCGGTGCTGGCCTGTTCAAAGCGGTGCCTTCCGCGTTCGTGCCGCCGGAAGATCAGGGCTTCCTGTTTGTGGATGTGCAGTTGCCCGATGCCGCCTCGCTGGAGCGCACCGAGGCCGTGCTCACGAAAGTAACCGATATGGTTCTGGAAGATCCGGCCGTGACCGATTTCATTACGGTGTCCGGCTTCTCGCTGCTCGGTGGCGCCTCCTCAAACAATGGCCTTGGCATTGTGATGCTGAAAGACTGGGAAGCGCGGGAAGATGCCAGTCTGGGTCTGGGCGCGGTGATTCCAAGGCTGTATTCCAGGCTCTGGACAATCCCCGAGGCCCAGGTGATGGTCTTCAACCCGCCTCCGATTCCGGGGTTGGGAACCTCATCCGGCTTCGACTTCCGGCTGCAGGACAATCAGGGCAGGGATGTTTCAGAGCTGGCCCAGGTTATGAATGGCCTCATATATGAGGCCAACCAGCGTGAGGAGCTGTCACGGGTTTACAGCACCTACCGGGCGAACATCCCCCAGTATCTGCTGGAAGTGGACAGGAACAAGGCCAAGGCATTGGGTATCCAGCTCTCGGATATTTTCTCTACCCTGCAGACCCAGCTAGGTTCGCTTTATGTGAACGACTTTACCCGTTTCGGCAAGAACTACCGCGTTCTTCTTCAGGCGGAAGGCGAGTTCCGGCAGCGCCCTGAGGATCTGTCCTATTATTTTGTCCGCAACCGGGATGGCGATATGGTGCCGCTGACCACGCTGGCTTCGCTGAAGCCTGTGCTCGGGCCCTCAAGCATTCAGCACTTCAATCTCAAGCGCTCGGTGACCTTGTCCGGGGAAGCCGCAGCGGGTTTTGCCAGTGGCGACGCAATCGCGACTATGGAGGCACTGGCTCAAAACCTGCCGCAGGGGTATGAATTCAGCTGGGCCGGACAGAGCCTGCAGGAAATACAGGCAGGTAACCTGGCTGCGGTCATCTTCCTGTTGGCACTGGTGTTTGTGTACCTGTTCCTGGTGGCCCAGTACGAAAGCTGGACCCTCCCGGTAGCGGTGCTCGGTGCCGTGCCATTAGCCCTTGCAGGCGCCATGGCCGGGCTCTGGCTGGTGGGGCTTGCGAACAACATCTACGCCCAGGTGGGCCTGGTACTGCTGATCGGGCTCTCCACCAAAACCGCGATTCTCATTGTGGAGTTCGCCATGCAGCTGCGCCAGTCCGGCATGTCTACCGCCGAGGCGGCCCAGAAAGCGGCGGTACTGCGGTTCCGGGCCGTGTTGATGACGGCCCTGTCTTTCGTGCTTGGCGTGCTACCGCTGGTTTTTGCCAGCGGCGCCGGAGCGGCAAGCCGGGTAAGCCTGGGTATCACTGTTCTTAGCGGCATGGTTGCTGCCACCGTCCTGGGCACATTGCTGGTCCCGGTGTTCTACAAATGGATTCAGTCTGTCCGGGACCGCCGCCAACCGGCGCCCTAATCCCTGGCCGGTTCAGGCCGGATGCTGAAAAACGAAAGCATCCATGGCCAGAACGCCGTGTTCGATGCCGCCATCAATCAGCACGCCGGGTTGCTGTTCCCCGGCCGCACCGGCAGCAACCAACAGTGGCAGGAAATGCTCGCTGGTCGGGTGCGCCCGTTGGGCGTGTGGGGCTTTCTCCAGCGCTGCGATCAGCTGTTGGTGGTCGCCTGCTCTCACTTTTGCACGAACCCAGTCGGTGAATTCCCGGGCATATCCGGAGGCGTTCTCGTCACCCCATCGAACTTCGTACAGGTTATGGGTAAGGCTGCCCGATCCGATGATGAGCACGCCCTCATGCTCGAGCGGCTGCAGGGTCTGGCCCAACTGCCAGGCAGACTCAGGATCAAGATCCGTTGGCATCGAAACCTGAAACACCGGAACTGAGTGATCGGGGAAAAGGTGCACCATCGGGACCCAGGCCCCGTGATCCAGCCCCCGGGTCTCGTCAGCACGGGCCTTCCAGCCCCCTGCCTCCAGCAACGCCAGTGCGGTTCGCGCCAGTTCGGGGTGGCCGGATGCCGGATACTGAAGGTTATACAGATCGGATGGAAAGCCCCGAAAATCGTGAATTGTCTCAGGTGTTCCCGAGACGCCTATCCGGATTTCCTTTGTCATCCAGTGTGGCGAAACCACCAGCACAGCTTCGGGCCGGGTCAGGCGTTTGCCCAGCTCTGTCAGGGCCGGGCCAGCGAGGCCCGGCTCCAGTGCGAAGGTGGGAGCGCCGTGGGAAACAAACAGACTCATGATTTGCTCCTCCGGGGTGCGGTGGTTATCGGGCTGCAATCGCGCGGTCGATGGACACCCGACCTGCGCCGCTGAATACCAGGGACACGGATACCGCCAGCAGCGCCAGGCCAAACTCGTACCCATTGTTACTCATGAACAGGCCGTTGCCGATATGAACGCTGAAAATGGCAATCAGCATGGCAAATGCAAGTACCGCGCTGGCAGGGCGAACCAGCAGGCCGATGATCAGTGCCAGGCCGCCAAAGAATTCCGCACCGCCGGCCAACAGCGCCATCAGGTAGCCGGGGCTCAGCCCGATGGAATCCATCCATTGTCCTGTACCTTCCAGGCCGTAGCCGCCAAACCAGCCAAACAGTTTCTGTGCCCCGTGAGCCGCAAAAATGATACCGATAGGAATCCGAAGGGCCAGAGCACTCCAGCCTGCGTCAGTGGCAATCAGTTTGTTCAGGAATGCGTTGTTCATGATTAATCTCCTCGGGTGTGTTGTGAGCATGTGGGTACTTTACAAATATCAATAAACGGGATAAACGTGACTTTTTTGAATTAACTGTTCCGGAAAAAGAAACAATGGATCGATTGTTGGAGATGCAGACGTTCTGCACCGTGGTTGAGGCGGGGAGCTTCGTGGCTGCGTCGGAGAATCTGGGGATGTCCAAGGCCGCTGTCTCGCGTTATGTCAGCGAACTTGAAAGTCGTCTCGGGGTTCGGCTGTTGCAGCGGACTACCCGCCGCCTGTCGCTGACGGGGGAGGGCGAGGTGTTCTATGTCCGGTGCCGGGAGTTGCTGGCTGGCGTTGAGGAGGCCGAAGCGGAAATTACCTCCCGCAATGACGTTGCCCGGGGCACGTTGAGGGTAAATGCGCCAGTCAGTTTCGGGATCAGCCACCTGGCGCCTTTGTGGGGAGCGTTTCACGTCCGTTATCCGGATGTGGAGCTGTCCGTCCACCTTTCAGACCGGCTGGTGGATATTGTTGAGGAAGGCTTTGATCTGGCCATCCGTATTGCCACGCTGCAAAGCTCAACGCTGGTCAGCCGGCGGATAACCTCAACCCGGCTGATGGCCTGTGCTTCACCTGATTACCTGGCCATTCACGGTGCTCCGGCCCATCCGGCGGATCTGGCCGGTCACAGGATCATTGGCTACAGCAATTTCACCACGGGCAATGACTGGCCTTTCGAAGGGCCTGATGGCCCGGCCAGCGTACGCGTGCGGCCCTGGATGTACGCCAATAATGGCGAAACCTGCTGTGGTGCCGCCGTGGCCGGCCAGGGCGTGGTACTGCAGCCCGGCTTTCTGGTAAACAGGGAGCTGGAAGCTGGCCGGCTGGTGGAAGTGATGCCCGGGTATCGCTCCACCGAGCTGGGCGTCTACGCTTTGTACCCGTCACGGAAGTTCGTTACACCCAAAGTTCGGGCAATGGTGGATTTTCTGGTATCGGCCTTTCCCGAATCCCTGTGATGGGGCGGGTTTCTATGGCTTTTTTCAAAGCCCGAGTGAGCGCGCCTCGCTCGTGCGTCGTCGGAGCAGATCAAGTACGGCGGCGGCGCCGAGAAGTGCAAACCCGAGCATTTCAGTGAGTAGGTGGTATTCAATAAACAGTGCATAGTGCACGGTTATCACGCCGGCGACTGCAAGGAGTGTCGGCACCGGATATCGGTGCTGAAGAAAGCCCGCCGCAACCAAGCTTCCGGCCAGCAACGTGGTGACGGCAATTGCCATAGCCCAGAGATCCGGAGAAAGCGTCATTCGCACACCGGTAAGAGTCAGCAGCCCGGTGATTGCAAGCACGCCATAGCAGCTGATGAGTGCCAGAACGAGTGCCGCCATGCCCGAGAAACCGCGGCGATGGAGGTGGCGGATCCAACGCATCGGGTTACTGCGCCGAAGGAATGTCTGGAATTGACCCGGACTCTGAGGCCCTCGTAGGGCGGAGATCTCAACGGAATGAGCGCCAAAACTCCCGGCAATTTCACGAGTCTGAGGACTTGGGCTCAGGGAGAAATAATCATGGCGTTTCAGTACCCGGATATCGATAAAGCCCGCATCACCGAGCATGGCCAGGAGATCCTCCTCAACGGTGGCGCCTACTACGCATTCCACCCACAGTCGGGGGTCGCTCTCGCAATCCACACTGACCGGCCGGCGAATCACCACGTCTGCCAGCTGCAGTCTGCCTCCGGGCCTGAGTACCCGAAACATTTCGCCGATTGCCTGACGCTTTGAAGGAACGAGATTGATCGCCCCGTTACTGGTAATACTGTCCAGTGTCTCGCTGGCGATGGGAATCGACTCGGCCGAGGCCTGGATCACGCTGATGTTCGGGCGGTCAGAAACGATGTGGTGTTGCAGCTTCTGGGTCATGGCGGCGGTAACATCCAGCGCGATGACGTGCCCGTCAGGCCCCACAATTCGGCTCGCAATGAGGCTGTCGTTACCCGCGCCGGCGCCCAGATCCAATGTGATATCGCCCGGCTGGAGGGCCTGGCCCCGGAACGGCCAGCCAACTCCGGCGAATGAGGCGAGGGTGTCCTCGGGAAGTTGCCTGACCTGGTTTACTGGATAGCCCAGCTTGAGAGATGCCTCGGCGCCGACGGGAAAGTGGAAAGGGGAGTCCGGCGCCCATGCAACGCTGGTATACATGTCCTGTACTGCTTCCCGAATCTGTTCTTTTGAGTAGCCAAGAATTGCAACCATGATCAGATTCCTTCGGGTCAGGATGCCGGTCTTATCCGGTCAGTTCCCGAATCCGTTTTTTCAGGCGCTCCGGTGCCTGCTGGCTTCCCGTTGCCGCAATCCGTTCCCGTAACCGTCGTTCGAATTCCGCCCTGCTGAAACAATCGTAGCACCGTTCCAGGTGCCGATCGATTTCATGCTGACTGACGGTATCCAGTTCCCGATCCAGGTACTCGAACAACCGTTCAATGACTTCTTCGCAGGACAGCTCCGGTGTGCTCATCGCCTTTCTCCGACCGTAAACCCGGTACTCGTTCCGATCAGGCCTGCGTCGCGCCCCTGCTGCCAGAGAGACTTTTGCAGAAGGCCCCGGGCCCTGCTCAGCCTCGATCTGACTGTACCCAGCGGAAGATCGAGAATGCCGGCAACCTCTTCGTAGGTGTAACCCTGAATTTCAACCATCACCACGACAATCCGGAACGGACCCGGCAATTGATCAACCGCATTTCGCAGGTCTTCCTCAAGAAAACGATTGATAAAGTCATTTTCAGGTCTGCCAACCCAGAGAAGAAACGGCTGATGGAGGTGTTCGAACAACGAGAACCGGGTGTCGTCGTCTTCAATCTCCTGCTCAAAGGACACCTCTCTATCCTCCCTGCACCAGCGACGGCGTCGGAGGCTTATGAACGTGTTATGCAGAATCCTGAACAGCCAGCCGTCAAGGTGGGACAAATCCTTGAGCTGGTCCAGCCGTTGCCAGGCGCCGGCAACGGCCTCCGCGACAACATCCTCCGCTTCATCCGGGTTGCGGGTCAGGCGCAAAGCGGTGCCATATAGGCGGTCCATAAGGCGTTCCACATGTTCCCTGAAAACACGTTGGGCGTCCGCAGTTGATACCTGGCCAGGTTGTTTCGATTCCACAGGTGTCATGGTTTCACCTCGATGGCATTGATACAGGGACGCGCCAAAGCACAATAATGTTCCCGAAACATTGCCGGGAACAAATGTCCGGTTCGCTGCGTCCTTGCGACCAAGCCGGTCAGAGGCCCGGCTTGGTGGTACATCCTGGCCATCGATAAGAGGAGAAAAAGCAATGGACAAGTTCTCAGACACACAGTGTATCCAGAGCAGTTTTGTGGCCGCAGTTCTTCTGGCAGCAGGGCTGGCAGGGGGTGCTTCAGACGCCCTGGCAAAGACCCCCTACGAGGGTGACGGGCACGTCATGGTGGAGCCTTCTGAGCTTTCATGGAAACCCGTGGGATCAATGGCGGAAGGTGCCGAGATCTCGATTCTCGAGGGAGATCTGAGCAGTGGCGATCCGTTCACCATCCGGCTTCGTCTGCCAGCAGACTACAAAGTGGCCCCCCACATTCACCCTGCCTACGAGCGGGTAACCGTTCTCTCAGGCACCTTTCATTTCGCCCATGGCAAGGAGTTCCAGCGTGATGAGGCCAGGGCTCTGCCCACCGGCGGCCTGGCGATTATGGCACCCGGCGAGCCGATGTTTGGTTACACGGGGGATGAGGGCACGGTTATCCAGCTGCATGGCAACGGCCCCTGGGGGATTGAGTACCTTAATCCGGAAGACGATCCCCGCAAGTGAGCAACTAGCGGTGGCCTGATTTTCAGTCGGGCCACTGCCTTTTCCGCTCCGCCCGACGCATCAGATACCAGGCAATAAACGCAATCAGCGAGACGGTGAGAATGATCAGCGTAGCCAGCGCATTGATCTCTGGCGATACCCCCATCCGTACGGATGAGAACACCACCATGGGCAGGGTGGTGGCACCCGGGCCAGAGACGAAGCTGGCAATTACCAGGTCATCGAGGGACAGAGTGAAGGCCAGCAGCCAGCCGGAAACCAGGGCAGGGGCAATTACCGGAAGGGTGATGACGAAGAACGTTTTCAGGGGCGTGCAGCCAAGGTCCATGGCAGCCTCCTCGATGGAACGGTCCACCTCCTGCAGCCGAGCGGATACGACGACCGCCACATAGGCGCTGCAGAAGGTGGTGTGGGCAATCCATATCGTCGCCATACCACGGTCCGTTGGCCAGCCGATGGTCTGTGCCATCTGCACGAACAGCAGCAGCAGCGACAGGCCGGTAATTACCTCTGGCATCACCAGTGGCGCCGTGATCATGCTGGACAACAAAGTGCGCCCGCGCATTTTCTTGAACCGGGTGATGACAAACGCGCACAGGGTGCCCAGACACACCGCCATGCTGGCGGAGTAGAAAGCGATACGCAGGCTCATCCACACGGCAGACAGAATCTGTTCGTTGGCGAACAACGCCCCGTACCACTTGGTTGAGAAGCCGGCCCACACCGACACCAGTCGCGAAGCGTTGAACGAGTAAACGATCAGTACCACCATCGGCAAGTACAGGAACAGCATGCCCAGCACCAGCATGGTTTTCGAGAAACCGGGGGTTTTTAATCTAACCATGCTTCTCCATCTCCCGGGCCTGGAACCTGTGGAACAACACAATGGGTACCAGCAGTAACAACAACATCACGATCGCCAGGGCAGAGGCCACCGGCCAGTCGCGGTTGTTGAAGAACTCCTCCCACAACACCTTGCCGATCATCAGCGTGTCCGGCCCGCCCAGCAGTTCCGGAATCACGAATTCGCCCACTGCCGGGATAAACACCAGCATGGAACCGGCCAGAATACCGGCCTTTGACAGTGGCAGGGTGATGGCCCAGAAAGTCGTGAGACTCCGGCAGCCGAGGTCTGACGCTGCTTCCAGCAGGCGCACGTCCAGTTTCACCAGGTTGGTGTAGATGGGCAGCACCATGAACGGCAGGTAGGCGTAAACAATGCCCAGCACTACCGCAAAGTTGGTGTTCAGCATTTTCAGGGGCTGGTCAATCAGGCCCAGCCACATCAGGAAGGTGTTCAGCAGGCCCTGGTTTCCGAGGATGCCCATCCAGGCATAGACACGGATCAGGAATGAAGTCCACGAGGGCAGCATGACCATCAGCAGCAATACCAGCTGCCAGTGCCTGGGCGCCCTCGCCATGGCATAGGCCATCGGATATCCGATCAGCAGACATACCACGGTCGCCATGAACGCGGTTTTTACCGAGCCCCAGTAGGCAGCGATATACAGGCTGTCGGACAGCAGGAACAGATAGTTCCCGATATTCACCACCACCGAGAGCGTGTTGTCCACCCACCGGAATACCGGCTCGTACGGGGGAATGGCCATTACTGCAGAGGTCAGGCTGATCTTCAGCACCAGCGCAAAGGGCAGGAGGAAGAACAGCAGCAGCCACAGAAACGGAATACCGAACACCACCCGACGGTGGAACAGCAGCGCGCGCACCCGCTCGGTCAGAGGGGCAGGAAACAGTCTCCGTTTCATGGCTTCAGTTCCAGAGCAGGATGGGGCTGGAGGCTTCCCAGGATACGAATACCCTGTCTCCCCAGGTTGGCCGTTCGCCACGTCGTTCCACATTCGCCATGGTGGCCTGAACGCGTTTGCCGCTGGCCAGTTTCACGTAGTAGGACGTGATGTCGCCCAGGTAGGCAATATTGTCCACCGTACCGCAGCTCCAGTTGTGCTCGCCGTCCGGTTTGTCAGAGGTGAGATAGATCTTCTCCGGACGCAGGGCCACCAGTGTTGCGGTGCTTTCCGCCGGGGTGGTCACGCCGCGATCAATAAATACCGGGGCGTCCAGCAGGTCGCTGGTCAACGTAACGCTGTCGGCTTCGTCTTCCCGGATGTGAGCCTCGAAAATGTTCACCGAGCCAATAAATTCAGCAGTCATGCGGCTGTTCGGGCTCTCGTAGATGTCGATCGGTGAGCCAATCTGGGCAATCCGGCCCTGGGCCATGATGGCTATCCGGCTGGCCATGGTCATGGCTTCTTCCTGGTCATGGGTCACCATCAGGCAGGTGGCACCCACGTTTTCCAGAATTTCCACCAGTTCCAGCTGCATTTCAGTGCGCAGTTTCTTGTCCAGAGCACCCATGGGCTCGTCCAGTAACAGCAGTTTGGGACGTTTTGCCAGTGAGCGGGCCAGGGCAACGCGTTGTTGCTGACCACCGGACAGTTGCTGGGGCTTGCGCCGGGCATAGGGTTCCATCTTGACCAGCTTCAGCATGGCGGCCACACGGTCGCGAATTTCGCTCTTGGGCAGCTTGTCCTGTTTCAGGCCCATGGCAATGTTCTGCTCCACCGTCATGTGCGGGAACAGGGCATAGGACTGGAACATCATGTTGGTCGGGCGCAGGAACGGGGGCAGGCTGGTAACGTCCTGGCCGTCGAGCACGATGGTGCCGGTGTTGGGCGTTTCAAAACCAGCAAGCATGCGCAGCAGGGTGGACTTGCCGGAACCGGAACCACCCAGCAGGGCGAAGATCTCGCCCTTATGGATGTCCAGGTTCACATTGTCCACGGCCAGCGTGCCATCAAAGCTTTTTGAGATGCCCCGAATGCTGAGTAACACCTCCGCTTGCGCGGAGGTGTTGTTGCCGTTTTCCACCGCTTAGCGACCAGACTTCACGTTGGTCCAGGTGCGGGTCATCAGACGCTGTGCGTCCTGAGGCCGGCCTTCCATGATGTACAGCTTCTTCATCACCTCATCCGTGGGGTAGATGCTGGTGTCGCCCAGAATCTCCTGATCAACAAACTCATTGGCCGGCTTGTTGGGGTTGGCGTACCACACGTAGTTGGTCACGTCTGCGATGATTTCCGGACGCATCAGGAAGTTCATCAGCTTGTGGGCGTTCTCCACGTTCGGCGCGCCGGCCGGGATGGTCATCATGTCGAACCACAGCACCGCACCCTCTTTGGGAATGGTGTAGCGGATCACGTTGCCGTTCTCGGCTTCCTCGGCGCGGGCCGCAGCCTGCAGGATGTCACCGGAGTAACCGGCAGCCACACACAGATCACCGTTGGCCAGGTCGCCTATGTAGCGGGACGAGTGGAAGTAGGTGATGTTCGGGCGAATGGCCTTGATCACCTCACCGCCTTTCTTGATATCGTCGGCGTTGTTGCTGTTCGGGTCCAGGCCGATGTAGGCCATGGCCGCACGCACCATTTCTTCGCCGGAATCCAGCATGGCAATACCGCAGCCTCCGGCGGCAAGTTTGCCGGTGACTTCCGGATCAAACACCAGCGCCCAGGAATCGGTAGGGGCGCTGTCACCCAGGATTTCCTGGATGCGGCCTTCGTTATAGCCATAGCCGTTGGTGCCCCAGAGATAGGGCAGGGCGAACTGGCTACCCGGGTCAACCTTTTCCAGGTCGTCCATCAGGTCCGGGTTCAGGTTGCTCATGTTCGGCAGTTTGCTGTGGTCCAGGGCCACGAACGCGTTGGCAGAAATCTGTTTGGCCACGTAGTGGTTGGAAGGCACAACAAGATCGTAGCCGGAACGACCAGAAAGCAGGGCGGCTTCGAGGATCTCGTTACTGTCGTAAACGTCGTAGATTACCTTGATGCCGGTTTCTTCCGTGAACTTCGCCAGGGTGTCCTCAGCGATGTAATCGGACCAGTTGTAGACACGCACTTCCTCAGCGGCAAACGCGGAGGAGGCACACAGAGACAACGCAACAGAGGCGGCCAGCGCCTGTGGCTTACACAACTTCAACATTGGATGATGTCCCTCACTCAAAAGGGATTAATACAAAACGTGCAGGACGCACGCAGTGTTGTGCAGGTCTGCTGAGGGTGGCCGCAGTTGGCTGTTGTCCCGGAAAGAACCGGTCGCCGCCTTTTGACTCCTTTAAGGCTTGTCCTGGAAACGGCGGTGGGGAACCTGCCGAATTCCCGCGATATTTATCACGAGATTCCGGGTTGCGCTACAAAAAAATTCGCTCCGGGGATCCGTGCTTTTGCCTATCGGCAGAGGAAGTTAAGCTGATCGCGATAAATCTGCGGTTTGTGGTATGTCCCTATCTTGCCAAACACGCCGGAAAACGGGATAAAGGAGTGTTGAAACCCCTGCGCCGGCTCCTCGGCACCAGGCCTGTTTGCGTTGTGGAAGGCTTTCCCTATGGCTTCTGGTTTTGCGAGTGCCGACTCGTTCCTTCAGGCACATCCCGAACTGCAGTTTGTTGACCTGCTGATCCCGGATATGAATGGCATTGTCCGTGGCAAGCGGGTGGATCCGTCTGCATTGGCCAAGGTATTTGAGCGTGGCGTCGCCATGCCGGCGTCCATCTTTGCCCTGAACATTCAGGGCACCACAGTGGAAGAAACCGGCCTCGGGCTCGACATTGGCGAGGCAGACCGGGTGTGCCTGCCTATCGAGAATACCCTCACCATGGAGCCCTGGCAGAAGCGGCCCACAGCGCAACTTCTGCTGACCATGTATGAACTGGACCGTGAGACACCGTTTTTCGCAGACCCGCGGGTGGTCTTGCAGAACATCGTTAAGCGGTTTGAGGCGCTGGGGCTAACCCCGGTGGCGGCCTTTGAGCTGGAGTTTTACCTGATCGACCAGGAGAACCTTTCAGGTCGCCCGCAGCCGCCCAAATCACCCATTTCCGGCAAGCGTCCGGCTGGCACCCAGGCTTATTCTATTGATGATCTGGACGAATACGCTGAATTCCTCGCAGACGTACTGGATGCCGCCCACGAGCAGGAATTGCCAGCCGATGCGCTGGTGGCCGAATCGGCGCCCGGGCAGTTTGAAGTCAATCTGCACTACGTAGATGACGCCGTGCGGGCCTGTGACCACGCCACCCTGCTCAAACGGCTGATCAAGAACATGGCCTACGACCATGAAATGGACACCACGTTCATGGCTAAGCCTTACCACAACCAGGCCGGCAGCGGCATGCACCTGCACGTAAGCCTCGTGGACAGGGAGGGCCGTAACGTGTTCGCCGGCGACGCCGAGCAGCCCAACGACATGCTGCGCTGGGCCGTGGGCGGGCTGGTGGCCACCATGAACGATGCCATGGCGCTGTTTTGCCCCAATATCAATTCCTATCGGCGCTTCAGCCCTGAGTATTACGTGCCCAGTGCTGCCACCTGGGGCGTGGATAACCGCACCGCGTCACTGCGTTTGCCGGGCGGTGATCCCGAGGCTCTGCGGATCGAGCATCGGGTAGCCGGCGCTGATGCCAATCCGTATCTTCTGATGGCCGCCGTGCTGGCGGGCATTCATTACGGCATCTCCAACAGGATCGAGCCACCACCGGTCACCGTGGGTAATGCCCACGAGCAGCACGAAGCTTCATTGGTGAACAATTTGCGGGATGCCCTGCGTGAGCTGGGGCAATCGAACGTTATGGCCGACTATCTCGGCAGCCAGTTTCTGGATGTGTTCGTCGCCTGCAAGGAACATGAACTGAATGAGTTCGAGATGACCATCTCGGATCTTGAATATCTCTGGTACCTGCACACGGTCTAAACGTTTCGGGGATCAAAAAACGGCGCCACCTGGGCGCCGTTTATCGTTCGCGGGACCGGGCTGAATTACTCCAGAACCAGCCAGGTGGCCTTCAGTTCGGTGTACTTGTCGAAGGCGTGGACCGACTTGTCGCGGCCGTTGCCGGACTGCTTGAAGCCGCCGAAGGGCGCTGTCATGTCGCCTCCGTCATAGTGGTTGATCCACACGCTGCCGGCCCGCAGGGCCTTGGCCACTTTGTGTGCGGTATTGATATTGGAGGTCCAAACCGCCGCGGCCAGTCCATAAATGGAATCGTTGGCAATGCGGATGGCCTCATCAGCGGTATCGAACCCGATCACCGAAAGCACCGGCCCGAAAATTTCCTCGGAGGCAATGCGCATCTGGTTGTTCACCCCGTCAAACACCGTGGGCTGAATAAACAGGCCGCCGGTGTCCTCCATGATCCTCTGGCCACCTTCCACCAGGCGTGCACCTTCCGACTGGCCAATGCCAATATAGTCGATAATGCGATCCAGCTGCCCCTGATCCACAATGGCGCCGCAAGTGGTTGCCGGGTCCAGCGGGTGGCCCGGGCGCCAGGTTTTCAGGGCTTCGCGAATCAGCCCGACAAATTCTGCGCGAATGCTGTTCTCAACCAGCAGGCGGCTGCCGGCGGTGCACACCTCGCCCTGGTTGAAGGCAATGGCACTGGCTGCCTCGGCGGCGGCTTTTTTCAGGTCCGGCGCATCGGCAAAGACAATATTGGGGCTCTTGCCGCCGGCCTCCAGCCACACCCGTTTCATGTTGGACTGGCCGGCGTAGATCATCAGCTGTTTGGCCACATTCGTGGAGCCGGTAAACACCAGGCAGTCCACGTCCATGTGCAGGGCCAGTGCCTTGCCCACGGTGTGGCCATAGCCCGGCAGCACGTTGAAAACGCCGGCGGGAACGCCAGCTTCCCCGGCCAAAGCAGCCAGGCGAATGGCGCTCAGGGGCGATTTCTCCGACGGTTTGAGAATCACCGAATTGCCGGTGGCCAGGGCCGGAGCGATTTTCCATGCGGCCATGATCATCGGAAAGTTCCAGGGCACAATGGCAGCCACAACACCCATGGGCTCCCGGGAGATCATGCCAATCTGGTTGTGAGGCGTGGGGGCAAGTTCACCATACACCTTGTCGATGGCCTCGGCGGTCCAGCGGATTGCCCGGGCAGTGGCCGGCACATCCACGGTCCTGGCGTGGCTGATGGGCTTGCCCATGTCCAGGGTTTCCAGCAGGGCAAGCTCGTCGCCGTGGACTTCGATCAGATCAGCGAATCGCAGCAGCACCGCCTTGCGTTTGGCCGGTGCCAGCTGGCTCCAGATGCCTGCCTCAAAGGCGTTCCTGGCAGCCATAACCGCCTGGTCGGCATCGCTCTGGTCACAGCAGGCAATAGAGGCCAGCTCGCGCCCGTCAATCGGGCTGACCGAGGTAAAGGTCTCGCCGCTGGCCGCCCATTGGTAGGCGCCGTTCAGGTAGGCGCGGCCTTCCGGTGTCAGGCTTGTGGTCAGGGCTTGCCATTCGGCCTGGCTGGTTGGGGTGGAAGAGCTGACGGGTTGATTCATGGACGCCTCGCAGGCTGTAGAGTTGAGCAATCATAGCAGCACTTTCACGCCCGGGCGCCGCCCGCGATATAGGTATAAGAACGTGTCTTTCCGAATGCCCGGCGCTGGCATAGACTTTCTGCGGCGCGCAGCGTTGCCGCCGCTTCCTGAACGTCTCTTTCACCCTCTTTGGCGCCACATAATGAATCAGTATCCTCCGGTTCCTTCGTATTACGCAGCCTCTGCCAACCCGGCCCCTGTGCGCCCGGCTCTGAGAGGATCCTGCGAGGCGGATGTGTGTGTTGTCGGTGCCGGTTACACCGGCCTGTCCACGGCGCTGTTCCTGGCAGAAGCCGGTTTCAGGGTGGTGGTTCTGGAAGCCGCAACGGTTGGCTGGGGTGCTTCGGGGCGCAATGGCGGCCAGATCGTGAACAGCTTCAGCCGCGATCTGGACCGCATCGAAAGGCAGACCTCAGCGGACCACCTGAAGCTGCTGGCCGAAATGGCTTTCGAGGGCAGCCAGATTATCCGCCAGAGGGTGAAGAGTTACGGCATTCGCTGCGACCTGAAAGAGGGTGGTATTTTTGCCGCACTTAATCAGAAGCAGCTGAAGCATCTGGAGGGCCAGCAGGCGCTCTGGCGCCGATTCGGTTACGAGAAGCTTGAGTTGCTTGATAGGGCCGCCATTGGAAAACGAGTCGGCACAGATCGGTATGTCGGAGGGGCCATCGACCATACCGGTGGCCATATCCACCCGCTTAACCTGGCTCTGGGGGAAGCAGCGGCACTGGAATCACGCGGGGGCGTTATTCACGAGCACTCGGCCGTTACAGAGATTCTTCCGGGGAAAACGGCAATCGTCAAAACCGAACAGGGGGAAGTCAGGGCCCAGTATGTCGTTTTGGCGGGCAATGCCTACCTTGGTGGCCTGGTGCCGGAACTTGGGGCCAAATCCATGCCGTGCGGCTCCCAGATCATTGCCACCGAGCCGCTGGAAGGGGCGCTTGCGAAAAAGCTGCTGCCGGCGGATAACTGCGTCGAGGACTGCAATTACCTGCTGGATTACTTCCGCTTATCTGGCGACCACCGGCTGATTTACGGCGGCGGTGTTGTCTACGGCGCCCGCGATCCAGCCAATATTGAACGGCTGATTCGCCCGAATATGCTGAAAACCTTTCCGGAGCTGGCGAACGTGAAGATTGATTACGCCTGGACCGGTAATTTCCTTCTAACCCTGTCACGCCTGCCCCAGCTCGGCCGCTTGCACGAGAATGTGTTCTATTCCCAGGGCTGCTCCGGCCACGGAGTCACCTTCACTCATGTGGCTGGCAAGGCATTGGCCCTTGCGATCCAGGGCCAGGCGGAAAGGTTTGACGCATTCGCCAGCCTGCCGCATTACCCGTTCCCGGGTGGGCGTCTGTTCAGGGTTCCGTTTACTGCCATCGGGGCCTGGTATTACGAGCTTCGGGATCGACTCGGGATCTAGACGAAATCTTGATCTTCGCGAGCGGTCTTCCAGGCGCTGTGACGCCATTCACATTTTGCTAACGTTTAAATTTGTAATCGGCTATCCCGGCTTTGCGGGTAATAGTCGAATCAAAAAAACGTGCCTGTGGATAAAACCATGGTTTAACAACAAGATACAGGCCCTGTCTGAGGCTCCGGGCTGTAACCGTCCATCACAACGTGTATCTCTCCGTAAGCGCCAATTTCCTGGCGGACCTGCTCCGGAAAATCCGGAACTGCAACGCATATAACCGAAAACCGCCGTTGTAAGATTCGCTCAAATCTGTCAAAGAATTGGTGCGAAATAATGTCATATTGCGGCAAAAAACTAACGAAGCAAGGACTGCTGATGTTACCTGCGGTCGTTCTGCTTTCGGGCTGCGGTCTCGACATTTCCAGTGACGACGACAACACCTCGGCACAGTCTTCGACCACGGCCGAGCCAACCGTCCAGATCGCCGGTGCAGCGATGAAGGGCGTTATCCAGCAGGGGCTGGTTGTTGCCAATCGCCTGATTGCGGACAAAGACGGCTACTACGCGCCGCAGCGCCAGGCGGCAAAGCCTGTGTTGACTGCAGACGACGGCAGTTACGAGTGGCAGCTCCGCGGCAAGGCGGAAGGCTGGGCCCTTGTTGAACTTACAGCTGATGGCGGCACCCGCATGATCTGCGATGTCGTACCCCAGTGTGATCAGGCCGGTGCCGAGCCAGTGCCGTTTGGTCAGGCAATGGCCCTGGACAGCAACTTCAGTCTGCTGGGTGCTGGCGATCTACGCAAGGAAACGGTCAACCTTACTCCGCTTACTCACCTGGCCGTCACACTCGCAGAGCGCAGTGCGGAAGGTCTTTCACCGACAGCAATTTCCAGTGCTTATACCACGGTGGAAAACTGGTTTGGTCTCTCTGCCGGCGCGCTGCGCCTGACCCCGCCGGACCTGACCAACCTGGATGAGATGACCGGTGTAACCGCGGATGCCATTCAGGTTGCGATTGCCAATGCGGCATTCCTGGCGCTGGTGAATGACAACGCTCAGTGGGATTCGATTTCAGCTGTGCTGGACGATGTCACCGCACAGGTCAGCGCTACCGGCCACGTCAGCATCACAGGTGACGGCACCAACGTAGCATTGGCGGATCTGGTCAGCGCCGCTGCGCTGCAATCCTCCGAGCTGCAGAATGTGGTGGATTCAAGTGTCATCAGCCAGAAACTGGTGGTTGTAGAGTACCGAAACGTTCAGCGCTTCAAAACCATTGCCGATGTAAACGAAGAGAGTGATACCGGTGTTGCCGACTCCGGTGAAACCACCGACAGCTCAACCGACACCAGCACCGATACCTCGACCGATACTTCTACGGGGTCAACGGACGAGCAGGTTGCCGGTACAACTGAGCCCGACACTGCAGGTGATGCGACTTCAGGCGGTGATACCTCAACTGATACCACCACCGACGAAACCGTAGCGGACACCGGAACAGACACTGAAACGAGCGAGCCAGTCACGGAAACCACGCCCGAGGAAACCGTTCCTGCAAATGCCGCCCTGCTGAGCTGGACCGCGCCGCTGACCCGCGAGAATGGCGAGAGCCTGGCCATGGGCGAAATTGCTGGCTTCGAGGTGGTGTACGGCACCAGCGCTGAAACCCTCGACCAGAGCCTGGCCATTGGTGATGCCTCTGTGGACGAATTGCTTGTGGATGAGCTTACTGAGGGCACCTGGTACTTCGCCATCCGCACCCTTGATACCGATGGCAATCGCAGCCGCCTGTCCGACGTGGTCTACAAGCAGATCTGATTTGGCGCGAAAAGGCAGCGTTGCCCTCTGTGGGCTTCGCTGCCAGCCTGCTACTATGTACCCGTCCATTGTTTTATTCCGAGTACATAATGGCTGTTCCAGACCATCATCGTCGCGCCCTCCTTGAAGTCATTCCTGACGCCCGGGACGGCCTTACCCGCACCGAACGCACCATTCTGTACGTATTGCAGGAAACCCAACGCGAGCTGAACGGCCGAAACGTTCCCACCGCCATGTTGTACGGCAGGGTGCTCGAATACGTGGACATGAGCGAGGCAGAGCTTCACGTGTATCTGGACCGGCTGGGCGTGAAGGGAGACGGTCTGTGACGATCGATTTCAATCCCCTTTACCCCAAGCTGGTCAATCTCATCCTCGACACCGTATTCGTGGTGGATGAATCCGGCCAGATTGTCTTTGTCAGCGAGGCCTGCTGGCAGTTGCTGGGGTACTCTCCCGCAGAAATGATTGGAACGCCAATTCTAAACTACATTCACTCTGAAGACCGGGAGCGTACACTGAATGCGGCCCGTCGCGTGATGAGTGGCCGCTCACATACGGACTTCGAAAACCGCTACCTGCACAAGGATGGTCATGCGGTGCACATCCTGTGGTCAGCCCGCTGGTCTGAGGAAGATCGCCTGAGGATTGCTGTGGCCCGGGATGTCACGGCACTGCGGCGAGCAGATCAGACGCGCAACGCACTTTACCGAATCTCCGAAGCTGCCCACGAGGCCGAAACGCTCCGGGCCCTGTGCGATGGTGTGTACTCCATTATTGGCGAACTGTTCCCGGAATCTGATCTGTACCTGGGCTTTCATCAGGCATCGTCGGGCCGGCTAAATCTGCCTGACTGGCGCACCAAAAACGGCTGGATCGATTGGCAAGTGACGCCAGACTCTGCTCTTGCAGAGGTTTTCGGCTCGGGAAAAGCACTGCTGGCATCGCGGGATCCGGCGCGCGAAGGCCTCGGGCTGCGACACGATACGGGTTCAGGGGTGGCGAACTGGCTGGCGGTACCGCTTGTCTCCCAGGAAACCGTGCTTGGCGTACTGGTGATTGAGCACTCCTCGGCCACCGTGGAATACGATGAGGCGGATCAGTCGCTACTGGCATTCGTGGCGACCCAGGTTGCGACCGTGGTGGAGCGCAAGCGCGCCGAGGAACATCTCCGATTCCTGGCACACCATGATGGGCTTACCGGGTTAACCAACCGATCTCTGTTTTATGATCGCCTGGAAACCGCCCTGCGCTCGGCAAACCGGAATGAAGGCCGGTTGGCGCTCCTTTATCTGGATGTAAACGATTTCAAGCAGATCAATGACACCATGGGTCATGAAGCGGGAGACCAGTTGCTCATTGAAATGGCCCAGAGGCTGCGGGATTGCACCCGTGATGCCGATACCGTTGCAAGAATGGGTGGCGATGAATTCACAGTGCTGCTTACGGATGTCCATGGCCGCGATTCCGTTGAAAACGCAATGGCCAAGATTCGCGAGATCCTGACCTTACCCGTTGCCCTTGGCGGAGCAACCGTTCGCGTCTCCTGCAGTATTGGTTCCGCCATGTACCCTGAAGACGGTGACACCGCGAGTCAGTTGGTCAGCAAGGCCGATTCGGCCATGTATGCGAGCAAGCGCCAGTTGTAGCCGTCCTGCCCTACAGAAAATTCCAGGAGATTGTTACCCGACGTGGCGGGTTAAGTTATAGTCAGGCGTGAAACCGTGTCTTGGAAACAGGGATCCTCTATTGTGACATCCCCGGTAAACGAAGTTGAGCCAGCGGATATTCACCTGCTCACCGGCATGCTGGATACCATGTCTGATCATGTGTTCCTGTTGCGGCTTGAAGGCGAACGATACCGTCTTGTTTACTGCAACGAGGCCATGGATAAGTTCATGAGCCAGGCAGACGCCATGCTCTGCGGCCGTTTTCTGGATGAAATTGTTCCGGATCCGGACCTTTACCAGCGGATAGCGGATAATTACGCCCAGGCCATCGCCGCCGGTCACAGAATCCGCTACGAAGAAACCACCGAAGGCTTCGATTCCGCGCCGCTTACCATTTTCGAAACCAGTATTTCACCTCTGCTGGGCAAGGATGGCAGTACGGTGTATATCTGCGGCATCTCCCGGGATATAACCGCCCGGCGCAATGCCGAAGTGGCGTTGAAAAAGACCAATGAAACCCTGGAGCAGCAACTGGCCGAGAACCGGCGTCTGCAGTATCAGCTTCAGGAAGAAGCCATTCGTGACCCTCTGACCAATCTGTTTAACCGGCGCTACCTGCTGGAGAGCCTCAACCGGGAACTGAGCAGGGCCCAGCGGGAGCACTATCCGGTCACCCTGATGATGGTGGATCTTGATCATTTCAAACAGCTGAATGATGAATACGGCCATGCCGCCGGCGATCAGGTGCTTGTCGATTTCAGCCGACTGCTCTGTGATGGCATGCGAAAAGCGGATGTGGTTTGCCGGTGGGGCGGTGAGGAATTCCTGATCATGATGCCCGGGCTTTCAATGGCCGATGCGCACCAGCGAATGATGGAATGGCGTCGCAGGAACAGCCCCATGGAAATTGCACTTGGAGACCGTCAACTGGAAGTCCGTTTTTCCTCGGGCCTGGCAACCGCTCCGGAGCATGGATGCAATCCGGATGACCTCATAAACGCAACGGATGAAGCTCTTTATCTCGCGAAAAAAAGTGGGCGCGATCAATTGCAGTTGTCCGGGCAGTTGGAAGACTAGTCGGAGGCCCCAAGAGCTGTGAGGAAAGGGACAGCCACCCCTTCCTCACAGTCTGGGGTGCTGTCAACGGATCAGCCGCTGACCTGACGCCCGATGTGGTCGATTACCTCGCCATGCTCGTGCTGTGGACTGAACATCACAATGTCGGTGTCTGCTTCTGCCCTCACGCTGTGCCCGGGAGGCCAGTAGAACAGATCACCACTGCGGGAAGTTTCTTCCTCGCCATCGGTGTAAATCGCGGTAATTTCACCGCTAACAACATATCCCCAATGGGGGCTTTGACAACTGTCGTTTTCAAGCCCGTGAAGCAAGTCAGTGATATCGGTGCCGGCGCCAAACGAAAAATACTCAGCGCCCATCTTCCCGTAGCCCGTGACATCACCGAAATCGGTTTTCTGCCGAGCTATTGCACCGGGTGCATCGATCCGAACAGGTACATCTTCTTTTGCGATATGCATAAAGATTACCTCCGTGTCGATTTGTTGCCAGGGCTTCACCCACTGCACGCTTACTTCGGGTTTGGCCCTGTCGATCACAATAGCACAGCGCGCTGCTTGCGCCACCGCCCCGGCGGCATGCCCGTCCAGCGGCGGAATGCGCGGTAAAACGTGCTTACCTCGGCAAACCCCAGCGCTTCGGCGATTTCCGGCAGGGAAGAGGTGGAATCGGCAACCGCCTGCAGGGCCTTTTCGCGGCGTACGTCGTCAACAAGCCCATCGAAGGTGTGGCCCTGTTCACGGAGCCGCCGCGCAAGGCTGCGTTCGCTGATGCCCAGGGCTTCCGCTGCGTCTGCCCGGCGGGGTAGCACCGGCCCGATGCGAGCGGTGAGCCATCTGCGTATTTCCGGCACTGAGGCACTGTTGATGGAAAGCGCGGCGAGGCGGGCGGTTGTGTAGCGCTCGTGCACTTGCGCAAGCTGAGGGTCCGCCTGGGGCAGGGACTGGTCCAGAACAGAATTGTCCACCAGCACGCCGCTGAATGCCTGCTCGAACTCCACTGGGCAGTTAAACACAGTCTGGTAGCCTGCCAATGGCCCCAGCCGGGGTTGACTGAATTGCACCCGCGAGGGCTGCATGCGGGTGCCGGTGACCCAGCTTCCGAAGCCCACCACCGAGGCCAGCACCGCCTCAATCTGATGCGGACTGAACGCCAGCCGGCCCTGCCTGGGATGGTAAACCAGCCAGGTGGCAGCGTTGCCGGCGACAACCTGGAAACGCCCGCCATCGGAGATCAGCCGCTGGAAACGCTGCACCATCACAATGGCTTCCCGCAGGGTGGCGGCCGACTGCAGCGCAAAACCGACGCCACTGATGCTCATGGGGGAGAACTCCGCACCCACTTTCAGGCCGAAGCCCGGGTCGCCGGTGCAGCGTTCGGCGGCGTGCCAGAACCGGGTAATATCGTCGATCGGCCAGCGTTCCAGTTCGCAGGCAGAGTGCGAAATACCCGCCGCGGCCAGCAGTTGCTCGGCCGATACCGACAGCCTTTCTGCAGCACCGATCACGGTGTTGACCCAGCCAATGGAAACCGTGGCCTCTAATGTCAATTTTCTTGGCCTCTGAAGTCAATTTTAAAGCCATGGTACCGGTATATCTTTAAAGCTGACAACTCATTGCGATCAGGTCGGATGCGATATGGCCAAGGTAATTACCTCAGATATTCTGGTAGTCGGTGGAGGGCTGGCTGGTATTGTCGCGGCCCTGGAAGGCCTGCGCGCCGGCAAGTCCGTCACCCTGGCAGACCGGGATACCGAAGAACGCATGGGAGGCCTGGCCCTGTGGGCCTTTGGCGGCATGATGCTGGTGGGCACGCCGCTGCAGAAGCGCATGAAGATTGCGGACACACCGGAGGTTGCCCTGGACGACTGGCTCAGCTTCGGCGAGCTGGCCCCCGACGATGAATGGCCCCTGCAATGGGCCCGTTACTATGTGGAGCATTCACGCTCCGAGGTCTACGACTGGCTCAGCAACGAGGGCATCAAGTTCCTGCCGGCCGTGAACTGGGTTGAGCGTGGCCGTTTCGGCGATGGTAACCGTTTGCCTCGTTACCATGTGGTCTGGGGCACGGCCCGGGAACTGGTCCGGTGCCTGATGACGGCGCTGCACCGGGAGAACACCAGCGGCAAGCTCACCCTGCTGCACCGGCATCGCATTACTGAACTGGACCACGAAGCGGGAAAAGTGAGTGGGGCCCTGGCTGTCAATGAAGCCACCGGTGAAGAAGTCCGTTTTTCAGCCGCCGCGGTAGTAATGGCCACCGGCGGTATCAACGGCAGCCACACGGAATGCCGCGCCAACTGGCCGGTTGATCGCCCACAACCCACCCGCATGTTGAACGGTGCGCACCCCTATGCCGATGGCCGCATGCATCACTGGGTGGCCGACACCCTCGGAGGCCGGATTACCCACGCTGGCGAAATGTGGAACTACGCGGCCGGCTTCCCGCATCCGTACCCCCACTTTCCCGGCCACGGCCTTTCCACCATCCCCTGCAAATCGGCCCTGTGGCTGAACCACCGGGGTGAACGGATTGGCCCGGAACCCCTGGTGACCGGCTTTGATACCCACTGGCTTTGCCAACGGGTGGCGGAACAGGAAAAGCCCTGGACCTGGCACCTGCTGAACTGGCGCATTGCCGCCAAGGAATTTGCCATCTCCGGCGCCGAGCACAACGCCCGCATCCGGGACAAACAGTTCCCCCTGTTCGTGAAAGAACTGTTGCTGGGCAACCACGCCCTGGTGCGGCAGATGCAGCATGAAAGCCGGGATTTCCTGGTGGCGGACAGCCTTACTGAGCTGGCTGGCAAAATGAACGCGCTCACCTGTTCCAACGACATCAACCCGGCAACGCTAAAAGCCACCGCCGATGCCTTCGATGCCAATTTCGCGGCAGGCACCAGTCTCCATGACGATCCCCAGATCCGCATGATCCAGCACGCCCGGGAATGGAAGCCGGACCGCCTGCGCACCTGCAAGCCGGCCCCGCTGCAGAAACCGGGCGCCGGCCCCTACATCGCCATTCGCATGCAACTGATTACCCGCAAGAGCCTGGGTGGCCTGCAAACCGATCTGCAGAGCCGCGTCCTCAACGCCCAGGGGCAGCCTGTTGGCGGCCTTTACTGTGTGGGCGAGGCCGCCGGCTTCGGTGGCGGTGGTGCCAACGGCAAACGTTCCCTGGAAGGTACATTCCTCCCGGGGTGCATCATGACGGCCCGGGCAGCGGTGCGCTCCATCGTGGCCGGAGGCTGAATTCTATGGGCAAATTATTTAACCGAAACCCTGAACCCGGAAAGCTTGGAGAACAATAATGACAAACGGCGCACAAGCCCTGATGAAAACCCTGGTGGATGCCGGAGTTGAGGTCTGCTTCAGCAACCCCGGCACCAGTGAAATGCACTTTGTGGCCGCCCTGGATGACGAGCCCAAAATGCGGGCGGTTCTTGCCCTGTTCGAGGGTGTGGCCACCGGCGCCGCTGATGGCTACGCCCGAATGGCCGACAAACCCGCCGCCACGCTGTTGCACCTGGGCTGTGGGCTCGGCAACGGCCTGGCCAACCTGCACAACGCCCGCAAGGGCAAGGTGCCGGTGCTCAACATTGTGGGTGACCATGCCACCTACCACGTGAAGTACGATGCCCAGTTGCAGTCGGATATCGAGACCGTTGCCCGCAACGTGTCCCCGGGGTTTGTACGCACGGCCAAGAGCACGGAAACCCTCTGCCAGGATGCCGCCGAAGCCATTGCCGCTGCCCGCACAGCGCCCGGGCAGGTTGCCACGCTGATATTGCCGGCCGACGTGTCCTGGGGGGAGGGCGGAGTACCCAGTGCCCCCCTGGCGCCGCCGACGCCGGAGCCGGCAGACGATGCCACGGTTGAGGCCATTGCCTCGGCCATCCGTTCCGGCAAGAGAACCGCCCTGCTGATGGGCGGCCATTCCCTGCGCGAACCGAGCATGCTGGCGGCCGCCAAACTGGCTGCCCACAGCGGCGTTACCTTGTTGGCGGAGACCTTCCCCACTCGCATTGAGCGTGGCGCCGGCCTGCCATACATCGAGCGCCTGGCCTACCTGGCTGAACTGGCCACTGTGCAACTGACGGATGTGGAACAACTGATCCTGGTGGACGCCAAGGCGCCGGTCTCCTTCTTCGCCTATCCCGGCAAGAAGAGCTACCTGGTGCCGGATACCTGCCAGGTACACACCCTGGTGGCGCCCGACCAGGACATCCTGGCCAGCCTGAACAAACTCAACGACGCCGTTGGCGCCAGCCAGGCCGAACCGAAGCTACAACCGGCAAAACGGCCGGGCCGGCCACGGGGAAAGCTCACCGCCGAGAAAGTCTGCAAAGCAGTGGGTGAACTGATGCCAGAGAACGCCATCATCGTGGACGAAGGCATCACCTCGAGCCTGATGCTCTCGGTAATGACCGCCGGCGCGCCCCGCCACGACATGATCACCCTCACCGGCGGCGCCATCGGCCAGGGCCTGCCCAATGCCGTAGGTGCCGCCGTGGCTTGCCCGGATCGGCCGGTTATCGCCCTGATTGGCGATGGCACCGCCATGTACACCATTCAGGCCCTGTGGACCATGGCCCGGGAACAGCTGAACATAACCTCCATCATCTTCAACAACGCCTCTTACTCCGTGCTCAACATCGAATTGGAGCGGGTAGGCGCGGAAGAGGCCGGAGAAAAAGCCAAATCCCAGCTGGACCTGCGGGGCCCGGTGATCAACTTCGCGGAAATGGCCAATGGCATGGGCGTTCACGCCGTGCGGGTACACACCGCCGAGGAAATGGCAAAAGCCCTGGAATACGCCCAGAGAATGCCGGGGCCCCACCTCATTGAGGCGGTGATCCCGGAATCCCTGAGCGGGGTCAAGCGCCGGATACTGCCCTGGATGCTGCGCTCATTGCCCAGCCTGCCGCTTTCGGTTTCCAAGGCGCTGAAGCGCAAGCTGGCGCCCTGAGGCAGATTCAGTCAAACCTGGCCAGGTTCTGGAGCGCAATGGTGTACTCACCCTTACCGGCATCAAACCCAATCCGGTAGGTTGCCGGATACCAGGCCGGGTAGCTGTACCGCTGGGGTTGCTTTACCGGTGACGTCATTTCCGGGAGCGACTCCAGAAAGGCCAGGGATACCATCGGCTCAACGAACATCAGTTCGCCCTTGTAATAGCCGTAGATGAAGTTGTGGCTGAATGGTTGGCCATGGAATTCATGCCCGGCAGGGTCCAGGCCGTGCATTCCCATCCTGTCCACAGCTGCATCTGGCGGGATCACGTAGCCAGCTGGCACAAGTTGTGGGTCTGGTACTGCCATGGCCAGTTCACGGCCCTCGCCATGGAAGGTAATCGCTTCACGCTCACCATTGCTGATCAGGTAGAAATGTACGTCGAAGTGGGGAACCGTGTAGACCCCATCAGGAATATGGCCAGCCGGGTTCCAGTCAAGAACCACGTGATCGTATCCCGTCTTGGGGCCTGCATCCGGCATGGGTAATGAAAACTCCCAGACCATCTGGTTGCCCTGAACCTCGGGAAGCCCCTGAAGGGCATCCTTTGTCATGACGACAGATACAGATTCAGGCTCGTTCATCCCGTTAGCAATGACTTCCACGCGTGCGGTGCCATTGCCGACCGGCACTGGGGCTCCGGTGAAAACGACTGGGTCGGCGGCGAGCGCAACACTGGCAAAACCCAGGCAGGCTGCGGCAAGGATGGAACGGTTGGGTTGGAACAGACAAAGAGCAGTTTTCATTTCATCACTCCTCAATGACACATGCCGTTCGGCATTACGTAGCGGCCACTATGGCCAGAAAGCCATCGCCCTTCGGGCTGACTCAGAGGAGATCGGAATTGCAGGCTGGGCTGACAGCAGTAAAACGCGCTTCCTGTCTGCACGCTTCTCCCTACTACTACCACCACAACGGGATTTGACTGGATGGAATTAATATATCAGTTGGACTGGTTTTCTCCACTGAAAAGTTTTTCAGGAATGGCCTTGTCTGCCAGTGCCTCAGCAATATACCGGTAGCCCTTCTGGCCGGGGTGATAACCATCACTGGCCAGAAGCTCAGGGTCGGTGACCACCGGATAGTTTACGTAGCGGAAGTCTTCGGGAAACCGTCGTGCGAGGCGGATATAGAGGTTGTCCAACTGCCGTGCCCGCCAACCTACCACATACCGAAGCGGCGAAGGCAGCGCCGTGAACAAGTGCATGGGCGGCACGCTGAGAAGCAGCACGGGCACCGAATATCGTGGCGCGAGCAATTGGCGCAATTTCCGCAACTGCCGGCGGAAACGAAAACGGGGAGTGAACCCCGTGGTGTCGTTCACCCCCATGCTCAACAGCACCACATCCGCCTCTGGCAATTCGGCGGTTTCCAGCTCGCGAATCAGCGCTCCCAGCCGAATGCCGTTGACCCCGAAGGTGTGCCAGGCAATGGTCTGGCCGGTGTGCTCATGAATCTGCTTCGCCAACTGGCTGGCCAGGCCCTGATCGTGGGTTTCAACGCCAACACCGGCCGCCGTGGATTCGCCAATTACCAGAATTCGCCTGGCCGGCGTTCCTTCACCGTATTGACCACTCGGTGAACCGCCGGCTTCTGGTAGCCTGGGCGTTGTGCGGCGCGCCTGCCTGCCCTGGTAAAGCAGTACCGGAAAGAGCAGGGCGGTGGTCAGCCAGAAAGGGAGGTGCATCTGAATGGGCTCCGGTTATGCCGACAGATCAGTGAGCGACTGACTTGGAGAATACATTGATCACCACAACACCGGAAACAATCAGCGCCATCCCGATCACACTGGCGGCATCCAGGTTTTGCCCGTAAATCAGCCAGCCGATAAGTGCAACCAGTACAACGCCCATCCCCGCCCAGATGGCATAAGCCACGCCCACCGGGATTTCCTTCAGTGTGATCGAGAGGAAATAAAAGGCCACGGCATAGCCCGCAATCACCAGCAGGCTGGGCCAGAGTTTGGTGAACCCTTCACTGGCTTTCAGCCCGCTGGTTGCCACCACCTCTGCAACAATGGCAATGCCCAGGAATAACCAACTTTTCACAGTGAATCTCCAGTACCGCACGAAATTGGGAAGCAGACGATACCAGCCGGCAGTGCCTTCTTACAGGGTGACTGCAGAAAAGGGAAACTGCACTAAGCTGGGAGTGCATGTCGGAGTTATACGAACGCGTTCGCAAAACTCCGAAATGCAGGATGAGAAATGAAGGTAACTATCTGATAGGCTTGGAAAGTTGGAAAAGGAAGGGTGTAATTATACGCCCACGGTGGGAGCAGGAGTTGCTCGAAAGAGGGCGTATAACTCCGGCGGTAGCCGTGGTAGTTGGTGCTCAAGCGGTTGTTTCTATTGAAGAAGCTACTGTTATTTGAGCGCGTTTGAATGGAGTTTCACGAACGGGTGATATACGAACGCGTTCGTATAATTAGCTGTTATGTCTACAAGGAGTTATGAGTTTGAGGCACAACTTGGAAGAAGCCTATGGAATGAAATCCCTTGTGGAGAACCTGTTTGGCCGCGATGCTTGGATGGAAGTAAAGCACGCTACCAGCGTCAGAGTGTGGAAGAAGTACGCCAAGAAAATTCTCGATTCTATTTCCACAACGGCTCGGTCTACCGTCGAGATCGCGGATTCTGAATGGCATGATGAACTGGACGAAATTGTTGAGTTTGGAAAGGCTAGGTTGGCTTACGCAAATGACACTGAAGCCGTTTTCGCGTCGTTGGCGGGGACATTGGGTTTGATCAACTTTCATCAGTTTGGTCGAAGGCCCTCTAACCTTCACAGAAAAAAGGTCACCCTCCGACACCCCTCCAATTGGAAGTTCGACCAATTCCGTTCTGTTCAATATGTCCAGAGCCGGGACCAAAGAGAGACCAAAGAGAGACATAACCAGTCACGCAAGGCGGACGCGTGAGACGCGCCGCTTCGTTTTCGCGTGTGTGCCGGGCATGGCACAGAACTAGGGAGGTGAAAGTCCTCCTGCCAGGTGTTCGCAGAGCCGAAGGCTAGGAGAAGGGCAAGGGCGTCATCGC
>NZ_JAWLCH010000024.1:0-33176 GCF_041687235.1 Marinobacter sp. | reverse complement strand
ATTGTCCCGGACTATGTGCACGTGCTGGCCGGGGGCAGGATTGTTAAATCCGGCGGCCGCGAACTGGCCCTGGAGCTGGAAGAACGCGGCTACGGCTGGCTGGGCATCAAGGATGAAGAAACTGCCGACAGTTCAGCCACCAGTTCTGCCAACTAAACGGGAGGTCGCGGAATGAAACCAGCACCCACGCTTTCCACCGCGTTCCTGCATCCGGCCGGTCAGTCATTGCCGGAGCCCCTGCTGGCCCTGCGCAAGCAACGGGGAACGGCACTGGTCGACATGCCGTTGCCGACCCGGAAAACGGAAAACTGGAAATACTCGAGCAAGTACCTGAAGCTCACCGACGACATGGCCATTTCCCTGCCGGCGGAAGGCAAGACCGGCAGCAGCCTGGCGGTGCCCGGTTACAAGGTCGCCTTTCTTAATGGCGTGATGATGCCGGAAGCCTGCGAATACCCGGATCTGGACGGCATCAGCATCAAGAGTTTCGGTGACCTGAGCGACGCAGAAGCGACTGAACTGGCGGATCGCCTGGACAGCACCCTGGACAACAAGGCTGTCCAGATGGCCCGGCTGAATTCAGCCCGATTTGAAGACGGCCTGCTGATCACCCTCAAGCCGGATGCCGTGCTCGACCAACCTCTGTTTATCGTGCACGAAGTGACTGCCGAGGCCAGTGGTTCGGCCTTTCCGCGCATTTTCGTGGATGCCGGCCGTCACAGCCAGATTATGCTGGTAGAGGAATACATTTCCAGCGGATCGGCCCAGGTTATGGTCAACACCGTCACCGAGTTCAGCCTGGCTGACAGCGCCAACGTCACCAGTATCCGCCTGAATATGGAAGGCGAGAATGTCCAGCACATCGGCTCTACCGGCGTTCTGCAACAACGCAGTTCCCGCTTTGAAAGCCACACGGTTGGTTTTGGTGGCCCCCTGCGCCGGCACGACCTGCAGGTCCGGCTGGAGGGCGAAGGCGCCGAGTGCAAGCTCAACGGCGTGGTTGTCACCCAGGGCAAACAGCACTACGACAACCACACCACGATTGAGCATGTAGCGGCCCACTGCAACAGCGAAGAGACTTATCGCAATATTGCGGCAGACCAGTCCCACGCGGTATTCAACGGCCGGATTCATATCCACCAGGACGCCCAGAAGTCCAATGCGAATATGAACAACAAAAACCTGCTGCTGTCCAATGGTGCAGAGATTGATACCAAGCCGGAGCTGGAAATCTACGCCGATGACGTAAAATGTGCCCATGGCGCCACCATCGGCCAGCTTGATGAGATCTCGCTGTTCTACCTGGTTTCACGGGGTATTGGCCGGCGCCAGGCAAACGTCCTGCTCACCATGGCCTTTATCAACGAACTGGTGGAGCAGATTCCGGTTGAAGCAGTGCGTGAAACGGTCCAGGGTCGGCTGAACCACTTCTTCGAACAGACATTCCAGGAGGCGTAACCGGTTATGACCGATCTGTCCGTGGCAAGCACCGCCAAGCGCACCACTTTCGATGTGGATGCGATTCGCCGGGATTTCCCGATCCTGTCTCAGCAGGTGAACGGCAAGCCCCTGGTGTATCTGGATAACGGTGCGTCGGCCCAGAAGCCAGAGGCTGTGCTGAACGCCATGGACCGGTATTACCGGGAGATGCACTCGAATGTGCACCGCGGAGCCCACACGCTCGGAGACCGGGCCACCGCCGCTTTCGAGGGTGCTCGTGAAACGGTCCGTAGCTTCCTGAATGCAGAAAGCACGCGGGAGATCATCTGGACCCGTGGCACTACCGAAGCCATCAACCTGGTCGCCAACGGCCTGGCCCCGCGCCTGAAAGCTGGCGACGAAATTCTGGTGAGCCACATGGAGCACCATGCCAACATTGTGCCCTGGCAGATGATTGCCGAGCGCACCGGGGCGAAAGTGGTTCCGATCCAGGTGACACCTGAGGGCGAACTGGATCTGGAGTCTTTCACCAGCCTGCTCAACGACAAAACCCGGGTCCTGGCCATCACCCATGTGTCCAACGTGCTTGGCACCGTGAACCCGATAGCCGCCCTGATCGAGCAGGCCAAGGCCCACGGCATCATTACCCTGGTGGACGGCGCCCAGGCGGTACCGCATTACCAGCCGGATGTTCAGGCGCTTGGTTGCGATTTCTACGTGTTCTCTTCTCACAAGCTGTTCGGCCCCACCGGTATTGGTGTGTTGTACGGCAAGGCCCAGCTGCTGGAAGAAATGCCTCCGTACCAGGGTGGCGGCGAGATGATTGAGCGGGTCTCGTTCGAGCGCACTACCTGGAACACCCTGCCCTACAAATTTGAAGCCGGCACGCCGGCGATTGCCGAGGCAGTCGGACTGGGGGCCGCCATTGACTACCTGAACGGCCTGGATCGCACCGCCATGGAAGCGGCCGAGGCCGCACTGCTTGAGCGGGCCAACCAGTTGGTGGAAACGGTGCCAGGCATGGAAATCATCGGCACCGCGAAACAGAAAGTGCCGGTCATGTCCTTTAAAATTGCCGGCCTGCACCCCAGTGATATAGGCACGCTGCTGGATCAGCAGGGTATTGCGATCCGCACCGGCCACCATTGCGCCATGCCGCTGATGGATTTCTATGGAGTTCCCGGTACAGCCCGGGCGTCATTCGCGTTCTACAATACTCTGGACGAGGTGGATACGTTGTTTACCGCCCTGCAAAAAGTCCAGCGTCTGTTTGCCTGATGGAGGTGGAATCATGACAGCCGAAGTCTTCACCCCGACCGTTGCCGTCACCATGACGCCCAGCGCGGTCAAGCACGTGCGCAAACAGCTGGAGAAAAAGCCGGACGCCAAGGGCATTCGGCTGGCCATCAAGAAGAGTGGCTGCTCCGGCTTCAAATACGAAACCCAGTGGGTGGAAGACGTCGCAACCGATGACAGGGTGTTTCACATTGATGGGGTTGATGTCTTTGTGAAAGAAGAGCATCTGCCACTGGTGAACGGCATCGAGATCGATTTTGTGACTGAGGGCGTGAACTCCATGTTCCAGTTCCGCAATCCGAATGCCACCGCCGAATGCGGGTGCGGCGAGAGCTTCACAGTCGCCTGACCCGACCATGAGTTTGTAGGTCGGATTAGCGAAGCGTAATCCGACACCAGAGATTGAGAAAAAGCGAGGCCAGAACAGGCATGCAAGAACGGGAAGTGGTCCTGACCAAACGCGAGGTGGAAGCCCGCCTTGTTCCCTCCGGAACCGAAATCATGATTCCGTCGGACACCTTTGTGACCATCACACAGTCACTGGGAGGCACCTTCACGGTCGCCGTGAACGGCAACCTTGCCCGGATTGAAGGCCACGACGCCGATGCACTTGGCAAGAAGCCGCTGGAAAGCAGCTTCGAAACGCCAGAAGACGGCACCGTCAACGAAAACCAGGTCTGGGAAGCCATGCGGAACTGCTACGATCCGGAAATCCCGGTGAACGTGGTCGATCTGGGCCTGATTTACGACTGCAAGATTGAAAATGGCACCGAAGACGGCAACCATGTCTACGTCCTGATGACCCTGACTGCCGCCGGCTGCGGCATGGGCCCGGTCATTACCGAGGATGTGAAAACCAAGCTGGAGCACGTGCCCAACGTGGACAAGGTGACCGTTGAACTGACCTTCGATCCGCCCTGGAGCAACGACATGCTCACCGACGAAGCCAAACTCGAACTGGGAATGCTGTAAATGACTGCCAGTGAACAGGACTTTCTGAACAACCCCCTGGGCAAAGACACTACGCTGGAAGACGTTCTGGATGGCTTTGAACTGCTGGACGACTGGGAAGAGCGCTACGCTTTTATCATTGATCTGGGCAAACAGCTTCCTGCCTTTCCGGAAGAATCCAGGGTTGAAGCAAACTACGTTCACGGCTGCCAGAGCCAGGTCTGGCTGATTCACCACTACGATGAAGCCAGTGGCCGCCTGTACCTGCTGATTGATTCCGACGCCATGATTGTCCGCGGCCTGGCTGCCATCATCCTGGTTGCCCTGAACGGCAAGACCCCGAGGGACCTGCTGGCCACAGACATCGATGAGTTGTTTGAGCAGCTGGACCTGTTTCGGCACATTTCTCCGACCCGCGGCAACGGACTTCGGGCCATGGTCGGCAAGATCCGGGACATTGCCGCCGCTGAGGTGGCCGCTGCCAGCAATTGATGCCCACCCGCACTACCAGATAATCGCGATATCATCTCTCTGGATATTCACCATGTCGCCGACCTGCGGCATGGTACCGCGACTGAAGTGTGGCTGTACCTTATCGAGAGTTACCGAAACCTCACTGTCCTGCAGTTCCGGCGAATCCTCGGGGGAATCCAGATACCGCTTGCTCCGGTAAAGTTTCAGCTCGTCACCGGGCCGGAGCCCGGCGGTAGCACCTGATTCCAGGGTTACCGAATGCCCCTCAACCCGCGCTATCCGGGTAATAAAAGGCTGACACGCCAGTGCCTCGGTCACAGCCACTGCCATATCCTCGATAATCCCATTTACCGACTGACCATAGGCGGTTTTCTGGAACCCCGAAGAACCGAATCCAGCAGAGCTTCCAGGCCCGGCATCCCAGTCCGCCGCCGTTGCAAATCGCTGCCGAAGTACGGGGGCACCGCTGAACCCGTCGAAAATAATGAGATCAGCGGCGAACCGACGCCGTTGATCCACCGCACCAATGCCGCGCTGCATCCGATCCAGCACGGAGGTGCCCCACGCCGAAGGGTCAGCAACGCCGAGATCCCGGATCACGCCGGTCACCACGAACTGCACACCCATTTCCCGGGCAAGCTCGAGCACATTGGTCAATCGATTATCGCCCTGCTGAACCGTGGGTGCGTTCAACAGGTCGGTGAACATCCGGGAAGTGGTCGCGCCGAAAACCTGCAGCCCGCCCCGAGCCACCAGACGTTGCTGGAGCTGCTGCGGCAAGATCTCGCCGGCATCGTCAATACGGCCCACCCTGGCCTGATCCGGGTAAAGCACCGGGAACCCGGTGACCGCGACCCGCTTTTTAAGCCGGCCGGCATCTCCGGCACCGCATTGGCTGCGACTCTCGCTGATATCTCCGCGGACAATCACCCTCAACAGGTTGCCGTTCTGGTACTCATCGATAATCCGCACGTTCCGGGCCCGGGCGGTTGATGCCAGATCCATCCGGGATTCGGTGATAACCCCGTTTTCCATGGTGTCATGAGTGCTTACCCGGGCCTCGTACTGCAGAGAGAGGTCCCGGATCGCGGCCTTGCGGGCTTCAGCCCGGGCGGCATCCAGATCACCGTTATGGATATTGGCGTGCCCCACACCCTCGAGGACGACGGCATGGGCGCCGGAAACCAGAGCCAGGGTCAGTGCCCCGAGCACGATCAGTGACGACAAACGCTTCATAGTTTCCAATCACTCAAGGTAATAGAGGGAATCCACGCCCTTGCTCTGCACATCCCCTACGCTGTCGTTCTCCTGCGGCATGGGAATGGGGCAAAGATCCTGAACCTGGTCATCTGCCACTTTGGCAACACAGGCCCGGAAGCGTGGCTCCAGCTTCAGCTCCATCACGGTTTCGAACACACCGTCGCTGTGCTCGTTCACAGCGACCAGCTTGGCTCCGCGAATATAACTGTCAACGTAGGTTCGAAACATGTCGTTGCGCAGGACAAAATCATTGACGGTGGAACTGCCGTAGACCACGGTGCCATAGACCCGTTCAACCAGGTTGCGGTAGGCGTCGAGCTGAGAGGCACGCCGGGCCATCAGGCGCTTGCGGGTATTTGAACGATCAGCCGCAACATCCTCGTAGGTACCCAGGCCGCTCACCCGCACGGTGATTGGCTCCAGCTCGGTGTCCTGACGGGACTGGCTGCCGTCGTCTTCCTGGTAACTGCCAACCGGCGCACAGGCAGCAACCGTCGTCACCAGCAGAGGCATGAGTATCCAGCGAAGGTTCATTGGGTGTCTCCAGAAAACATCATTTCCGGTTCTCCATGAAAGAATTACGCCAGTTTTTCTAACCCACTGATATTTCAATCAACACGGCCAGGACGCATCCATCCACCACCCCGATGCGGCAAAAAACTGCCTCCGTTTACACATCAAAAACAAACCGTTACCCCATAGGTCATGTGCTGGAAAAGGTTCTGCATTAACCTTTCCTCTACGTAATATTTATTTTGCCTTTTTAACAACGGGATTCTTCATGACCGGACACCGTCTGACCAAACTTTCAGTTGCCATTGGCCTCTCCATTGCCACCTCCGCTGCACTGGCCAGCCCCCAGTCTTTTATGTCTGCCCGCTCTTTTGCCATGGGCGGCACCGGGGTCGCTGTAGCAACGCCTTCAACGGCGCCAATGAGTAACCCGGCGATGCTCGCTGCAGACCACCACAGCTGGAACGATGACTTCGGGCTGATGCTGCCTTCCGTGAATGCGCGGGCCGCGGATGAAGAGGAAACCATTGACCAGGTGGATGATATCCAGGACGTGATCACCGATCTGGAGTCTGTGGCCTCGGGGTTCGATCCAAACAACGACGATCCGCAGAGTATCCGGGACGGCGCCTCTGACCTGAGCAACCGCCTGACCGAATTCGACAGAGACACGATGCGTGTGAACGCGGGCCTCGGGCTCAGCCTTGGGGTGCCAGGCCAGTCGTTGTCCGTCGGGGTATTCACCAATGCCAATCTGACAGCAACGGTTCGCGGCGATGTGTCGGATCAGGACATCAACGCGCTCGACACAATCGCCACGGCCGGGACCCCTCAGGACGTCAAGACCGCCATTGACCAGATCACCAACCCGGATGACAGCCTTAATCTTAGTTCCCAGGGACAAATTCTGGCATCCGCCGTAGGTGAAGTCGGTATCAGCTTCGCTCGCGCCTTCGAGTTGCAGGACGGCTCCAGCTTCCAACTTGGCCTGTCACCGAAATATGTGGAGCTTCGTACATTTCAGTACACCGAATCCGTATCTGGATTCGAGGATGACGAGTTCGACAGCGATCAGTACCAGACCGACAAAAGCGGCTTCAACCTCGATGTAGGAGCGGCCTACAGCTTCGGCGAAGCAAACCAGTGGAACACGGGGATTGTCGTTAAGAACCTGATTCCCATGGAACTGGATTCTGCTGCCAGCCGGCCTTTGCTCGGAGAGGAAGTTCGGACACTGAAGCTGGACCCCATGGTCACCGCTGGCATCGCCCACAAGAGCGACTACCACGTTGTCACCGCCGAAATCGACCTGACCAAAAAGGAGGCTTTCGGCTTTGAGGACGATACCCAGTGGGCCGCCCTCGGTGCAGAGTTCGACGCCTTCCGGTATGCCCAGCTCCGTATCGGTGTTCGCCACAACCTGGCCAGCAACGATGACAACGACGGCATTGAAGAGAAGACCCAGTTCACCGCCGGTCTTGGCCTGAACATTGTCGGCGTACGCCTCGACATCGGCGCCCTGTACAGCGATGCCGATGCGGGTGCCGCCCTCGAACTTGGCACCGCGTTCTGATTAAACGCTGAAAGTGAGGCCAGATGAAAGTTTCATCTGACCTCAACCTCCAATCAAAGCCTGCCCGGGGTTACCTGGGCGGGCTTTTTTGTAACCCGGCACCGCTCAGGTTTGCCTGCCCTGCCCGGGAACCGGATAATCCCCCGATACACTCTCCGGAAGGAATCAGACATTTCATGCAGGCTTATCTGGTTGGCGGTGCCGTACGTGACTCATTACTCGGCCTTGAGGTCAAGGACCGGGACTGGGTTGTCGTCGGCGCCACGCCCCGGGAGATGCTGTCCAAAGGCTTCAAACAGGTGGGCTCGGACTTCCCGGTATTCCTGCACCCCGGCACCCGGGAAGAATATGCCCTGGCTCGCACCGAGCGGAAACAGGGGCGCGGCTATCATGGCTTCACCGTTTACAGTGCGCCGGATGTCACCCTGGAACAGGATCTGAAACGACGGGACCTGACCATCAACGCCATGGCCAGAACCGAGGGCGGAGAACTGGTCGACCCGTTTAACGGCCGCCGTGACATTGATGATCGCAAGCTTCGGCATGTCTCGGAAGCCTTCGCCGAAGATCCGCTGAGAATACTGCGCACCGCCCGGTTCGCAGCCCGTTTCCACCCCCTGGGGTTTACCGTGTGCGACCAGACCATGGCCCTGATGAAGGGCATGGTGGCTAGCGGAGAAGTGGACCATCTGGTTCCCGAACGGGTCTGGCAGGAATTCCAGCGGGCGCTGCATGAAAAGGCACCCGAGGCATTTTTCGAAGTCCTCCGCGACTGTGGCGCCCTGGCGGTACTGATTCCGGAAATCACCTCGTCTGCGGTATTTACCAGGGCGATGGCAGCGCTTCGATGCGTCCATAACCGGGCAGATACCGACACCGAAGAACGTTTTGCAGCCCTGTTGTCATCCCTGGATGAACCGGTAGCTCTGGCGAGAGCCAAGGCCTTAAAAGCCCCCAATGACTGTCAGAACCTGGCTCGACTGGTGACAGCCTTTACGCCGCAGCTACGGAATTCTGATCCCCATAACCCTGAAGCCGATGCCCTGCTGAACCTACTGGATCAGGCGGATTTCTGGCGCCGCCCGGAACGTTTTTCGCAACTTCTTAACGTGCTCGAATGTACGCTGTCCGCCGATTTCCCCCCACTAAACCTGCTTCGAACCGCATCGAAGGCGGCTACCGGCGTCGAGCCGAAAGCCCTCCTGGCGCAGGGCTATAAAGGCAAGGAACTTGGCGACGCGATCCGCCATGAACGCCTTGAACGTATCCGCGATGCCATCGCCCACACCAAAGACTGAGGAAGCACCATGGCAGCCACAACACCCGTTGCCCTGATCACCGGCGCGGCTCACCGTCTTGGGGCACAAACGGCCCGGGCCCTCCACCAGCGAGGGTGGAACCTGGTGATTCACTACCGGAGCCGGGAACAGCAGGCCCAGGACCTGATCGACGACATGAACCGGCAACGGCCGGATTCCGCCTGCGCTCTCCAGGCTGATCTCAGCCAGACATCCGAGGTGAAACGGCTGGCCAGCGACGCTCTCGCCCACTGGAATCGGTTGGACGCGCTGGTCAACAATGCTTCGGTGTTCTACCCCACTCCGACCGCAGACGCCACCGAAGACGACTGGAACACGATTCTGAACACCAACCTCAGGGCCCCGTTCTTTCTGCTTCAATCGTGCCTGCCTGAGCTGCGCCGAAACCACGGCAGCGTGGTAAATCTGATCGATATTTACAGCGAACGACCCATCGATGATCACCCACTTTACTGCGCCAGCAAGGCGGGCCTGGCGGCCCTCACGCGCTCTTGGGCAAAAGACCTGGCGCCGGGGGTGCGGGTCAACGGCGTATCACCAGGCGCAATCCTCTGGCCCGAGGGCGACGCCGAGATGGATAAATCCGCGCAGCAGGCGATTCTCGACAAGACCCCGCTGGCCCGAACCGGCAATCCTGATGATATTGCCGGAACCATCGCGTTCCTGATCTGCGATGCGCCGTTCATTACCGGGCAGATCATTGCCGTTGATGGTGGCCGCAGCCTGAACATGTAAGCCTCCCTGCGGACCTGCTCATTTTGGCCGGACGCAGCTTTCCGGAGTACAATGCCTGCAGCTTTCAACCCTGCACGCGCCGGCCCAGTCCCCGCGCGCGCCATTGATCCGGAGAATTCCCATGCGTGATGTCGTTATTGTTGCCGCCCGCCGTACTGCTATCGGAACCTTTGGCGGAGGTCTCTCCAGCCTGAGCGCAGACCAGTTGGGAACCGCCGTCATCAAGGCGCTGCTTGAAGAAACCGGTGTTGCCGGCGACCAGATCAACGAAGTGGTGCTGGGCCAGGTGCTTACCGCCGGTTGCGGCCAGAACCCGGCTCGCCAGTCCACCATCAATGCCGGCCTTCCGGCATCCGTACCCGCCATGACCATCAACAAGGTCTGTGGCTCAGGCTTGAAAGCAGTGCACATGGCGGTTCAGGCCATCCGATGCGGCGATGCCGAGATGATGATTGCCGGCGGCCAGGAGAGCATGAGCCAGGCGCCCCATGTACTGCCCAACAGCCGGAACGGCCAGCGTATGGGCAACTGGTCCATGGTGGACACCATGATCAAGGACGGCCTGTGGGATGCCTTCAACGATTACCACATGGGCATCACCGCCGAAAACATCGTCGAGAAGTACGGCATCAGCCGTGAAGAGCAGGACGCCTTTGCCGCCGCTTCCCAGCAGAAAGCCGCAGCCGCTCGCGAAGCCGGTTATTTCGACGGCCAGATTGTCCCGGTCTCCATTCCCCAGCGCAAAGGCGACCCGATTGTGGTCGACCGCGACGAAGGCCCCCGTGACGGCGTCACAGCCGAAGGACTGGGTAATCTTCGTCCGGCCTTTAAAAAGGATGGCACCGTCACCGCCGGCAACGCCTCATCCCTGAACGATGGCGCTGCCGCCGTCATGGTCTGCAGCGCCGAAAAGGCTAAAGAACTGGGACTGACCCCGATCGCCACCATCAAGGCTCACGCCAACGCCGGTGTCGATCCGACCATTATGGGCACCGGACCGATTCCTGCCAGCCAGCGCTGCCTGAAACTTGCCGGCTGGAGCACGGATGACCTGGACCTGGTGGAAGCCAACGAAGCCTTCGCCGCCCAGGCCATTTCGGTCAATCGAGATATGGGCTGGGATACCAGCAAGGTGAACGTAAACGGTGGCGCCATTGCCCTGGGCCACCCCATTGGCGCGTCCGGGTGCCGCATCCTGGTTTCCCTGCTGCATGAAATGGTTCGTCGTGACGTTCACAAGGGCCTGGCGACCCTGTGCATCGGTGGTGGCATGGGCGTTGCCCTGGCCGTCGAGCGCTGAGTTCCATGCTCCACGTTGTGCTGTACGAGCCGGAGATACCGCCGAATACCGGCAATATCATCCGGCTGTGCGCCAACACCGGTTGCCAGCTGCATCTGATTGAACCGCTGGGTTTTAACCTGGAAGACAAACAGATGCGCCGGGCCGGGCTGGATTACAGCGAGTACGCCACGGTAAAGATCCACAGGAACTACCAGGACTTTCTGGCCAGCGAGCAACCCGCACGCCTGTTCGGGCTGACCACCAAAGGCAGCACCCACTACCATCAAGTGAGCTATCAGGACGGAGACTACCTGATGTTCGGCCCGGAAACCCGCGGCCTGCCCACCGATATCCGTGAGGCCCTTCTGCCCGACCACCGCCTCAGGGTTCCAATGCAACCGGAAAGCCGGAGCCTGAATCTCTCCAACACCGCAGCCCTGGTGGTTTACGAGGCCTGGCGGCAGCTGGGATTCGCGGGCGCGGTATAAGCGCCGGATGGCCCTCTGCGCCGAGGCACCACCATTGGGTAGCCTTCTTCCAGTTCGACCACTCTCGCGGTGAAGCCGTAGACGGTTTCCAGCAGTTCCGGCGTAAGTACCTCCCGCGCCGAGCCTTCGTGGACAAGCCGGCCCGCCTTCATCACCAGCAGGCGATCCGCAAACTGGGCCGCCAGGTTCAGATCGTGCACAACCGCCAGAACCGCCATGCCCTCGGCCTTGGCCAGGCGGCGCACCAGATCCAGCACCATCTGCTGATGCGCCGGGTCCAGGGCGGATGTGCACTCGTCCAGCAGCAACAATCTGTCGCCCGGGCTGTCGATGATCTGGGCCAGCACCCGCGCCAGCTGTAACCGCTGCTGCTCACCACCGGACAAACCCGGCACCAGTCTGTGCCTCAGGTGACCGATATCCAGCTCATTCATCAGCTCGTCGACCACCAGGTCGCTTCTGTCTGGCGCCATTTTAGGCCGCCCCAGCTGTACGACCTCCTCGACCGTCAGTGGGAAATTTACCTCCACCCGCTGGGGCATTACCGCACGCTGACGGGCCAACCGTTCCGGGCGCCATTGCCCGAGTTCCCGGCCGGAAAGCGTCACGCTGCCACCATAGGGAAGATCACCACTGATCGCCTTGAGCAAAGTCGACTTGCCGGCGCCGTTCGGGCCCAGGAGCATCAACAGTTCCCCTGCTTTCAGGTGGCAATCAATGCCATCGACAATCCGGGAACGCTCCAGGGAGACACTGACGTTGTTAACGGAAAGAACCATCAGATCACCTTTGTTCTCAACAGAAGCGCCAGAAAGAAGGGGCCGCCGATCAGTGCCATCATCAGGCCAATAGGCAGTTCCGCCGGCGCTACCACGACCCTTGCCAGGGAATCCGCGGCCACCAGAAGTGTGCCGCCCACAAGGGCACTGAGCGGTAGCACCACCCGGTGACTGGCACCAAGCAACTGGCGCACGAGGTGGGGCACCACCAGGCCGACAAACCCGATCAGTCCGCTGACCGCAACAGCTGCTCCCACTCCCAGGCCAACCACCAGGATCGCGGCCTTCTTGACGGTATCGGTGCGATATCCCAGGTGCCCGACGACGGACTCTCCGAGCAGAAACGCATCCAGCGGACGGGCCAGCCAGGGAGCGACAAGCAATGCCAACAGCATGAATGGAGCGCCCACCAGCAGATCATCCCAGCCAGCGTGGCCGAGGCTGCCCATGGTCCAGAAGGTCAGCGAACGCAGCTCTTCATCGTTGGCGTAAAACGTCAGCAGACCAGTGGCTGCGCCTGCCACGGCGTTAATCGCGATACCGGCAAGTAGCAGGGTTGCCACCGAGGTCTGCCCGGACCGATCGGCAATGCGCCAGGCCAGCAGCACAGTACAGCTGCCACCCAAAAAGGCCGCAATGGGTAGAGCCCATTCGCCGGTCATGGCAAGCCAACCACCCAGCCAGGTGTTGCCCAGCACAATCACCGCAATGGCGGCCAGGGAGGCTCCGGCGGAGACTCCGATCAGCCCCGGGTCGGCCAACGGGTTGCGAAACAGCCCCTGCAGCAGAGCCCCCGAGACCGCCAGCACGGCCCCGACCAGAAAGCCCAGCAGGAATCTCGGCATTCGCACCTCCAGCAGCACCATCGACGCCACCGGATCGCTCGCTTCGCGGCCGGCAATCACACTCAGGATGTCAGCAACCGCCAGCGGGTAGGCCCCGCTGGTGATGGACACCAGGGCTACCAGGACCGCAGCCAAGAGCGCAACCACCAGGTATGGCGCAAAACCGAGTCGGCCTGCGGCATCACGAATCATTGGCTGCCACATCGGAGGGTGCAGGCAAGACGCTATTCACCGCGGCCATGGCATCGGGCAGGCGCGGACCGAAACCCAGCAGCATCATGCTGTCTGCCACCAGCCTGCGCCCGTTTTGCCAGGCTTCAAGACGCTCCACCTCCGGCCAGGACCGGATCTCGAACTGGCCCGGTGTGGATTCCGCAATCACAATGGCATCCGGCTGCGAGGCCAGGATGGCTTCCCGGTTGGCCGGCTTGTAGCCCTGGATCCCGGACACCGCATTTACCGCGTCGACAGAATCCAGCAGTGCTGAAGCAGCCGTACCTTCCCCCGCCAGCATCACCGAGTGATTACCGGCCGCAAGAATAAACAGCACCTTTGGCTCATTTCCCCTCGCCGACGATGCTTTCTGAATCCGGTTGATCTTCGACCGCAATTCAGCAGCGAGCCGGGCCGCCCTTGCTTCGTTTCCGAGCAGGCTGCCTACAGACTCGATCCGCTCCAGTGCTGCCTTCGGCGTCCGGACCGAAGGCAGCCTCTCCACCTGAACACCTGCCCTTGCCAGGCGGTCCAGATTCTCTTGCGGAGCGGCCTGCTCCGAGGTAATCAACAGATCCGGCTTCAGGGCCAGCACTCCTTCAAAGGGCAACGCCCTCAGGTAACCGACCTTCGGAAGAGACTCGGTCTGTTCCGGATATCCGCTGGTGGTGTCCACACCCACCAGCAGTGACTCCAGGCCCAGCCGGTAAACAATCTCGGTAATGGCGCCGTCAGCGGTCACAACCCGTGGCGGATCGCCCGCTTGCGCGGAAGACACGAACACCGTCGCCAACAGGAACAACGCAACAACCCGGGATTTCATCACAACGCCTCCAGGGTCGCCGCCTGCTCCCGCCAAAGTTCGGATTCAGGGATGCCAGGCTTGCGCTCACCGAACACAGTCAGTACCAGCTCGCCGTCGGAATTGAAGGCCTCCACAGAGGTGATGATGCCGTCTGCAGAGGGGCGCCGGACCAGCCACCAGCACCGGATTGACTCGGTGTTGGCATGGAGGTTGAACCCGCTGTCCAGAACGTTCATCCAGGGACCGGTGCGGCGCAGATTCGCCACCTTACCCGTGAAGATCTGCACGATTCCGGGATTGCCGACAAAGAACATGGCCGGGCACTGATTATCCCGAAGCAGCTCCAATAGCCTGTCCAGCACGTCGCCATCAGTACGCTCAAGCTCGGTCGCCCATTCGCCTCTCAACAGCTCCAGCGCCGTCAGCCGATCAGTTCCGGCCCGTTTCAGAAGCGCACCGAAATGATGGACATCCTTGAGCTCCCGCCAGCCCTCACGAAGAACCTCTGTATTGACCGCTTCTGGCGCCACCCGTGGAGGAACCGGGCGCGCGCCCCGAGGCCTGAACGGCCTCAGCTCCTGATCTGCGAAGGAACGGACCAGGCGCTCCCATGCCTCACCATCGGTATCGGCAACCCGGTAGATTTTGTGGACCGCAGCCCCGTACTGATCGAAGAACTGCAGACTCTCCCTCAACCCGGAGCGAACCTTTTCCTGCACCCGGTAGCCAAATGCCCAGTGCTTGAAAAAGACGCGGATATCGATCTCACCAACGGCAAGGCCCATGGCTCCAGACCGTCCGCTGGTGAAATCCTTGAAGGTGCCGGTCACTTCATGGACCACTTCGTTGTTGCGACTCAGAATCATGACCGGGCCGACGCTTTCAAGGGCCTTGAGAAGATCCCCGAAATTGTCCTTGAGAGGAATCAGTGCGTCGCCGCCACGCAGCCGAACCAGCTCCATCTCGCTGACGCCCAACTTATCCGCCATCTGACGGACCCTCATATTTGGCTCTGCTTCTTGCAGTGCCCGCCAGCGTGCTGCGAGCGAATCAGTTGTTGTGCCTGTTGCCATCGCTGTCTGTTGCATGGGTTACTCCTGGGCCTGCTGAAGTTCAACGGGCAGCCAACGCACGGTGGGCTGGCCACTGGTTCCGTTCTCGTCGTAATAGCCAACAATCTGCATCGCCCAGACCGTGGACTCAGGATCATCGGCATCCGCCTTGATCAGGAAGGTCCGGAAGTTTGGCCAGATCTTGTGTTGTTCCAGCAGGTTGTAGGCGTGCCAGGTGTTATCCGTGAATACCCCGCCAGTTGAGTCCGTGTTGTAGAGCTGGGGAACACCCGGATCGCTGTCATTGGCGGCAAGTTCGGCCCAGGTCATCGGGTCGGAGGCGCCGCCACTGCCATTGCCGGATACCCCGCTGTTGGATTTCAGGTACCAGTCGCGGTCGGAGAAACCGATCTGGACATCCCAGGTTTCGCTGGTGGCACAATCGACAACAGAGGCTGCGTCGAAATCGAAACACGCGTCGCCGCCGTCATAACTTGCAGGCGGAGTGAAAGTGATCGCCGTGTCACTGAATCCCGAGTCGCCGGCGGCCTGCACGTCAAACTCAAGCGTGAAATCCTGAATGCCTTGCCCTTCACGGGTCGGAAAATTGAAATCCACCACTCGCATACGTGCATAGCTATTGCCCTCGGCAGAGCGCACCAGATAACCCACATCCTCTGCCTCGCTGATCACACCCGTGGCAAAATCGTATTGAGACCAGGTATCTGAAGATCCAAACGCACTGGCAAAGGCATCCTCCTGCCAGCTCGCCGGCTCTTCGAGAATGCCCAGCAAATGCTCCTCCTCGGAGTTGGCGGTCGCGTTGGTGAACACGTTCACATCGGGATCACCGCTACCGTCATAGAAATCGTCCTGGGTAATTGCCAGGGCGCCGCCAACACTTCCACCGCCGGAAGCACCGCTGTTCACCTTGAAGTTCAAACGGTTGGCGGCGATGTGCCAATCGTCGCTTTCCTCCACCATCTCTCCGGTTTCCAGATTCAGGTAGACGGTCTCAGTAGCCGCAGGCATCAACTGCTCGGAAAAACGGCTGACATTATCCGCATCGTCCTCCGCGATGGAGTTGTCGCTGCCCCCGCCACAAGCCGTCAGAGCCAGGGCGGCCAGCACAATGGCCGGGGGTCTGGTATCAAAAAGATCCATGGATATCTCCTTCCTTTCGTTTTTTGGTGGTCAGGCATCATTCGCCAAAGGAAACCGTCAGCCCGGCGTAGAGGAAGCGCCCGGCAACGGGTCTGAAATCTTCACTGGCATTGGAAAAATCGCGCTGTTCGTCGGTGATGTTGTCAGCCCCGGCAAACAGTCGGAGCTGGTCTGAAAACCGGTAATTCAGTTTCAGGTCGCCCGTTGTATACCCCGGGGACTCGGTTCCGGCGGCCGCATCCACGAATTCCTCACTCTGGTACCGAAGCCGGGCGCTCCAGGACAGGCCGGGTAGCCCAAGCGGACCATCCAGCCCGAGGCGGGCCTGGTGCCTCGGGCGGCGATTGAGTTCATCGCCGGTCGCCACGTCTTCGGTTAGGGTCAGGGTATAGCCGGCGGTGAGCCGCCAGTGCTCTGAAGGTTCCCAGCCAGCGGTGGTCTCGACCCCCCAGGTCCTTGCCTCGGCAAGATTTTCATAGCTGAAAACCTGAACACCGTCGTTCCGTGCCTGGGTGGCCTCAGCATCGGGTGAGGTCTGAATCAACTGCTCGATGTCGTTAACGAAGGCGTTCGCTTCCAGCCACGTCGTCCGATTCCAGGACAGCCCCCCGCCGAACTGATAACTGACGGACTCCTCCGGCTGCAGATCGGGAGTCCCCTGCACGATGTAGCCAAGCTGGCTGTGGTCGAAGGTGAAATGCCGCTCCTTCAGATTCGGAACACGGTATCCGGCGCCAACGCCACCGCGAAGGAAGCCGGTCAGGGAATCGGTCCGGATCAGGTCGTAGCGCGCATTGATCTTCGGTGCCGAGTGGGTTCCGAAATCGGAGTCATTCTGGAACCGGACGCCGGGCACCAACTCAAGATTCGCGGTGGGCATCCAGGTGTCCTGAACCCAGACTTCCTGACTCTCGCGTTGTCGGCGAGGCTCTGCGCCCAGCTCGGAAGCGCCGTCCTTGGTCTGATTGAGCGTTTCGCGATTGAAATCGACACCACCCTGCAGGTGGTGACTGAGCCCTACCGGTTTTCCCAGATGGGCCGAGAAACGGGACAACATGGATTCGGCACGACGGTCATCAAAGACCCCGCCGCTGGTATACTTCAAGGTATCGTCGTTCAGGATCTCATGGACGGCGGACCAACCGGCACGCAAATCGGAATTGCGACCATGATCGCCAGACAGGGTATAGCGGGTGCGAGTGACCGTTTCATCCTTACCCTGATTGACGACAAACGGCGGGTTGCGTTCGGTGAACCGTGACCCGGACTCCTCCTCGAACCGGGCGACCGCGGCACTCAGCCGGTGGTTGCCATTCGGAGACCAGTCGGTGCGGAAGCTGAGATCGGTGCGATCGTATTCATCACCCGGGCGGGCCCAGGTCTCCGGTTCCGGATCAATGCCATCAGAATGCTGGCGTGAGGCAGATAAACGCAGGGCCAGCTGTTCATTGCCTCCCTGGACCGTGGCTCGGGCCGAATATCGCGCGGGGCCGGCTTCATCACCCGAGGGATTCTGCTCACCATAGCTACCAGCATCGGTGGTGAACTGACCCGAGAGCCTGGAGGCCGGTGGACGGGTAATGACATTAACCACGCCACCGATACCGGAGCTGCCATATTGGGCAGAGACGGCCCCCTTGACCACTTCCACCCGCTCAATATCCAGTACGGCCAACTGGCTGACGTCCACTGTCGACCCCGTGGTGGTCGTCATCGGCATACCGTCGATCAGAACCAGCACCCGGTCAGATTCGATACCCTGGAGCCAGACCTCGTAACCGGGCTTGCCGTGGATTTCCCGAAGCTGCAACCCCGGCACGTTTTCCAGGGCTTCCTTCAGGTTACGGGCATGCGTTTTCTCGAGCTCTTTGGCGGTAACCACTTCGGTACGGACCGGCGTGTCGAGCAGCTGACGCTCGGTGCGGGTTCCGGTAACAACAAGCTCATCCAGATAACCGGCAGGCCCGCTTTCAGCGAATGTTGGCGTGGAAACCAGGGCAACCAGGGAAGCGCAGGACAACGATAGATGTGATTTTCGAGAATGCATAAACCAACCAAACGAACCAGATCTTAGTGAGAACTATTATCGTTTGATTTTAGATTTATATCAATGCCAGGTCTGGAATTTTTATATAGGCACAAAAAAACCGGCCGGAGCCGGTTCTTCTATTACTGCTTCACCTGCCGCCGATCAGTGCGTCTGCGGCTCTTCGTTTGCCTCACCCGCAGCCTCTTCCTGCTTGCGCTTGAGCGCCTGGGCATAGATTGCATCGAAATTCACCGGCGCCAGCATCAGGGCCGGGAAACTACCCTTGTTGACGATTCCGTCGATTGCTTCGCGAGCGTAGGGGAACAGAATGGTCGGGCAGTAGGCACCCAGCATCTGGCCCAGTTGCTGGCCCTCGATTCCCTGCACCAGAAATACGCCGCCCTGCTGGATCTCAACGATGTAAGCTACCTTTTCACCCACTTTTGCGGTGACGGTCAGGGAAAGCACAACCTCATACTGGTTGTCGCTGACCTTGTTGTGGGAGGTATTCAGATCCAGGTTTACCTGCGGCTTCCACTGCTCCTGGAACACCAGCGGGGAGTTGGGCGATTCAAAAGACAGGTCCTTCACATAGATGCGCTGAAGGGCAAATTGTGGTTGGTTCTGGTTGTCACTGCCTGCTGCGGCTTGCTGATTCTCAGCCATTTTCAGTCCTTTCGTTCTCGATCATGGGCTCGGGGCCCGTTGTTATGGGATGCTGTAGAGCGTGCTGCCGGGACATTTTACGTTCAGGCCGGGCCGGCTTATGTGAAACAGTGCGGCAGAATGATCTTCAGATCAAGAGCTGCCCTATTTCTTCACCAACGGAAGGTTACTGGCCTTCCAGTCCGCAACGCCGCCGTTGAGGCGCACGACATTACCGAAACCTTCCTGGTTCAGTTGCTTGACCGCCATGGCGGAGTGCTGGCCCATCTTGTCGGCAACGATAATCTGTTTGTCCTTGAACTTGCTCAGTTCGCCTACCCGGCTTTTCAGGCTGTTCAGGGGAATATTGATGGAACCGGTAATGCGGCCCTCCGCGAATTCCTTGCGGTCGCGGATGTCCACCACAACGGCTTCATCCTTGTTGATCAGGTTGACCGCTCCCTGGGCCGAGATCTTGGCACCACCACGACGGGACTCCAGAATGAGGATGGCAACCAGAAATGCCACGAACAGCGACACAAGAATGTAGTGGTTAACGACAAATTCAAACAACCGGTCCATGAATTTACCCTGATGATGAGTTTGGCGGGATTATACACAGCCTGCTCCCCTGACAGAAGGTGACGAAACTGGCCAGTAAATGCGAGAATAGATAGACTCCATTTTCGTTTTAGTAAATTTACTAACATTTTACTTCCGGACTGAATGATGACTGCAATGCGCAAGCCGACTGCACTGATTATCCTGGACGGCTGGGGCCACCGCGACCCGGCTGAAGACAACGCCATCAGCAACGCTAGCACCCCGTTCTGGGACAATCTCTGGCAAAACCAGCCCAAGACCCTGATCAATACTTCAGGCATGTTTGTGGGGCTGCCGCAGGGGCAAATGGGTAACTCGGAAGTCGGCCATATGAACCTCGGCGCAGGGCGCGTGGTCTATCAAAGTCTGACCCGTATCGACAAGGATCTGGAAGAAGGCACGTTCCAGACCAATGAAGTACTCTGCGCAGCTATCGACAAAGCCGTTAAGAACGGCCGCGCGGTTCATTTGATGGGCCTGATGTCTCCGGGTGGCGTGCACAGCCACGAAGACCATATCATTGCTGCCGCCGAACTGGCCGCGGCCCGCGGGGCGAAAGAAGTTTACATTCATGCCTTCCTCGATGGCCGCGACATGCCACCCCGCAGCGCCAAGCCGTCGCTGGAGAAAGCTGCTGCCAGACTCAAGAGCCTCGGTGTCGGCCGCGTTGCCTCGATCGTGGGCCGCTACTTTGCCATGGATCGCGACAACCGTTGGGATCGCGTGGAAGCCGCCTACAAGCTGATGACCCAGGGCACCGCAGAATTCACCGCAGCCGATCCGGTATCCGGGTTGGAACAGGCTTACGAGCGCGGCGAGAACGACGAGTTCGTAGCACCAACCCGCATCCACGCCGCGGGGGAGCCGGAAGGCACCATCAACGATGGCGACACAGTGCTGTTCATGAATTTCCGTGCCGATCGCGCCCGGGAAATGACCCGCACCTTCGTGGAGAAGGACTTCGACGGTTTCGAGCGCAAGAAACACCCGGAACTGGCGGATTTCGTGATGCTGACCGAGTATGCAGCCGACATCCAGGCCTCCTGCGCCTACCCGCCGGAGCAGCTCACCAACGGCCTGGGCGAGTACATGGCGAAGCAGGGCAAGACCCAACTGCGCATTGCCGAAACCGAGAAGTACGCCCACGTTACCTTCTTCTTCAACGGCGGCCTGGAAACCCCGTTCGAAGGTGAAGAGCGAATCCTGGTGCCCTCCCCGAAAGTCGCCACCTACGACCTGCAACCGGAGATGAGCGCGCCCGAGGTAACGGACAAACTGGTGGAGGCCATCAAGAGCGGCAAGTACGATCTGGTGGTCTGCAACTACGCCAATGGCGACATGGTTGGCCACACCGGCAAACTGGACGCAGCTATCAAGGCGGCCGAATGCCTGGACGAATGCGTGAAGCGTGTGGTTGAAGCCCTGGATGAAGTGGGTGGCGAGGCACTGATCACGGCCGACCACGGCAACTGCGAGCAGATGACCGACCCGAACTCCGGCCAGGTCCACACAGCCCATACCATCGGTCCGGTGCCACTGGTATACACCGGCCATAGGAACATCGTGCTGAAGAACGACGGCAGCCTGAGTGACGTTGCGCCCTCGTTGCTCACCCTGATGGGGCTGGAGCAACCAGAGGAAATGACCGGGCACAGCCTGGTTGAGATCAGCTGATCCGGGAACGGAACCAACCTTTGCGACTTTCCGCAATCCTGGCGCTCACCCTGTCTCTGGGTGCAGCGCCGGCACTCGCCCAGCAGGACGTCACCCCAGCCCAGGTCGAGAAACTCAAGGAACGCATTGAGGACATCGACGACTGGCTGGAGGACGCCGAAGCCGACCGCTCCGACCTGGAGCGGCAGCTTGCCACGGCTGAACGCACGATCAGCCGCCTGACCCGCGAACGTCGCTCCCTCCGCCAGCAGGCGGAGCAACAACAGCAGAAACTCCGGGAACTGGAAAACGAAGCCCGGGAGCTAACCCGCACACTCGACCGCCAGCGAGACAGCCTCAAGAAGCAGATCCGCGCGGCCTGGATGGAAGGGGATGCGCCGGCCGTAAAGGTTCTTCTGAACGAAATTGATCCGGACAAGATAGCCCGGACCATGACCTACTACGAATACCTCAGCAAGGACACGGTCAATCGCCTCGAGGCATTCAGGCAAAGCCTGCAGGAACTCAGAAACACCCAGGCCGCCGTGCAGTCCACCCGGGTTGAGCTGGCCAGAACCGAGGAAGGCGTCGCCAAACGTCAGGAGGAATTGACTGAGTCCAGACGCCAACGACAGCAGACTCTGGCAGCCCTCAATGCCGACATCAAGAATCGCCGCAGCGAGAGAGAAGAACTGGAATCGGATCGCAAGCGGCTGGAAAACCTGCTTGAAGAGGTGCAGCAGGCAATCAACAACATTCCCTCGCCCAATGAATCCGAGCCCTTCGCTTCATTGCGCAACAAACTGCCCTGGCCGGTGAAGGGCAAGGTGCTGAGCCGCTTCGGTGATCGCTACGCCGATGGAAAACTCCGTCGCAACGGCTTACTTATCGGTACCGGAGAAGAAGCCGAGATTCGTGCCATACACTACGGCCGCGTGGTCTTTGCCAACTGGCTCCGGGGGTTTGGCCTGATTACCATCATTGATCACGGCGACGGCTACATGACACTCTACGGCCACAGCAGCAGCCTGTTCACCAGCCCCGGAGACTGGGTTGCTGGCGGCGAACCTATCGCCCAGGCCGGTCGCACGGGTGGCACCGACTCCCCGGCGCTGTACTTTGAAGTGCGGCACAATGGCAAACCCGACAACCCGGGGCGCTGGCTGGCAAACTGAGAGTCCCCGGGAGGGCTGACAAACGCCGCAGGTAACGCCATACTGTCCTGAATCAGGAAATCCAGTCCAACTATCGGAATAAAAACGGGATATGTGAATGAAACGGGTCAGAAGTACACTCCACGCCTTTCCATTACGCAGCATTGCTCTTGCTACCTGTTTCGCAACCGCTTCCGGACTGACCTGGGCTCAGGATGAGGACGCCACCACCGAACAGTTACTGGAAGGCATCCAGAACGGCGAGCAGGTGGAAATCAGCCTGCCCGATCCCGAGAAACAATTGCCGCTGGACGATCTGCGCAAGTTCACCGAGGTGTTCAGCCGCATCAAAGACGCCTATGTGGAGGAAGTGGACGATCGCAAGCTGCTTGAGAGTGCCATCAAAGGCATGCTGTCCGACCTTGACCCCCACTCCACCTACCTGGCCCCCAAGGATTATGAAGAGCTGGAGGAAAGCACCTCCGGGGAGTTCGGCGGGCTAGGTATTGAAGTGGGTATGGAGAACGGCTTTGTAAAAGTGATTGCGCCCATTGACGACACACCAGCGCAGAAGGCGGGTGTCATGGCCGGGGACCTGATCATCAAGCTTGACGAAAAACCGGTTAAAGGCATGAGCCTTGAAGAAGCCGTGCAGCTTATGCGGGGCAAACCGGGCTCCATCCTGACGCTTACCATCATGCGTGAAGGCGAAAGCGCGCCCATCGAAATCGACGTGGAGCGCGACATCATCAAGGTCACCAGCGTGAAATCCCGGATGCTGGAGAACGGCTATGGCTATGTCCGGATTACCCAGTTCCAGGCAGACACCGGCTCACAATTCAAGGACGCCCTCAGCGGACTGGAAAACGAACTGGGACGGGACCTCGACGGCCTGATCATTGACCTTCGAAACAATCCCGGCGGCGTACTGCAGGCGGCTGTAGAGTCTGCAGATGCCCTCCTTGACGAAGGGCTGATTGTCTACACCGAAGGCCGTATCCAGAGTTCGCGCCTGCGCTTCAGCGCCCGGGCCGGGGATGTCATGGAAGGCACGCCCATCGTGGTACTGATTAACGGTGGCTCCGCCTCCGCCTCGGAAATCCTCGCTGGCGCCCTTCAGGACCATGAACGCGCCGTCGTCATGGGCACCAAATCGTTTGGCAAAGGCAGCGTTCAAACGGTTATTCCGCTGGACGAGACCCACGCCATCAAGATGACCACCGCACGCTATTACACGCCGGATGGCCGCTCCATCCAGGCAACCGGAATCAAGCCGGACATTGAAGTGCGACCGGCGGAGCTCAAAGAGCTCGACAGCCAACCCTTCTTTACCGAGGCAGACCTGAGCGGACACCTCGAGGGCCAGAATGAGGGGCAGCAACTGGAAGGTGAAAGCGAAGCAGAGGGCGCATCTGGTGGCTCTCCGGCAGACCGGGATTATCAGTTGCGCTCAGCGTTGAACCTGCTCAAGGGCATCCGGATTCTGAACTCCAACAAACAGGACAAGGCAGAGGGAAGCGATCAGTGAGAGTAGTGGCTTCTCTGGCGGCCCTTGCCCTTTGGCTTGCCGCCACACCTTCCCTGGCGGAGCCTTCGAAGCAGGCACTACCGCCAACGATTGCCATCATCATTGATGACATGGGCCACAGCCTTGTTGAAGGGAAACGCCTGGCGAACCTGGATCAGCCACTGACGCTGGCCTTCCTGCCCTATCGCCGGCACACGGACAGCCTTGCCCGGCTTGCCCACAAGCAGCACAAGGAAATCATGCTGCATGCGCCGATGGCCAACACCCGCAATTACGGCCTCGGCCCGGGCGGCCTGACGCCGGATATGGACGAGCAGAACATGGTAACCACCCTGCGCAGGGCGCTGCAGTCCATCCCCTACGTCCGGGGCGTCAACAATCACATGGGCAGCCTGCTGACCCAACAGCTTCAGCCCATGGACTGGGTGATGAAAGAACTGTTCCGATACCCGGTTTACTTTATCGACAGCCGCACGATCGCCTCATCAATTGCCGGCGATGTGGCCGCCGCCTACCGGATTCCCACCATGACCCGGGATGTGTTTCTCGACCATGAACAGACCGAGGAGTTTGTGGATCGCCAGTTCAAGCTGCTGATCAAGCGTGCCCGGGAAAACGGCAGCGCCATCGGCATTGGCCATCCTCACAAGGTCACCGTGGATTATCTGGAGAAGAACCTGCCGAAACTCGATGAACAGGGCATCGCCATTGCCACCGTCAGCGGCCTATGGGCCATGCGCAACGGCAACCGAGAGATGTTTGCGGAGGGAGAAAAGCAGGCCATTCGGCCTGCTTTTGCACGGAAAAAGTAACCTGGGCTGTCGGATCAGACGCAAGCTGTCGGATTACGGCTTTGCCTAATCCGACCTACGGTAGGAATGCACGCGGATGACAGTAGGTCGGATTAGACAAAGTCGTAATCCGACAAATCATTCATCCTATTCGCGAACCTCTATACCCTGGGCCTTCATAAAGGCTTTCGCCTCAGGAATGGTGTGCTGCCCGAAGTGAAAGATAGACGCCGCCAGCACCGCATCGGCACCGCCCTGGGTGACGCCATCGGCGAGGTGCTGAAGCTCCCCGACACCGCCGGAGGCAATCACCGGCACGATCACTGCGTCACTGATGGCTTTGGTCAGGCCCAGATCGAACCCAATCTTGGTTCCGTCCCTGTCCATGCTGGTCAGCAGTAACTCCCCTGCCCCCATTTCCACCATCTTGCGGGCCCAGTCAACGGCGTCAAGCCCGGTGGGCTTGCGGCCACCGTGGGTAAAGATTTCCCAGCGGGGCGCCTCACCTTCCTCGCTGACCCGCTTGGCATCAATGGCGACCACGATGCACTGACTCCCGAAACGCTCAGCGGCTTCCCGGACAAACTCCGGGTTGAAGACCGCTGCGGTGTTGATAGAGACCTTGTCGGCCCCGGCATTCAGAAGCTTGCGGATATCATCCACCGTGCGCACACCACCACCAACCGTCAGCGGTATGAAGACTTCCGCCGCCATCCGTTCAACGGTTTCATAGGTGGTGTCCCGGCTTTCATGACTGGCCGTGATGTCGAGGAAGGTGATCTCGTCAGCACCCTGCTCGTTGTAGCGGCGGGCCACCTCCACAGGGTCGCCGGCATCGCGGATATCCACAAAGTTCACGCCTTTCACCACGCGGCCTTTATCGACATCCAGGCAGGGAATGATGCGTTTCGCCAGAGCCATATCTCGTCCTTACCCCTTGAGGCTGTCGCAGAAGGCCTGGGCCTCGGCCACATCCAGCGTACCTTCATAGATGGCACGGCCGGTGATGGCACCGAGGATACCCTTGTCCGCCACGGTGGACAGACGCTTCAGGTCATCCATATTGGTGACGCCGCCAGAGGCAATCACGGGAATCCCGCCCTCTTCTGCCAGCGCTGCGGTCGCTTCCACGTTCACGCCCTGCATCATGCCGTCACGGCTGATGTCCGTATAAACAATGGCGTCGACGCCATCGTTGGCAAACCGTTTGGCCAGGTCGGTGGCCATGACCTCTGACACTTCCGCCCAGCCATCGGTCGCAACGCGGCCGTCTTTGGCGTCCAGGCCAACGATGATGTGGCCAGGGAATTTCTTGCACATCTCGGTGACAAACTCAGGCTCTTTCACGGCCTTGGTGCCAATGATCACCCACTGCACGCCGGCCTTAAGGTAGGCTTCGATGGTTTCTGCAGAGCGGATACCGCCGCCGATCTGGATCGGCAGATCGGGGTATTTGCGAGCAATGGCCTGGACAATTTCGCCGTTGACGGGCTCGCCGGCAAAGGCGCCGTTCAGGTCAACCAGGTGCAGCCGGCGGGCGCCTGCTTCCACCCAGCGGGTGGCCATATCGACAGGGTCGTCACCAAACACCGTGGAGTCGTCCATCCTGCCCTGACGAAGGCGTACACATTTGCCGTCTTTCAGATCGATCGCGGGAATTATCAGCATTTTCCAGTCCAGTTTGTAAAATTCTCAAGCAACTGCAAACCCGCCCGGGCACTTTTCTCCGGATGGAATTGCACCGCAAAAATGTTGTCTCGCGCCACCGCTGCCGCCAGGTCTACGCCATAGTGGGTGCGCCCCGCCATATCAGCGTTGCCCTCGGCTTCTGCGAAGAAGCTGTGCACGAAGTAGAAACGGTCACCCTCAGGAATGTTGTACCAAAGCGGGTGATCAATAGTCTGCTGCACCTGGTTCCAGCCCATGTGGGGTACTTTCAGACGCTCTCCGTTTTCCGTGAGGTGGTCACCGAAATAACGCACTTCTGAGGGGAACAGGCCGATACAGTCAACGCCGCCGTTTTCCTCACTGCGGGACATCAGAGCCTGCATGCCCACGCAGATGCCAAGAAACGGACGGTCCTGAGAGACTTCGCGGACCAGATCCACCACCCCAAGGCGATGCATTTCCGCCATACAGTCGCGGATGGCTCCAACGCCGGGGAGGATGACACGGTCTGCTTGGCGGATTTTGTCGGCGTTGTCGGTGACCAGCACGGTGGTGTCCGGGGCAACGTGCTCCACCGCTTTTTTGGCAGAGTGAAGATTGCCCATGCCGTAGTCGATTATGGCAACGGTTTTCATGGTTGTTGCGGTGTCCTTGGGTGACCGGTTACAGCGATTCGTCTCAGAGCGAGCCCTTGGTGGACGGGGTGATACCCGCCATACGCTCGTCCATTTCAATCGCCATGCGAAGAGCGCGGCCAAAAGCCTTGAACACGGTTTCAATCTGATGGTGAGTGTTCTTGCCCTTCAGGTTATCGATGTGCAGGGTCACCATGGAGTGATTCACGAAGCCGTGGAAGAACTCCTCAAACAGGTCAACATCAAAGCCGCCCACGGCACCCCGGGTATAGGGCACATCCATCATCAGGCCAGGGCGGCCTGACAGATCAATCACCACCCGTGAGAGGGCCTCGTCCAGCGGCACGTAAGCGTGGCCATACCTGCGAATACCCTTTTTGTCGCCAACGGCCTGCTTGAAAGCCTGGCCCAGGGTAATGCCAATGTCTTCCACAGTGTGGTGGTCGTCAATGTGCAGGTCGCCCTTCGAAACGATATTCAGATCCACCAGACCATGACGGGCGATCTGGTCCATCATGTGCTCCAGAAAGGGCACGCCGGTGTCGAAACTGGATTTGCCGGTGCCGTCGAGATCAATCTCAACGGTGATCTGGGTTTCAAGGGTATTTCGTTCTACCCGAGCCTTACGTTCGGCCATGGGGACTCCGTAACAATTGAGTGGCATAACGCCGGAAAAATTCTATCCGGCGATTATACCTTTTATGTCCGCCCGAGTCCCACAACCGGTTTAATCGCTGTGATAGCGAAGTGCGGTTAAAACGCCTTTTTGAGGTTGTTCATGTAGGTGTCTACGAGACTGTTGAACTCGTGCTTGATCACCGGACTGATCGCCAGTTTAAGGAGGCTTGGCAGCGGCAGGGTCAGCTCGGCACTGGTCTGGAACTTCACCGCAGTGGCGTTCTCGCCCTTCGACTTGACTGTCCAGGACCCGCTTACAACGCCGTTGCCCTCACCCTTCACAGGCTCCCAGGTGATCCTGCCCGCCTCTTTATCCGAATGATATTTGCAGGCGTATACAGACTGGATCGCGTGCTTGTCCACGCCGACTTTTTCCATTTCCCAGCGGTAGGTGTTGTCGCCGAGATCGGTCAGTTTGTGGACCTTGGGGAAGTGGCTGGCAGAACGTGGCACATCCGCCAGCAGGTCAAACACTTCATCATAGCTTCCCGGAATCTCAAGTTCCCGGTTCAGCTCAATCGAAACGGTAATAGCCACGGCCAACTCCTTCTTGTGTTTATAGGTATCAATGTAGTCCGAAAATCAGGGAGGTGTATTTTGGCCCAACACTACCGCATTGTCATACTCCTGCGCTGTTAATTTGTTAACCCTGCGTTATCCTTTGGGTCATTGGCGTCGGTATTCGCCACGAATACTGCAAGCCCCCAACATTAGGAAGGAAGCCTGAATCATGAAAGCCGTCCGTTATGTGCTGATTGCCGTCGTTGCACTGATCATTCTCGCGGTGGCCGCCGTTGCCATCGCCATGGCCGTGATCAATCCCAACGACTACAAACCACAGATTGAACAGGCCGTTGAGGATGCGACGAACCTGGATCTTGTTCTGGAAGGCGATATTGGCTGGTCCTTCATCCCGCTGGGTCTGGAGCTGAACTCCGTTGAGGCTACCCTGGAGGGCGACCGCTTCGTTGCACTGGAAAGGCTGGTTGCCCAGATCGACTTCTGGTCCCTGATTGCCATGTCACCACAGGTGAACACCTTTGTACTGGACGGGCTGGATGCCCGCCTTGAGGTGGACGAGCAGGGCAACGGCAACTGGACCCGCATCATGCCCGAGAAGGCCGCCGGCGAATCCCCCGAAGAAACAGCCGGTACCCAGGATGAGCAGGCACAGGACGACCAGGGCGGCGGCGAGGCCCTGAACTTCAATGTTGAAAACGTCCAGATCAGTAACGCCCAGGTGCATTACACCGACAAGAGCACCGGACAGTCGGTGACGCTTGATAACTTCACTGTCAGTGCCAGCAACATCACCCTGGGTTCCGAGTTCCCCCTGGAAATCGGATTCCGCGTCGCCACCACCCAGCCCACATTTGAGGTGGATGGCAGCATCAGTGCCCGCCTTGCAGCCAACGAAGCCCTCAACGAATTTGCCGTATCCGGCCTGAATGCCGTGTTCGACATGACCGGCGAACCATTCGGAGGCAAAGAGGTGACAGCCGAACTCAAGGGCTCTGCCACCGCCAACCTGGAGAATGAAACCGCTACCCTTAGCGGCTTTACCGCCAGTCTGGCCAACCTTTCCCTCAACACAGACCTGAATATCAATGGCTTTGGTGACAAACCAACCCTGAGTGGCGAAGTATCCATCTCAGAGTTCTCCCTCAAGAATCTGCTGGACAAACTCGGCCAACCCGCTGTGGAAACCCGCGACGCCGATGTGCTTGAAGCCGTATCGTTCTCGACCGGCATTGGCGGCCAGGCCGGCAAGGTGGAACTGACCGATCTGACCTTCAAACTCGATGACACCACCTTCAACGGCTCAGGTAGCTACAACCTTGCTGATACCGGCATCGTCTTCAACCTGCAAGGCGACCAGTTGAATGCCGACCGTTACCTGCCACCCGCAGCCGAGGGAGAGCCTGAAGAGGCAACCGCATCCGAGGAGCCCGCTGCAACCGGACCGGAAGGCGATCTGCTGCCCCTGGAAACCATCCGCAGCCTGTTGCTGGATATTGATCTGGGCCTCGGCCAACTGATTGTCAGCAACCTGACCATCAACGAAATCAAGGCCAGCACCACAGCCAAAAACGGCCTGTTAAAGGTTGATGAGTTCAGCGGCAAACTCTACGAGGGCAGCTTTGGCGCCAACGTGACCATTGACGCCCGCAGCGACAACCCGAAATGGAGCGTGGGTTCAGATGTTACCAACGTGCAAACCCTGCCCCTGCTCACAGACCTGGCAGAAGTGGACATGCTTGGCGGCGGCGCCAACCTGAAAGTGAATGCCACCACCACCGGCAACCGCATCTCGGCACTTCGCAGCAATGCTGACGGCCAGATCAGCTTTAACCTGGCAGAGGGCGAGTTCCGCCGCATGAACCTGACCCGCATGGCTTGCCAGGGTATCGCCCTGGTCAACCAGGATGAGCTGACAACCACGGACTGGGGCACAAGCACACCGTTCAACGACATGAGCGGCACCCTGGACATCAACGGCAACACCCTGAACAACACCGATCTGGTGGCTGCACTGGCCGGTATGCGCCTCGAGGGCAACGGCACGGTCGACATGAAACAGAGCCAGATCGACTATGAGGTAGGCCTGAGAATCGTAGGCGAAATCCATCGCGACAACGCCTGCCGAGTCACCGAGTATGTAGAGAACGCAGTAATTCCTGTGGAGTGCCGGGGCAACTTCGCCGAGGACCCGGCCGGGCTTTGCTCGTTCGACGGTTCGCGCTTCCGGGATACCCTGAAAACCATGGCTGAGAACGCGGCCAAGGCCAAGGCGCGCGAGGAAGTGGACAAAGCCAGGGACAAAGTGGAAGAAAAAGCCAAAGAGAAGCTGCAGGACGAGCTTGGCGACAAATTGAAGGGCCTGTTCAACTGATGCCCGACCGTTTCGCCGACAAACTGTTGCAATGGTACGACAGCCACGGCCGGCACGACCTGCCGTGGCATCACAACCGCAACGCCTACCGGGTGTGGGTCTCGGAAATCATGCTGCAGCAAACCCAGGTGACCACTGTTATCCCCTATTTTGAGGCGTTCATGAAACGTTTTCCGGAGGTCCACGCCCTGGCCGAAGCCCCCGTGGATGACGTACTCAGCCACTGGTCTGGCCTTGGTTACTACGCCCGGGCCCGGAACCTGCAGAAAGCCGCGCAAACGGTGGTTCGCGATTTCGATGGCGAGTTTCCGCAAACCCAGGAAGAACTTGAATCCCTCACGGGAATCGGCCGCTCCACCGCAGCCGCCATACTGGCCCAGGCCTTCGGCATTCGCGCCGCCATTCTCGATGGCAACGTCAAGCGCGTGCTGGCCCGCTACCATGCCATCCCCGGTTGGCCCGGGCAGACCGCTGTTCTCAACCAGCTGTGGCAACGGGCCGAAGAGCATACCCCGGAACAACGGGTACGCGACTACACCCAGGGCATCATGGACCTGGGCGCCATGGTGTGCACCCGAAGCCGGCCGGCCTGTGACAGCTGCCCACTACAGGATGGCTGCCGGGCCTATGCCGACGGCGAAGCAACGCGCTACCCGGGCTCCAAACCGAAAAAGGCCAAGCCGGAAAAAACCACCTGGATGGTCATCCTCGAGGACGGCGAAGGGCGCATCCTGCTGGAGCGTCGCCCGCCCAGCGGCATCTGGGGCGGCCTCTGGAGCCTGCCGGAACTGGACCCGGCCTACGGAGCAGATGAGCTCCAGGAAGCCTGTGAACAGAACCTGGGGCTCGATTGCGCAGAGCCGGAGCTGATCAGCGGATTCCGCCACACCTTCTCCCATTACCACCTGCACATACAGCCCGCCCGCCTGAGTGTTACCGGTGGCGCTAAAACCGTAGAAGACAAAGACCATCTGAAATGGCTGCACCGCCACGAAGCCCTGAACCTCGGTCTGCCAGCGCCGATCCGGTCGCTGCTTACCGAACCGGAGCAAGCCGCACTGCTTTGATCCGGTCCGCTAGCGCCCTCACCCGCAACGATCTGTTATCATCACCGCCAGCAACATTTGCCAACAGGAGCCACCATGAGCCGTACCGTTTTCTGCCGCAAATACCAGAAAGAACTGGAAGGCCTGGACTTCCCGCCAATGCCTGGCGCCAAGGGACAGGACATTTTCGAAAATATTTCGAAGCAGGCCTGGGAAGAATGGCAGGCCCAGCAGACCATGCTGATCAACGAGAAACACCTGAGCCTGATGGACCCGAACACCCGCAAGTACCTGCAGGCGCAGATGGAACACTTCTTCAACAACGAGCCGTTCGACAAGGCCGAAGGCTACGTTCCACCGGAACAATAACCCCGGATTGATCAAAGCCTGAGCATGCCTGAAAAGATTCAGAAATTTTTCAGGCTCAGCCTTGACTCAAAACATCGAAACCGGTTTAATAGCGCCCCGTTGCACAGCAGTAGCGCAACATGCCCGGATAGCTCAGTTGGTAGAGCAGGGGATTGAAAATCCCCGTGTCGGTGGTTCGATTCCGCCTCCGGGCACCATTAAGAATTCAGACAAAACCCGCCTTGTGCGGGTTTTGTTGTTTCTGGTGTCCACCAAGCATCCATGCTTATTTCTTTCCCTCTCTAATTGGGCGATAGGCTTTGATGCCAGAGGTCGCAGATTGCTTCCTCAGCTCAAAGTAGTCACCCAAATCCGCAAACAAGTCTGAGAACTTTTTGGCGCCATAAGTCCGAGGATCAAAATCAGATTTTGCTCGTTTCAGGAACGATGCAGCACCACCCAGGTGAGCCCACCCCTGATCATCCTGGACATGATCGTATGCGCGCCTCAGTAGCCTCACGATCTCAGGCACTTCTTCTTGTTGTTTTGTCGACTTGACTGGCTTTTCAGGCTTAGCAGCACTGGGCTTTGCGGGCGCCTCCTCAACCTCGTCCACAGCAAGGTTCTCAGTAAGAAGGAAGTCATCACAGGCATTCCTGAATGAGGTCGGCGTCTTGTGCTCACCAAAACCGAAAACGTAGATCTCATCCTCGCGAAGGCGAGAGGCCAGCTTGGTAAAATCGCTATCGCTAGAAATAAGAGCGAATGCATCGAATTTTTTGGAGTAGAGGAGATCCATCGCGTCGATAATCATTGAGGCGTCTGTGGCATTTTTACCCCTGGTGTAGGCAAATTGCTGGACTGGCTGGATCGCCAGTTCATTCAGAACGGTCTTCCAGTTCTTTAATGATTCGATCGACCAATCACCGTATGCACGCTTGGTGACAACGTGACCGTGAGACGACAGTTCTTCGAGGATGAGCGGAAGTTTCGAGAGCTGAGCATTATCCGCATCAATCAGTACCGCAATCTTCTTATGCTGATCTAGATCCTTCATTCAGACATCCATGTTGTTGATTCGTTGATTAGTATCGGCGCTTTTCCTATAAGGTCCACCACCTGCCCTGATGAACCATGAGCATACCGCATAGGGAGCCAGATATCCGAGGGCCCCAGGAATCCTACAAGCCCTTAATTTGAAACATTTTGGCTCTATTTGAAGTAGTGTCGGCCGCCACAAGGCTCTCATAATTTTTAACCAACACTCTTTTTTCGACCTTTTTATAGACCTTTTTTTAGATCTAATTTAGGGATAC
>NZ_JAWLCH010000023.1:0-42091 GCF_041687235.1 Marinobacter sp. | reverse complement strand
AACTTTTTAAAGAGCGTTTGAGCTGTTGCTCAATCAAGGCCGCGTATTCTACATCGTTCCGCTGCCTTGTCAACCGTTTATTTTTCGATGTTTTCCGTCTCCGGAAAGCGCCGAAAAATGACCCGGCTTACTGCTTGTTTCGAGGCGCGCATTCTACATTGAATCGCTTGCCTGTCAACTGCTTTCTGAAGAATTTAAAAACTCATTTTCTTCAAAACTTTCAAACAGTTACCTTTCGATTTCTGAGCCGCCTCAGCGGTGCTCCCCTCGAAAGAGATGCGCATTCTACAGACCTGCTGAAGGGTGTCAACGGCGATTTTGAAAAAAACTCAAAATCGCCCAAAATCGATTATGCAGTGATCAGAACCCGGGCAATCTTCTTCTTGCCTGCCTGGATCACGCAATCATCACCTTCTACAAACATCCGATCGCCTTCAAATTTCTGGCCATCCAAAAAGACGGCACCGCGACCCAGAACATCTCTCGCTGCCGCGCCATTTTTCACCAAACCCGCCAGGCGAAGCACGGACGCCATCGGAATCTCTGACTGCCCCTCCAGAGGCACCTCTACAGTCGGCACATTGTCAGGAATCTCGCCAAGGGCCACGCGATTACCGGCAGACTTGTGGGCCGTACGCGCCGCTTCTTCGTCGTGAAACCGGGTAATAATCTCTTCCGCCAGCAACTTCTTATAGTCCTGGGGGTTGGCACCATCGGCGACAGCCTTACGGAACTCCTCCACCTCCGCAAGCGGCCGGAAGCTCAACAGCTCGAAGTAACGCCAAAGAAGCTCATCAGGCATAGACAACAGCTTGGTATACATTTCACCCGGCGAGTCATTTACCCCCACGTAGTTACCCAGAGATTTGGACATCTTCTGGACACCATCGAGCCCTTCCAGAATCGGCATGGTAAGGATTACCTGGGGCGACTGGCCGTAGTGCTTCTGGAGAATGCGCCCCATTAGCAGGTTGAACTTCTGGTCGGTCCCGCCCAACTCAACATCGGCTTCCATGGCCACCGAGTCGTAACCCTGAACCAACGGGTAAAGGAACTCGTGAATTGCGATCGCCTGCTCAGCGCGGTAGCGCTTGGTAAAATCATCCCGCTCCAGCATCCGGGCAACGGTGTACTGCCCTGCCAACTTGATCATGTCGGCGGCGCTCATTTTGCCCATCCAATCGGAATTGAACATGACACGGGTTTTTGCAGGGTCCAGGATCTTGAACACCTGCTCTTTATAGCTAACGGCATTCTCGGCAACCTGCCGCTCTGTTAATGGAGGGCGCGTGGCACTCTTACCAGTAGGATCACCGATCATTCCGGTGAAATCACCAATCAGAAACATCACTTCGTGACCGAGATCCTGGAATTGCCGAAGCTTGTTGATGAGAACCGTGTGCCCAAGATGAAGATCTGGTGCGGTGGGATCGAAACCCGCCTTGATCCGGAGCGGACGACCTTCCTTCAGCTTCTCGATAAGCTCATCCTCCGGAATGAGTTCGTCTACGCCTCGCTTGATTATCGCCAACGCTTCATCAATGGATGCCATGAACAACACGTCTCCGCTTTGATCCTGAAAAAGCCCTGCCAGTTACAGAGCTCAACAAAAGAAATCTGTGAGTTACCTGATCCCCTGCTAAAGTAGGCTGACCAGATTTTGATCAATGCCGATATCGCAGGGCGGCGTATTATAACAACGCTGTCAAAAGAAATCCGGAGGTTGGGACAGTAACCGTAATGTTCCACGCTGTCCCGCATGCATTTTATACGGTAATCTGTTGGACTATACTTGAACTACAGCTTTAATTAGGTAATACAAGCTGCCGGAATACCGATTAAAACGGGTGTGACACGTGCTGAAAATGTTTCCAAAAACACACATTACCATTGCTGCCGCGGCGACCCTTGTTGTCACCAGCGCCATTCTCATGAGCCCGAGCAGCAACGTTGAAGCCAAGAGAATGTCCTACTCTCTCGATCTGGAGGAAGGCACCGCTTCCAAGACAAATACCCCGTCCTCGGAGCAAGAAGCACAGCCGGCTGAAAGCCGGACAGAAAGCCAGCCAGAGCCACTGGAGGCAGAAGACATCGCAACGCCTGTCAGCCAGCAAGCGAGCCTGTCTGAGCCGGAACAACCGACGACGCCCAGGGAACCGGAACTCGACTGGCAGACCTTCTCAATCAAATCCGGTGACACGCTTTCCTCCCTGTTCAAAAAAGCCGGTTTCAATGATGGCATCATGCTTGCCGTTATCCACGGTGACGGTGAAGCGGACAAACTTCAGCGGTTGTACTCCGGCGAGACCATCCGTTTCGCAACAACCGATGATGGGTCACTTGCAGCCATTGAGCTGCAACGGAATCTCCTGGAAATGCTGAAGATCCGGAAGGAAGGCGATAACTTTTTCGGCGAGACCGAAGTTCGCAAGCCTGAAGCACGGCCAGCCTTCGCATCCGGCACCATTGACGGCTCCCTTTATCTGTCTGCACGCGAGGCTGGGCTCAACGATCGCCTTACCATGGAGCTGGCCGGCATTTTCGGCTGGGACATCGATTTTGTATACGATGTCCGCAAGGGCGATCAGTTTGAAGTCGTTTACGAAGAGCTCTATCTGGACGGCCAAAAGTTCGACACTGGCCGCATCCTGTCTGCCAGGTTCGTTAACCGCGGCGAAGAAAACCTTGCCCTGCTTTACACCAACAGCGATGGCGACAGCGACTATTACGCGCCCAACGGCAAGAGCATGCGCAAAGCCTTCCTGAGAACACCGATCAACGCCCGGGTCTCTTCCCCGTTCAACATGCAGCGCCGCCATCCCGTGCTGGACGTAGTTAGGCCGCACGAGGGCACCGACTACGCAGCGCCTCCGGGAACCCCCATCAAGGCAGCGGGTGTTGGGCGTGTGAAATTTGCCGGCTGGAAAGGAGGCTACGGCCGCACCGTAATCCTGCAGCATGGCGACAACATTACCACCCTGTACGCTCACATGAGCCGCCTGGGAAAAGGCATCAAGAACGGCACGCGAGTGAAACAGGGCGAAACCATCGGCTATGTCGGCTCTTCCGGCATGGTAACCGGTCCGCACCTGCACTATGAGTTCAGGGTGAACGGCGCTCCACGTAACTCTCGCACCGTAAAGCTGCCAGACGCGAAGCCCATTCCGTCTTCCGAGATGGCGCGGTTCAAGCAATTCACCGAACAGCGTATCGCACAGTTTGACGTATTCCGCGAGAGCTACCAGCAACTCGCACTGGCTTCAGACGACTGAGCGCAATGGAAGCCTGGATAGGAATAATGTCCGGCACCAGCATGGACGGTATTGACGCCGTGCTGGTGTCCTTTCAGAACAACTCCGTACAGATTCACACCTCTCGCACAGCTCCCTATCCCGACCCGGTCCGACACCGCCTTCTGGCCGCCAGCCAGAACCAGGCCGACCCCGATGAAATCGGTGAACTGGACACTCTGGTTGGCACATTGTTCGCCCAGGTCGCAGACGAAGTCATAAGCGCTTCTGGTTTTAACCCGGCTGCCATTCGGGGCATAGGCAGCCATGGGCAAACACTGCGCCATCAGCCATCCGGACCAGCGCCTTTTTCGATCCAGATTGGCAATCCCTCAGTGGTTTCTGAGGCCACCGGAATTACGACGGTTGCCGACTTCCGGAGGCGGGATATGGCAGCTGGAGGCCAGGGAGCCCCGCTGGTTCCTGCCTTCCACAAGGCTTTTTTCAGCTCGGAGACAGAGAACCGATGCATTCTCAATCTCGGTGGTATCGCCAACATCACCTGGCTTCCCGCAAGCGGTAACCTACCAGCAACCGGGTTCGATACCGGCCCGGCCAACGCACTGATGGATGCCTGGTGCCTGGACCAGACCGGGCTTCCTTTCGACAGCGATGGCCATTGGGCCAGCGAGGGCCATGTCAACCAGGATCTACTCAACGACATGCTCTCGGATGCCTACTTTGCCAAGGCGCCGCCAAAGAGTACCGGGAAGGAACGGTTCAATCTTGAGTGGGTGAAAACACTGGTGAGCCGCCACCCGGACATTGCTACCGAGGATATTCAGCGAACCCTGCTGCAACTGACTGTTGCCAGCGTGGTGAAGCAGTTGCCTCAGACTGGCGACCTTGGAATTTACGTGTGCGGCGGTGGCGCACGAAACCCACTCCTGATGTCGGAGCTTGGCAAAGCACTGCCCCAAGCCCGACTCACCCTCACATCGGAGCTGGGCGTAGACCCGCAAATGGTGGAGCCTGTTGCATTTGCCTGGCTTGCAAAGCAGGCGATTGAGGGGAAGCCGGGTAACTTACCGGATGTGACTGGAGCAGCCGGCCCGCGCATCCTGGGCGCCATTTACCCTGCCTGAAGCTCTCCCTGGTCAGATAGAGAACGAACTGCCACACCCACAGGTGGAGCTGGCATTCGGATTCTGGACGACGAACTGCGAACCCTGAAGGCCTTCCTGATAATCGATAGTTGCGCCCACGAGATACTGGTAACTCATCGGATCCACCAGAAGACATACGCCGTCTCGCTCAATGACGGTGTCCTCTTCATCCTGGTTTTCGTCAAATGAGAAGCCGTACTGGAATCCGGAGCAGCCCCCGCCCGTGACAAAGACGCGGAGTTTGAGCTCGGGGTTCTCCTCTTCCTCGATCAACTCACGTACTTTGGCAACGGCGCTGTCACTGAAGAACAGCGGTGTGGCCATTTGTTGCTGAACTGCGCTCAAGTTCGCCTCCGGATTATCGTGAACAACTCAGGCGATTATGGTATTCCTGACTAAAACAATCAACTATTCGGACTTTCCACCATCGGACGTTGCTTCGGATTCTGACGCTTCGTCGCCTGCAGGGGCCTTGCCTTTGTTGGCCCCGGCAGAGTGACTATCCTGCCCAAGTAACCCGACTGGCTCCCTTTGATGTACCAGGTTGCCATTCACCGACGCACCCATCGCCATCTCAATGAGATTATAATAAACGCTGCCATTGATAGAGGCTTTTTCCGCCAGCTCAAGGTGTGCCGAGGCATAGACATCTCCGTGCACAGTCCCATTGATAATGACGTGAGGCGCGTTGATGTCGCCAGTCACTTCGCCAACTTCCGAAACCCTGAGTACCGCATCCGTCCCTTCATCGGCAACAACCTTGCCGCGAATCCGACCATCCACATGCAGACCGCCAGAAAAGTGTACATCCCCTTCCACCGTCGTTCGCGAGGAAATCAGGGTGTCGAAATGGCCAGTGGGCCGGCGCGGCTTCTGCTTTTTCTTGCCAAGCATGTCAATTCTCCGTTAAGTCATCCCAGTTAAAAGTACGCTCGGCTTGCGAGGATTTTTTCCCTTCCGCCTGGGCTACCACCTGAATCTCGAGCGGTTCAAATTCGTCCGGCAACTCCAGGGAACCTTCGACATCCTGGAAATAGCGGAAGCGGAATTTCACCCCGAGATCCGCAATATCATCGGAAAGGTCCCGCAGCGCGATGACCTCTTTCTCTTCATCTCTTAAACCAATGACGTTCACCGCCACCACACCGGAAATGTAGCTCTTGTTGTTACCGACCTGAGTCAGCACCAGCTTGAAGTCATAGGTGCCCTGGTTCCGGGCACGGGCCAGCGTGAAACTGTCGACCTGGAGGCCTTTGCTGGTCTCCGACGGCGCCATAATATTTTTATAGAACGTCAGGTCCGATTGCAGCGACGCAATCCGGGTTTCCAGATCAACGATGGTTTTTCGTGCCTGATTCAGGGCCTGCTCATCAATAGCCCGCCCACGTTCCAGGTTAATCAACTGCTGCCGTGCCTCACGGTAATCCGCCCGGAGTGTCTGAACCTCATTCTCAAGTACCTGATTTGACTCCTCAGCACTGGAGAACCGAAAACCACCCTGGGCCAGGCCCGTTGCATAACCGGCAACCGCGGCAACAATGGTGAACACCAGCAGGATGGCCGTTCTTCGCAGGCGGTAGCCCGGGCGATGACGAATGACCACATATTCTTCAGCCGGCTTTCGCTGTTCGCTCACAGTGTTCCCTTAGGGCATCAAGGCAAAAGTGCCGGAGCCTCAAGCCCCATGGTTTCTTTCAGGCCGAACATAATGTTCATGTTCTGGACCGCCTGACCTGCAGCACCTTTGACCAGGTTATCGATGACAGAAGAGACAATCACAATGTTGCTCTGCTCTTGCCTGTGCAACGCCATACGACACTGGTTTGCCCCACGCACACTACGGGTTTCCGGATGGCTGCCGAAGGGCATGACGTCGACAAAGGGCTCTTCGGCGAAACGCTCTTCGAACAGCGCCTGCAGCCGATCAAAATTGGCCGGATTTTTCAGCTCGGCGTAGAGCGTCGCCTCAATGCCGCGGATCATCGGAATCAGGTGGGGGACAAACGTTACGCCCACATTTCCGCCAGCTGCGGCAGACAAACCCTGACGGATCTCTGGCAAATGGCGATGGCCGGATGCGCCATAGGCCTTGAAACTTTCCCCGATCTCACCATGCAGCATGCCGATCTTGCCCTGACGGCCCGCACCACTGGCACCGGATTTGGCATCCGCAATCAAACGGGCCGGATCCACCAATCCCTGCTCGAGCAAAGGCAGAAAACCCAGCTGGACAGCGGTCGGGTAGCAGCCCGGGTTGGCAACCAGTTGTGCCGTGCGAATTTCTTCACGGACAACTTCCGGCAGCCCGTAAACGGCTTTATCCGCCCATTCCGGGCTCTCGTGAGCCATACCGTACCAGTTGGCCCAAACATCAAGGTCCTTCAGGCGAAAATCGGCAGACAGGTCCACTACACGAACGCCGGCGGCCATCAGTTCCGGAACCATTCTCATGGCCACACCGTGGGGCGTGGCAAAGAAAACCAGATCGCACGCTCCGAGCACGCCGACATCCGGCTCTGAAAACGCCAGGTCATAGTGGCCACGCAAATTCGGGTACATATCCGCAACCGGCATGCCGGCTTCGGAGCGGGATGTAATGCAACTGACCGAAACTTCAGGGTGAACCGCGAGAATTCTCAACAGTTCCACACCGGTATAACCAGTGCCACCAACGATGCCTACTTTAATCACCATTTTCTCCAGCGACGCGGTATCAGAATTATGAGCTTTAACGCCGTAGTCTACCATGATAAACCAATGACTTATTGCAGCCCTCAGGGCGACCGTTACAATGTTGTCAGAAACCCTCTGGCAGTCCATCCAAATTCACCGGAACGCTGGCCCCATGCAGAAAATCTGGCACCAGATTACCGAGCATCTGATTCCTGTTTTCCGGCGCCGGTTGTCGGGTGTTGATGCATTGCCGCAACTGGCCGTTCTGGGCCTGCTTTCAGGAATCGTCACCGGCGGTGTAATTCTGGTGTTCCGTCTTGCCATTGAATGGCCATTGGAGCATTTTCTTCCCGGAGAAGGCTCCGAGTCATTCGAGCAACTCGACCTGCTAACCCGAGGGCTTCTTCCCCTTGCCGGCGCTCTGAGTCTGGGTTTGTTAATGCACCGCCTGGCCACCCACGACCGCAAGGTCGGCATCGTTCATGTCATGGAACGCCTGAACTATCATCAGGGTTACATATCCATCCGAAGTGCGATTGTGCAGTTCATCTCAGGCGTAGCGACGGTTGTCAGCGGCCAGTCGGCGGGTCGGGAGGGCCCTGCCGTTCACCTGGGCGCGGCCTTCTCCAGTTTGATGGGGCAGTGGATGCGCCTCCCAAACAACAGTATCCGTACACTTGTGGCGTGCGGCTGTGCTGCAGCCATCTCGGCTTCGTTCAACACTCCGATCTCGGGTGTCATTTTCGCCATGGAAGTCGTGATGATGGAGTACACCATTGCCGGCTTTACCCCGATCATTCTGGCGGCTGTGAGCGCCGCAATCGTTACCCAGGCGGTGTATGGTGCGGAACCGGCGTTCAGTGTTCCGGCGCTCACCATGAATTCGTTACTGGAGATACCCTGGATTCTGGCGATTGCCGTCATTATCGGCATTGCCGCGGCATTGTTTATCCAACTGGTTGATACCATGGGCAAACACCACCACCGCCCGGTGCTATTACGTATTACCATTGCGGGCTTGCTGATGGTGCCCTTCGCCATCCTGGTTCCGGAAACCATGGGAATCGGCTACGACACGGTGAACGAGACCATCAACGGCCAACTGGGCTTCTGGCTGTTACTGGGAGCTGGCGTCGCCAAGCTGGTCATAACCTCTCTCTCAATCGGGCTGGGGATGCCAAGCGGGGTGATAGGCCCTACCCTGTTCATGGGGGCAACCCTGGGAGGCGCCATGGGCTTGATCGGCGCCCAGATGGCGCCCGAACAGGCATCATCCGTTGGCTTTTACGCCATGCTCGGAATGGGCGCCATGATGGGCGCCGTGCTTCAGGCTCCGCTCGCTGCCCTGATGGCATTGATGGAACTCACGCGAAACCCCAACATCATTCTTCCGGGCATGCTTATTATTACCACCTCGAGTCTGGTCACCAGCGAAGCCTTCGGTAAGAAGTCATTGTTCCTGACGATTCTCAAGAACCAGGGGCTGAGCTACCAGAATTCCCCGGTTATACAGGCACTGCGACGGGTGTCGGTTGGAGCCATCATGGACCGCAGCATACTGCGAACTGAACGGCACCTGACGGAGGAAGAGGCCCGCAAGGTCCTGAAATCCGAGCCAAAGTGGCTGGTGGTTGAAGGCAGTAGCGGCCCCACTGCACTGTTGCCGGCGGTGGACCTGGCGAGATACCTGGAGGATACGGAAAAGCTGGTAGCCGAAGAGGAGATCGAACCGCCAGAGTCCATTGATCTGATGGACATCCCCGCGAACCGTCGAGACGTTGCCCCCGTGCAGTATCAGGCAACCCTGGAGGAAGCGTTAAACCAGTTCGATGCAACCAATGCCGAGGCTCTCTACGTACAACGTCACGTGGCGCCCATGATCCAGCGGGTTTATGGCGTGGTACTGAAAGCCGATATCGAGAGTTACTACCAATACCGACGGAGCTGACGAATGCTGTGGGTGAAAGCCTTCCATATTATTTCACTGGTGTGCTGGTTCGCAGGCATCTTCTATCTGCCCAGACTGTTCGTCTACCATGCCGCGTGCAACGACGAGCCGGGGCGGGAAAGGTTCAAAATCATGGAGCGCAAGCTTTATCGGGGCATCACCACCCCCTCAATGATCGCGACGGTTGTCTTCGGGGTATGGCTGATCAGTTACAATGTGTCCGGCTATTTCAGCCAGGGCTGGATGCATGCCAAGCTGTTACTGGTGGCAATCCTGATTGTTTACCATTTTTACTGCGGACACCTTGTAAAGGTGTTCCGGGACGACCAGAACACCAGAAGCCATGTGTTTTACCGGTGGTTCAATGAACTGCCGGTGCTGATCCTGCTCGCCGTGGTTATCCTGGCTGTTGTCAAACCGTTTTGAGGAGCTGAGCCATTAAACGCTATACCCGACCCCAGGTTCTGATTCTTTCCGGCCTCGACCCCTCCGGCGGTGCGGGCATTCAGGCCGACATTCAGGCAGTCACCTCTCTGGGTTGCCACCCCTTGCCGGTTCTCTCCTGCCTCACTGTTCAGGATACCCGCAACGTGTATGGCGCCGAAGCCGTATCGGCTGACCTGATTCGCCAGCAACTCCAGTGCCTGGCTGAGGACACCCCCATTCACGCCATCAAAACCGGCGCTCTGGGCAATGCCGCCGTTGTGGATGTACTTGTGGATTTTGTTCGCGAACACCCCGGCATACCAGTGATTACTGACCCCGTGATCAAGGCCGCAGGCGGTGGTGACCTGGCCGACGACGAATTGGTTAGCGCCATGAAAGAGAAGCTGTTTCCGCTGGCAGAGATGATTACCCCGAATGGTATCGAGCTGGCACTACTCGGGGGCAGCGATGACCCTGACCAGGCCGCAGCCAGGCTGTTGGGAGGCGGGTGCGAATCGGTATTGGCCACGGGGGGGCACGGCACTGGCGTTCACATTATCAACACGCTCTATAACCACGCGCCAGAACCCATGCGCTGGGAGGTTGAGCGTATCGGCGGCGAGTACCACGGCACCGGCTGCACGCTGGCTGCAGCCATTGCTGCCGGACGAGCCTCCGGCCTGTCTCAGCGCGCCGCTATTTCCCAGGCCCAGAACTACGTCCATCGCGCCATATTGCACGCTCTGGAAGTCGGCAAAGGCCAGCCAGTCCCGGACCGGGGTATTCTGTGGGAACGGTAAGCAAAGGACTTCGCCCAGGCCTGTACGCCATCACCGACAGCTTGCTCACACCCCCGGAAAGCCTGATTGAGTCGGTAGAGGCCGCGCTTCGGGGTGGCGCCGCCATGGTACAATATCGCGAGAAGAACGCGCCAATGGCCGAGAGACTTTCCCAGGCCAGAAACTTGCAGGCTCTCTGCCGGAATGCCCGCGTGCCGTTGTTGATCAATGACGACCCGGAACTGGCAAAACGGGTCGGGGCAGCCGGGGCCCATCTGGGGCAGACAGATGGCTCACTGGTAGCGGCTCGCCGTCTGCTCGGGGATCAGGCCATTCTCGGTATAACCTGCCACGCTGACCTGGCATTGGCTCGGGCCGGCCTGGAAGCAGGCGCTGACTATCTGGCATTCGGCCGCTTTTACACGTCCTCGACCAAGCCCGGAGCACCGGCCGCATCGCCAACTGTGCTAACCGAGGCAAAATATTTCCAGCGCCCACTCACCGCCATTGGAGGTGTCACTGTCGAAAACGCTGAGTCCTTGATTCGGGCCGGTGCCGATATGCTTGCCGTGGTTGGCGGCCTGTTTGGCGGTAGCGCTGACGACATTGAGCAACGGGCAAGGGCCTTTGAGCGTTCGTTCGCAGAACATCACCCACTTTTTTCAATTCCGGAATAACAGGAGCCCAGACCCATGACGCACTCCGAAACCCTGTTCGAGCAGGCCCAAAAATACATTCCCGGTGGCGTGAATTCTCCGGTTCGGGCCTTTCGGGGCGTCGGCGGCACGCCCATCTTCTTCAAGCACGCCCAGGGCGCCTATCTGTACGATGAAGACGACCAGCGCTACATCGATTACATCGGTTCCTGGGGCCCCATGATTCTTGGCCACGGGGACCAGCGCATCAAGGATGCCCTGCACGCGCAGGTTGATCTGGGGGTTGGTTACGGCGCGCCCACGGCCCTAGAAACCGAGATGGCCAAAAAAGTGTGCGAACTGGTGCCATCCATCGAGCTGGTCCGCATGGTGAATTCCGGCACCGAAGCCACCATGAGCACTATCCGCCTGGCCCGGGGATACACCGGCCGCGACAAGATCGTGAAATTTGAGGGCTGCTACCACGGCCATGTGGACTCTCTGCTGGTCAAAGCCGGCTCCGGCGCCCTCACCCTTGGGGTACCGAATTCACCGGGTATTCCCGCCAGCCTTGCAGAGCACACCATCACGCTGACCTACAACGACATAGACAGCGTTCGGGAATGCTTCGAAGAGATGGGCGACCAGATTGCCGCCATTATCGTAGAGCCCGTGGCTGGCAACATGAATTGCATTCCCCCCGTTCCAGGTTTCCTCGAGGCCCTGCGGGAAGTGTGTAACGAACACGGTACTGTTCTGATCTTCGACGAGGTGATGACCGGGTTCCGGGTTTCCCTCGGCGGTGCTCAGGGGCTCTACGGCGTTACGCCGGACCTCACGGCGTTGGGCAAGGTGATCGGTGGAGGGCTTCCTGTTGGTGCTTTTGGCGGTAAACGGGAAATCATGGAGCACATTTCACCGCTCGGTCCGGTCTATCAGGCAGGCACCCTGAGCGGCAACCCGCTTGCCATGTGCGCCGGCCTGACGACGCTGAACGCAATCTCCGAGCCAGGCTTCCACGATCGACTGACCGAAAAAACCAATGCCGTCCGCGATGGCCTGAAAGAAGCCGCGGACGCCACCGGCATTCCGTTGACGGTACAGAGCGCGGGTGCCATGTTCGGTTTCTTCTTCACCGAGGAAAACTCTGTCACCCGCTTTGACCAGGTGATGGCCTGTAATGTTGAGCGATTCAAGAAATTCTTCCAGGGCATGTTGAAAGAGGGAATCTATCTTGCCCCTTCTGCGTTCGAGGCCGGCTTCACTACGGCTGCGCTGTCAGAACAAGACATCGCCGATACCATAGCGGCGGCGAAAAAGGTCATGGCAACGCTCTGATATTTCGTCCCTTTCCCATCGATGGCCCCGCATGTCACAGCATGTCCCGCGGGGCCATCGACGTGATCGACGTCACACTTCTGCGGCGAACACACTCACCTGGCCTCTTTCGCCGTTGACTTACCATCCCGACTGATTAAATGTTGATCTAATCTCTACCGAGATGCTCTGACGGCACCAATCTAACAAGCATAAGAATCAAGTCAGCGCACGGAAGCACTCGATCTGCCCATAGGCAGATGCAGTAAGAGAAAGACGTCTCTGGAACAGCCCGTTAGGTTGCGCCGCAGTTTGAATAACAAACACAACATCAAACTGTAGGAACGACAATGAAACTCTGGATCCAAGCAATGGCCCTGGCCCTGACTGTGGCCTGGTCCGCCCCCTCTGCCGCCTGGTGGTGGGACTCGACGCCTTCTAACTACACCGATACCCGTTACCCGGTTGTGCTGGTGCACGGCATGTTCGGCTTTGACTCCATTGCCGGCGTGGACTACTGGTACGGCGTGGCGGAAGATCTCCGTAAATACGGCGCCGATGTCTACACTACCCAGGTGCCTGCCCTGGACAGCACCATCGCCCGCGGTGAAGCCCTGCTACCACAGGTACAGGCCATCGCAGCCGTGCATGGCAAGGTCAACCTGATTGGCCACAGCCATGGCGGCCCCACCGCCCGCTACATTGCCAGGGTACGGCCCGATCTGGTCGCCTCGGTGACGTCCGTCGGCTCGCCGCACAAAGGTTCGCCGGTTGCGGACCTGATCTACGGCTCCCCGGCCGAAAGCCTCGCAGCGAGCCTGGGCAATGCCCTCGGCGGGCTGATCGACCTGCTGTCCGGAGGCGGTTATAACCAGGACCTGCGTTCCAGCCTGAAATCACTGACCACCCAGGGCAGCGCCGAGTTCAACAACTTTGCACCCGCTGGCATTCCGGCAACCGCCTGCGGTGAAGGGGCCTACTCCGCGAATGGAGTCCGCTTCTACTCCTGGGGCGGCACCGGCGTTCTTACCAATGTACTGGATCCGTCCGACGCCTTGCTGGGCACGACCAGCCTCGCCTTCGGCTTCAGCCAGAACGATGGTTTGGTTGGTCGCTGCAGCAGTCGGTTTGGCAAGGTTATCCGGGACAATTACTTCATGAACCACCTGGACGAAGTGAACCAGGCATTGGGCCTGCACAGCCTGTTCGAAACAGACCCAAAAGCGGTCTTCAAGCAACACGCCAACCGGTTAAGGAACGCCGGACTGTAAAAGGCTAGCCGGCCTTCTGGCTTTGCAGTGCAGAGCTAGAAGGCCCCTTCCAGGGTCAACATCAGCGTCTGGCGCTGATACTCGTACTGCGACAGACTGCTTCTGGTGTTCCGAACCAGCCACTCCCCCCGGACCAGCCACCGGCTGTCCAGAGACCTTTCCACCAGCAATCCGATCTCCAGACGGTTATCCTCCCGGCGGCCGCTCTCACCAGCTGCGGTCACCAATTGATGGTCATCCTGGTATCGGCTGTGGCGAACCGAGCCTGTTGCGCCGAGAGCCAGGTCGGGCTGCCAGCGATAGCGACTGGCAACCTTCAGGGTGTGGTGGGTGGGAGAGACACTGACAAATTCATCGGCTGTTCGCAGATCCCGTCGGTCATTGATCTCCAGTGAGTATTCGCCGTCGAACCGCCAGGATCCAAGGTACTTGAGCCCATGGAGGCGGGCCCGATACCACTGGCCATCATAAGCCTCGAACCCGGAGCCACCGTTCACGGTAGCGGCGGCCAGGGATATTCCACACTGGTCAGGCGCTGCCGGTAGCGGACACTGCCGCCAACGATAAAACCCCTCAATGCCGGACCGGGTTTCAAGGGATTGACTGTCGAACCAGGATTTCACCAAAGATACCAGTGCCCCACGCTCACCTGCGGCCAGAGTCTCAGACCAGGTGATTCGTCCCTGCAACACCTGAGTATCGTATTCGTCATCCGACGGGTGTTCGCGGGAATAAGCGGCCGCGTCGAGGGCGATCCGGGAGCGCGTGCCGACTGGCCGCTCGAAGGTTCCGGCAGCCAGTGCTTCGAGAAAGCCCCCACCCTCGCTGGACACCGTATCCTCGGGCAAGCCGGCAATATTGGAATCGTATCCGCCGGAGATACCTAGATAGCCGCGAATGGAAGGCTGGCCGGCACTTGGCGGAACTCCGTCGGCCAGTTTATTCAGCTGGGCCCGGGCCAAGGTACGGACTTTATCCGGCGCCTTCTCCGATGAGGCCTGTTCGAACCAGTGGCGGGCTTCGACAGGCGCTTCCCTGGCAAGCGCGACCAGACCAAGGTTATAACTCGCCAGGGCACCATTGGAGCCGTCCAGCAAGGCACGGAAGGCCGATTCAGCGGCGACATAGTCACCCAGCTGATAGCAGACAACACCGAGATTGTAGAAAAGCGACGGAGATGCCAGGCCTGCATCAGCGGCACTCTGGAAGCGCTGTTTCGCAGCGCTCAGGTCTCCTGCCTCAAAGGCTTCAACGCCGGCATGGAAATCCTCCATGCCGGCGTCCGTTTCCGCCGCCTGAAGAATCATTGTGGGCATTAACAAAAGGAACAGGGACAGGGCGCGCCAAAATACCAGCAAACAGGTTTCTCCGGATTAATTCACGCGGGGCAGGACCGGTTACATATCCGGCTTCAGCGATCCAGCCCGGGTGCATCCGGTAGCTCCGGGCGTTCCGGCCGCTCGGGCTTACCCTTGATGAGCTCGCGGGATTGCCTGGCTTTTTCGGACATGGATTCGCCGAACTCGCGCCCCCTTTCTCGGGCTTCACTCGCCGCATCCAGCCCACGGGACCCAGACTTGCCCGGATTGTCGGGTCTTTCGATAGCGCGGGGCAGCTCGATTTCCCGCACCACTGAATCGGTGAGCTCTGCGTCGTCAGTCACCATTCGCATGGTAACATCCAGATCGTCATTAGCCAGTGTTGTCACCGGGACCCAAAACCCGACCATCAGCAACCCGACCAGCCTTACGCTCATTGCAAACCTTTCACCTGTCATGATTCGGGATCCTCAATCGGGCGTTGTGGGTATTCGGGAACCGGGGCCCTGAAGGTTTTCTGGCGATTTCCGGTGTCCAGTCGCGCCACCAACTCACCGGCACCGGGAAAAAGGAGCTTCAGAGGCAGCGACAAGACGTTCTCCCCGGCATTAAGGCTTACCTTCCAGCTAAGCTCACGATGCCCTGGCCAAGAGGCCAATTCCACATTGGGTGGCAGCTCCAGGGTAAGCGTAACGTTTTCCAGGGCTTCACCCGAACGGAAGGCAAGGCGCACGGTTTTCTCAACAGGTTCAGCAATCGCGGATGCCGGGGTTTCAGGGGCATTTTCCGACGACGTGACAACAGGCTCGACGTTGTCAGTCACTCTATCGGGCTGGAACAGAAAACCCAGGCCGATACCCAGGGCCAGAGCCGCTGCAATGGCACCACCCAGCGCACCGTGACTCCATCCAGACTTCGGATTGACTGCGCCTCGGGCAGAGGACAAAACACGGTTGTGAAAATCAGGAGAAGGCGCAGGGACGCTGAATTGCTCCTGCAAAGCCCGGTTCAGAGCACGCTCCGAGGCAAGCCACTCGCGGCACGCCGGGCAGTCAGCAATATGCGCTTCCACCCGGTCATGGGCGGGGGCAGAAAGCTGGTTGTTGATGTAAGCGGGTAAATCCACCCGGATTTCGTTGCAGGACATTGTCTTCACCTCACTCCCCCACACGCCCAGCTGGCTCAGTTGGTTCCAGCTCCCGCTGCAATTTCTTTCGCAGGGCCGCCCGGCACCGGTGTAGCCGCGATTTTACGGTTCCCAGCGGGATGTCCAGCACCTCCGCGATGTCTTCCTGGCGCCAGCCGTCCACATCATGAAGCAACAACAGAGTTCGCTGATCGGGTGTCAGAGTCATCATCACCCGGTCCAACACCGGCCCCAGGCGAGACTGCTCCAGCTGCAGATCCGGGCCAACGCTGTCCGATTCGAGGCTGTCCAGCCAGTCAGCCTGGCTTTCCGTACCGACCAACTCGGTCAGCGGGCGGTCGCCTTGACGATTCTTTCGCCGGACCTGGTCGATGAACTGCCGGTAGAGCACCCGGTTTAACCAGGGCCGTAACTGGTCAACGCTTTCCAGCTCATCAAGCTTTGGGAATAGCTTGACCACGACATCCTGAACCAAATCCTCGGCATCCTGTTGCTGACCCGCCAGACGGTAGGCAAACCGGTACATGGCGTCCAGGTGGGGCTGCACCAGGGCGTCAAAACGCCGGGACTTCGAGGGCTTGAAAGGAAAAATTGCCAAAGCCGTTTTTTACCTGCGTGGGTTCATGCCAGCGGCGCAGTCTATATCAAGTCGCCGTGCCGATGCATTTGCCGAGTTCCCGATCTGGCCATTCAATGAGTTCCAGGACATTAGGGAACGTTAACAAAATTTCCGGAACTCTGCCCTCCATCGCAGCGTGAGGGAAGAGTCAGGTAGCGATGCTGCTTCGCTATGATTCCAGAAAATAAACCATGGAGGTTTATATGAAACGTTCAATCCAAATTCTTGCCATTTCCACCCTCGCCACGGGAATTGCGGCGTGCGGCGGTAGTGGCAGCGACAGCTCAGACCCATCTGGCACTGGCACAGTTTCGTTTGGCATTACTGACGCCCCGGCCATGGACCTGAGCAATGTCACCATTGCTTTCACGGAGATACGCCTGAAACCCGAGAACGGCCAATGGGTGGAATTCCCCCTTGAAGGGTTCGAACAGGTAAACCTGCTGGATCTTCAAGGTGGACTGAGTGAACCACTGATAACAGATAAAGAGGTACCTGCGGGCGCCTATACCGAACTGCGTTTGATCGTCAACACGGAGAATTCCTTCGTGAAGCGCGAGTCCACCGGTGATAGCGAGTATTCATTAGCGGTACCATCTGGTGAGCAGAGTGGCCTCAAGCTGAAGGGAGATTTCCTGGTAGCAGCAGACACAACCACCAATTTCACCATCGATTTTGACGTGCGCAAGTCCATCGTAAACCCTCAGGGCGTGGCCCTTGCGGACTACATGCTGAAGCCCTCCCTTCGACTGGTGAATAACCTTGAGGTCGGCTCGATCAGTGGCCAGGTGGATGTGGCGCAGATCAGCTCTACCCGTATTGCAGACGAAAATGTAGCCGATTGTCAGTACAACGGTGCTGTTTACGTGTTCTCCGGCGCAGGTGTCGAACCCTCGGATCTGAATGTAAACAACGAAGAAGGCAATCCTCTGATGATCGTACCCGTCAAACCGGACGATGAATCAAGCCTCTACAGCTACACGGCAGCCTTCCTGCCCGAGGGCAACTACACCATCAGTTACAGTTGCCAGGAGGACAACAACGAGCAGGATGACGACATCGATTTCGAGGGAACCCAAAGCCTGGAGGTTGTTGCCAATCAGACAACCGAAGCAGAACTGATTCCTGTCGCCGAATAAGCCTCTGTTCCGGCAGGCGGTCTCCTAACGCCGGGGACCTCTGCCGGACGAAGCATATTCAGAGCGCGGCGGCTCTTGCTTCCGCCTGGTCCGCACCTGCCACATTGCCGCGTGCCCGACGAATATCCGCCAGCAACAGCCAACCTGCTCTCTGCAACCGCGCGTCACTTCCCGACAGGGAAAGGCCCTTCAACGTGAATTGCTCGGCAGAGCCCAACTGGTTACCCGCAACGTAGGCTTCGGACAGTTTGAAATACACCTCCGCAGACCGGGGCGCTATCCTCTGAGCCCGTTCCAGACGGGCGATAGCGCCGGAAACATTATCCTGCTTCAACAACTGTTCGGCCTCACGCACCAGGCTGAGCGCTGCTGGCGAGAGGCCATCTCCGGTCTCACGATAACTGGGGGAACTGGAGCGGGCAGGTTCTTCCCTGGAAGATTCTGCTTCAGGCTGCTCGCTCTTCCGCCAGACCCGGGAATCGCGCTGTTCATCCTCAGCACTGGTTTCGGGCGGCTCAGGCGCCTTGGCTGGCTCACCACCCACCGGCACATAGATGCCCCCGCCCGGGCCGGATGCACAGCCGGCGAAAGAAAGCAGGACGGTAATCAGAGTCACTCTGAACGGAAAACGGTTCATCATTGAAACAGTCCTTCAAACCAGCCCCGGATACGACGTTCAAGATTTCCGGAGCATGAAATTGTCTGTGTGGGCTCGCTGCCCGCAATGTACGGCAGCAAGCGGGCATTATCGCAGTATTCATCTGTCAGCGCCTGTTGCCGTGCATTGACCCAGTGATAATTGACACCGTCGGGCACCACCGGCGAAAAGCCATGCTGGGGCACCTGGGCCATAAAGGCTGACCACACAGGAAGCGCACCCGTGGCCCCGGTCAGTGAGGTGGGGCCGTTATCATCGCGCCCGACCCAGGCCACCGTGAGCAAGTCGCCACTGAACCCGGCAAACCAGGAATCCCGGCCATCGTCTGTGGTGCCGGTCTTGCCCGCCAGAGTCAGTTGATTGGGCACGGTGTTATAGACAGAGCGCCCAGTCCCCTCCTGCATGGTTTCCTGCATGGCATATTGCACCAGATGAACGACGGCGGGATCGGCAACCTGCTCAACTTCGAGGCTGTATCGGGATAACGCGTCACCGCCGGCATCGGTCACTTCCCGGATCGTCCGCAGCGGGGTATTGAAGCCAGACGTCGCCAGCCCCTGATAGATCTGAGCAACCGTCACGGGGCTCATGGACACCGATCCCAGGAGCATGGACGGGTAACGGGAAATGGGTGTATCTACGCCAAACGCTGTCAGTGTCTCACGTACTGTGTCCACGCCCATATCGAGCCCGACGCGAACAGCCGGCAGGTTATAGGAGCGCGAAAGGGCCTGATGCAAGGGCACCTCGCCCCGTTCCTCGCGATCATAATTCTTGGGTTGCCAACGCTTGCCATCATCAAACTCCAGCGTAAAGCCCTTATCCAGCACGGGTGTGGTCAGGGTATACCTGTCCGGCTCCTGCAATGCCGACAGGTAGATGAACGGTTTGATCAGTGAGCCAATCGGGCGATTGGCGTCCAGAGCCCGATTGAAACCGGCAAACTGCGGATCGCGGCCCCCAACAAGAGCAAGCACTTCCCCGGAATCCTTCGCAGTGACTACGAGAGTCGCCTCCAGCGACTCGGCAGCCTGCCCACCCTCCAGCCTCGGTAGGGTATCGGCTACCGCATACTCTGCCGCGTACTGAATAGCCGGGTTCAGAGTAGTGAAGATTCGCAGGCCTTCACTACGGAGATCTTCTTCCTTGTAATCGCGAGCCAGGTGCCTTCTGACCAGATCAATATAGGCGGGGTAGCGATTCTCGGAATACGAGGGGCGATCGCTGACGCCCAGCGGCAATCCACGAGCCCTGGCCGCTCGACCGGGGTCGATCAGGCCCGCCTGCTCCATCTCCGAGATAACCAGATTACGCCGTGCTGTCGCGCGCTCCGGATGCCGGCGGGGATTGTAATAACTGGGGCCCTTGACCATGCCCACCAACAATGCGATCTGATGCATTTCCAGATCTTTGAGGGACTCTCCAAAATAGAACTGGCTGGCCAGGCCGAAACCATGAATGCTTCGGGTACCAGCTTGTCCGAGGTAGACCTCGTTCAGGTAGGTTTCCAGGATGTCATCTTTTTCGTAGTGCAATTCCAGCAGCACCGACATCAAGGCTTCGTTGGCCTTTCTTACCAATGTCTGCTCCCGGGTCAGGAAAAAGTTCTTCACCAGCTGCTGGGTCAGTGTACTACCACCCTGAACGATTCGCCCGGCCTGGAGGTTAACCAGCATGGCTCGGCCGATAGACAGCGGCGCAATACCAAAATGATCGTAAAAATTGCGATCTTCCACCGCCATCAGGGTGGCAGGCAGCAAGGCAGGCAACTCATCCAGTTGAACCAGTACCCGATCTTCCTTGTGCGCCGGGTAAATACCACCAATCTGCGCCGGCTCAAGCCGGATAATCGGTGCGCTGTCGCCCTGAATCACCGAAAAGCTCTGAACCCGATCGCCCGAGATCGTCAAAGAGACCCTGCGCCTGGGTTCATCACCGTCCGGAAAGGAAAAGCCGCGGGTACTGATGACGAAGCGATTGCCACTTCGCTGGTAACTGCCCGCTTTCTTGCCGTCCCCTTTCCGGAAACCGGAGAGGGCAAGCTCGCGTTCAAGTGCACCGGCACTGACACTGGCGCCATCGAAAAGCTCCAGGGGGCGGGCATACACACGAGACGGCACCTCGAAACGCCGACCCTCAAAGCGGGAGGTCACAACGGCATCAAGATAAACCATCCAGCCGGCCAGCAAAACGAGACCGATGGCACATAACCGGAAGAAGAAGCGCCAGAACCACGGCCGGCGACCGTTTTTTGACGAACGTCGGGAGGGCTTTCGTTTGGGGCTGGAGGGCGCTTTGGATTTTTTCATGGCGCGATTATAACGAAGGGAGCGGTGAGGAAGGCAGGCCATCCTTGTGTTATTTCTGTAATCTGCCCGTTATGATAGGACAATAAAAATCAATGGGTTCAGGGAACGCGAGGAGAACACCGTGAGTGAGACATCCCCAGGCAATCTGATTCTGGCGCTGCAGAATCCGGACCTGTACGACCATCCCGTCGATGGTTTTCAGGTCATCGAAACGCACATCTCACAGGTGATCCTGACCGGCGATTACGCCTACAAGATCAAGAAGCCCATGGATTTCGGCTTCCTGAACTTCTCTACCCTTGATCGCCGAAAGCATTTCTGTGAAGAGGAGCTCAGACTCAACAGACGGCTGGCGGAAAAGCTGTATCTGGAGGTGGTACCCATCACCGGGACGCCGGAAGCGCCCATCCTTGGTGGCGAGGGCGAGGGCGAGGCTTTCGAATATGCCATCAAAATGCGCCAGTTCGGCCAGGACCAGCTTTTTGATCGCCTGCAGGAACAGGGGGAGCTGGCACCCGACTTGTTGACCGATCTTGCCCGTCAGGTCGCGGCCTTCCACGACCAGTTGCCGCCCGTCCCGGATGAAAAGCCGCTTGGCACCCCGGACGCGGTATTTGCCGCCATGCAGGAGAATTTTGACCAGATTCGTCCGCTGATTGACGATTCAGACCTGCTGATACAACTGGACAACCTCCAGGCCTGGACCGAATCCACCTTCGAGCGCCACAGGGAGCTGATTGCCCACCGGCGCGGCAGCGGCATGGTCCGGGAATGCCACGGCGATCTGCATCTGGCGAATATCACCCGCTTCGAGGACGAAGTAACGGTTTTCGACTGCATTGAATTCAACGAACCGTTCCGCTGGATCGATGTTATCAACGATCTGGCATTCCTGCTGATGGACCTGGAATCACGCCGGGAAAGTGCTCTGGCCAATCAGGTGCTGAACACTTACCTGGAACACCGGGACGACTTCGAAGCGCTACCTTTGCTTCCGTTGTACAAGGCCTACCGTGCCATGGTCCGCGCCAAGATCGCGCTATTTACCATGGCTAACCCTGTACTCAGTGACGACGAAAAAGCCGGCCTGATGCAACGCTATCGCGACTACGCTCAGCTTGCAGAGGATTACGGCACCATCCCGAATCACTATCTGCTGGCGACTACCGGCCTGTCGGCCAGCGGCAAGACCTGCGTCAGCGCTGCCATGGCAAACGAGCTGGGACTGATACGGCTGCGCTCTGACATCGAGCGCAAGCGTCTGCATGGACTGGCGCCGCTGGAGAGCTCACGCTCACCGACCGGTGGCAACCTCTACACCGGGGAAGCGACAGAGAAAACCTATCAGCGGCTGGCCGAGCTCGCCGGGCAGGTACTTGCGGCCGGTTTTCCGGTGATTGTGGACGCCGCCAGTCTGAAAGAAAGAGAACGGTCTTTGCTGGCATCGGTGGCCGAAGCCCAGGGCGTTCCTTTTGCCCTGATCCACTGCGAGGCACCGGAAGATCTCCGCCGCGAGTGGATCCGCAACCGCAGGGATGACGCCTCGGAGGCAACCGAGGAGCTACTGGATGTGCAGCAAGCCTGGTTCGAACCGCTGACCACTGAGGAAAAGACTCACACCGTCCACCTGCACACCGATCAGGAGCATGTGGCGGAGGCTGTGGCCGACCGAATCCGGCAACACCTGGGCATCCCCGGCGGCAAAGCCGGCTAAGAACAACATCAGGCTCCCACTGGCGAGCGCGAGGTTCAAGATGGACGAAAAAAGCGAACACGAAGTACACCAGATCAGCCATCCTCTCTATGAGCTCCTTCGTAGCGAGGACATGCAGGCGTTCAACACCGAAAAGGCAAAACTCACTGAGCTGCCCAGTTTCGCCCATGGCGATTTCCGGGGGCTGGACCTGCGGGGAATGGATGCGAAAGGGCTGGATTTCCGTCACGCCTATTTTCGCGGCGCAGACCTTCGGGGTGTGGACTTCTCGAAATCGAGAATGGAGGGAGCCAGCATTGCCAGCGCCAAGATTTCAGGCTGCTATTTTCCGCACCGCCTGGAGGCCGATGAAATTGTCATGTCCCTGAATCACGGGACCCGCATGCGATACGCCATATTGCCGAAATGAGCCCCAACCAGCACACGTGGCAGTCCGTCTGCCCTGCATCGGAACTGACACCGGGCCAATTCGTCGAGTTCCGGCTCCGGGCGAAGGCCCGGGAGCCGGAAGGCATGCCATTAACCGGGTTCCTGTTCCTGGACGGCACCACGCCCCGCGCCTATCTGAATATCTGTCCGCATTTGGGTATTGAGCTGAACTGGATGCCGGGTCGATTCATGGATTCCGACAACCTGTTCATCCAGTGCTCGACCCACGGCGCCCTGTTCAAGCCGGCCGACGGCGAGTGCATTGCCGGCCCCTGCCAGGGGGATGCGCTCACCCAGCTGGATCTGCGTGAACGGAACGGCCAGATAGAGATCAGACTTCCAGAATAATCGGCACCGATTCGGTAAGTGTCAGCACGCCCGTAGGGGAGCCATCGCTCTCGCTCAAGTCCGCACGGTAGGCGATGACTTCCACACCTGCATCGCAGGCCTCCCGAAGCAGCTCACCGTATTTGCGATCAATGTGGTCGGCCGGGCGCACCGTTTGAATGCCGGTGTGATTGACCACGAAGAACAGCACCGCGCGATCACCCTGCCGTACCTGGGCCATCAGCTCTCGAAGGTGTTTCTGGCCGCGCTCGGTCACCGCATCCGGGAAGAAGCCCTGCCCATTCTCCGCCAGCGTGACATTTTTGACTTCAACCCAGGCGTCAGCCGCGGATTCATGGCCAGACAACAACAGGTCAATCCGGCTTTTCTCCGTGCCATATTTCACCTCGGCGCGGCACTCCGGATAACCGGCCAACTCCACCACAGTGCCCGCCAGCACGGCCTCCCGGGCCTGGCCGTTAGGCCGGGCGGTGTTCACACAGGCCAATTGCCCAGGCGACGTTTCCACCAGCTCCCAGGTGTACTGGAGTTTGCGCTTGGGGTTATCACTGCGGCTAAGCCAGACCCGGGCATCCTCCGGCTGACAGCCCAGCATGGAGCCGGTGTTCGGGCAGTGGGCGGTCACCTCCGAGCCATCCGGCAACCGCACGTCTGCCAGGAAGCGTTTGTAGCGGCGGATAAGCCGGCCTTCAACAAGGGGTTCTGGAAACTTCATGTGATCTCCGTACAAAAGTCGATGTCACAAGGCTGGCACCCCCGTGACTAATCTGCTATTTTCCGCAAATTCCCGTTTCAGGACGAATGCTTCATCCAGGGTATAACCGCGCAGCCACGGGGGCTCACGCGGAGGGAAGCAAAGCGTTCTTGTGAAGTACAAACAAGAGGCCGGGTTCAATGGCAACTACTGCAGAACAACCACGCGAACGTTTTACCAACTTCACCCCCTATGAAATGAAGAAGGGTGAAGAGTACATGAGTGCGGAAATGCTCCAGCACTTCAAAGATCTGCTGCTGCAATGGAAGCAGGAGCTGATGGAAGAAGTCGACCGCACCATGCACCACATGCAGGAAGACGCCGCAAATTACGCGGATCCCAGCGATCGCGCAACCCAGGAAGAAGAGTTCAGCCTGGAGCTGCGTACCCGCGACCGGGAGCGGAAGCTGATCAAGAAGATTGACCAGACCATCGACCGCATCGACAAGGACGATTACGGCTTCTGCGACCAGTGTGGCGTGGAAATCGGCATCCGCCGTCTGGAAGCGCGTCCGACTGCCACCCTGTGCATCGATTGCAAGACGCTGGCCGAGATTCGCGAACGCCAGACCGGCATCTGAGCCAACCACTCAACAGCTGCCGGCCATGGGCTATTTCCGCCCCGCCGGCTGACTGATCGCCATGGAAAACCCTCAATACCGGGGCCGGTTTGCGCCCTCTCCGACTGGCCCGCTGCATTTCGGCTCTCTGGTTACCGCACTTGCCAGCTTTCTGGAAGCCCGAAGTCAGGGTGGCCAGTGGTTTATCCGCGTTGAAGATCTGGATCCTCTGAGAGAACCGCCGGAAGCCACCGGCCAGATCCTCGCCAGCCTGGACGCCCACGGCCTTTTTCCCGACGAACCAGTGCGCTTTCAGTCCAGACGTCACGATGCCTATCAGGACGCTATTGAGCGATTGCTCGACAACGGCTATGCCTATCGTTGCCAATGCTCACGCAAGGAGTTGCAGGTCAACGACGGCCGCCACCCCAATCAGTGCCGCAGCCGCACAGCATTGGACGGTGACCGTCCTTACGCCATCCGATTTGCGCTCGAAGACGAGGATTGCCACTGGCAGGATCTGTTGCTGGGGCCACAACAGCAGATCGTGAAGGCAGAGCTTGATGATCCGGTGATCCTCCGCAAGGAAGGGTTCTACGCTTACCAGCTTGCCGTGGTTGTTGACGACATTGACCAGGGCATCACAGACGTGGTGCGCGGCTCGGACCTGCTGGACATGACGGCGCAACAGCAGCAGATTTACCGGGCACTGGGCGCCACTCCTCCGCGCTGGCTGCACATCCCGGTCATACTCAACGAGCAGGGTCAGAAGCTCAGCAAGCAAACCCACGCGCCCGCACTCAACGATGAAACCCCTGCAGGCAATCTGTTCCAGGCACTTGCCGCTCTTGGCCAGAACCCGCCGGCTGATCTGGCAAACGGCTCACCGGAATCACTGCTGGAGTGGGGACAGGAGAACTGGCACCGGGGCGCCATCCACCTGACATCCCGGTGAGGGACATGGTATAAAGCCCTTCTCACACCTCAGCGCGGATAGCATGCCTGATGTATATCTACCGTCTGGTCTTCCTGTTGGTACTGGCCATCTATATATTTTCGCCCAACATCCTTGACTGGTGGACATCGCCGGGAAACGTCTGGTACAGCCCCTACATTATCTGGGCCGGGCTGATTGCCATCGGCTTCTGGCTGGAATGGCGGCGGGACCCCAATGAGTTTTAGTGCCTCCGGCCTGCTACTGGCCAGCCTGCTCTACCTGATTCTGCTGTTCGGCATTGCCTGGTTTACCGAGCGGGGCATGGTTCCGCGACGATGGGTTCGTCATCCCCTGGTTTACGTACTCAGCCTGGGTGTGTACGCCGGCATCTGGGCAGTCTATGGCGCTGTTGGCATGGCTGCCGAATCCGGGTACGGCTTCCTGGCCTACTACCTGGGCATCAGCGGCGCCTTCCTGCTGGCCCCGGTGTTGCTGAACCCTGTCATGAGGATCGGCCGCGCCTATCAGTTAACCTCTCTGGCCGATCTGTTCGCCTACCGCTACCGCAGCCAATGGGCCGGAACCCTCGTCACCCTCTGTTCAGGGGGAGCGATCCTGGCCTTGCTGAGCATGCAGATTCAGGCCGTCGCCACCTCTGCCAGCATTCTCGCACCAGACACCTCTCCCAAGCTGATCAGCGTAATGTTCAGCATGATTGTGGTGTTGTTTGCCATGCTGTTCGGGGCTCGCCGTGACAAGAATTCCGACAATCACCAGGGGCTGGTGCTGGCCATCGCCTTTGATTCGCTGGTCAAGCTGGTGGCGCTGCTGGTGCTCGGGGGCGTGATACTGTTTGGAGTCTTTGACGGCATGAGCGGCTTGGAGCGCTGGCTGGATAACCGCACCTCGCCAGCCACCACCATGACCCTGAGCATTGACGACGGCAGTTGGCGGGCACTGATGCTGATGTCCTTTGCCGGCGCGCTGGTACTGCCGCACATGTATCACATGACATTCAGCGAAAACCCGTCACCCAAGGCTCTGGCAAAAGCCAGCTGGGGCCTGCCCATGTACCTGTTACTTTTGGGCCTGCCGGTGCCCCTCATCCTCTGGGGTGGCCAGGAACTGGCCGTGACGACAGGGCCCGGCTTCTTCGCCATCGGCGCTGCCCAGGCGCTGGAAAGCCCCGCACTGACGCTGCTCATGTACATCGCCGGTCTGTCCGCAGCCAGCGGCCTGATGATTGTCAGCACCCTGGCACTGGCAGGCATGGCCCTGAACCATGTCGTGCTGCCGTTGAAAACCCCGAAAGACCAGGGCGATATCTATCGCTGGCTGCAGTGGATCAAACGACTGCTGATCGCCGTCATTATTTTCCTGGCGCTGCTGTTTCATGAGGCCGTCGGCAAGAACCTCGACCTGTCGATTCTCGGCGCCATTTCTCTCTCGGGCACATTGCAACTGCTGCCGGGTGCCCTGGGCGTGATTTACTGGCCGGAGGGCAACCGCCGAGGCCTGATTGCCGGCTTGATTGTCGGGCTGACGATCTGGGTGGTTACCCTGGTATTGCCGTTCTCACACACCGCCAACCTGCTGGCCTGGCTCGACGCACCGCTGATACCGGATTACAGCAACTGGCACATCTTCACGTTCGTCAGCCTGACTGCCAACATTACCGTGTTCGCCTTGATATCCATCCTCAGCACCAGTACCAGTGAAGAGAACAGCGCAGCCCAGGCCTGTTCACTGGGCGCCCTGTCACGCCCGCAGCGCCGTGAACTGCTGGCTACATCCTCCTCAGACTTTGTCCGCCAATTGGCAGAGCCCCTGGGCTATGGCGTGGCCCGGCGGGAAGTGGAGCGGGCGCTTGGCCAACTGAAGCTGCCTAATGTGGAGTATCGGCCCTACCAGCTCAGACGACTACGGGACCAGGTGGAAATCAACCTCTCCGGCCTGCTCGGCCCTTCTGTCGCCCGGGATATGGTCAAGCGCCATCTCGGCTTCAAGCCCATGGCCCAGGGCGGCACCGCCCAGGATATCCGCTATGTCGAACGCGCCCTTGGCGACTACCAGAACCGCCTGACCGGCCTTGCCGGTGAGCTGGACAACCTGCGCCGGCATTACCGACAGACCCTCCAGAACCTGCCCATTCCAGCCTGTTCCGTGGGTGAAGACGGTGAAATCCTGATGTGGAATCACGCCATGGAGGCCCTGACGGGCATTACCGCCGACGATGTAGTGGGCGCCAGGCTGATGGCCTTGCCGGAGCACTGGCATGTGCTGCTGGACGATTTCAACCGGGGCGAAGACCTGCATCGTTACAAGCACAGACTGGACCTTCGCGGCAAGCCCCACTGGCTCAACCTTCACAAAGCGGCCCTGAGCGGGCCGGACCACACGGAGGGCGGCAGTATCATTCTGGTCGAAGATCAGACCGAAACCCGCCTGCTGGAGGATGAGCTCATGCACAGCGAACGGCTGGCGTCGGTCGGCAGGCTGGCAGCCGGTGTCGCCCACGAGATCGGGAACCCCGTGACCGGCATCTCCTCGCTGGCCCAGAACCTGAAGCTGGAAACCGACAACCCGGATATACTCGACACGGCAGACCAGATCCAGCAACAGACCCGGCGCATTTCCACCATCCTGCAATCGCTGATGAACTTTGCCCGCACCGGTAACCATGCCCAGGCAAACCGGTACGAGCCGGTGACGATACACCGATGTGTTGAAGAATCGATCAATCTGCTCTCTCTGAGCGACAAGGGGCTGGGCATTCACTACATCAATGACTGCCCACCCTCACTGCAGATACTCGGCGATGAACAACGCCTGGTCCAGGTGTTCGTGAACCTGCTGGCCAATGCCCGGGATGCGTCACCGGAAGGTGGCACAATCCGGGTCAGTGGAAAGGGCGATGGCTACTCCGCTATTATCGAAGTGGTTGATGAAGGCTCCGGCATTCCGGGGGATCAGCTCGATCATATCTTCGAGCCGTTTTACACCACCAAAGCCCCCAACAAGGGAACCGGCCTTGGCCTGTCGCTGGTGTACAGCATTATTGAAGAGCACTATGGCAACATCCAGGTAGACAGCCCTGCAAACGCGGACACTGGCCGGGGAACCTGCGTAAGGTTGAGACTGCCAGCCTACGAACCGGAAACCGGCAACGTTGCCATTAGCCAGAACCAAAGGTCTTGAGACTGTTATGCCTCGCATTCTGATCGTGGAAGACGAAGACATTATTCGCTCGGCAGTGCGCAAACTGTTGTTGCATGCCGGCTACGAGGTCGCCGACGCTTCTTCCGTCGAGGAAGCCGAGCAGAACCACGAGCCGGACCAGTTCGATCTGATCATTTCTGATCTTCGCCTGCCGGGCGCAGCAGGCACCGAACTGATCAACCGGGCACCCAATACCCCGGTGCTGATCATGACCAGCTATGCCAGTCTGCGCTCCGCAGTGGATTCCATGAAAATGGGCGCAGTTGAATACATCGCCAAACCGTTTGACCACGATGAAATGCTGGCCGCTGTTGAAAACATTCTGGCACGAAAACCCGCCGCCCGGGGCGACGACAATGACCTGGCGACGTCACCAGAAACACCCGAAAGCAGCGATCCCGCCAACATCATGTTCGGTCAGTGCGAACCGATGCAGCGGGTATTCACCCTGATACGGAAGGTTGCACCCACCGAAACCACCGTACTGATTCAGGGCGAATCCGGTACCGGTAAGGAGTTGGCGGCCCGCGCCCTGCATCTGCTCAGCCCCCGCGCAGCCAAGCCGCTGATCTCGGTAAACTGTGCAGCCATCCCGGAAAGCCTGATTGAATCGGAACTGTTCGGCCACGAAAAAGGCGCCTTTACCGGCGCGGTTTCGGCAAGGACCGGCCTGATTGAAGCCGCGGATGGCGGCAGCCTGTTCCTGGACGAAATCGGCGAATTGCCTGCAGAAGCCCAGGCCCGATTGCTGCGGGTGCTGCAGGAGAGCGAGATCCGGAAAGTCGGCTCAACCCAGAGCCGCACAGTGAATGTGCGAATGATTGCGGCCACCCACCGCAACCTCAAAGCCATGACACGAACCGGGGAATTCCGCGAAGACCTGTACTACCGGTTAAACGTAATGCAGATCCGGATCCCGCCTTTACGTGAGCGCCAGAGTGACATTCTCGGACTCGCCCGTCGCTTCCTGAAACGTCAGGGCGAGAAAATGGGCAAGCCCGACCTCAACCTGAGCCCCGAGGCCATGCGAGCCCTGGAGCGTCACCGCTGGCCCGGCAACGTGCGGGAACTGGAGAATGCCATCGAGCGGGCCACCATCCTCTGCGACGGTGATGTGATTACACCGGCACTGCTGGACCTCGACAGCGAAGGAGGTGAAGAGCACATCCCCGAAACCCTGGTGGAAGGCAACAACGAGCAAAACCGAACGCGCGAGGTGGACTCCGCCAACGATCTCTCCCTCGAGGATTATTTCCAGCATTTTGTTCTTGAAAACCAGGACCGTATGAGCGAGACGGAACTGGCCCAGAAGCTGGGCATCAGCCGGAAATCCCTATGGGAACGGCGACAGCGCCTCGGCATTCCCCGGAAGAAATCCTCGGGCAACTGACCTGAGCAAAGTCTGAACCCACACTCAGTTGTTACCTCATGTTCCTCTCGGTAACACTCCTCGTGCAAGTAACGTGATCTCAGTAACACTTAGGTTGAATACGGGGTAACACTTATGGCCTACAAAATCGTAAGGCACTGTTAATCAAGGAAATTAAAAAACTGGCACACGGTCTGCAGTCTATTAAGCGCACAACAACAAAAACAAGAGTGACAAGGCAGCGCCAACAACAAGAACAAAAAGCTGCGGAAAACGTTCGGTAACAAAAACAACAATAGAACGTGAGCGAACTGAGTGTTTTGGGTACTTTGCTTTTTAGTGGTCCCACGGCACGTGCGAGTTGTAGATGTAGAGAAGAATCACCTTCCAGGTGACGCTGCAGCTACTACAGACCCGCCCGATGTCTCTGACCGCTCTGTGTATTCAAAGCTTTCCGTTTGCACTGCTGAGATGCCCCGTTTTTGGGGATATGCAGTGGGGTACAAAAACCAAGAAAAATCCCGGCAAAAATAAAAACAATGCAGATCGTCAACGCTTTCAGGGCGGATTCGTGAAAACGGATCCGCCTTTTGATTTTCTGGGCCCCGTAACGGTAATCCACGGCAAACGTGTGCAAATCCCGCTCAAACCGTTAAACTCTCGGTTTTTGCTCATCGCAACCACGGATTTCAATGCCTAAACGACTTGTCGATAAACTCCGTTCCTTCATGTCCGGCAACGGAAAAAAGAAAGCCCGCACCTACCAGCGACGGGAAATCCCCCGGGACCAGCACAACGTCTCCCGCTCGGTGATCAGCGAGCCCGCCAAGAAAGTCCTGCATCGCCTGAATAAATCGGGCTATGAAGCCTACCTGGTGGGTGGCGGCGTAAGAGACATCCTGCTGGGCGGACAGCCCAAGGATTTCGACATTGCAACCAATGCCACGCCGGAAGAGGTTCATGACCTATTCCGTAACTCACGCCTGATCGGACGGCGATTCCGAATCGTCCACGTCGTGTTTGGCCGCGAAGTCATCGAGGTAACCACCTTCCGGGGCAACGCCGCGGAGGCGGACACCGACACGGATGATGACGATCGCAGAACCAGCGAACACGGCCTGCTGCTACGCGACAATGTTTACGGCAACCAGGAAGAAGACGCCCTGCGTCGTGACTTCACCGTCAACGCCCTGTACTACTGCATCCGTGACTTTACCGTTATCGATTTTGCCAACGGCATTGAGGATCTTCGCAACCGGCAGCTGCGCCTCATTGGCGATCCAGAGACCCGATATCGGGAAGACCCGGTACGCATGCTCCGCGCCATTCGGTTCGCGGCCAAACTCGACTTTGACATTGAACCGGAGACCGAGGCCCCCATTCGAGAACTGGCCCCACTGTTGACCCATATCCCACCGGCCCGTCTGTTTGATGAAGTTCTCAAACTGTTTTCCGCAGGCCATGGTGAAGCCACTTACGACCTGCTGACCCGGTACAACCTGCTGGAACCCCTGTTTCCGGAGACAGTCCGGGCCATTGAGGCCGGCGAGCCGGACGAGCTCATTCGCCAGGCCCTGAGAAACACCGATGCCCGAATTGCCCAGGGCAAGTCGGTTACGCCTTACTTCCTGTTTGCCGCCATGCTCTGGCCGGCACTCCAGGCCGAGTGGCATCGCAGACAGGACAACGGTGATCCGGTGCAACCGGCACTGCACGGCGCTATCGGAAAGGTGATTGGGCGGCAGGTGCAGGCAACCTCGATTCCCAAACGTTTCTCCGGACCCATGAAAGAAATCTGGGAACTTCAGATGCGCCTGCCCCGCCGACAGGGTAAGCGGGCCTTTGCCACCATGACCCACCCCCGGTTCCGGGCTGCCTATGACTTTCTGCTGGTTCGCGAGGCGTCGGGCGAGATCGAACCCGGCCTTGGCCAGTGGTGGACCGAGTTCCAGCAGGAAGACGAACGAGGTCAGGAACGGATGCTGTCGCAGTTGAGCAGCGATGCTCCGAAAAAGCGCCGGCGCCGTCGCAAACCGGTCAAACGCCCCGCTCAGCAATGACGACGGATACATTTATCGGCCTCGGCAGCAATCTCAAAGACCCGGCTGCCCAACTGGCCCGGGCCGTATCCGGGCTCGCTGCACTGCCAGATACGGTTCTGATCGCCCAATCGGCCTTTTACGCCAGCCGGCCGGTAGGCCCACAAGACCAGCCAGATTTCGTCAACGGTGCCGTGTGGCTAAGAACATCCCTGCCAGCTCACCAGCTGCTCGACCAATTACAGGCCATTGAGCAGGCCCATGGTCGGGAGCGGCTCCGGCACTGGGGCCCCCGCACGCTCGATCTGGACATACTGCTTTACGGCGACCAGATTCTGGACGATGAGCGGCTTACCATTCCCCATCGGGAGCTCCGGACGCGGGATTTTGCGCTCCAGCCTCTACTGGACCTGAAAGCCGACCTGACCCTGCCGGATGGCACACCCATTGCCGAATTGCGCAGCCAATGCCCCGACAACGGCTTGCGCAAGCTTCCGCCGGCGGATTACCCTTAACACTGCAAGGCCGGCACCCCGGCGCGCCCAGGCCCATCCACCCAAAAGGCAAGGATTCTATGGCTGTTACCATCAATACCCTGCGTGAGTTCAAGCAGAAGGGCGAAGCCTTCGCTGCCCTTACCTCCTACGACGCTACCTTCTCTCAGGTGGTCAGCGAAGCGGGCGTTCACGTTATTCTGATCGGCGATTCCCTGGGCATGGTGCTGCAGGGGCATGACAGCACATTGCCGGTGACCATGGATCAGATGGTGTACCACGTCAGCTGTGTGGCCAAGGGTAACCGCGGTTCGCTGATCATGGCTGACATGCCCTTTATGAGTTACGGCACCGTCGAGTCTGCCCTGGAAAACGCCGCAGAACTGATGCGGGCAGGCGCACACATGGTGAAACTTGAGGGCACGGACTGGATGAAAGAAACCATTACCGCTCTGACGGAGCGAGCGGTACCCGTGTGCGCACACCTGGGACTCACGCCACAGTTCGTCAACAAGTTTGGCGGCTATAAAGTTCAGGGCCGCGATGAAAAAGCGGCCGAAATGATGATCGAGCATGCCTGCGAACTGGAAGCGGCCGGCGCCGATGTTATTTTGCTGGAGTGTGTGCCGGCCCCGCTGGCGGCCCGTATTGCCCAGACCGTCAGAGCACCGGTCATCGGGATAGGAGCAGGCCCGGACACGGACGGACAGATTCTTGTACTGCACGACATGCTGGGCATCACCACCGGCCGCAAGCCCCGATTTGTGAAAAACTTCCTTGCCGAAACAAACTCTGTGCAGGAAGCCATTGAAGCCTACGTAAAGGCCGTCAGTGATCGCACATTCCCCGCCGAGGAGCATACGTTCAAGGCATGAGAACCGTACATTCCCTGAAAGAACTGAGAACCATCCTCCGCGGCTATCGCCAGCAGGGCAAAACCATCGGCCTGGTACCCACCATGGGCAACCTGCACGAAGGTCATATTTCGCTGGTTCGCAAAGCAGCCGAAATGGCGGATGTTGTCGTTACCAGCATATTCGTGAACCCGATGCAGTTCGGCGCCGGCGAAGACCTCGACAAATACCCGAGAACCCTGGCCGAAGATCAGGACAAGCTTGCCTCGGCCGGTAACACCCTGGTGTTCGCCCCAACCTCCGAAGAAATTTACCCGGAAGGGTTGGCAAAGCAGACCCAGGTGGTTGTGCCGGAGGTCAGCGATGGCCATTGCGGCGCCAGCCGGCCAGGCCATTTCGAGGGCGTGGCCACGGTGGTCACCATGCTGTTCAACATGGTTCAGCCCGACTTTGCGGTGTTCGGCGAAAAAGACTTCCAGCAACTCGCCGTGATCCGGAAACTGGTGCGAGACCTGATGATACCTGTGGATGTGGTCGGAGCGCCCACCGTGCGGGACGAGGACGGTCTGGCAAAAAGCTCCCGTAATGGCTACCTGACCCCCGAGGAGCGACAAATTGCTCCAGCGGTTTATCGGACCCTGCAGGCCACAGCCGCAAAAATCGCCGATGGTCGTACAGACTTCCAGGCCCTGGAAAGCGAAGCTGAGCAAAGTCTCGGGGATGCCGGGTTAAGGCCGGATTACTTCAATATCGTCAACAGCCAGACACTTAAGCCGGCCAGAACCGAGGACCGGGACATTACGCTTCTGGCAGCGGCCTTCCTGGGCACCACTCGTTTGATCGACAACCTTTCCCTGACCCGATAAGCCAACAGAAAAGGAAACTCTGATGCCCGCACATCCTGCAGTACTGACCTCGAAACCCGAATGGCAGAGACTGAAGGAACTCCGGAAACGCCTGGACGGCGTTCTTATGAAGGATCTTTTCAATAAGGATCCGGGGCGGGCAAGGCGTTACTTTATCGAAGGCGCAGGGCTGTCACTGGATTTTTCCAAGAACCGGATCACCGATGATGTGCTGGACGCACTGCTGGCACTGGCCAGCAGCTGCATGCTGGAAGCCAGGCGAGAGGCACTGCTGCAGGGGGAACGGGTAAACGTCACCGAAGATCGCCCCGCTCTCCACACGGCCCTGCGCAATCCGGGAACCGACAAAATAACGGTGGACGGCAACGACGTAGTCGCCGAGGTTCAGCGAACGCTCAAACGCATGGAAATCCTGGTTGACGACGTTCTTGGGCAACGGCGCACCGGGTACACCGGCCAAGCCTTCACGGATGTGGTGAGCATCGGAATCGGCGGCTCCTACCTGGGGCCCAAGCTGGCGGGCGAAGCGCTTCAGCCCTATGCCCAAGCGGGCATCCGCTGCCATTACGTAGCCAACATTGATGGCACCGAAATCTGCGAGACACTCCGCCAGGTGAACCCGGAAACCACCCTGTTCCTGATCCAGTCCAAGTCGTTCCGGACCCAGGAAACCCTGGAGAACAGCAAGGTGGCGCGGCAATGGTTCCTCGAACACTGCGGTGACGAGCAGGCCGTTGCCAACCACTTTATGGCGGTGACCGCAAATGTGCCTGCAGCGCAGGAATTCGGCATCGATCCGGACAATGTCTTCCCGATGTGGGATTGGGTGGGAGGTCGTTATTCACTGTGGTCTGCCATCGGGCTTCCCATTGCCTTGAGCGTTGGCATGGCCAACTTCCGGGCACTGCTGGCCGGCGCCCATGCTATGGACCAGCACTTCCGTGCAGCGCCACTGGCGGAGAATCTGCCGGTGATCATGGCCATGCTGGGCATCTGGTACAACAATTTCTGGGGTGCCGAGACCCACGCGATCCTGCCTTACGATCACTATCTGCGCAGCCTGCCGGACCACCTCCAGCAGCTGGACATGGAAAGTAACGGCAAGAGTGTGACCCAGGCTGGCGACGCGCTGGCCTGGCAGTCCGGACCGGTTATCTGGGGCGGGGTCGGCGCCAATGGCCAGCACGCTTATCACCAGCTGATCCACCAGGGTACACGTCTGATTCCGGCGGATTTCATCATCCCCCTGAAAACCCACAATCCGGTCGCCACTCATCACGCAGACCTTTTCGCCAACTGCCTGAGCCAGTCCCGAGCCATGATGGCCGGAAAATCACTGGAGGAAGCGCGGGCGGAATTGAAAGCGGAAGGGCGAGCCGACACCGAGATTGAACAGCTCGCCCCCCACAAGGTCATCCCGGGCAACAAGCCGAGCAATACACTGACCATGGAAAAGGTGACGCCGGAGACCGTTGGCGCGCTCATTGCCCTCTACGAACATCGCACCTTTGTGCAGGGGGTGATCTGGAATGTGGATTCGTTTGACCAGTGGGGCGTGGAGCTCGGAAAACAATTGGGCAAGGGGATCCTGCCGCGGCTGCTTGGCGAGGAAGGCGGCAATCAGGCCAGCGACAGCTCGACCGATCACCTCATTGAACGGTTCCGCTCAACCGGCGGCGCTTGAGATCTGCCTGCCCTGCCAGTTGAAATTCACCGGCCAGAGCTTCTGGCCGGTGTTGTATTCCCGCCACAACTGACCAAAGGATTTACCGCACACCGGGTGCGTTTCCTCCGGCGCGATGTCAGCCAGAGGTCGCAGCACGAAGGCGTTTTTCAGAATCTCCCCCCGGGGCAGCTCGACACCCTCTATCCGGCCGACCGCATCGCCATAGGTGAGAATATCCAGGTCAAGGGTTCGCGCGCTGAATTTCGGCACATCCCGACGCCGGCCGTTGTCGGCTTCCAGTTGTTTGAAACGCTGTGAAAGCTCAGCCACCGGCAAGGATGTGTCCACGCCCACCACCAGGTTCAGAAACGGAGACCCGTCAAATCCGACAGCCTCGCTGTCATAGACCGGGGAGATGAGCAGTTCGCCAAACCACGCAGACAGGGCATCCAGCGCGGCCGTGACATAACGCTCCCTGTCCACATTGCTGCCAATGCTGATGTAAACCCGGACAGCCGCTGCCATTACCGCGCTCCCCTCTGGATCCGAACGCCCACCGCCTGCGCCGCGGGTACGGCGCCCGGCTTGCGTATCGCCAGTCGTAACCACTTGATACCGAATTCCTCCCGCAAGGTTTCGGCAAGGACCTCCGCCCCATGCTCAAGCAGTTTCGGCCTGAGCGCCTGCAGGCAGGACTCGACCCGGGTACTGACAGCCGCATAATCCAGGGCGTCGGCAACATCGTCTGTCTTGCCCGGTATGCTGTTATCCCACGCCATTTCCAGATCAATCACCAGGCTCTGGGTGACTTCCCGCTCCCAGTCGTAAACGCCAACCACAGTTTCCACAACCAGGCCTTCGATCAATACGGTGTCTGCCAAGGGTGCTCCCGGATTCTTCCACTCTTTGGTGATTGAACAACGCACAACCAGAGGATACTGTGAGTAAGCTGGCCCGCGTTGTCAGGGCGGGCATTTTCGCACATATTGGCCATAGTCGTCTTTGCTTCCGAGCCCACAGCATGCTTCCCAGTGACCCGGTGTTAACGGTTTTGCTTTGCGCCGCCGCTTATGTGGCAGGCTCGGTGCTGTTTGCCCTGCCGGTTTGCCAGCTCTGGAAGCTTCCAGACCCGCGGGCCCAGGGCTCTGGCAACCCCGGTGCCACCAACGTCTACCGCACCGGCGGTTGGCCACCGGCGTTGCTGACTCTTGCGCTGGACGCGGCCAAAGGCTGGCTGCCGGTATGGCTGGCCCATGCCGCCGGCCTTTCGGTGATGGTTCAGGCCGTCGTTGCCCTGTGCGCCGTCACCGGCCACATGATCCCGATCTTCTATCGATTCAAGGGCGGCAAAGGGGTCGCAACCGCTCTCGGCGCCGGCCTTGCCCTGGCGCCCGCCACAACACTGATAATGGCGGCTATCTGGATGCTGGTGATCTGGCGCTGGCGAATTTCCGCCCTCGCCTCACTGGTCGCCATCATCAGCGGCCCGCTGATCAGCGCCTTCCTTGAACCGGAAACCCTGCCTTTGTTCGGCCTGCTCGCGCTGCTGATCGTGGTTCGCCACCGCAACAATCTGATCCGACTCGCCCAGGGCCGTGAGGCCGGACTCTAACTATCAGTCCACTAATCCGGTGGATCGAGGTTCGTTGATCGGCGGCAGCGTGTTCATCGGCCACCGGGGCACCGCCACAATACGTTCACCGTCCTGCTGGCCAGCCTTCATGCGCTGGGCGCCCGCGTAGGCAATCATCGCACCGTTATCCGTACAGAACTCCGGGCGGGCGTAAAACACCCTGGCCTTGAGCTTGCCAGTCATTTTTTCCAGGCCCGCCCGTAACCGTTTGTTGGCACTGACTCCTCCGGCAATGACAAGACGCTTGCAGCCTGTCTGCTCCAGGGCCCGACGGCACTTGATGGTCAGAGTGTCGACCACAGCGGCTTCGAATGCCAGGGCGATATCCGCCCGGGTCTGGTCATCCAGACCGCCCGCCTCACGGGCAGCATTGACGGTGTTGAGTGTGAAGGTTTTCAGACCGCTGAAGCTGAAATCCAGCCCGGGCCGGTCGGTCATTGGCCTCGGGAATCGATAACGGCCCTCGGTACCTTTTTCCGCCAGCGCCGCCACCCGCGGGCCACCGGGATAGTCCAGGCCGAGCATCTTGGCGGTCTTGTCAAAGGCTTCACCGGCGGCATCGTCCACCGACTCACCCAGCATCTTGTACTCGCCGATGCCATCAACCCTTACCAACTGGGTATGACCACCCGAGACAAGCAATGCGACGAACGGAAACGCAGGCGGATTGTCCTCCAGCATGGGCGCCAGGAGGTGCCCTTCCATGTGGTGCACACCCAACACAGGAATACCCAATGCGAAGCCCAGCGCATGGGCCACAGAGCCACCCACCATCAAGGCGCCCACCAGGCCAGGGCCCGCCGTGTAGGCGATACCTTCTATGTCTACCCGACGCTTGCCCGCCTCTGACAGCACCTGATCGCACAGGGGCAGGAGCTTGCGAACGTGATCCCGGGACGCCAACTCCGGCACGACACCGCCGTAATCTGCGTGCATATCGATCTGACTGAACAGGGCATGCCCCAGCAACCCCGTTTCGGTGTCATACAGCGCTACGCCGGTCTCATCACAGGAGGTTTCAATACCTAGAATCAGCATAATGTCGGGCCATATTGGTTGGCAGAAATGAAAACGACGCGCATTTTAGCAGAAACCCGAAACCCACTGGCAGATTCATCGAACAAACATTGACCTTGCCATAAGGCAGGCGCTATCATTGCCGCCCTAAAATATGCACTGGTCGAGTTTTAGCCAATCTGACCAGGGATCGAGAACCGGTCTGGCCACGCCAGGCGGACAAAATTGAAACCGAATCTATCAGGTAGGTGATTTTCGAATGCCAGCTGTTAAAGTGAAAGAGAATGAACCGTTTGACGTAGCACTGCGTCGCTTCAAGCGTTCCTGCGAGAAAGCGGGTGTACTTTCTGAAGTACGTCGTCGTGAGCACTACGAGAAGCCGACCGCTGTTCGTAAGCGCAAAGCAGCCGCTGCCGTTAAGCGTCATCTCAAGAAGCTTCAGCGGGAACAGCGCAAGTTCGAGCGTCTGTACTAAGTTTTATCTGACGCCGCTTGACTGCAAAGCACTGATTGCCTGTACAGCCGCAGGCTGCACAGAGCGACTCAAAAATGCCGCCGAGGCCTGGCTTCGGCGGCATTTTTGGCTATTGGCCAACTCCGATGACGGCCTGATGTGGAGCCCCCATGAGCGGACTGATCCCTCAACAGTTTGTTGAAAACCTGCTGGATCGTATCGATCTGGCGGAACTGATCGGTTCACGCATTACGCTCAAGAAAGCCGGGGCCAACTACAAGGCCTGCTGCCCGTTCCACGACGAGAAAACACCCTCGTTCAATGTCCGGCCAGACAAGGGCTTTTACCATTGTTTCGGTTGTGGCGCCCACGGCGATGCCATCAGCTTTGTCAGGGAGTTTGAAGGCCTGGGATTTACCGAGGCAGTCGAGGAACTGGCCAAACGGGTGGGGCTTGAAGTGCCCTACGACCGGGCGGCAAAGCAGGAAATCCAGCAGGCGCGAACATTAACCGACGCCCTGGACTTTGCCAGCCGCTTCTACCAGTCATCGCTAAAAGGCCAGCAAGGCGCCTATGCCCGGGACTACCTGCAGCAACGAGGCCTGGACAAAACCATCATCGAGCAGTACCGGGTGGGCTATGCCCCCTCGACCGGTACCGCGCTGTTTGATGCCGCCAGCAAGGATCTGCAGGGTCCACTGATTGAAACCGGGACGGTGTCTGACAAATACGGCAGACCGAGAGACCTGTTTCGCAACCGGGTGATGTTCCCGATTCGGAACACCCGGGGCAGAACCGTTGCCTTCGGTGGCCGTACGCTTGGAGATGACAAGGCGAAATACATCAACTCTCCGGAGTCGGATGTTTTCCACAAAAGCCGCGAGATCTACGGCCTGTTCGAAGCCAAACAGGCCATCCGGCAGCTGGACAAACTGCTGGTGGTTGAGGGCTACATGGATGTGATCGCCCTCGCCCAGCACGGCATTCACTATGCGGTTGCGACACTGGGCACGGCGACAAACCAGGACAGCCTGACAGCGCTACTAAAGCAGGTGAGGCACATTGTGTTCTGCTTTGATGGCGACCAGGCTGGCTTCCGTGCCGCCGACCGGGCCATGGAGAATGCACTGGAACTGATGGCCGACGGACTGCACCTTCAGTTTCTGATGCTGCCCCAGGGCGAGGACCCGGATACCCTCGTGCGCAAGGAGGGGCCAGAAGCGTTCCAGAAGCGCGTTGAAGGGGCTACGCCTCTGTCACGGTATTTGTTTGACCGACAGAGCGAAGGGCTTGACCTGCAGCTGCCAGAGCACCGGGGCGAATTGAGAGCCAGGGTTGAACCTCTGCTCAACAAGATGCCCAGAAGCACTCTCCGGGATGCCATGTGGCACGAAATGCTCCGTCTTTGCGGTGGCCGGAACCAGTGGCAGAGCCGCCAGCAGGGCCAGAAAGGGCGATGGAACGGCGAGCGAAGGGACCGGGTTTCCGAAGACCGGATTGACGTAAAGCTCAGCAAGGACAGCATTCTGTGTCTTGCCCTGCTGGAAGCACCGGACCTGGCCACCGAGGTGACCGAACTGGCCCGCAGCTCCCGGCAGTTCAACCAGGCCCGGAACTTTGCCGAATGGATTCTGGCAAACGACATCCGCGACCGGAAAACACTGGTGCGCACGCTGGCACTGGATACGACCGCTCGGGAGCGGTTTTACCACCTGTTTGACGGGATTGAACATATTCCGGCGCGGGAAAGCACACTGGCCGCTGCTCGTGAGCTCCTGAGCCCGAACGAAGAGGCATCCCGCCAGCAGCGGCTTGCCACACTATTGAGAAACCTGTCCAACCTCACGAGTGAGGAACGACAGGAGCTGAGAGCCCTGAGCAGTGGCACCGGGGACTAGCAGCACTTGAAACTTGACGCACTGATCACCATCTAACCATTCGGTGGCAGAGCAACTAAGCGGCAGCTATAATGGCTGTTTAACTTTTTTCCTTCTAAAAGCGAGTTTACAGGGTGTCTATGTCAGGCAATTCGCAAAAATCACGTTTGAAAGACCTCATTGCACGAGGCAAGGAACAAGGTTACCTGACTTACGCCGAGGTAAACGACCACCTCCCGGAAGATATTGCTGACCCGGATCAGGTCGAAGACATTATTCGCATGATCAACGACATGGGTATCCAGGTGTGCGAAGAAACACCAGACGCCGATACCCTGCTGATGACCGAGGGCGATTCTACCGCCGACGAAGCCGCTGCCGCTGAAGCCGCCGCCGCTCTGGCAGCCGTAGAAACCGATGCCGGCCGCACCACGGACCCCGTGCGCATGTACATGCGTGAAATGGGCACCGTTGAGCTGCTGACCCGCGAAGGCGAAATCGTCATCGCCAAGCGCATCGAAGAAGGCATCCGCGATGTCATGGCCGCCGTTGCCCACTTCCCGGGCACCGCCGGCACCGTGATTCAAGCCTATGACCGTATTCTCGAAAACGAAGGTCGCATCAGCGACATCGTAACGGGCTTCCTTGATCCGGACGACGCCGAGCCGTTCATGGGCGAGGACACCACCACAGAGAGTACAGACGATTCCGATTCTTCCTCTGACGATGACGACGACTCCTCGGAAGAAGAAACCGACAACGGCCCGGATCCGGAAGAGACCCGTCTCCGTTTCGAACTGCTCAACGAAAAGCTGGATGCCGCCAACAAGGCGCTGGCCAAGCACGGCCGTTCCGACAAGAAAACCCAGGAAGCGCTGAACGAGCTCGGCCAGGTCTTCGCACCGTTCAAGCTCGCCAACAAGGCCTTCGACGAGCTGGTCAACGTGGTTCGTTCCACCAATGACCTGGTTCGTGAGAACGAGCGCGCGATCATGCAGATCTGTGTTCGCGAATGCAAAATGCCTCGTAAGGACTTCATCAAGTCGTTCCCGGGCAACGAGACCAATCTGGACTGGGCCGAGAAGATCGCCAAGAGCAAGAAGCCTTACGCAGCCCCCATAGCCGAGCGTATTGACGAGATTGTTCGCCTGCAGAAGCGCATCCAGAACGTGCAGACCGAAGTGGATCTGGACGTGGCCGACATCAAGGAAATCAACCGTCGCGT
>NZ_JAWLCH010000022.1:24931-47664 GCF_041687235.1 Marinobacter sp. | reverse complement strand
TTTTCCGCCGCTTCGCGGCTCCAAACCGGCGCGTGAGCCGGGCGTTAAAGGTAAAAAGCCGAGTCGTGGCACCTGATACCCATCCGTGTCAAAACTTGGATGATACGTGAACGAGAGGTTTCTTCTATGAATCTCCAGAAAATTGAAGACGAGGCGCTGCACCTCCCTAAAGAGGAGTGAGCCCAATTGATCCAGAGACTGGTATTGAGTCTGGAGTCTCCCTCAGAAGAAGAGCTCAGATCCGATTGGTTACTTGAGGCCCGACGTAGAGGCGAAGAGCTGGACAACGGCACAGTTCAGGCTGTGTCTGGTGAGGATGTCATGAGGAGGGCTAGAGCACTGATTAAATGAACTATTCTTTTCACCCGGCAGCGGAAGCCGAGTTCCTGGAATCAGTTGGTTATTATGAATCAAAAATTCCGGGATTGGGTGGTGCCTTTATAGAGGAATTTGAGGCCCTGGCCAATTTGGTTGGCGAGTCACCAAAAGCCTGGCAAGTTGAGTTGCCGCCAGATATTCGTAGAGCGCCCCTTCACAGACTTCCGCTATCCTTCGTTGTCCAGTTCACGAAGAAACGAGTCATAGGGGTAGTCCTCAAAACCACTATCCTCGCTTCCTTGAGCAGTTTGCGGAGCGTGATCAAGCGGGTTTCGGATTCTTCAAGCAGGCGCAAGCCTGCACGAACAACTTCGCTGGTTGAGCTGTATCAGCCATTTTTGAGTTGTTCCGCAATGAACGCATCAAAATGTTGGCCTAGAGTGATGCTGGCGTTCGAAGAGCTACTCTTTCAGTGCTCGCTCGAGGGTAGCAGACAGGTTAATGTTAGGTTAACGGGTGTTATGAAGCAGATCGCTATTGATTGAGAGGTTGGTCGCTTCTTTCGGTGTGGCTGCGTTGTTGAGCGCGCCTGCTAGCCTGGGAATCGCAAGGAGGACGTAATGCCATTACCCGCCCCGCTAACCGAAAACCAGGTTTATCACGTTTGCCCTGAGGAAAAGCTGGATTTTATAACCACCGATGACCTGCAAGACCTTGAGCGTCCATACGGTCAGGACCGGGTTTTGAAGGCGCTGGAATTTGGCGCCGGCATTCAGGCGGATGGTTTCAATCTCTTTGTGCTCGGGCCTTCCGGGGCAGGGAAGCACGAATTGGTCGAACGTTTTCTGTCCCTGCATGCAGCCCGGCAACCGGTTCCTCCGGATTGGTGCCATGTCTACAACTTCCGTTTCTCCGACCGGCCGAATGCCATCAGGCTCCCTGCCGGGGAAGGGCAGACGTTCAAGAAGGACATGAATGACCTGGCAGAGGAGCTGCGAACGGCCATTCCGGCCGCTTTTGAAAGCGAGGAGTACCAGGCCCGGTTGCAGGAACTGCAGGAAGAAATGGCCAGGCGCCAGCATCAGGGCTTGTTCGAGGTCCAGGAAGAGGCCAACCGCAACAACATCGCCATGATCACCACGCCGGCCGGATTTACCTTTGCCCCCATGCGCAAGGGCGAGGTGATCGACCCTGAGGAATACAAGACCTTTTCTGATGAAGAAAAGGAACTGGTTGAATCCAAGGTCGAGGAGCTACAAAAAAAGCTGCAGCAGACCATTCAGCAGATTCCCAGGATGCGGAAAGAAGTGCGGGAACGGGTCCATGCCCTCAATGAAGAGATGGTGCAGCTGACTCTTGGTGGACCGATTGGTGAATTGAGGGAAAAGTGGTCGCATCTTCCCGATGTCGTCGATTACCTGGATGCCGTCCGTGAAGACGTGGTGGAACACGCAGAAGCCTTCCAGGACAGCGATAACGGGCCACCGGCCGGCCTGCTGGCCCGCTACCACGTCAATTTGCTGGTGGATAATGCCGAAACCGTCGGTGCGCCGGTGATCTACGAGGACCTGCCCAATCATCAGCACCTGGCGGGGCAGATTGAGCACCGGGCCCGCCAGGGCAATCTCTATACGGATTTCACCCTGATTCGAGGCGGCGCCATGCACCGGGCCAACGGCGGGTATCTGATTATTGATGCCCGCCGGGTGCTGACCCAGCCGATGGCGTGGGAGAGTCTGAAGCGGATTCTGTCTTCCGGTGAGATTCGTATCGAGTCCCTGGAGCGGCTTTATGGGTTGGTGAGCACCGTCAGCCTGCAACCGGAGCCGATACCTGTGTCGGTCAAGGTGGTTCTGCTCGGGGACCGGATGCTGTATTACCTGCTGTCCCATTATGATCCGGACTTCCTGGACCTGTTCAAGGTGGAGGCAGATTTCGAGGACGACCTTGAGCGGAGCGATGAATGCTACGAACTTTACGCCAGAATGATCGCCACTATGGCCCGTGGCCTGAAAATGCGCCCGTTGGAGCGGAGTGCAGTCGCCAGGCTGATCGAACATGCCAGCCGTCTGGCCGCGGACCAGCGCAAACTGACCGCCCATGACCGGGTGCTCCGGGACATTCTGAGTGAGGCCGACCACTGGGCGGGCGAGGCCGGTGCCGACACCATTGAAACCAGCCACATCCAGCAAGCCATCGATGAGCGCGAATACCGGGCCAGCCGGGTCCGGGAGCGAAGCCGCGAGCAGATCAGGCGGGGTGTGGTGATGATTGCCACGGCCGGTGAGGAAGTGGCTCAGGTGAATGGTCTTTCGGTACTCAGGCTCGGAGCGTCGATGTTCGGACAGCCCACCCGGATATCAGCCACGGCCCGGCCGGGCAAGGGGCAAGTGGTGGATATCGAGCGGGAGGCCAAACTGGGTGGCCCCATTCACAGCAAGGCCGTGATGATTCTTTCCCGTTTTCTGGCAAGCCGGTATGCCGGTGATGGTGAGCTTTCGTTGTCAGCGAGCCTGGCCTTTGAACAGTCCTACGGCGGTGTTGAGGGCGATTCCGCCTCGGTGGCTGAGACCTGCGTGTTGTTGTCCGCCATTGCCCGGGTGCCACTCAAGCAGTCTTTTGCGGTGACCGGATCCATGAACCAGCATGGCGAAGTTCAGGCGGTGGGTGGCGTGAATGAAAAGATCGAAGGCTTTTTCGATGTCTGCCGGGAAGCCGGCGAAATCGGTGGGCAGGGGGTTCTTCTGCCCGCGAGCAACGTGGAACACCTGATGCTCAGAGCCGATGTAAGACAGGCGATTGCCGAGGACCGGTTCCGGATTTATCCGATTTCCGATATCAATGAGGCGATTGAGCTTTTAACCGGCCTGGAGGCCGGAGAGCCGGATAGCGCAGGCGAGTTTCCCGAAAACAGCTTCAACCGGCGGGTTGCCGCGCGGCTGGCGCGGTTCGCGGAGGCGAGCAAGAAGCGGGATGGCAATGGCGATGCCAACAATGGCGGAGGCAAGGACAGTGACTGACGCATCTGAAGCCCGGTCTGGCCCCGGCACCGCAGCCGGGCGCGTGCTGATACTTCTGGACGGTTCGCAGATGAGTTATGCCGCACTGGACGCAGCGGTGGCGATTGCGGCAAACACGGGCGCTGATGTACTGGGCGTGTTTGTTGAAGAGCTGAACCTGCTGCGAAGTGCCGGCTATGGTTTTGCCCGCGAGGTGGGGGCGTCAACTGGCGCCAGCCGCCCCTTTGATCAACGCGAGCTTGAGCAGCGCATGCAAAGGTTGGCGAACCAGGCTCGTCGCGCCCTTGCCGGTGCGGTAGCGCCCTACGGTGGCGCACACACTCTGAGCATCGCCCGGGGACACGTCGTCGATGAGGTGTTGGCCCTGGCGGGTCCCCAGGATCTTCTGGTGCTTGGTCGGGTTGGTTGGTCCTCTGCGCCTGGATCGCGGCTGGGCTCAACAGCGCGAGGATTGGTTCGTCGCTCGCCGGGCAGGGTGCTGCTCTGGAGTGAGCATCGGGCTTTGCCTCAGGGCAGGGTTGTGGTGTTTCTCAATGACCACAGGGAAGCTAACACCCGTGCCGTCCAGGCCGCCGCTGAGGTGATTCGTCATTCTCCGCGACCTGTGACGCTATTGTTGGGTGCGAACCCGGACATGTCACCAGCAGACCTGCAAAACATCGTACAGGAACTGGGTATTAAGCACGCTGATGTCCGCACACGGCTGCTCCCGACGACTGATCCGACGGGTGTGGCCCGGGTGTTGCGAGAGGAGCAGGCGGTCCAGCTGATACTGAGCCGGGAGTGCGCGTTACTTCGGGAGCCCGGCGCGGAGCGCCTGCTTGAGGCCCTGAACCTGCCGGTGACGGTAACGCCCTGAGTCTTCAGGCAATCTTGCGGGCGCCCTCCTTGCGCAGAATTTCCTCGATATCCTCGGCAGACAGAGTTTCGTTCTTCAAGACGGCTTTGGCCAATGCCTCGAGCTGGTTACGGTGCTCAGTCAGAAAATCCAGGGTCGCTTTTTCCAGCGCCATCAGTTGTGACTGGATTTCACCATCGATCATCTCGGCCATTTTTTCACTGAACTCCCGTGGCAGGCCCATTTCCCGGCCAAGGAATACATGCTCTTCTCCAATACTCAGGCCGAGGGGGCCGATCTTCTCGCTCATCCCCCATTGACCGATCATCTTCCGTATCAGTGCGGTGGCTTCCTTTAGATCATTCTGGGCACCGGTGCTGACTTCTCCATAAATCAGTTTTTCAGCACAGCGACCGCCAAGCATGACTTTAATGCGATCCTTCAGATAACTTTCCGTGTAGGTGTAGTGATCTTCTTTCGGAGTCTGTTCAGTCACCCCCATTGCCATGCCATGGGGAATGATGGTCACCTTGGTAAGAGGGTCTGCGTTGGGCATGAAATAGGCCATGATGGCGTGGCCACATTCATGGTAGGCAACGGCTTCGCGCTCAGGCGGCGAGAGTTTGGTGTCCCGTTCCTCGCCAAGAATGATCCTGTCCCGGGCCAGCTCAAAACAATGGGCATTCACTTCGTGCAGGTTTTCCCGTGCCGCGGTAAGCGCGGCTTCATTCACAAGGTTTTTCAGGTCCGCCCCTGAAAACCCGATGGTACGGGCGGCCAGTTGTTCAAGATCGACATCGCTGGCCAGTGGTACCTTGCGCACATGAACTTTCAGAATGGCGGTGCGTGCTTCCTTGTGGGGCCGGTCCAGGGTGATCTTGCGGTCAAAACGGCCCGGGCGGAGCAGGGCGCTGTCCAGAACGTCCGGCCGGTTAGTCGCGGCCAGTACCAGAACATTCTCGTGGGCTTCGAAGCCGTCCATTTCGGTGAGAATCTGGTTCAGGGTCTGTTCCCGCTCGTCATGGCCGCCGCCAAGGCCTGCACCCCGTGAACGGCCGATCGCGTCGAGCTCGTCAATAAAGATCAGTGCTGGCGCGTCTTTTCGGGCTTCCTGGAACATATCCCGAACGCGGGCAGCGCCGACACCCACGAACATCTCGATAAATTCCGACGCGCTGATGCTGTAGAAAGGCACTTCTGCCTCTCCGGCGATGGCCCGGGCCAGCAGGGTCTTGCCGGTGCCCGGTGGGCCGACCAGAAGCACGCCCTTGGGCATAACGGCGCCCAGGGCCCGGTATTTTTCGGGGGATTTCAGGAAGTCGATGATCTCGGCAATTTCCCGCTTGGCGGACTCAATGCCGGCCACATCATCCAGAGTGGCGGTGGAGGTTTCCTTACGGGCCCGCCGGGCCTTGGAGCGGCTGAAATCGAACGGCCCTCCGCCCTGGGTCATCCGCTTCTGGGCGGCGCCCCAGAACCAGAACATCAGCGCCAGCAGCAGGATCCAGGGCAGGAAGCTGCGGATCATCTCCTGCCACCAGGGCAATCCGGAGGGGGTGGCCCGGATAGTGACCTCGTGCTCTTCCAGCAGGTCAAGCAGGGAAGGATCTTCCATGGGCGGGCGAATGGTCTGGAACCCCGGGGTGCTGGTTCGTGCGGGACTGTCTGAGCTGAAGTCTGCCGCACCGCTGTCGGTAAACAGGCCGGTGATGGCTTCTTCTTTCAGGGTGACTTCCGCCACCTGGTCGTTCATGACAGCAGCTTTGAATTCAGAGTAAGCCAGATCCTGAAGCCGCGGTTGTCCCCCGTCCTGAAGCCAGAGCACCATCAGAAAGATGGCGGCGCTGAGCCACAGGAACGCGAACTGGTTCGGGATTGCCGGTTGTTGGTTCTGGTCCGGCTTCTGTTGCTGGTTATCTGGCCCGCTCGGTGCTGTCATTTCGGTCTCCGATCGCCCTCCATGATCTTCGCCACGAAGACGGATTTTCCGTAGGTCTCGAATGACCATTTCATGGTATCCGAGAGAACGCTCATTACCTCATCATAGTCGCCGAAAATTTCCGTGCTCATGCGCCCCGGGTAAACTTCCAGGCCGGTTTGCTCCAGCCTGGCGATGAGGTCCTTGATGGGCTGTTTATACTCTTCTTTCAGGGGATAACAGCTGAGTTGCACAGAAAGATACATGATGCCTCCAGTCGGGTCAGTGACCCTGGTCAATTGCCTGTGTCAGTGGCCCATGGCGGACGAGGTGCTGCGCCTGGGGTCTGCGCCGCCATGAAGCACGCCATCTTCGCCAACCATTATGCTCTGGATGGCGCCCATGGCGGATCCTCCGACCACTGTGTGCCCGCGCTCTTCCAGCAGGCGGATGGTGTCCGGGCTGATGCCCTGTTCGATCCGGATCTCATCCGGCAACCACTGGTGGTGCATCCGGGGGGCACTAACGGCGGTCTGAATGTTCATTCCATGATCAATCACATTGAGGATCACCTGCAAGGTGGTGGTGATAATCCGTGAGCCACCAGGGCTGCCGGTTACCAGGACATTCTTGCCGTCCTTTTTCACGATAGTGGGCGACATGGAGCTCAACATGCGCTTACCTGGCTCAACCTTGTTGGCCTCACCGCCGATCAGGCCGTAGGCGTTGGGCACTCCAGGTTTGGCGCTGAAGTCGTCCATTTCGTTATTCAGCAGGAAGCCCGCGCCTTCCACGGTTATGCCGGACCCGTAGCTGAAATTGATGGTATAGGTGTTGGACACTGCATTGCCCCATTTATCCACCACCGAGAAGTGGGTGGTCTCCGGGCTTTCCCAGGCAGTCGGCTGGCCTGGACGGATGTCACTGGCCGGCCGTGCCTTGCCGGGGTCAATGCCTTTTCGGAGTTCTTCGGCGTACCCCTTGCTGGTCAGTCCTTTGAGGGGTACATCCACGTAATCGGTGTCGCCAAGATATTTCGAGCGGTCGGCGTAGGCCAGTTTCATGGCCTCGGCCATATGGTGGATTGCTTCCGCGGAGTTGTGGCCGAAGTCGGCCATGGGGAAGTCTTCCAGTATGTTCAGGATCTGCACGATGTGGGTGCCGCCGGAGGAGGGTGGCGACATGGAAAATATATCGTACCCCCGGTAGGTGCCCTGAACCGGGGTTCGCACCACCGGTCGGTAGTCTTTCAGGTCTTGTAGCGTGATCAGCCCGCCATTCCGGTCCATCTCGCTGGCGATCAGTTCGGCGGTTCTGCCTTCGTAAAAACCTTTGATGCCCTCATCAGCAATTCGCTTGAGCGTGGCGGCCAGTTCTGGCTGGCGAAAGCGTTCGCCGGGCTGCCAGGCGCTGCCATCTTTCTTGTAGAATGTGTCGCGTGTGGCCGGCCAGCGCTCAAGCCTGTCCCGGGCCTGTTCCAGGCCTTCGGTGAATCGCTGGGGAACAATAAAGCCTTCCCGCGCCAGTTTGATAGCGGGCGCCAACGCCTGTTCCAGGGAAATGGTGCCGTGCCGCTCCAGTGCCATGGCCAGGCCTGCGACCGTTCCGGGCACGCCTGCCGCCAGATGGGTGAAGCGGCTGCGGTTCTGGACCACGTTTCCGGATTCATCCTGGAACATGGTCTCTGTGGCCGCGGCGGGCGCTGTTTCCCGGTAATCGATGGCCTCTGGTGGTGAGTCATCGCCTTTCGCAATCAGCATGAAACCACCGCCCCCGATATTACCGGAGCGGGGCTGGGTGACGGCCAGGGCAAAACCGGCTGTTACTGCTGCATCTATGGCATTGCCGCCGTTTTTCAGTACGTCCAGGGCAACTTCGGTGGCCAGCGTGTGGCTGGTGGCCACCATGCCCTGAGTCGCGGTAACCGGGTGAAATCGCTCTCCTTCGAGTATGGCCTGGCCGAAGGCGGGCCCGATGACCCAGAAAAGGGTCAGGGCTGCCGCTATTGAAAGGCGGCCTGAGCGCGCCCTGGCGAGGTTTTTCGTTGTGCGGCGGTAGAGGCCTCTGTCCATATCTCCATTCCTCGTTTCTGGCGTTCAGATAGGCTATGATAGCCGGTCATTTTCATAGGTGCGTACCGTTAACCTGCCGTTAATGCCGGTGGTGATTCCCCGACGCACCTGCTTTCCCGGATTTCAGTTAAGGAAAGGCTTTCATGGAGCATACCTATCGTCTTGTGATTTCCTGCCCCGATCGGGTGGGAATTGTCGCCAAGGTGAGTAATTTTCTGTCGACATACAATGGCTGGATTACCGAGGCGAGTCACCATTCAGACACGCACACCGGGTGGTTTTTCATGCGGCACGAGATCAAGGCCACCTCGATTCCGTTCGGCCTGGACCAGTTCCGCGCTGCGTTCGAACCCATCGCCCGTGAATTCAACATGCACTGGCACATTGCCGATTCGGCCCAGCCGAAGAAAGTGATCCTGATGTGCAGCAAAGAATCACACTGCGTTGCAGACCTGCTTTACCGCTGGCACAGCAAGGAAATCAACGCCGAGATTGTGGCGGTCATCTCCAACCACGACGACCTGCGCCGCATGGTGGAATGGCATGAGATTCCCTATCACCATGTGCCGGTCAGCAAGGAAAACAAGGCGGAAGCCTTTGCCCATATCGAAGAGCTGTTCCAGAAATACGAAGCCGATGTGGTTGTGCTGGCTCGTTACATGCAGATTTTGCCCGGTGAGCTTTGCGAAAGGTACGCGGGCAAGGTCATCAATATTCATCACAGCTTCCTGCCGTCCTTCGCCGGTGCCCGTCCGTATCACCAGGCTTACAGCCGGGGCGTAAAGCTGATTGGTGCCACCTGCCACTACGTAACCCAGGACCTCGACGAGGGCCCGATCATCGAGCAGGACGTTATCCGGATTACCCACAGCGATTCCATCGAGGATATGGTTCGCCTGGGCAAGGATGTGGAAAAGAACGTACTGGCCCGGGGCCTGCGTTCGCACATCGAAGACCGGGTGATTACCTTCGAAAACAAGACAGTGGTGTTTGATTAAGGCTGCCTCACAGTTGCCCCGGAAGGGGTGTGACTGTGGTAGACTTGGCGGCTTGTTGAAGAATAACTATGGGGCCCGGACACGGCCCCGATACGACTTCCAGATAACGCAAAGGAACCTTTCTCGATGGGTGAGTTAGCCAAAGAGATCCTGCCGGTCAATATTGAAGACGAGTTAAAACAGTCCTACCTCGATTACGCCATGAGCGTTATCGTCGGGCGGGCGCTCCCGGATGTGAGGGATGGCCTCAAACCGGTTCACCGCCGTGTTCTGTTCGCCATGTCAGAGCTGAACAACGACTGGAACAAGGCCTACAAGAAGTCCGCCCGTGTGGTCGGTGACGTTATCGGTAAATACCACCCCCACGGTGACTCTGCGGTCTACGACACCATCGTACGCATGGCTCAGCCGTTCTCCCTGCGTTATCCGCTGGTCGACGGCCAGGGCAACTTCGGTTCCATCGACGGTGATAACGCGGCCGCCATGCGTTACACCGAGATCCGCATGGAGAAGATCGCCCACTCCCTGCTGGCGGATCTTGACAAGGAAACCGTCGACTTCGTTGACAACTACGACGGCACCGAACGGATTCCCGAGGTTCTGCCTACCCGGGTACCGAACCTGCTGGTGAATGGCTCCTCGGGCATCGCGGTCGGTATGGCCACCAATATTCCGCCCCATAACCTGACGGAAGTGGTCAATGGCTGTCTGGCGCTGATCGATAATCCGGATCTTACCGTTGATGAGTTGATGGAATTCATCCCGGGTCCGGATTTCCCGACCGAGGGCATCATTAATGGTCGTGCCGGGATTGTTGAGGCCTACCGCACTGGCCGTGGTCGTATCTACATCCGTGCCCGCCATGAGATTGAGCACGACAACAAGACCAACCGCGATGCCATCATCATCACCGAGCTGCCCTATCAGCTGAACAAGGCCCGCCTGATCGAGAAGATCGCGGAGCTGGTGAAAGAGAAGCGCCTTGAGGGTATCTCCGAGCTGCGGGACGAATCCAACAAGGAAGGTATCCGGGTGGTGATTGAACTGCGTCGGGGCGAAAACCCGGACGTTGTGATCAACAACCTGTTTGCCCAGACCCAGCTTGAGACCGTATTCGGCATCAACATGGTTGGCCTGATCAACGGCGAGCCGAAGACACTGAATCTGAAGCAGTTGCTGGATGCGTTCGTTCGTCACCGTCGCGAAGTGGTGACCCGCCGGACTATCTACGAGCTGCGCAAGGCCCGTGAGCGTGGTCATATCCTGGAAGGCCTGACCGTTGCCCTGGCTAACATCGATGAAATTATCGAGCTGATCAAGGCCTCGCCGTCTGCGGCCGAAGCCAAGGAAAAGCTGATTGCCAAGGGCTGGTCCCCCGGCGACGTGATGGCCATGCTTGAGCGTGCCGGCGAAGACGCCTGTCGTCCGGATGATCTGCCGGAAATCTACGGTCTGCGTGAGGGGCTCTATCACCTGTCTCCGGAACAGGCCCAGGCGATCCTGGATCTGCGCCTGCACCGTCTGACCGGCCTGGAGACCGAGAAACTCCAGAACGAATACAAGGAAATTCTCGAGAAAATCGCTGACCTGCTGGATATCCTGGGCGACCCCGAGCGCCTGCTGCAGGTGATCCGGGAAGAGCTGGAAGCCATCGTTACCGAATTTGGTGACGAGCGCCGTACTGAAATCACCAGCTCCCGTCGCGACCTGACCATCGCCGACCTGATCGATGAAGAAGACCTGGTGGTAACCATTTCCCACAGCGGTTACGCCAAGACCCAGGCGGTGGAAGATTACCAGGCCCAGCGCCGGGGCGGTCGCGGCAAGGCAGCAACCTCCATGAAGGATGAAGACTTCGTTGAGAAGCTGCTGGTGGCCAATTCCCACGACACGATTCTCTGTTTCTCCAACCGGGGCAAGGTGTACTGGCTGCGGGTATTCGAGATTCCGCGCGCCAGCCGGGCGTCCCGTGGCCGTCCCATGGTGAACATCCTGCCGCTGGACGAGGGTGAGCGGATTACCACCTTCCTGCCGGTGCGGGACTACCCCGAAGACCAGTTTGTGCTGATGGCTACCTCTGCGGGTGTGGTGAAGAAAACCCCGCTGCCGAACTTCTCGCGCCCGCGCAGCAGCGGCCTGATCGCCCTGTCGCTGGATGAGGGTGACACCCTGATCGGTGCGGCTATCACCAAAGGCGATGCCGAGGTCATGCTGTTCTCGACGGCTGGCAAGGCCGTGCGTTTCAACGAAGAAGCCGTTCGTCCTATGAGCCGGACAGCCCGTGGTGTTCGCGGTATCAAGATGCCGGAAGGTCACCATGTGGTATCCCTGATTATCCCGCAGGAAGGCGGCGTCATTCTGACGGCAAGTGAGAATGGCTATGGCAAACGCACCGCGATTGACGAGTTCCCCACTTATGGCCGGGGCAGTCAGGGCGTTATCGCCATGCAGTGCTCCGAGCGGAACGGTAACCTGGTCACAGCCCTGCAACTGTTCGAAGGCGACGAAATGATGCTGATCTCTGACAAGGGCACGCTGGTGCGTACCCGGACAGACGAAGTGTCGGTTCTGAGCCGTAACACCCAGGGTGTGCGTCTGATCAAACTCAGCCAGGAAGATGAGCGTCTGGTGGGTGTTGAGCGAATTGCTGAAACCGACGATGAAGAGCTCGACAGCGAGGGCAATCCGATCGTTGCCGACGAGAGCCCGGAAGAAGGTGAGGGTGCCGGCGACGAATAAGCCGGCACTGCCACAGAAAGATCCAGCAAGACTTGAGAGAACACAGCAACATGAGCAGGGCGTATAACTTTTGTGCAGGTCCGGCCACCTTGCCGGAAAGCGTGCTTCGTCAGGCGCGGGATGAAATGCTCGACTGGCGCGGCACGGGCATGTCGGTGATGGAAATGAGCCATCGCAGTGACGAGTTTGTTCAAATTGCCGAAACTGCAGAAAACGACCTGCGTGAACTGGCCGGCGTATCGGATGACTACGCCGTTCTGTTCATGCAGGGCGGAGCGTCCAGCCAGTTCTCCACCATCCCCCTGAACCTCATGGGTGATAAAGGCGCTGCTGACTACGTGAACACCGGCATTTGGTCCAAGAAGGCGATTTCCGAGGCCAGTCGCTATGGTCAAGTGAACGTGGTGGCCAGCTCGGAAGACAGCGGATTTACCACGATTCCGGACCAGTCCTCCTGGCAGACCAGTGCCGATGCGGCGTACCTGCACTACACGCCCAACGAGACCATTGGTGGTCTGGAGTTCGACTTTGTTCCTGACAGCCCGCGCGTGCCGCTGGTTGCGGATATGTCCTCATCCATGTTGTCCCGGCCGGTGGATGTTTCCAGGTATGGCCTGATCTACGCTGGCGCCCAGAAGAATATCGGCCCCTCAGGATTGGTGGTGGTCATTATTCGCAAGGATCTCCTCGGTAAGGCCCGTAAGGAGACGCCGACCATGATGAACTATCAGGTGATCGCGGATAACGGTTCCATGTATAACACCCCGGCTACCTACTCCTGGTACCTGGCGGGTCTGGTGTTCAAGTGGCTGAAAGAGCAGGGCGGTGTGAAGGCGATGGGCGAGATCAACCTGCGCAAAGCCCGCAAGCTCTACGATTTCATCGACACCAACGAGTTCTATGCCAACCCGATTGACCCGCGTTTCCGTTCCTGGATGAACGTGCCGTTTACCCTGGCGGACGACGCCCTGAACGGCGAGTTCCTGAAGGGGGCCAATGCCCGCGGTCTGCTGAACCTGGCAGGGCATCGTTCCGTGGGTGGTATGCGCGCGAGCATCTATAACGCCATGCCCGAGGCCGGTGTTGACGCTCTGATTGACTACATGACTGAATTTGCGAAGGAGCGTGGCTGATCATGAGTGACGAGCAGGTTCGGCTCGGAGAGCTGCGGGACGAGATCGATCAGATTGATCAGAAGATCATGGAGCTGATCAGTGCGAGGGCCGCCTGTGCGCAGGAAGTGGCCCACGTCAAGATGACTGCCAATCCGGGGCAGGATGTCTTTTTCTACCGCCCGGAGCGTGAAGCCCAGGTGCTTCGGCGCATAAAGGAACAGAATCCGGGGCCGCTGTCCGGCGAGGAAATGGCCCGTTTGTTCCGGGAAATCATGTCCGCCTGCCTGGCGCTGGAAAAGCCCATGCACATTGCCTTCCTGGGGCCGATTGGCACCTTTACCCAGGCGGCAGCGCTCAAGCATTTCGGCCACTCGGTCGTCAGCGTGCCTTTACCGGCTATTGATGCGGTATTCCGGGAGGTCGAGTCCGGCGCAGCCCATTACGGCGTGGTGCCGGTGGAAAACTCTACCGAGGGCATGATTAACCATACCCTTGATATGTTCATGTCCTCGCCGCTCAAGATCTGCGGCGAGGTGCAGTTACGGATTCACCATCACCTGCTGGTGAATCCGAAGCACGGCGACCAGGAAATCACCCGGATTTATTCCCATCAGCAGTCCTTTGCCCAGTGCCGGCAGTGGCTGGATACCCATCGTTACGGCATTGAGCGGGTCACCGTATCCAGCAATGCCGAGGCTGCCAGACGCGCCGCCGAGGAGCCGGGAACAGCGGCCATTGCCGGTGATATGGCAGCTGAGCTTTATGGCCTGCAGAAACTGGCGAACAGCATTGAGGATCGCCCGGACAATACCACCCGGTTCCTCATCATCGGCAGGGAGGAAGTGCCGGCCAGTGGTCACGACAAGTCGTCTATTCTGGTGTCCATGCGCAATAAGCCCGGGGCCCTCTATCAGCTCCTCGAGCCATTCCATCGCCATGGCCTCAGCCTGACCCGCATCGAAACCCGGCCGTCCCCGAGTGGTACCTGGGCCTACGTGTTCTACATCGATTTCGAGGGACACATGGAAGACGAGCAAGTCCGGAAGGTGTTGGGAGAAGTGGACGAAGAGGCCGTTGAGCTTAAACGTCTGGGTTCCTACCCCATTGGCGTGCTTTGAGTATCCGCACCTGCGTTTTTGAGCAAAGAGTGTCGAGGACGATTTATGGCCATTGATTACCAGAGTCTGGCGGTTCGAGGCGTACAGGCGCTCTCACCCTACCAGCCGGGCAAGCCGATTGAAGAGCTGGCCCGTGAGCTTGGCCTCAACCCGGCAGAGATCATCAAGCTGGCGAGCAACGAAAATCCGCTCGGGCCCAGCGAAAAGGCCCTTGGGGCAGCGCGGCAAGCGTTATCCGAGCTTTGTCTGTATCCCGATGGTAACGGATTCAATCTGAAACAGGCGTTGTCGAAACGTCTGAACGTGGGCATGGACCAGATTACCCTTGGCAACGGCTCCAACGATGTTCTGGAAGTGATTACCCGTTGTTTCGCTGATGCAGATTCCGAAGTCGTTTTCTCCCAATACGCGTTTGCCGTTTATCCCCTCGTGACCCAGGCCATCGGCGCCAAAGGTGTGTCTGTGCCAGCCCGGGAGTGGGGGCATGATCTGGACGCCATGGCTGCGGCGGTGACTGATCGCACTCGCCTGGTGTTCGTCGCTAATCCGAACAACCCCACGGGCACGGTTCACACGGCGGATTCCATCGAGGCGTTCCTGAACAAGATTCCGGAGAACGTGCTTGTGGTCCTGGATGAGGCCTACTGCGAATACCTGACCGGAGCGCAATACCCGGACGGTGTTGAGCTGCTGGCTCGCTTTCCGAATCTCATCGTATGCCGTACGTTTTCCAAAGCCTGGGGGCTGGCGGCTCTGCGGGTAGGGTACAGTATCAGCTCCCCGGCCATCGCGGATATTCTCAACCGGGTACGTCAGCCGTTTAATGTGGATACCGTTGCCCTGTCTGCAGCCACGGCTGTGCTTGAGGATGAGGATTATCTCCGGCGTTCGCGGGATGTGAACACGGCCGGTCTGCGTCAGTTGCAGGAGGCATTCGATCGGATGGGGCTCAGCTACATTCCGTCCGCAGGCAACTTTGTTGCGGTTGAAGTGGGTGAGCAGGCGATGGGTGTGTACCAGTCCCTGTTGGCACACGGTGTGATCGTCCGGCCTATTGCCGGTTACGGCATGCCGCGACATCTCCGGGTATCCGTGGGGCTGCCGGAAGAAAACGAGCGCTTTATCGAAGCTCTGGCTCAGGCCCTGACCGCATCTGGGCTCAGTGACTGACATGGCATCTTCCGAGCCTCTGTTTAAACGGGTAGCTGTGATTGGTCTGGGGCTGATCGGTGGCTCTCTGGCCTGTGCCATCCGTCGCAACGGGCTGGCGAGTACGGTTGTCGGCGCAGACCAGCGCGATGAGGAGCTTCAACTCGGGAAACAATTGGGCGTTATCGATCTGGTGGCTTCTTCCGTCACTGATGCGGTGCAGGGCGCCGACCTCGTTGTGCTTGCGGTGCCGGTACGGGCGACGCGGGCGGTTCTCGAGCAGATTCGGCCTGCGCTGGAGCCGGACGCGATTCTGACCGATGTGGGTAGTACCAAATCCAGCTTTGTGACCGATGTGGAGTTGGTGTTCGGTGGTCTGTCTCCTCTCGTGATCCCCGGCCACCCTATCGCCGGCTCCGAGAAAAGTGGGATTCGCGCGGCCAATCCGGATCTTTTTGCCAACCACAAGGTTATTCTTACGCCGCCGGATGACGTCAGCCAGCCACACCTTGCCCGGCTTAAAGCGCTGTGGGAAGGCTGTGGCGCCACGGTGCTGACCATGTCGGTGGCGTATCATGATGAGGTGCTGGCAGCGACCAGCCATCTGCCACACCTTATTGCATTCTCCCTGGTGGATACCCTGGCGGGTGAAGACGAGAACATGGATATCTTTCGCTATGCCGCCGGTGGCTTCAGGGACTTTACCCGGATTGCGGCCAGTGATCCGGTGATGTGGCACGATATCTTTCTGTCGAACCGCGATGCGGTTCTGCGCGTGATTGATCACTTTACCCACGATCTGGAACAACTGCGCACGGCCATTGCCAATCAGGACAGCGCCACGTTGTTGCGGGTTTTCAGTCGCGCCAAGGCGGCGCGTGAACATTTTTCGAAGATGCTCTCAGGACAGGCTTACGTGACAAACAACAGTGAAAAGCAGGTAACGTTCCGTCTTCAGCCCGGTGGCGCGATTACCGGTGATATCCGGGTGCCCGGCGACAAGTCGATGTCGCACCGTTCCATCATGCTGGGTGCGCTGGCTGACGGTGTTACCGAGGTTAAGGGGTTTCTGGAAGGTGAAGACAGCCTGGCCACGCTCCAGGCGTTCCGGGATATGGGCGTTACTATCGAAGGCCCGGATGACGGCTTTGTCCGAATTCATGGCGTTGGCATGGACGGGCTGCAGGCCCCAAGGGGACCGTTGTATCTGGGTAACTCCGGTACCGCCATGCGGTTGTTTGCGGGGTTGCTGGCTGCCCAGCCCTTTGATTCCGAGCTGACCGGCGATGCGAGCCTTTCCGGTCGCCCGATGGGGCGGGTTGCCGATCCCCTCAGGGCCATGGGTGCCGTGATTGATACCGCGGAAGGTGGTCGCCCGCCGTTGAAAATCCGTGGTGGCCAGAAGCTGGCTGGTATTCACTACGAAATGCCGGTCGCCAGCGCCCAGGTGAAGTCGTGCCTCTTGCTGGCCGGTCTATACGCGGAGGGCAGCACATCGGTGACCGAGCCGGCGCCCACCCGCGATCATACCGAACGCATGCTGGCCGGCTTTGGCTACCACGTTCATCGGGATGGCGCGACGGCCAGTGTTAGCGGTGGCGGCAGGTTGACGGCGACCAATATTGATGTGCCTGCCGATATTTCTTCCTCCGCCTTTTTCCTGGTTGCCGCAAGTATCGCCTCGGGATCCGATCTGGTCCTGCGGCATGTGGGCATGAACCCAACCCGGGTTGGCGTGATCAACATCCTGAACCAGATGGGCGCAAGCATTGAGATTCTGGATGAGCGCGAAATCGGCGGCGAGCCGGTGGCTGACCTGCGGGTTCGCTCGGCGGAGCTGCAGGGTATTGATATTCCCGAAGATCAGGTGCCCCTGGCCATCGACGAATTCCCGGTTCTGTTCATTGCCGCAGCCTGCGCCAAAGGCCGGACGGTTCTGCGCGGCGCAGAGGAGCTACGGGTCAAGGAAAGCGACCGTATCCAGGTCATGGCAGACGGCCTGGCCGCACTGGGCGTGGAAACCACCGTTACCCCGGATGGCATCATTATTGATGGCGGCCAGAGCATTGGCGGCGGTACCGTGAACAGCCACGGTGACCACCGGATCGCCATGTCTTTCGCGGTGGCATCGCTGCGCGCTGAGGGCGAGATCACCGTCACCGATTGTGCGAATGTGGCCACGTCTTTCCCGGGGTTTGTTGAGCTTGCCCGTGGTACGGGAATCAATATCTCAGCCGAGGGGGCTGACTAATGGTGGATAGCAGTGCGCCGGTGATTACCGTAGACGGCCCCGGGGGTTCCGGCAAAGGTACGATTACCCAGATGCTGGCCCGAAAGCTGGGCTGGCATCTTCTGGATAGCGGTGCTTTGTACCGGCTTACGGCCCTGGCTGCCGTTCGTCAGGGTGTGTCTCTCGATGACGAGGCCGGCCTGGTGAAGGTTGCTGCCGGGCTGGATGTGGCGTTCGAGCCCACGCCGGAAGGCGAGCCGGTAAAAGTCATTCTGGCCGGGAAGGATGTGACCGCAGATATACGTACGGAATCGGCAGGCGACAACGCCTCTAAGGTGGCGGTGATGCAGCCGGTCCGTGACGCTTTGTTGCAGCGCCAGCGGGACTTCCGGCAGGCGCCGGGCCTGGTGGCCGATGGCCGCGATATGGGGACGGTGGTGTTTCCGGATGCGCCGGTGAAAATTTTCCTGACGGCAAGCGCCGAGGAGAGGGCCCAGCGGCGCTATAGCCAGTTGAAGGACGCGGGTGTCGATGTTAATATTGACGCCCTTTTAGAGGAGATACGGGTTCGTGATGAACGGGACATGAACCGTTCCGCAGCCCCTCTCAAACCCGCAGATGATGCGCAAGTCATTGATTCTACGGGGTTGAGCATGAAAGAGGTGTTGGACAGGTGTATGGCCGCAGCAGGTCAGGCCTGACTACACCTTTTTGTCGTTGAAATGCCGGATGTAGCGCTATCTGCCAGCCACAGGCTTAATCCGGAACTTGTTAACAGACCGTGTTGCTGGTGGCACGGAGTACACTTGCGTTGATCATATAGGACTCATAATGAGCGAGAGCTTTGCGGATCTTTTTGAAGAAAGCCTGAAAGAAATTGACATGCAACCGGGTTCCATCGTCCAGGGAACCGTTGTAGACGTCGATAACGACTGGGTCACCGTTAACGCCGGACTGAAGTCCGAAGGCGTTATCCCCGCCTCCCAGTTCCTTAACGAAAAAGGCGAGTTGGAAATTGCTATCGGCGACGTTGTCGATGTAGCTCTCGACGCTGTTGAAGACGGCTTCGGTGAGACCCGTCTGTCCCGTGAAAAGGCCAAGCGTGCAGAAGCCTGGAAGGTACTCGAGAAGTCCTTCGAAGCTGAGGAAGTGGTTAAAGGTATTATCAACGGTAAGGTCAAGGGTGGTTTCACCGTCGATCTGGCCGGTATCCGTGCCTTCCTGCCTGGCTCGCTGGTAGACGTTCGTCCGGTTCGCGATACCGCGCACCTGGAGAACAAAGAACTCGAATTCAAGGTTATCAAGCTCGACCAGAAGCGTAACAACGTGGTTGTTTCCCGCCGCGCGGTTCTGGAAGCTGAGAACAGTGCCGAGCGTGAAGCTCTGCTGGAAACCCTGACCGAGGGTATGGAAATCAAGGGTATCGTCAAGAACCTGACCGACTACGGCGCGTTCGTGGATCTGGGCGGTGTTGACGGCCTGCTGCACATTACCGATATGGCCTGGAAGCGCATCAAGCATCCGAGCGAAATCGTTAATGTCGGCGACGAAATCAGCGTCAAGGTTCTGAAGTTCGATCGTGAGCGCAACCGCGTTTCCCTCGGCCTGAAGCAGCTGGGCGAAGATCCCTGGGTTGATATCAAGGGTCGTTACCCGGAAGGCTCCAAGGTCAAGGCACGCGTTACCAACCTGACCGACTACGGCTGCTTTGCTGAGCTGGAAGAGGGCGTTGAAGGTCTGGTTCACGTTTCCGAAATGGATTGGACCAACAAGAATATCCATCCGTCCAAGGTTGTCCAGGTAGGCGACGAAGTGGACGTGATGATTCTGGATATCGACGAAGAGCGTCGTCGTATCTCCCTGGGTATCAAGCAGTGTGTATCCAACCCGTGGGAAGATTTCTCCAGCAACTTCAACAAGGGCGATCGCATCTCCGGCAAGATCAAGTCAATCACTGACTTCGGTATCTTTATCGGTCTGGATGGCGGCATCGACGGTCTGGTTCACCTGTCTGATATCAGCTGGAACGAGACTGGCGAAGAAGCGGTTCGTGAGTACAAGAAGGGTGACGAAGTTGAAACCGTTATCCTGTCTGTTGATCCGGAGCGTGAGCGTATCTCCCTGGGTATCAAGCAGCTCGAGAGCGATCCGTTCGCCGAGTTCGTACAGCTGAACGACAAGGGCTCCATTGTTAAGGGCACCGTGTCTGCAGTTGATGCCAAGGCAGCTACCATTGCCCTGAACGACGAAGTTGAAGCGGTACTGAAAGCCTCTGAAATCAGCCGTGACCGTGTTGAAGATGCACGGAACGCGCTGAAGGAAGGCGAAGAAGTTGAAGCGAAGATCATCAGCATCGACCGCAAGAACCGCATCATCAACCTGTCTGTGAAGTCCAAAGACGTTGAGGACGACAAGCAGGCGCTGGAAAATGTGCGGACGAAGACTGCAGAAACTTCTTCTGGTGCGACCACCATTGGTGATCTCATCAAGGAGCAGATGCAGCAGCAAAACGCCAACAAGGACTGAACCTCCGGTTGGTACGAAAAAAACGGGCTCTAAGAGCCCGTTTTTTTTGTGTTTTTTTCTGGTTTGGCTAAACTAGGTAGTCATGGGAATCCGGTAACCGACGGCCGAATAATAACGAAAGAGGGAAACGCCTCATGACGAAGTCCGAACTGGTCGAGCTGATTGCGTCCAAGCAAACTCAGCTCTCCGTTAAAGATGTCGAACTGGCTGTAAAAACCATCATCGAGCACATGTCCCAGTCGCTCGCTGATGGTCAAAGAATAGAAATCCGGGGATTTGGCAGTTTTTCCCTTCATCACCGGGCTGCGCGTACCGGTCGCAACCCGAAAACGGGTGAGGCTGTTCAGTTGCCAGCCAAGTATGTGCCGCACTTCAAACCCGGCAAGGAATTGAGAGAGCAGGTCAACGACAGCTTGAAGAAAGGCTTTTAACAGCTGCTCAGGGAACGCGTATAATTCGGGCGTATAAGCCCTTTGGGAGTGCTATCGCTATGGCAGGATTGCAGAAGATCCTTATTATTCTGTTGGTTTTGGTCCTGGTTCTGCTGGCGCTGGTGTTCTCGCTCAATAATCAAATGGCAGTCTCCCTCAACTTCCTGTTGTTTGAAACCCAACCGCATGGTGTTGCCGTCTGGATTATCATGGCCTTTGTTGTTGGTGCGCTGGTGGGCGTGCTGATGACCATTCTGGCCACCGTTCGCACCTCGGTGTCCAGGCGAACCCTTCAGAAACGACTTGATCGTGCCGAGCAGGCATTGGAGAAATCCAGGGCCCAGAACGACCGGACTCTTTAATGGATATCGTACTTCAGTGGCTGCTTCTGACAGTTGCAGTCGCCGTTGGCTGGCTTGTCGGCCGGCTGGGAAGCAATGACAACCGATCCGGGAAAACAATTTCCGACGAGGATTCGGTCAAGGATCGTCTTCAGTTCCTTTTCACCAATTACTCTGACCAGGCCGTCGAGAACTTCGTCCAGTCCCTTGCGGTGAACAAGGATACGGTCAGCCTGCATCTCTCCATCGGCAGCCATTTCCGCAACAAGGGCGAAACCGACCGGGCCATACTGATCCACCAGAACCTGTTGGCGAGGCCCGAGCTGCCCCCACGTTTCTCTCCACAGGTCACACTGGAGCTTGCCCGGGATTACCTCAACGCCGGTCTGCTCGACCGTGCCGAGGCGTTGTTGCATCAGCTGATGGGCGACAAGGAGTACGGGCGGCATTCCTCCCAGCAGCTGATTGACCTTTACCAGCAAGAGAAGGAATGGGCGAAAGCTGCCGAGGTTGCACGAACCCTGACCCGGGGCGATGCTGACCCCGCCATGTTCAAAGTTCTGGCGTATCTGACCTGTGAGCTGTCCGAGGAATCCCTCAAGCAGGATGATCGCTGGGCTGCGCAGAAGCTCGCCCGGGAAGCTCTGGACTACGATCGTTCCTGCGTGCGCGCCACCCTGATTCTGATGAAGCTGCTGGTTCGACAGGGCAGTTATCGTGAGGCTGGCAATCAATGCCTGAAGGTGTTCGACCAGAACCCCGAGTTTGGTTCTGAGGCCATTGATCGCCTGATGAAACTGGAGCACGAGCATGGCGACATTGGCCGGCTGGCCAAAAAGCTGCGCAAGCTTTATGAGAATCATCCCAGTACCAGCCTTCTGCTGGCACTGGTGGAATCTGTCGAGCGCGCCTCGGGGCGGCCCGCAGCGATCGACTTGCTCAGGCAGGAGCTGGAAACCCGTCCCAGCGTCCGTGGCCTGTTACGGCTGGTTGAAATGGCCGGTTACGAGAAGGGCATGACCACCGACGAGGGCAGGCTGGTGAGCCGAATCGGTCACCTGATACTGGCCAACCGCCCGGTCTATCGCTGCGTCAGCTGCGGCTTTTCCGGGCGTCAGCTGCACTGGCTGTGCCCAAGCTGCAAGCAATGGGAAACCGTGCGCCCGATACAGGGTGTTGAAGCCGAATAAACCTTTACCGAATGACCGTAGGACAAGTGAACGTGCAAACCCCTAACGATCCCAAGATCATCGTCGCCCTCGACTTTCCCTCCCAGAATCCGGCCCTGGAGCTGGTAGAAAAACTGGATCCGACCAAGTGCCGCCTGAAAGTGGGCAAAGAGCTGTTCACGCGTTCCGGGCCTCAACTGGTTGAGAATTTGCAGAAGCGCGGATTCGAGGTGTTCCTGGATCTGAAATTTCACGATATCCCCAACACCACATCGGCCGCCGTGGCAGCCGCAGCCGATCTCGGCGTCTGGATGGTGAACGTCCATGCTTCTGGCGGCGAGAAGATGATGAGCGCTTGCCGCGAGCGCCTCGAAGCCTTTGGCGCTGATCGCCCACTTCTGATCGCTGTCACTGTCCTCACCAGCATGAACGCAGACGACCTTGCCGGCATTGGCATCACCGACTCTCCGAAGGCTCAGGTTTCCCGCCTGGCAGCCCTCACAAAAAACTGCGGCCTCGACGGCGTCGTCTGCTCCGCGCAAGAGGCACCGAAGCTCAAAGCCGAGCAGGGCGCCGACTTCAAGCTGATCACACCGGGTATCCGTCCGTTGACTGCCGACAAAGGCGATCAGCAGCGCATCATGACGCCCACCGACGCCCTCAAAGCCGGTTCCGACTACCTGGTGATCGGCCGTCCGATTACTCAGGCGTCTGACCCGCTGGCTGCCCTGGAGGCTATTCACGCTGAGGT
>NZ_JAWLCH010000022.1:0-24831 GCF_041687235.1 Marinobacter sp. | reverse complement strand
CGACGCCCTCAAAGCCGGTTCCGACTACCTGGTGATCGGCCGTCCGATTACTCAGGCGTCTGACCCGCTGGCTGCCCTGGAGGCTATTCACGCTGAGGTTATAGGACTCTAGCTCTATCCGCCCTCGAATCCTGACCCAGCCTTTTAGTAATGGTGGCAGGGACAGCTGGCAGGGCTTTCCAAAACACGCTACAAGCACGTCCGTGTGCGCTTGTTTCGGGCCGTCCATGGCCCTCTACAGTTTTGGAAAGCCCTGCCAGCTGTCCCGTTTGGACCTTTCAGTTGACCGCCTTTTCCTGAAAAACAAAGTCGGGTGTAGGTCGGATTAGCGCAGCGTAATCCGACGGGGATATTGCGAAACTGGGATTCAACCGATTTGTCGGATTACGCTGCGCTAAACCGACCTACATTTCTGTGCAAATCCAAGTTCCATATCCTTAGGTACCTTGCGGAAACTCAGCAAATATCTCGTGAGTATATCTTTGAGCTCTGGATCGGTGGTGTGGGGTCGCCCTCCCAAAAATGTCTGTGGCCATGGATGGCCACAGACAAGCGCACATGGAGGTGCTTGTAGCGGTTTTTGGGAGGGCGGCCCCACACCACCAGCCCCGAATGCAGCAGGCTAGGGCAGGAGTATGCATCACCACCTAAGATGTGGTTAAAAACGTAATGCAAGAAAGAAGACAATAAAAAACCCGCTAACTCAGAGAATTAGCGGGCTTTCAGAATAGTGGCTCCCCGAGCTGGGCTCGAACCAGCGACAAACGGATTAACAGTCCGTTGCTCTACCAACTGAGCTATCGGGGAACGTCGTCGTGTGACGAGGCGCGTATATTAAGTTGGCAATACCGCCCCGTCAACCCCTGGCCAGAACTTTTTAGCCAAGCGCTTTCTGCAGACGTTCGATAGCCTTTTCCAGGTTCTCCATGCTGGTCGCGAAGCTCAGGCGCATGTGGCCGGGGCAGCCGAAGGCGGAGCCCGGAACCAGTGCCACGCCGGCGTCGGTCAGCAGTTTCTCAGCGAATTCCACGTCGGTGCTGACGCTGGAATCGGCGTCGATGGCGCCCTGGAAGCTGGGGAAGACATAGAACGTACCGTCGCCGTTCAGGCACTCAACGCCGGGCAGCTTGTTCAGAGCTTCTACCAGCCAGTCGTGGCGTTCCTTAAAGGCCTTGACCATCTCGCCGACGCAAGCCTGGTCGCCATCCAGTGCAGCCTGTGCCGCTGCCTGGGAGATGGAGGCCGGGTTGGAAGTGCTCTGGGACTGGATCTTCTTCATGGCGCCGATGATTTTTGCCGGGCCAGCCGCGTAGCCGATACGCCAGCCAGTCATGGAGTAGGCCTTGGATACGCCATTCAGTACGAACGTGCGGTCATAGAGCTCTGGGGTGGCGTTCAGGATGTTGCAGAACGGCTTGCCGGTCCAGAGGATCGGCTCATACATGTCGTCAGTGGCGATCATGATGTTCGGGTGCTTCTTCAGCACTTCGCCGATGGCCTGCAGCTCTTCCAGGCTGTAAGCCATCCCGCTCGGGTTGGAAGGGCTATTGATCACGAACAGGCGGGTACGCTCGGTAATGGCGTTTTCCAGCTGCTCTGGAGTGATTTTGAAGCGGGTCTCGGCGCCGGTTTCGATAATGACCGGTTTGCCCTCGGCTACCAGCACCATGTCCGGGTAGGAAACCCAGTAGGGTGCCGGGATGATGGCTTCGTCACCCGGGTTCAGTGTGGCAAGTGCGAGGTTGAAAAAGCTCTGTTTGCCACCACTGCTTACCAGTATCTGGTTGGCTTCGTAATCCAGGCCGTTGTCCCGTTTGAACTTCGCAATAATCGCTTTTTTCAGGGCTGGCGTACCATCCACGGCGGTGTATTTTGTCTGGCCGTTATTGATGGCTTCAATGGCTGCCTGTTTGATGTGATCAGGGGTATCGAAGTCCGGCTCGCCGGCACCCAGGCCGATAATGTCCTGGCCTGCTGCGCGGAGTTCCGCGGCCTTGTTGGTGACTGCGAGGGTGGGAGAGGGCTTGATTGCCTGTACTCGGCTGGAAAGTTGAAGGTCCAAACTTGCGCTCCTTAAAGCTGCGTCTGATAGGGCTGCGACCGCCGGGTGCCAGAGCTGCTGGCTGATTTTCGCCCAGCCGTCGATCGGACTGATGGTATCATGAAGCCAGCGTATCGCTAAATTTCTCTAATGGTAGGGGCTGCTTTGTCCCCGCATCGGTTTTACCGGAGGTTTCCGCCAGTTATGGCCAGTAATCAGGCAAGCGTTTCAGCCAGAGAAGGTGTGTTCAAGGTCGATTCACCGTTCCAGCCAGCGGGCGATCAGCCCAAGGCCATCGAGGGACTGGTGGATGGCATTCACTCCGGTCTTGCGCACCAGACGCTGCTGGGGGTAACCGGTTCGGGTAAAACCTTCACTATCGCCAATGTTATCCAGCAGGTCCAGCGGCCTACCATCATCATGGCCCACAACAAGACTCTGGCGGCCCAGCTCTATGGTGAGTTCAAGGAATTCTTTCCCGAAAACGCGGTGGAGTATTTCGTCTCCTACTACGACTACTACCAGCCTGAAGCCTATGTTCCCTCGTCGGACACGTTTATCGAGAAAGACGCCTCCATTAACGAGCACATTGAGCAAATGCGTCTATCGGCAACCAAAGCCTTGCTGGAGAGACCGGACGCCATCATCGTGGCGACGGTTTCGTCCATCTATGGCCTGGGTGACCCTCAGTCCTATCTGAAGATGATGCTTCATCTGGACCGGGGTGATCAGATTGACCAGCGGTTTATTCTCCGGCGCCTGGCCGAGCTTCAGTACACCCGCAACGACATTGAGTTTCACCGGGCCAATTACCGGGTTCGGGGCGATGTAATTGATGTGTTTCCGGCGGAATCGGAAAAAGAGGCGATTCGCATCGAGCTGTTCGATGACGAGGTGGAGAATCTCAGTTATTTCGATCCGCTTACCGGTGAGGTTCTGCGTCGGGTGCCCCGGGTGACCATTTACCCGAAGTCCCACTATGTGACGCCCCGGCAGACGGTGCTGGATGCGGTTGAGCATATTAAAGTGGAACTGGACGAGCGGCTACAGCAGTTGCGGGACAACAACCGCCTGGTGGAGGCCCAGCGGCTGGAAGAGCGAACCCGGTATGACATCGAAATGATGCTGGAACTGGGCTATTGCAATGGCATCGAGAACTACTCGCGCTATCTCTCCGGTCGCCGCCCTGGTGAGGCGCCACCGACACTGTTTGATTACCTGCCGCCCAATGCCTTGCTGGTGGTGGACGAGTCCCATGTGACCATTCCCCAAATCGGCGCCATGTACAAGGGGGACCGGTCCCGGAAGGAAACACTCGTTGAGTACGGGTTCCGCCTTCCATCGGCGCTGGATAACCGGCCCATGAAGTTTGAAGAATGGGAACGCATCGCACCACAGATGATTTTTGTTTCTGCAACGCCGGCGAACTACGAGGCCGAGCATGCGGGGCAGGTCGTGGAGCAGGTAGTGCGACCCACCGGCCTGCTGGACCCGGAAATCGAAGTGCGTCCGGCTTCTACCCAAGTGGACGATCTGCTTTCAGAAATCCACACCCGGGTGAAAGTGAAAGAACGGGTTCTGGTGACGACGCTGACCAAGCGTATGGCGGAGGACCTCACCGACTTCCTCATGGAGCACGACATCAAGGTTCGTTATCTGCACTCGGACATCGATACCGTGGAACGTGTGGAGATTATCCGGGACCTGAGACGGGGCGAATTCGATGTGCTGGTGGGTATTAACCTGTTGCGGGAAGGTCTGGACATGCCCGAGGTCTCGCTGGTGGCTATCCTGGACGCCGACAAGGAGGGGTTCCTGCGCTCCGAGCGGTCGTTGATACAGACCATGGGGCGCGCCGCCCGTAACGTTCATGGCAAGGCCATTCTTTACGGCGACCGGATTACCGGCTCCATGCAGCGTGCCATTGATGAAACGGAGCGTCGCCGGGCCAAGCAGGAGGCCCACAACCTGGAGCAGGGCATTACCCCTCAGGGCCTGAACAAGAAGATTGCCGACATTATGGAAGGTGCCGGTGGCGGCGGTCGGGGCCGTCGCAAGGCCGAGCGTCCGGGACAGAAAGCGGCGGAAGAGGCGGAACAGTATCGGGCCAAGGCCGGCAACCGGTCTCCCGAGGAAGTCCTCAAAGAGGTGTCACGGCTGGAGGATCAAATGTACAAGGCCGCGTCCGAGCTGGATTTCGAAACGGCAGCCCGTCTCCGGGACGACATCGCCGAGTTGAAAGAAGCGGCTTTGCGGACCGGATGATCAGTTCGTACGCTTTGGCCCCACGATAACAGCGGCCTGCAATGGCTGGTTCCTGCCATAGCGGGAAATCTGGCTGAATACCCGCCGGTCGACCGGCAGGTATTGTTTGTCGGCCACGGTTTCGCCCATTTCAACGTCTATTTCCGGATCGTGCAGGTAGACGAACTGGTCGTCAATCGCACAGACGGTTACCCAGTGGGGGACGCGGCTTCGATTCAGTTGCCAGGTGCTGATCAGAATGACGGGTACACGGCCTTCGTGCAGCGCCTCTTCCATGGCTTCCAGCGTTAATGGGTCGTGGTGCAACTGGATGCCGGTCTGGCCGATGTCATGCAGAAAGCCCTCATGGACCAGTTCCAGGACCCGCTTTTTGTCCTCGCTTCTGACGGTGTCCTTGAACAGGGCACCTTCCATGCTGATCCACGCACTGGCTTCAAAACCTCGGTTCCAGGCGGCGAGTGCCAGTCCGTGGGGGCCGCAGCCGCCGTGGCCGGCGAGCATGAAGATGGTGGTCGCCTCCCGCCATAATCTGAGTTCTTCAAGCGTTGTCAGCGGTTGCTGCTCATCCAGGGCGGCCATGGCCATGATCAGGGCGGCGGGGCCGCAGGAAAAATCCGTGGTCTGCGGGTAATAGGGCACCGCGGGGAATTCGCGGGACGGCTCGTAGAACAGGATTCGCCGCTCAAAACGCAGGGCAGTGCCGTGGTCCTCGTAGTAATCCCGATAGGTGCCAAACTGGCGATAGCCCAGGCGCTTGTAGAGTGCGATTGCACCTTTATTATCTTCACGGACCTCCAGGCGCATGATAATACGGTCAGCATCCACCGCTTCGGACTCCGCTTCACGCACCAGCTTCTCGCCCACACCCTGGCCACGGACAGTCGGAGATACAGCGATGGAGTAGATCCTGGCCAGCCGGGTAGCCGCGCTCATCAGCACCAGGCAATAACCCACCAATTCGCCATTGGCTTCAGCCACGATCAACCGGTCCCTGGGCATTTCCAGAAAACGGCGAAAGCTTCGCCGGGACAGGCGGTCCTCGGTGAAACACCGGTTTTCAAGCGCAACCAGAGCGTCGAGATCCTTGCTGGTGGCTTGTCGGAGCTGGAAATCAGGCATTGAGATGCGGCCTTCAGAAGAGCTTGGAGGGCATGCTGGTGGGCTTCCCGTATTCGGCTATTATGGGTGAGAGTAGGGGGAACGCAAAGTCCGCAAGGATGCGTAAAAGCACGCATTATTCGCCGATTGTGCCGGGATCGTGACCGGCGTATTGTGGCCTCCATCACCACAGGCCAGACCTTTCAGGGAGGAATGCCTTTAATGTCCCGATTGCTTATCGTAGTGGACCGCGCCAAAGACTGGGCGCCCTATTACCCCAGTGAAGATGTGCTGACATTTGATCAGTACCTCCAGTTCTCAGCACCACCGGCCAGCCGGGTAAGGGTCATCAACCTGTGCCAGAGCGCCCGGTATCTGAGCAAAGGCTATTATTGCTCGTTGCTGGCTGAGGCTCGCGGCCACCATGTGGTTCCATCGGTGATGACCCTCAATGATCTCAGCCGCAAGGGGCTGTTTTCCCTTGAGCTGGAGGAGCTTGATGAAAGCGTCATCAACTGGCTGGAAGCGGCGGGTTCGGCAATTGATCCCGCCAGTGATGAGCGTGCGGCCACCCACGAGGTCAGGATCCGGACGTACTTCGGCCAGGCTGAGCATCCCGATCTGAAGCCTGTGGCCCGGGCTCTGTTTGAACGTTTCCCGTGCCCGATTCTTGAGATTGTCTTCAAACGTCGTAAACAGTGGCAGATCGAGTCCATGAAACCTGCGGCCCCGGCGGATCTGGGCGAGCATGAACAGGACGTGTTCGCTGCCGCACTGGACCGTTTCAGCAGCATGGTGTGGCGTAAGCCCAGGACGCGCCGCCGTTATCGCTATGATCTGGCGGTACTTGTGAACCCGGATGAGGAAATGCCCCCCAGTGACAAGGTCGCTCTGAAGCGGTTCGAAAAAGCCGGTCGCAAGCTGGGTATCAATGTGGAGCAGATTACCCGCCGGGACTATATGCGCCTGCCGGAATACGATGGTCTGTTCATCCGGGAAACCACCGCCATTGACCACCATACTTACCGCTTTGCCCGTAAGGCGGCCGCTGAGGGCATGGTGGTTATTGATGACCCGGTATCGATCCTGAAGTGCACCAACAAGGTGTTCCTTGCGGATCTGTTGAAGAACAACAAGGTTCCCACACCGAAAACCCTGATCCTGTCGAAGGACCAGAAGAATGCTGTCGAGCAGGTCATCAGTGAGCTGGGCTTCCCGGTGGTCATCAAGATTCCGGATGGTGCGTTTTCCCGAGGCGTGACCAAAGCGGAAGACGAGAAAACGTTGCGGGCCGGGCTACGGGATTTGTTCAAGCAGTCGGCCCTGGTGCTGGCCCAGGAGTACCTCTATACCGATTACGACTGGCGTATCGGTGTGCTCGGCGGGCGAGCAATCTATGCCTGCAAGTACCTGATGGTGAAGGGGCACTGGCAGATCTACCAGCACAGCGAATCCGAGAGTGAAAGCGGTGGCTTTGAAACCATGCCCACCTATGAGGTGCCGCGCAATGTCATCCAGGCGGCCCTGAATGCGACCAAGCTGATTGGCAACGGGCTCTACGGGGTGGACATCAAACAGTCCGGAAACCGTGTGGCTGTGATTGAAGTCAACGACAATCCAAGCATTGATGCTGGTGTGGAAGACCGTTTCCTCGGGGGCGAACTCTATACCCTGATCATGCAGGAATTCTTGTCCAGGATGGAAGAGAACCGGCGCCGGTAGAGCAACTGTGGCCGGCCCTTCTCAGGGGCCGGCCACCCAGACCCGGATACTGCCAAACCAGGGATAGTCCCGGAGCTGCTCGCGAATGTTGGCGGTCGAAAATACGGTTCCTGTTTCCGGCTCCTCAAGGAACAGCTCCAGATGCACCTTATTCTTCAGGTAGTGCAGCCGCAGACGACTGTGGTGGGGAAGTTCACCCAGATGCTGAGCCATGATGGCCCGGATGTCTTGCCGAGAGGGCAGGCGCTCGGACGTCAGGGGCTGGTCTTCGTCGTTCTCGGCATCAATATGAAAATTGATGTCCCGAATGTTTTCCAGAGCGTCCCGCATACCTGAGACAACATGCATGCCGATCTGGTGCCCTTCTGAAACGCTGATCTCCGGACGCACCACCAGGTGAATATCCAGCAGTATGTCGTGGCCCATGCGCCGGCTCCGGAGCTCATGGACGTTGCGCACGCCATCGGTATCCCGGGCGATACTCTTGAGCATTTCGGTATCTTCCTGGGACAGGCCTGTATCAACCAGCTCTTTCACACTGTCCCAGGTGAATTTCCAGCCAATGTGGATAATGATGCCGGCAATCACCACGGCGGCAAACACATCCAGCCAAACCATGCCGAGCATGGCGCCGGCGGTGGAAACCAGAACGACCACTGAAGAAAACGCGTCCGTCCGGCTGTGCCAGGCATTGGCAATGATCAGATCTGAGCGAATTTGCAGACCCACGTGACGGGTATAGCGGAAAATCCATTCCTTACCTGCAACGGACGCTGCAGCTGCCACCAGAACCGGCCAGCCCGGCACGGTGTCCACGCCGCCCTCTATCAGGCGTAGGGTGTTTTCCCAGGCCAGGGCTGCGCCAACAGCTATCAGAATGCTACCGAGAACCAGAGTGCCGAAGGTTTCGATGCGCTGGTGGCCGTAGGGATGGTCGTCATCCGGCTCCTGCCGGGACACTTTCATGACACCAAGAACAACCAGGTCCGAGGCGACGTCGGTGAACGAGTGAATGCCGTCCACCAGGAGGGCCTGGGAATGAAAAAGTGCACCTGCGATGACTTTAATGACACCGAGCACGGCATCGAGAATCATTCCAATAATTGTGACCCGAGAAGCCGCCCTCATTTCTACAGCTAGGTTCTCCCGGTTCTGTTGCGCGGGGGAAATGGGCTCTTCCATCGGGCACTCCTGATCAGATGACAGGTGCCAGTATAACGTTATTCTTCCGGGTTGTGGCAGGGCCGGTTATGAGCGGGGATTTCGAGTGATTTATGCACATCATTTCAGAACGGTGACGAAGTAACATTTTGTACAGGATTTGTCGATAGCAACTCTAAAAATATATAGGTCATTGAAAATAAACAAAAAACAAACTGTACAAAAAATGATCAATCTGTAGATTGGCGCAGTTATCAAGGGATGGCAACCGTTGCCCCGCGATTTTCAACAGGTTTATCCACAGATTCCGTGGAAAAGGTCACGAGACTGCCATGATACAGTCATTTACAGCTGATTTTGTTCTATCCCGGGATGCTGTGGAAAACTTCCGGTATACTCCGCCCACTTGGATCAGGGGAGTTTTTTCAGATGTACGGCGTTATCCGTAACCTGCTTTTCCGTCTTCCGCCGGAGCAGGCTCACACTATTGCATTGAATGGTCTCGATCTTGCGCATCGGTTGGGCGTGTTGAGCGCTTTTTCGCCAAAGATAGATGCATTACCTGTGAATGTTATGGGTCTGGATTTTCCGAATCCGGTCGGGCTTGCGGCAGGTCTTGACAAAAACGCCGATCACCTCGACGCGCTGGGCGCCCTCGGCTTCGGATTTATTGAGGTCGGCACGGTCACACCCCTGGCACAGCCCGGAAACCCCAAGCCGCGAATGTTCCGTCTGCCGGAACACCAGGCCATTATTAACCGTATGGGTTTCAACAACGAGGGGCTTGAACACTTGCTGGCACGTGTGGATAACCGTCGCTACCGGGGCGTGCTGGGAATCAACGTTGGCAAGAACAAGGATACCCCGAACGACCAGTCCGAGTCGGATTACCGGAAGGGGATATCGGCGGTTTATAACCGGGCTGATTACATCACCGTGAATGTATCCTCGCCCAATACGCCGGGGCTAAGGGATCTTCAGTTTGGTGATTCCCTGAAAGGACTGCTGGAAGCCATCAAGGACGAACAGCTCCAATGCGAAAAACAGCATGGCCGCTACGTACCGGTGGCGGTGAAGATTGCTCCCGATATGGACGACGAGGGTATCCGCTTTGTGGCCTCCGCGCTGCGGGAGACGGGGTTGGACGGCGTCATTGCCACCAATACAACGATCAGTCGTGATGCGGTGGCAGGCCATACCCACGCAGATGAAGCTGGTGGTCTCAGCGGGGCTCCGGTTCGAGAGGCATCGCTCAGGGTCATAAAGGGGCTTTACGCCGAGTTGGGGGAATCACTGCCGATCATTGGCGTAGGCGGCATCACCGACGGCGAGAGTGCGGCAGAGAAAGTCCGGGCGGGTGCCAAGCTGGTTCAGATCTACACCGGATTCATTTATCGAGGGCCCGATCTGATTAAAGAGGCGGTAGAGGCGATTCGACAGATAAAGTGATTTTTGGTGCCCCAGAACGAAGGTGGGCCCGCTTAGCGGGCCCGTGCGGGGAATGAACCCCGTGGCGCTTCATCGCATGGTACGGGGCGGGAGGCCCCGTTTGGGTTGCTCTGAGTACTGCGTCAAATTGTGTAGAAAAAGATCAGATTAAGATTCGGGGTTCGTTAAGGCGTCACGCCGTCGTAACGTTGGCCAGTTTGTGGATGCCGGATACGCCGGTCATGCCCTCCCATTGATCTGTGCGGCCTTCTCGCCACCCGTTCAGCCATTCCTGGCGAACTTCCGCCTGTTCAATCGGGCAGCTGTCTTTGGATTTACCGGACACGCCAGCGAGATAACCCCGCTTGAATGCACGAGCGTACATGTCTCTTTTCTGTCTTTTCATGCCGTTCCTCACTGATGGATTAACAGAACAAGCGTGTACACATCTGCAGTGGCTGCGACAAGTGTCACCCTTTCCGGGATAACCCACTATTGTCAGCTCAAGCCAGAGCAGTCAGGATCCTGTTAACGGAAGGTTTATGGCCTTCCGGAACGACGCGTCACTTACAAGGTAAGTCGAACCTCGCGCGGATGTACACTAATTATTTCATCTATGTGACGCTTTTTTTATAGTTATGTGAACTAAAGAATTTCAGCCATTCCGGGAACAGCCGGTATTCCGGAAACTTACCCAAAGCCGTCAGTGAACCAGGAGTTGACCTTGTCCAAATCTGTCTTTTTCGTAACCTGCCCGAAGGGAGTGGAATACCTTCTGGCGGACGAGCTCAGCACGTTCGGGCTGGAAACTGTGCGCAATGCACCAGCGGGTGTCTGGGTGGAAGGTTCCCTGGAAGGCGGCTACCGGGCCTGTTTGTGGTCACGTCTGGCCAACCGCGTGATCCTTCATATTGATGAAGTGGATGCCAATAGCGGTGACCAACTCTATGACGGCGTTGTGCACATGGACTGGCAGCAGCATATCCCTGTCCAGGGCAGTTTCCGGGTGACTTTCCTGGGGCAGAACGAGGAAATCCGGAACACTCAATACGGGGCGCAGCGGGTAAAGGATGGAATTGTCGACCGGTTCCAGGCCAACGGTGGGCCCAGGCCTTCGGTGGATGCCAAGAACCCCGATGTGATTGTCTCAGCCCGTCTGAATCGGGGGCGGCTGTCGCTTGGGATTGACCTGAGTGGCCACAGCCTGCACATGCGGGGTTATCGAACCGACAAGGGGCTGGCGCCCCTGAAAGAAAACCTGGCGGCGGCTTTGCTGATTCGCTCAGGCTGGCCGGAGATTGCCGCAGCTGGAGGTGATTTCCTCGACCCCATGTGTGGCTCGGGCACGTTGGTGATTGAAGCGGCCATGATGGCTCTGGACCTGGCGCCGGGGCGCAAGCAGGAGCGGTTCGGCTTTGAGAAGTGGCCGGGGCACCAGCCTGAATTGTGGCTGTCCCTGCGACAGGAAGCGGAACGTCGCGCCCATGAGGGCAAGCAGCGCCGCATCCCGAGGCTGGCAGGGTACGATCAGGACAGCCGGGTCATAGCGACGGCCTGGAAAAACATTCAGCGGGCAGGGCTGGAAAGTGTTGTTCACGTGGAGGCCCGTTCCGTTGACGCGCTGACTCTGGAGGGCGATTGGTCCGAACAGGGGCTGGTGCTGACTAACCCGCCATACGGTGAGCGGCTGAGTGAGCGCAGGGAACTGGGTGCCCTTTACCAGGCCCTGGGCGAGGCGGTGAAGCGCACTGTGCCCGGCTGGCGATTGGGTGTGTTTACCGGCGCGCCTGAGTATGGCAAATCCATTGGCTTGCGAAGCTACAAGCAGTATCGGCTTTTCAACGGCAAGCTACCCGCGCAACTGCTGCTGTTCGATGTCAATGACGCAAGTGCCATGACGCCACGGGGGCCGGACATTCCCGGCGAGGTTACCCCTCGCATCGCCAATGAAGAGCGAGCGGCCATGCTGCGCAATCGCCTCAAGAAGAACATGAAGACCATCGGCCAGTGGGCGAGAAAACAGGGTATCGGTTGCTACCGTCTTTACGACGCGGATATGCCGGAATTTGCCCTGGCAATCGATATCTATGAGGGGCGGGTTCACGTCCAGGAGTACGCCGCCCCGAAATCTGTGGATGAGCGCTCTGCCCGTGAACGCCTGGCGGAAGCGCTGGCGGTGATTCCCGAGGCACTCGGAATCGAGCGGGATGGTATGGTCTGCAAACAGCGCCAGCGTCAAACAGGTACCAGCCAGTATGAGAAGCAGGCGGCCAGTGGCGAGTTTTTCAAGGTTCATGAGCATGGCTGCGTGCTGAAGGTAAACCTGAAGGATTACCTCGATACGGGTTTGTTCCTGGATCATCGTCCGGTGCGCCAGTGGATCCAGCAGCATTCAGCAAACCAGCGGTTCCTGAACCTGTTCTGCTATACCGGAGCGGCCACCGTGCATGCCGTGGTTGGTGGCGCCAGCCGTTCGCTAAGCCTGGATATGTCGAAAACCTACGTCAGTTGGGCTGAGGAGAATCTTGCGCTGAATGGCGCTGATTCGAAGAAGCATCGGGTAGAGCAGGCGGATTGCCTGGCGTGGCTGGCGGACCGCAACACGGTAGATCAGCGGTTCGACCTTATTTTCATGGACCCGCCTACCTTCTCCAATTCTGCCCGGATGGCGGGCGTTCTGGATATTCAGAAGGATCATCCAAAATTGGTCCGGCAGGCCATGGCGCGGCTGAGCTCCGATGGCTTACTGATATTCTCCAATAATTTCCGGCGCTTCAAACTGGATGAGGCACTGGAAAACGAGTACGAGGTTGCCGAAGTCACACGGGATACCCTGGACAGGGATTTTCAGCGCAATGCCCGGATTCACAGGTGCTGGCACATTCGCCACAAGGCGTAAAAGGTATCGAATGGTAGGTCGGATCAGCGAAGCGTAATCCGACAAAAAATCATCGGCATTACGTATCAGCAAATTGTCGGATTACGCTTCGCTAATCCGACCTACAGTTAGAACTCGTAGCGCACGCCGCCCGAGAACTGGAAGGTGTTTACATCGGTGCCGGTGTCCTTGAACAGCTTGCCGCCCTCAAGTACCAGATAGGTGTCGTCCATCACCTCAAAGTCGAGGCCGGCAATCCAGCTGACGCTGAAACCGCTGTCCGGGAATTCGCCGTCAAGGTCAAGGAAAGCGTCGTTGCGATCATTTCCGGGGTCGCTGATGTCACCTTCACCGTGGATGTAGGAGAAGCCGAACTGGCCATAGAGGTTGGCGTAGTCGGTGATGGGGTAGTGCAGGCCCATGTACCAGCTGGCGTAGTAGTCAACGCTCAGGGTAAGGTCGCTGTTCGGGACTTCGGCATCTTTGAAGCCGCCACCGGCCCTGAGTTCGGCATGAAACAGGTCGGTTATGTGACCACCGACCACCAGCGTGCCTCCGGAACCCCAGGCCGTTTCTTTCGTGTCTTCGCCGATGGTGCGATGGTTGAAGGCGGTCGCCATCAGGCCGATGTAGTGTTTGTCTGCCCTGGGAGTCTCCTGGGCCAGGATGGCCTGGGGGGCGAGAAACAGGGCAGGGGCAAGCAAGAGAATCCGGGGCGTTCGCACAACCTTGTTCATTGTTATCGGGCTTCCTGACGTAGGCGAATACGGGCTGATTCTGCCTTGTGTAACCGTTTGTTACGTCGACCCGCGTCACACTTCCCTGTGTCGGTCTTGCCCGGTAATCAGTCTTCGTCGAAAAGACCTTCCTCGCGGGCCATCAGGAGCAGGGCGTAGACACCGTTTTCCGGCAACTGGGGCTCCAGGGTTTCCTCAAACAGGAGCTGGCGGCGCCGGTCCTCCAGGGTTTCGCTGTCCAGGCCGGTGATCAGTTCACTGATCGGGGCAATCTCGAAAGGAGCCTCCTGGGCCACGGCGGTGAAAATCAGGTCCACCAGTACTTCGTCCGGATCCAGGCCGTCCACGAAAACGGTCTGGTCTGGCAGGTCCTGGTGGAGTTCCCGGACCAGTTCGATCAGGGGGACGCCCTGTTCTTCAAGATAGTGAAGGTCGATATCGCCCAGGTCGCCATCCTCCGGTAGCCAGTCGTCGGAAGGGGCGATAACGACGGTTTTCATTCGCCCGTCTTCCAGAGACCAGGCCATGGCCGTCGGAAACAGCACATCGTCGGTCTGGCAATACTCGATATCGAGAAATCTCGGTGCAGGCACGTTGGGCTCCCGGTGATGATTGATTTGTGATCCGGTTATAGGGAATGTCCGTTGACGCAGTATGAGGCTTTACGGCTTCATGCCATACTGTTCAGGCAATTATCTTTCAATCAGGGACATCATGGAACACGCTGAATTTAACAAAGATTTATTGAAGTTTCTGAACGCTTCCCCCACGCCCTGGCATGCCGTCGCGACCATGAAGCAACGGCTGGATGCGGCCGGGTTTCAAGAGCTGAACGAGCGGGAGGATTGGTCGCTGGGCAAGAACCAGGGCTATTACGTTATCCGCAACGGCTCCTCGATCGTAGCGTTCCGTACCGGTAGCAAGGATGTCACTTCCTCTGGCATCCGTATGGCGGGTGCCCACACAGACAGCCCCTGCCTGAAGGTCAAGCCCAACCCCGAGCTTCGTCGCAAGGGCTTCTACCAACTGGGTGTAGAGGTATACGGCGGTGTTCTGCTCAACCCCTGGTTTGATCGGGACCTTTCCCTGGCCGGTCGGGTTACCGTGCTGGACGAGGACGGCAAGGTGCGGGACACTCTGGTGGATTTCCGCAAGCCAGTCGCGTTTATCCCCAGTCTGGCCATTCACCTGGACCGGGAAGCCAACAGTAACCGGACGGTGAATGCCCAGACCGATCTGCCTCCGGTTGTGATGCAGGTTCCTGAAAGCGACACCACCAGTTTTGTTGATCTGCTTTCTCAACAGATCAGGACCGAATCCGGCCTTAATGTCCGCAAGGTTCTGGGGTACGAACTGAGCTTCTACGATGCCCGGGAGGCCTCGTTTGTGGGGCTGCGTGATGATTTCATTGCCTCGGCTCGCCTGGATAACCTGCTCAGCTGTTACATCGGCCTTCAGTCACTCCTGAAAACTTCAGGCGACGAGGCGGCGCTATTGGTTTGTAACGATCATGAGGAGGTGGGCAGCATGTCGGCCGAGGGCGCCCAGGGGCCATTCCTCACGGCGGTCCTTGATCGCTGGGCCGGCGCTGGCAAGGCCCGCGCCATTGCCTGTTCAATGATGGTGTCAGCGGATAACGCCCACGGGATTCATCCGAATTACATGGACAAACACGATGAGAATCACGGGCCGATTCTCAACCAGGGCCCGGTGATCAAGGTCAACCACAACCAGCGCTACGCCACCAATAGCCGCTCTGCGGCCGTATACCGCCACATCAGTGACGAGCTGGGGCTGCCGCATCAGACCTTTGTGGTTCGAAGCGATATGGGTTGTGGCAGCACGATTGGGCCCATTACCGCGGGCAATCTGGGCGTGACAACGCTGGATATCGGCGTGCCTCAGTTCGGGATGCATTCCATTCGTGAACTGATCGGCACCGAGGATGGTTTCACGCTGTTCCGCGTGCTGACCGAATTCATGCAGCGTGAACAGATTTTCTGAGGTTCGAAACGAAAAATGCCGCTGGTTCAGAAGAAACAGCGGCATTTTGGAATAAGTGGCTCCCCGAGCTGGGCTCGAACCAGCGACAAACGGATTAACAGTCCGTTGCTCTACCAACTGAGCTATCGGGGAACAGCATCAAGTGGCGCGCATATTAAGCGCTTTGGTTTACGGGGTCAACCCCCTGATATGAAAGGCTAAAAATTGTACGAAAGCAGGACACTCCACTATCGTCCGCCGCCCTGGTTGCGTAACGGCCACGTTCAGTCTGTCTGGCCCACGCTGTTTCGCAAAGTCCCGATGGTCGACCCGGAACCTGAAGTAATTGCCACACCGGATGACGATGAGCTGCATCTGGACTGGTACCGGCAGGGCAGTAGCCGTCTGGCTATCGTCTCCCATGGTCTGGAGGGCCACAGCCGCCGGCCCTATGTGCTTGGTCTTACCCGCGCCCTGTTGCGGGAGGGCTGGGACGTTCTGGCCTGGAACTTCCGCTCCTGCGGTGGCGTTATGAACCGCCAACCCCGGTTTTATCACAGCGGCGCTACCGGGGATCTCAGCCTGGTGGTTAATCGTGGACTTGAAAGCGCTTACGACACTCTGTTTCTGTCCGGATTCAGTATGGGCGGTAACCTCACGTTACTCTATCTGGGAGAGCAGGGCGAACGGGTGGACAGCCGGATCTGCGGTGCCGTCGCCTACTCCGTTCCCTGTGATCTGGCTGGCAGCGCCGATATGCTGGCGTTACCCAGCAGAAAGATCTACATGCAACGGTTTCTGCGGGACCTCAAGGTGAAGATGCACGAAAAAGCGGAGACGTTCCCGGAGCTGATTGATGTTTCGGGGTTTGATGCCATCCGCAGTTTTCACGAGTTCGATGATCGATACACCGCTCCGCTTCACGGTTTCCGCGATGCGCAGGATTACTGGGCGCAGTGTTCGGCCCTCAGGCGCATGAGGGATATCCGGGTGCCGGCCCTGATGGTCAACGCCGCCGATGATCCGTTCCTGTCACCGCAGTGTTTTCCGGAATCGCGCCGACAGCTTGGTGCCCATGTGCGTCTGGAGGCCCCGCGCTGGGGCGGCCATGTGGGCTTCGTCGAGCATGCGCGGGATGGTTTTTACTGGTCGGAGCGCAGGGCCCTGGCCTTCTTGCAGGGTTTAACCTGAGCCCGGTTCACTGGAGAATCGGTTTGATGGCCGGCCAGACATTGTCTAGCAATCTTGCCTGCGCTTCCTCTGTCGGGTGAATGCCATCGTCCTGCATCAGGCCGTCCTGGTTGTAAATGCCGTCCAGGAAAAAGGGAACCAGATCGGTGTCATAACGGTCTGACAGCTCCGGGTAGATTTTGGCGAACATCTCTGTGTACCGCTGCCCGTAATTCGGCGGTATCTGCATGCCGACCAAAACGGCGCGGGCGCCCGAACTCTGGACCTTTTCGATCATGGAGGCGAGATTGGATTCGATAACATTGGGGGGAAAGCCGCGCAGGCCGTCGTTGCCACCCAATTCGATAATAACGACGTCAGGGTCGTTCTCCTCAAGGAGCCTGGGCAGTCGGCGAGCGCCGCCATCGGTGGTCTCTCCACTGATACTGGCATTGACCACTTCCCATTCCGTCAGTCCCTTGCTTTCCAGCCGGTTGCGCAGTAACTGCACCCAGGCCGTCTCGGAGGGTACGCCATAGGCCGCGCTGAGGCTGTCACCGACAATCAGCAGTGTGTTCTGGTTGGCCATTGCCGGCAGGGCCAGCAGGGCAACCACAAGAAAAAGAATTGATCTGACGTACACCAATGCCGTATGCATAGACAACGAATACACCTTTAAGCCGTTTTCAAGACCCAGGATCGGGAGATTCCGTGAATCAGATGACCAATGTTAACCCGGATAGCCAGAGCCCAATGTTACGGGTAAATAACCTGACTCACCGCGTCAGTGTTGAAACCGATACGCTGACGATCTTGCAAGGGGTCAATCTCGAAATCAATCGGGGAGAGTCCGTAGCTATCGTCGGGCGTTCCGGTTCCGGCAAAACCACCCTGCTGGGGTTGCTGGCCGGTCTTGATACCCCGACCGAGGGGACCGTTGAGCTGGACGGTTCGGTAATCAGCAAGCTCAGCGAAGACGATCGGGCAAAGCTGAGGGCGCACCGGGTGGGCTTTGTATTCCAGTCATTCCAGCTCCTGCCGGCGCTCACCGCGCTTGAGAATGTTATGTTGCCCCTGGAACTTGCCGGTATGGCGTCGCCGGAAAAGAGGGCCCGGGAACTTCTGGAGCGGGTAGGTCTGGGAGAGCGTCTGACCCACACGCCACGACAGTTGTCCGGCGGTGAACAACAGCGGGTTGCCATTGCGCGGGCGTTTGCGTCCGACCCACTGATTCTGTTCGCAGATGAGCCTACGGGCAATCTGGATAACCGCACCGGCCAGGCGGTGTCAGACCTGCTGATGGCACTGAACCGGGAGCAGGGCACAACGCTGGTGATGGTCACTCACGATGAGCACCTGGCGGCTCGCTGCAATCGGCAGTTCCACATCGAAGCCGGCGTTCTTACCGAACCGGAAGCAGCTCGGGAGATGGCGCACTGATGGCCGCTGCAAAAAAACTCATGTCAGTCCGCCGAGACTGGCGGGAGCGGGATGTTCGAGTCGTTCTGGCAGCGCTGATCATTGCCGTTGCCACGGTTGCGACCATCGCCCTGTTCGCCAGCCAGCTGCAACGTACCCTGGTTTCTTCGGCCAGTTCTTTCCTGGCGGCGGATCGTCAGTTGGAGGCCGAAAACGGCCGTCCGATTCCTGAGTCGTGGATGCAGGAAGCGGCCGACCGGGGACTGGAAACCGGCCGAATGGTGGAATTTTCGACCATGGTGTATGGCGCTGATAACTTTCAGCTGGTGTCGATCAAGGCGGTAAGCAACGAATATCCGCTGCGTGGCGACATTGAAGTCCAGCGTGACCCTGCCGGCACCCGGGAGCTTGTTAACGCGGGCCCCGGCCCGGGTGAGGTCTGGATCAATCCGCGCCTGCTGAGACTGCTGGATCTCGAGGTCGGGGAGTCACTGGAAGTCGGCAACCTGAACCTCACGGTTTCCGGATTGCTCCTACGTGAGCCGGACGGAGGCTTCCGGCTTTCCTCCCTGGCGCCTCGTGTCATGATGCATGTGGACGATGTTTCTGCGACCGGCGTTATCCAGGAGGGCAGCCGGGTTGAGTATGTCTACCTGTTTGCCGGTGAGGAGGCCTCGCTGGAGTCTTACTATCAATGGTTGCAGCCTCGCCTGGAACCCAGCCATGAATGGGAAGGTGTACGCGATGGCGAAACCTTCTCCCGGTCCCTGGAGCGTGCGGAACGATTTCTGTTGCTGGGTGGCAGCCTGGCGGTTCTGCTCGCAGCCGTGGCGGTGGCCGTTGCAAGTCGTCAGTACGCCTTGTCCCAGCGCGACACCGTAGCGCTGTTGAAAACGTTAGGTCTCAGTGGCGCCGGTATTGGTGGTCTCTACCTCAGGCGCCTGGCACTCTGGGGCGTAACCGGCATCGTCGGCGGCCTGCTCGTCGCCTTGCCGCTTTACTGGCTGCTTATTCGCATGCTGAGCGAGGTACTGGAGCGTCCCGTGGACTTCCACCTTGACCCTGCCGCTCTGGTGCCTGCGTTGCTGACGGCGCTGGTCTCTTTGTTTGCCTTCGCATATCCGCCGGTGCGCCGGCTCAGGAATGTCCCGGCCATGCGTGTATTGCGAAGCCAGCCCGGTGAAACCGGACGTGAGGCTTTGCCAGATATGATCATCGCCATTGTGGCCGTCTTCGGGCTGGTCTGGATGTACGCCGGCGAACTGGCCCTTGTCGTCTCACTTCTCGGCGGGCTTGCGATGCTGCTGGGCGCCCTGGGTCTGGTGGGATGGTTGCTGGTGGCGACCCTGCGGAAGGTCCGCGGTGGCGGCAACTCCTGGCGCCTGGCGTTGGTGGGCCTGTACCGGCATCGCCGTGCCAGCCTGTCCCAGATTGCTGTGTTTGCAATGACGTTGATGCTGGCGGCCACACTGATACTGGTGCGGACCTCCTTGCTGGCGGACTGGCAGGCCCAGTTGCCGGACGATGCCCCCAACCATTTTCTGATCAACATCGCACCGGACGCGGTAGAGGAGGTTGATGCATTCTGGCAGGAGCGTGGCCAGCCTCTGGACAAGCTCTACCCGATGGTTCGGGGGCGCCTCACTGAGCTCAACGGCCAACCAGTCAAGGAGGCGGTCAGCAAGGATGAGAATGTAAATGCCCTCAATCGTGAACTGAACCTGACCTGGATGTCGGCTTTGCCAGAGGACAACCGGATTGTTGAAGGCAACTGGTTTGACGAGAACCAGAAAGACGGGGTGTCTGTGGAAGCCGAACTGGCCGGCAAGCTTGGTTTGGTGCTGGGTGACGAATTGACCTTTACCATCGGCTCGGAAAAGGTCACGGAAACCGTCACCAGTATCCGTACGGTTCAATGGGATAGCATGAAGCCCAATTTCTATATGGCGTTCCCTCCCGAAGGTGGCCTGACGGACATGCCCGCGACCTGGATTACCAGCTTCTATCTTCCCAAGGACAGAAAGGACGCACTGAATGAGTTTTCCCGGCGGTTCCCCACCGTGTCCGTGCTTGAGATTGACCATGTCATCGAGCGAATACAGGAAATCGTCCGCCAGGTGACTCAGGCGATTGAAGCCATTCTCGCGTTGATATTGGCAGCAGCCCTTGTGGTGATGGCGGCGGTGGTAAGTGCCACACTCCGGGACCGGCAGAGGGAGGGCGCGCTGCTCCGGACCCTGGGCGGCCGGCAGAGCCTGCTGGTGCGAAGCACCATGCTGGAGTTTGCGTTGCTCGGAGGTTTTGCGGGCATACTGGGTGTGGTCGCCGCCGAGGCGGCGGTCTGGGCGCTTCAGTTCAGGATGTTCGAGGGCACGTTCCAGTGGCACTGGCATGTGGTTCTGCCGATACCGCTGGTCAGCGCCGTTGTATTGGCCCTGTTCGGTCGTTGGCAGCTGCGCCCGGTACTGAGTGTGTCACCGATGTTGTTGCTCAGGCGTCTGGAATAGCAGGAAGCGGGTTCAACGGTAGTTGGCCAGAATGTCGTCCAGTTCGCCATTCTTTTTCATACGGTCCAGCTCTTCATTGAACTCGTTGGCAAAGGATTGCCAGTCTTTTCTTAACATCAGCCGAAACCCGTAATTGCTGATGCCTTTGCCGGTAATGTCGAATTGCTGTCGCAGCCCCTCGTTCCGCAGAATCCATTTGCCTACCAGCCGGTCAGCAACGGCAGCGTCAAAGCGGTCGCCATGCAGTACAAAGGTGAACATGTCCCTGTCCCGGGAAACATCAAAGCGGCGGATCCTGCCATCCGCGAAGTAGGGCTCCAGCAGCGGGTATCGGTACCCCAGATGGGTAACGAGGGTTTTTGAAAGCAGGTCCTCTGGGCTTTCGTACGCAAATTCCGATTGCGCTGGCACAAAAAACACTTCTTCGATGTCCACCACCGGGTCGGTAAACAGGAATTGCTCCGGGTTGTCTGCCCACTCCTTTGCTCTGGGCGTGCCATCGATGTATCCCTCCAGCAGCATGTGATCAACCCGTTTGCGGGGAATCTGTTCGGCCACTACCTCATAGCCCAACCGTTGGGCGACCACGGAGACCACATCCCACATGATTCCGGCAGGTTGGCTGTTATCAACAATCAGGTAGGGTGGGTAGCCGTTGGGTGAAATATTGAAGCGGAAAACCTGTTTATCCTGAGACGTGTCCTGCGAGCCTGAAGCAGGAGATGAAAGTGGTGCCAGAACAAAAAACAGGGCAGTCAGAACAGCGGGAATACGACAGGAAGCTAGGTTTTGCATGAGGAGGGGGCTCTCTACGGAAAAGAACTGTAGGTGAAAAACGAACCCGGCTATCATCCCTGCCAGAGGTGGCCAATTGTCCTCTCTTCTTTGGTTGATTTCAACGATTTGAATTCTATCTTCAGACGGGATATCAGGGGCCCTTTAAGGGCCCCTGCCTGTCCGCTCAGGCCCAGGCGCGTCTCAGAACGGCGCGGGCATCCTCCAGGGACACTTCCTTTGGATTGAACATGATTGAGCCATCATCAAGCGCCATTTCGGCGATGTGGTCCAGTTGTGCTTCGGTTACCTTGCCGGTTTCCTTCAGTGTGCGTGGCAACTGGCATCGCTTGTACAGGGCGTCTCGCAGTTTGCGAATCGCAGAAATGCTGGCTTCCGCGCGACGGCTTGCGGGGGTGGCCGCAAAAACCTCCGGGCCCTCAAGGTAAAGCAACAACTCGCCCAGGGGGTCACGGATGGTCTCCAGGTTGTACTCCAGCACGTAGGGCAGGTACAGGCTCATGCACAGGCCATGGGGCAGGTGGCAGATGGCACCGGTTGCGTGCCCGAGGGCGTGCACCAGGCCCACCATGGAGTTTGAGAAAGCAATGCCAGCCATGGTCGACGCCTGGGCCAATTCCAGCCGGCCGTCACTGTCTTTCGGATTGTCCATAACGTTCAGCAGGGACCGGCTGATCTTTTTGACCGCCGCCGTGGCGTAAGCGTCACTCAGTGGGTTCTTGGCCATGCAGGTGAAGGCTTCCGTTGCATGGGTCATGGCGTCCATCGCTGTTGCCGCAGTGATATGGGGCGGCAAGGTAAGGGTCATGCGCGGGTCGATGATGGCCGCATTTGGCAGCAGGAACGAGGATGTGAAGGGCAGCTTGACACCCTTGGCTTCGTCGGTGATGACCGCAACAGAAGTGACTTCGGAGCCTGTGCCTGCCGTTGTTGGCACTACGAAGAACGGCTTGAGAGGGTGCTTGAGCACGCCAGCTCCACTGTATCTGGCAATATCGTCACCACCCTCGGAAACCAGAATGTTGACCGCCTTGCCGGTATCAATGGCCGAGCCACCGCCGACGGCGATGATGGAGTCGCACTTCTCCTGTCGATAGATGCCGGCAATATCGCGCACCACGGTCGTAGACGAATCCGGCGGCACGTCATCGTAGATGGTGGTTATTTCCAGTCCGCTTTCCTCGCAGGCGGCGATAACCGGTTCCAGCAGACCGGCGGCACGCACGCCCTTGTCGGTAACAATCATGGGACGCTTGGCGGCCATGCCAGTAAGCTCATAGGGAATATGCTCAAGGGCGGCCTTGCCGGCAATCACTTTTACCGGGCAGAAGAACTCATAGTATTTGTTGGTCATCACGTTCTCACTGTCTCGACGAAATTGGTGGCAACTTTCAGATAAATGCGCGCGGCGCTGATCAGTTTTTCCGGCAGGTGGAGATCTGCCGGGTATTCCTTGACGGCCCGCTCGGCGATCAGTTTCGGCAGGATGAAGGACTCCAGGCGGTTCAGAACCCGGGTCATCCGAACGGCATAACTGATGTCGCCGTCTACCAGCATGCGGTCATTGGCGAATGCTACAGACGTCTTTTCCTGGAACGACAGCACCAGAAAGGCATGGGCGATATGTTTGAACTGGATCGAGAGGTCCACAGGGCGGGGAGCGGAGTCACCGTGGTATCGGAAACGACCCTGGCCTGTGTGTTCCACAATCAGCTTTGAGCCGTCAGGCATTACCATCATTTCAAACAGAAAACCGTCAGGCAGGGCCCGGGCTTCGTTCTGAACCTTTTCATCCACCTCGCTCACAGCCTGCAGGGCTCGCCCCATGACCTGGAACATCAGTTCCACATACAAGCGGCGGGCCTGGAAAACCATGGGCTGGATACGTTTCGCTAGCATGTCCGTCATCCAATTGTTGTTGATGTCACTTGATTTTTAGAGTTATTGCTCTAAAAGTCAATGGAGACGTTGACAGAACCTGTGCGTCAACCCGGCAACAGACGTTGAGCAGTAACAAAAAGGCCGGAATCCCGAAGAATTCCGGCCTTGCAACTTTATGATCTGACTGGAATTTACTGAGTCAGTTCTGCCAGTTTCCGTTTGGCCTCTTCGGCAACGTCACCGCCGGCCTCGGCGGCCTTGCTGTAATAGGCGATGGCCTCACTGCGGTTATTCTGTTTGATGGCAACATCCCCAAGACGCAGGAAAGCAATGGAGGTGGGCACGGTCTCGTTGGCTTTGGTCAGATTTTCCCGGGCCTTGTCCAGATTGTTAAGCCTCAACGCATTCAGCCCATTGTACAAACGATACTTGAACATCTCCGGGTAGAGCTCCACCGCCTTTTCAAAGTCGGCTGTGGCTTTATCGGTCTCTTTCTGGTCCTGGTAAATACGGCCGCGAAGGGCATAGAACATGGCCTCCCGTGGGAGCAGGCGAATGGCTTCGTTGACCTTTTCCAGAGCCGCTTTCATTTCGCCTTCGGAGGCCAGCTCCATCGCTTTGTCGTGGGCATCGTAGGCCGGTTGCAAAGAGCGTAGCTTGGCCATTTTCCGGTCATACTCGTCCTTGCCGCGGTAACCGCCAGTGCCAATTTTCTGTGCCAGCTTGCGGTTCTCTTCCACTCGCTTTGCCGAGGGCGGATGCGTGGCGAACAGGCCATCAATAAAGCTGGACTGCCGGCCTTCAGACAATTTCAGGAAAATCTCCTGCAACTCCACCGCCGCTGCGGGATCGTAGCCGGCCTCTTTCATGTAAAGAATGCCGTAATGATCGGATTCCAGTTCATCGCCCTGGCTGTACTGGGCGAGGGCAAGTTGCGCTCCCAATGCGGCACCGCCCATGATCAGTCCGGCCCACTCGTTATCGGACAAGGCAAACCCCAGGCCCGCAACGCCGGCGCTGATCAGCATGCCCTGCTGCATGCGCTGAACGCTGTGTCGGGCTGCCGCGTGAACGATTTCGTGGCCAAGAACAGAGGCTAACTGGGCTTCATCGTCCAGCTCTGTCAGCAGGCCGCGGTTGATGGCGATCTTGCCGCCGGGCAAGGCCCAGGCATTGGGCACGCTGCTGTTCAGTACTACAAACTCGTAGGGCAGGTCCGGCCGGTCGCTGACCGCCGCCATTTTCTGGCCAACGTCGCTCACGTACAGAGTCAGTTCGGGGTCCACATAGAACCGCCCCCCCTGGGTTTGCTGGGTGGGCACATATTGCTCCGCGCCCATGGCCAGCTCCTGGTTTTCCCCGATCAGGGAAAGCTGCTTTTCTCCGGTTACCGGATTAACAGAGCAGCCACTGAGCGTCACGGCCAGGGCAATGGTGACAAGGCTGAATTTGATAGCGGACAGGTTCACGGTGAGCTCCCTTTGAATGATGCAACTCCGGGCAACCTCTCAAACCATTGCCCGATTCCTGAATGGCCAGTTTATAGCACATGATGGCGCAACGGTGGATTATCGGATATTGCTCAGCGGTGGTGGCGGCCAGGCCCTTGGCGTATCATAAGCCTCTGTTCCCGCACTGTTTCGCCATTTTGACCCTAAGGCAGCCCATGGGTAATTTACTCGAACTGATCGCTTTGCTCTGGTTCCTGGTGTGCTGGCTCGGTTACACCGAATACTCCAAACGTCG
>NZ_JAWLCH010000021.1:0-48577 GCF_041687235.1 Marinobacter sp. | reverse complement strand
TTCGCGTTGGCCTGTGGTGTTAACGGCATTACCCAAAGCATGCTCGGGGCCGATTTGCTTTGTGCCCAGATCGAACGTCGCCCGCATCCATTAACCAAATTGTTTGCCTTTGCCCACCTGGGCTAACCGTTTTTCCGTAAACATTCCCTTACCAAACTACAACCGACATCTCTCGAGGCAGTCAGTATTCTTTTGGCATGATTCCAGTCTTCATGCTGCAGGAACGCCCCTTTCAGTCCGGGCAAATGATAAGAGCGCTGACAGTGGCAACCCTCTTGCTGCTGTCGGTTCCGTTGCTTGCCGAAGATAGGGATGGCGGATACCGGTTGCTTGAGCTGGATGGCTACATAGTCAAGTGGGGCGAACAGAGGTTAGGGGTGGGGGCGAGCATCAGCTACGCCTTCGCGGATGAGCCGCTTCGGTTCGAAAATGCCCGCAATTGTCGTGAACTGGCGCCGATGAAGATGCTTTCCGGGCAGGATCTCCCCTTCGAGACGCTGGTACGTGAGACCGAAGCGGCGTTTAAGGTATGGGAGCGCGCGGCTGATCTTTCATTCCATCGGGTTGCCGATGCACGGGATGCAGACATTGTTCTCGGCGCACAGGGCAAGCCCCGCATGCGGGCATTCGCCAATGTCTCCTATGGGCCCGAAGAAAGCGGGGGCGTGCGCGCCATTGAACAGTCACTTGTGTGCCTGAATCCCGACCAGAGTTGGAAGGTCGGATTCGGCGGTGACAAGGACATCTACGACATCCGCTACACCCTGATACACGAGATCGGGCACGCCATCGGCCTGGACCACCCGGGCCCTTCCGGGCAGGTGATGGGGTTTCGCTACACCGAGGACTTCCCCGAGCTACAGCCCGGCGATCTCCGCGGTGTCCAGCGGCTTTACGGGCGCAGCGCCGGAGGTAGCCGAATCGCCAATGCCCCCGACGCCCATGACTTCAAGCCGGCGCCTTGACGTGGCTCAGAAGTTATAACCCAGACCCACCGTATAGGCCCATATCCCGTCGTCCTGGAACGCATCGGTGGCATCATCGGTGTCGCTGAACAGGAACTGATACTCAGCGCGGGCCAGGAAATAGGTCTTGGTCTGCACGTAATACTTTATGCCTGCTTCCAGCCCTGCAAAGGCGCTGTCTTTGACTCCGTCACCGTAAATGCCGCCGAGACTACCGCCGACAAAGGGGCGCGCACGATCATTGAGAAACTGGTAATCGAGGTAGCCTCGGGTTGAACCGTTCCAGAAATCATCCGTGACGCCTTCGCCCTCAATATCGGCGTAATTGATGCTTTGCCGCACACCGGCCACCACATCAGGTCTGAGGTACCAGCCCAGATCACCAGTTACGCCAAAGCTACCGCTGTTGAAATCCCGATCGTTACTGCCAGTCCCGGAAAGCGAGAATTCCCGGTCGCCCTCATTCGGGCCGAACTCCGAGGACTGTGCGGATACTGCCATGGGTAGTGCACCGAAAAGGCAGAACGTGATGGCCGCAGTCTTGAATCCGATCATAAAAGGCTCCTTGCATTTGCTGTTCAGGTTGCATTTCCTTGATGCGCCCTTGCATACCTGGCGCGGAACGCGATGCGTCGGATACTGCAGTAGTCGATCGACGCGAAAGCATGCCCTCAGCATCGGTGCCGGCTGCCCCAGCGTCTGTGCGTAAGCGCACACAGGTTGTCGAATGGAGGCGGGAGCGGATTTTCAAGGTTAGCTCGCTGAGGGCCAGGAGTGATTCGGCAAACTCATGGGCGAGGCCAATCATCCAGTGTCTGATAACGCACAGACTCCTGTGTGTATCGAGCCGATGATGGATTGGTCAGGGCGTGCCGTTATGCGCTCTGTTTACCGAACGATTTCATGTCAGAGCCACAAGGCCAAAGGAGAACGAGATGAACAAGGACACCATTGAAGGTAACTGGAAAGAACTCAAGGGCAGAGTGAAAGAACAGTGGGGCAAGCTGACCGATGATCGACTTGATGAGATTGCCGGCAAACGCGAGCAGTTGGCGGGAGAAATCCAACAGGCCTACGGCGTTACGAGAGAAGAAGCCGAAAGACAGCTCAAGGATTTTGAAGCTTCCAGCAAGCACTGATCAAACGTAACACTCATCTGGAGATAAGTTCATGAATACGAATAAGGTCAACGTAAGTGCAAGCGGTGAAAGAGCAAAGGCAAGCGAGGGCGAGGAAAAAGCCGCCAGGGATGAAAGCCGTCCTGGCAAGAGTAAGGCCGGGAAGCATGGCAACAAGGATCAAACCGTGTTGGGCGAGATCAACGACGACTCAAAGAAACAGCAAAACGGATAATTCAAACTTGATGCGTTGACTTGCGGTTCACTCATCCGCAATGGTCCGAACGTGAATATCCCGCTGAGGGAAAGGAATCTGGATGCCCGCTTCATGAAGGGTGCGAGTAACGGCCGCGTTGATTTCGTGGGAAAGAGGCATAATGTCCAGGGGATCTTTCACAAAGACCCGCAATTCGAAATCAATACGGCTATCTCCCAGGCCGACGCAGAACACCGCCGGTGCAGGATCATCGACAACCCGCTCGTTGTTCAGAGCTATCTCGGTAAGTAGTTCCTGCACCCGGTCCAGATCCGAACCGTAGGCAACACCCACCGGCAGTATCACCCGTGTAATCGAGTCAGACAGCGTCCAGTTGGTCAGATCTTCGGTCACGAAGGTCTTGTTGGGAATAATCTGCTCCTTGCGGTCCCAGTCAACGAGGGTAGTTGCACGAATGCGGATGCGCGAGACAGTCCCGGTAATCCCCCCGATGGTAACTGTATCTCCCACGCGTATGGGGCGCTCGAACAGCAGGATGATACCGGACACAAAGTTGGCAACGATTTCCTGAAGGCCAAAGCCCAGACCGACCCCGAGCGCTGCCACCAGCCATTGCAGTTTGGACCATTGCACGCCGATCACCCCCAGGAAAACCACCACACCGACTAACACCAGGGTATAGGTGGTGAGCGTCGTTATGGCGTAGCCGGTACCCGGCTCCAGGTTCATCCGGCTAAGCGCCATTACTTCCAGTGTGCCCGGCAGATTTCTGACGGCAAGCACCGTACCAATGCCGACGAACAGCGCAAGCAGCAGGTCACCAAGTGTTATGGGCAGCGGGTCGCCGCCGTCGAGGTCTGTAGCGATAGTCCACAGCGTAATGTTGTCGAACAGCTGCAGGGCCGGAATAAGGCTCGCCCAGAGCAGCCAAAGCCCGGTAATGACAATGACGGAAACCAGGATACGCAAGAGCGAGGTGCTCTGCTGATTGATATCCTTGAGATCCATTTTCGGCATATCCAGCGTCTGTGGAACGCCTTCGCCCGAGGATTCTGCAGCTTCCCTGGTTTCGGCCAGCTTGCGTTCCGCCTCGCGGTGTTCACGCAGTCGCACCAGTGTCAGCCGGCGCTCCCTGACTGAAAGCGCCCGGAGCCCGATGTAGAACAGCATGGCGTTGAAGGCTATCCAGCAGATACTGATAAACAGGTTTCGCTCCAGTTCCAGTGCGGTGTAGTGGTATCCGAGCAGCGATGCCACCAACAGTAGCAGGGGAGTGGCAACAGCAAGAACATGCAGGGCTAACAGGCGCTTGCGCTGCAGCCGGTCGGCACGGACAGCACTCATGATGCGATGCGCGAAGATCGATAGTGCGATGGATGCAGTGGTGAAGAGCAAGCGCCCCAGACTGTGCTCGAATTCGGCCCCTCCGGGTGTTGCGGTGGTTGGCATGATAACCGTGATCGGAATAATGACGGCCAGAAGAAATGGCAGTTCCCGGCGAAGCGCGCGCAGGGAGTTGGCATGCCAGTTGAAATGCGCATCCCCCAATCCACCCTCGCGAGCGACGTTGTGAATCATCGTCAGTAGAAGCGTGACCAGTGCTGCAGCCGCCAGACCGTTGGACAGCGCAGAAAAAAAGTCGTTGCCCTCTTCCAGCAAAAGGGCTGCGACAGCAAACACAAGTACACCGGGGAACGCCAGCAAGACGCTGTTGGCGACTGCATACAGAGTATGTTCAATGCGATCACGGCCAACATTCCCAACGTATCGGCTGTTGGCCCGGAGGTTACGTTTGAACGTAGGTCGCTTGATGAGCAGAAGCGCCAAAAGGATAGCGAGAAACGCGATGCTCCCGCCGTGCTCCCTGGCCGACGTGCCTAAAGTCTCTTTGAGCGGAGCAAGACGAAACTGCTGGGCAAACCAGGCCACAGCGTTGAAAAGATCTTTGAGAGTGTCTGTACCGACAACCGGTGCACTGGGCAGCCAGAACAGGCGCTGTTGTAATAGTACCTGGTACGCCTCTACGCGTTCCTGTAGCGTCGATACCGCACTGAAATAGTCGTTCAAAGCCTGGATATGTTCCGTTACCGCTTTATGTAGCTGACGGATCAGGCTCGCTCTCTGACTTCTTAACTGGTCGCGGGCATCGTCGCCGGGATCGATAACCGCCTCAAACTCCTCCAGTCGAAGCTGCTCCTCACGCGCTGTCGATAACTGGTTTTCGATGTCGCCTATCAGGTTCTTTGCAATGCCTTGCCGCTGAAGCCGGGCCAGCCGTTGCTTGAGCAGATTGGCGTAATCGCCCGTCAGGTTTAGGCCGGCTTTTTCAAGGCGAAGCTCGAAGCTGTTGTATTCGTCTTGAAGTCGATTGAGGAGCGACTCCGCATAGGCGAGCCTGTCGCGTGTGGACGCAACCGCGACCAGGCGTTGGTCGAGAGAGGCTCTCAGAGTCTGGATTTGTTGGCGAATATCCGCCGTCTCGGTGTCTGGGAGCTCGATTTTCGGAAGGCTTTCGGCCTCAGCCTCCAGTTCAGGCTGGACGGCAGGCCTTGCCTCTTCGGGCTCCTCCTCTTTTTCTTCGACAGGCTCCCCGGCGTCTTCTTCAGCCGTCTCTGCAACACTGTCTTCATCATTTTGTTGCGCGTAGGCGGGCAGGGCGGCACCACAAACTATCACTGTCCATGCCAGGCATATTGACCGAAACCAGCATTGGGAGAGCAGTCTGCAAAGGTTCATGACGTCGCACTCCTTGCCTTCGTTGGTGACCCCGATCCTTTTCGGTCCAGTATTCATACTAGCACTGCAGAATTTTAACGGGCTAAAAAAGCATTGTGGCGAGTGAGGGGCAGGCGATGGCCTTGAAAACCGATTTGCCTGCCGGAGGTTCAGGCGGGTGCTGATCGAGGGAGAGGGTTGGCTAAAGATTGGTTGCAACAGGAGGTTGCTGTGCTTTTTCGAGCTTGGGATATGTCGGGATGGTACCCCCGGCAGGACTCGAACCTGCTACCTTCCCCTTAGGAGGGGGACGCTCTATCCAGATGAGCTACGGGGGCATTATCGCGAGAAGGGCGGTATGATAGCGGGCTGAGGCCCGGGGCTCAAGGTGCAGCCCTGTTTCGGTGAATTTCAGGGAGTGCGTTTTGCCCGAACCTTTCTCGTTAAGCGTGATAGTCCCGGTCTGGATGGAGGCTGCGAGTGTTACCGATACGCTTCGGGCCCTGCACCCGATTCGCACCATGGGGCATGAAGTGATTGTGGTGGATGCGGGCAGCCGTGATCGCACGGCTGAACTGGCAAGGCCGCTTTGTGACCGGTTGGTGTTTTCCGAGAAGGGGCGCGCAGTTCAGATGAACGCTGGTGCCGCCGTTGCGCAGGGTGATCTGTTGCTTTTTCTGCATGCGGATACGCGCCTGCCGGGCAGTGCCCTGGATCACCTTGCGGAGTTTGCCCGATCACGCCATGCCTGGGGCCGGTTCAATGTCCGGCTGAGTGGCCAGCGACCGGTGTTCCGGGTTATTGCCTGGTTTATGAACCAGCGTTCCCGCCTGACCGGAATCTGCACCGGCGATCAGGCCATTTTTGTGCGCCGGGGCGTGTTTGAGGCGTTGGCTGGTTTTCATCCAATGCCGCTGATGGAAGACGTGGAATTTTCACGCCGTCTTTGCCTGGTGTCCCGTCCATTCTGTATAAAAGAACCTGTCGTGACTGATAGCCGCCGGTGGGAAAAACACGGTGCCTGGCGAACGATGTTCCTGATGTGGCGGCTGCGCTGGCGGTACTGGCGTGGCGAATCGCCGGAGTCTCTGGCCGAAATCTACCGATCGGATGTCCGTAATGCCTCAAAGTAATCCTCCCTCTGCGGTATTTCTCCAGTTTGCCAAGTGGCCGGAAGCAGGTCGGGTCAAGACCCGGCTGATTCCGGAACTGGGCGCAATAGGCGCGCTCGATGCCCACGTCAGGCTCACGCTGGTCGTGCTGGATAACCTTTGCGCCACGGGTTACCCGGTGGAATTCTGGTGGGACCGCCCGGTGGACGACCGTCCCGGTGAGGCGGCTTCGATCCTGGAAGAGGTAAAGGGTGCGGGGCTGATTCAGGGGGTGCAGCAGGGCAGTACGCTTGGCGAGAGGATGTACTCGGCCCTGCGCCAGTCTCTTCAGGACTATGACAGGGCTCTGGTGGTGGGCAGTGACTGCCCCTCCGTCGACCCGGATTACGCGCGAAAAGCGGTGGCCTGCCTGGCCGATTACGATGTCGTGCTCGGACCATCGGATGATGGTGGCTATGTCCTGATTGGTGTTTCTCGGGTTGTAGAAGGCATGCTGGACAACATCGCCTGGGGCACGCCGGACGTTCTGACCCAGACCTGCGAACGATTAGACGAGGCGGGGCTCAGTTACTGCCTGCTGGAGCCCCGCTGGGACGTGGATGAGCCCGAAGACTGGGCTCGTTTCCTGCGCATCGTCTGACTTTCCTAGCTGGCGGGCACCGGGGGTAGATCCGTTAGCCGGCCCAGTGCCTGGACGGCGTCCGGCCTATCGCCGGTGACTACCCGCAGTGTTTGTTCCCGTTCCAGTACCGCTTTCCGGAACGTCTCAAGAAGCTCTTGCCTGCTGACACCTTTCACGGCCTCGGCCAATTGTTCCCGTGAGTCAAAGCTGTCTACGTTGCGATCAATCTCGCGCCAGTAACGGCTCGAAATCTCGCCAAGCTGTCGATCCCTCTCCAGCAGTTTGCTGATCACAGCCTGTTTCTCCCGGTTCAGCCGTTCTTCAGTCAGCCCGGACAGGGTTTCTTCAAATCCGCTGGAGAATTCCAGGATCGCCTGGTCAATTTCGGCGGGTGATGCAGAGGGAGACTGCACAACAAAGCCGAGGGCCGGCGTTTCCAGCATTTCAAAAGGCGTCGCGTAAACGATGTACCCCAACTGCCGGTTAGTACGGATGTCCTCGTAGAAGGGGCTGCTGATGATCTGCGCCAGCAGGCGGAAGCGGGCCCTTTCCTCGAAGCTGGTGTTATCTCCTTGCATGTAAAGGGTATAGCCGGTGTCCGGGTGGTCCACGTCGAGGGCGACCTCGGTTTCCTGCTCCGGTAGCCGGCGTACCTGGCTGCGATCAACGTTGGTCCGCTCGCTGTCACGGAGCACAATGGCATCGATCTGGCGGGCCAGGTTCAGGGCAGAAGCTTCGGTGAGATTTCCGTGAGCCAGCATGACTGGATCAACCTGGGCGAGGATGGCCTCCGAGAACGACTGGAGTTCCTCGAAGGTGACCTCACGGGCTGCCTTCAGCTTGTCTTCTGTGCGCCAGGAGCCTTCGATCAGGGAGGTCTGTACGAACTCAGAGGTCTGGGCTACCGGGCGATCCTTGGCCTTGTTTTGCAGGCTGTCGATCAGGTTTTGCCGGGCAATAGCAAAGCGTTGCTCGGTCAAATCGGGTGACGCCAGCTGAAGCAGAATCCGGTTCATCAACGTGTGCAGTTTGTCGTTGTAGCCGCCCACACGGACAGTGACACCCCGCAGGTGGGGGTAAACGCTGTAGTCCAGCCCCGCCAGGCTGGCGGAATAGGCCCAGGCATTCAGGTTGGTGTTGATGGCGTCCACCAGTAGCTGAGTGAGCACACTGCTGCGCGCTGAGGCCCGTGCCGCCGGCGTTCTCAGGCTCACGAAAACGTTGGCCCTGGGGGTTTCAAACCGGGTATCCCGGGCATACCACACATCCATGCCCTGGAGTTCGCCCAGCAAGTTGGGTTGCTCCATGGTTGAGCCTGACACCATGTCCAGATTTTCCGGCACGAAGGGGTTGGCGTAGGGCAAGCGCAGTTGCCCGGCGAGTTCCGGCAGGCGCTGGGTTGTCAGTGCCTCCGGATCCAGGGCGTCACGGGTCCAGGCGGCCTCATACCAGTCTGTCCGGTTCGGGTTCTCAAGGCCGGGGTCCGGTGCCAGAACGAATGCAAGCAGGTTGTCTGGCGTCAGCCTGTCGAGGATGTCCCGATACTGCTCCGGGGCGAAGCGCTCAACGAGCCAGGGTGCACGAAGCAGATCTTCCGGCGGATAGTCTTTGAGGTAACGGGAAAGTCGCATGGCCTCATGCAGCGGGTTGCCCTGTTCCCGGAACCGGAAATCGATACGGGCCAGGTTCTGCATTTCCACGAACCGCTCTTCACTGATGCCTTTCTCCCGAACTTTGTCGATGTAATTGAACACCAGGGGCAGGATGTCTTCATGGCGGCTCAGACCTTCCGGTGTGAGGGAAATGCTGATTTCCAGTGTGGCGTTCTCGCCGGTATCCATCCCCAGTCCGGCTGACAGGCTTTCTGCCAATCCGGCTCGCTTGAGCACGTCGAACAGGCTGCCTGGGCCTTCATGGCCGAGAAGGTTGGCCACGTAGCTGGCGGGCTTGGTGCGGTAATTGGCCTCCTGAGAGGGGATGGGAAAAGTCAGCGAAAGGCTGCGTACATCTTTCAGCGCTTCTGCCGTCACCTTGGCCGGTAGGTCCTCCGCCCGGTACAGGCTCGCCTCATGGCGTTTGGTATCGAGATTGCGGTTTTCAATGGCATCAAATCGGCCGCGGACCATGGATTCCAGTTCGTCCAGGGGTTGCGGCCCGTAAACCGCCAGGCTCATGATGTTTGAAGAATAATGCTGCTTCCAGAACTCGATCAGGTCGGGCCTGAGTGGATTTTCCTCGGTATTTTCGAGGGTGCTCAGGTTGCCCACGGCAAACTGGCTGAACGCGTGGTCCGGGTTACTGACTGCCTTTTTAACGGAATAGAATCGGCGCCCGTCCTCTTTCTGTTTGGCGCTGAATTCCGAATGCACGGCATTGCGCTCACGGTCAACCAGCTCGGCAGTAAACAGGGGCGCGGAGAACTGCTGGGCAAACCGATCCAGCGCCGGTTCCAGAAACTCGGGCTGAACGTCGAAGAAGTAATTCGTGTCCTGGAACGCGGTGAATGCATTGTGTTGGCCGCCGTGGCTCTTGATGAACTGCTGATATTCGCCTGGATCGGGGTATTTCTCGGTCCCGAGGAACAACATGTGCTCCAGGAAATGGGAGAGGCCCTCCCGATCCGCCGGGTCATCTCCGCTACCCACGGCAACGTTCATCGAGGCAGCCGCCTTATCCGCCTCCTGGTCAGAAACCAGAATAACCTTCAGGCCGTTATCCAGTGCGATGAACCGGTATTGGTTGTCGTCATTGGGGCTCTTCTCCGGAATCTGGGCAGTAAGAGCAAGGGTGCTGAACAGCAAAAGTGTAAGCAGGGAAAACAGGCGTGATATCGGTTTCTGCATTGAGTTCTTCCTGACGGTACGTGTGTTCATAGGCTCTCTGTGATCCGGAGAAGAGGTTTGCGTATCAGTGCATCAGTGCGTTGCGCGTACTTTCTGGTTGCTGGTCTAGTGTTTTACGAGCCAGATCGGCCGCTTTCTCACTGTCCAGCTGGCCCGAGGCAATGCGCTCCAGAACTGTGGCCATGATGGCGACGGACTGGCGATAATCGGCGAACTCGGCCTGGAAGGCCTGGTCGATGGCCTCGTAGACCGCCTGGATCTTCTGCTCCCGGGAGCCGGCGTTGTCGGCGGTGTCGTTGATGGCCTTCAGGCAGGCTCGGGCAATCGAAATGTAGCGTTCCGCGTTGGGGTTGTCTTTCTGCATGGTCGGGATTCCGAAGGTCGGGTTTCCTGTGAAAAGAAGAGATGCCAAAAGGCGCGATAAGTTCCCGATTATGTCATTGCTGGCGGGCTCTTTCATTGCATTGTGGTAATCCGGAAATTGGGCATGCACAGGGCAATTCCTGTGCTAGTCTCAAAAACATTGTGTCGGCGAACCGGACAGGCACGTTCAGCCTGCGGGAACGGAAATTTAGAGTAATAGCTCTATATAAAACAAAAGCTTACAGAGTAAAAGCTCTAAAAAAGTTCGATACATGAAGGTTGCAATTAAGTACAATGCCGGCGTTTCCGGAAAACTATAAGACTTTAGTCGTATGGGTTCTGGCATGGATAGACAACAATTGAGCAACAGGCAGGGTGGAAGATCGATGAATTATTTCCTGACGGGTGGCACCGGATTTATTGGCCGTTTCCTCGTGGAGAAGCTGCTGGCACGTGGTGGTACTGTCCACGTGCTGGTGCGGGAACAGTCCCAGGACAAGCTGGACAAATTGCGAGAGCGCTGGGGCGCGGATGAAACCCAGGTGAAGGCCGTGATAGGCGACCTGACCAGCAAGAATCTGGGCATCGACGCCAAGACGATGAAAGCCCTGAAGGGGAAAATCGACCACTTCTTTCACCTGGCCGCTGTATACGATATGGGCGCAGATGAAGAAGCCCAGCAGGCGACCAATATCGAGGGCACCCGGGCTGCGGTGAATGCTGCGGAGGCGATGGGCGCCAAGCACTTCCATCACGTTTCTTCCATTGCGGCTGCCGGTCTGTTCAAGGGCATTTTCCGCGAGGACATGTTCGAGGAGGCCGAGAAGCTGGACCACCCGTACCTGCGGACCAAACACGAATCTGAAAAGGTCGTTCGTGAGGAATGCAAGGTTCCCTTCCGAATCTACCGTCCGGGTATGGTGATTGGGCATACCGCTACCGGTGAAATGGACAAGGTGGATGGCCCCTACTATTTCTTCAAGATGATTCAGAAAATCCGCCACGCGCTGCCCCAGTGGGTGCCGACCATCGGTGTCGAGGGTGGGCGTCTGAACATTGTGCCGGTGGATTTCGTGGTTAACGCCATGGATCACATTGCCCACCTCGAGGGCGAAGACGGCAAGTGCTTCCACCTTGTGGATACCGATCCGTACAAGGTTGGCGAAATTCTCAACATCTTCAGCGAGGCTGGTCACGCACCCCGGATGGGGATGCGGATCGATTCCCGCATGTTCGGCTTTATTCCGCCATTCATTCGCCAGAGCTTGAAGAATCTGCCACCGGTGAAGCGTCTGACATCGGCCATTCTTGATGACATGGGCATTCCGCCCTCTGTGATGTCGTTCATCAATTACCCGACCCGTTTTGACGCCCGCGAAACCGAGCGCGTTCTGAAAGGCACCGGCATTGAAGTGCCGCGCCTGCCGGACTACGCCCCGGTGATCTGGGACTACTGGGAGCGTAATCTGGACCCGGACCTGTTCAAGGACCGCACGCTCAAGGGCACGGTTGAAGGTCGCGTCTGCGTGGTGACCGGTGCTACGTCCGGTATTGGTCTTGCAACCGCCCAGAAACTGGCAGACGCCGGCGCGATCCTTGTGATCGGTGCCCGCAAACTCGAGCGCCTGAAAGAAGTGGCCGCGGAGCTGGAGTCCCGGGGCGCAAGCGTGCATGCCTATCCCTGCGATTTCTCAGATATGGATGCCTGCGACGAGTTTGTGAAGACCGTGTTGGATAACCATGGCCAGGTCGACGTGCTGGTCAACAACGCCGGGCGCTCGATTCGCCGCTCACTGGATCTGTCGTTCGACCGCTTCCACGATTTCGAGCGCACCATGCAACTGAACTACTTTGGTTCCGTTCGTCTGATCATGGGCTTTGCGCCCAAGATGCTGGAGAATCGCCGCGGTCACGTGGTCAACATCTCGTCCATCGGTGTGTTGACCAACGCTCCCAGGTTCTCGGCTTACGTGGCCTCCAAGTCTGCGCTGGATGCCTTCAGCCGCTGCGCCGCTTCGGAATGGTCGGATCGCAATGTCACTTTCACCACCATTAACATGCCGCTGGTGAAAACGCCGATGATTGCGCCAACCAAGATCTACGATTCTGTTCCGACGCTAACGCCGGACGAGGCTGCGACCATGGTTGCTGATGCCATTGTCTATCGGCCGAAGCGAATCGCTACCCGTTTGGGTATCTTTGCCCAGGTCCTGCATGCTCTGGCACCGAAGATGGCCGAAATTGTCATGAATACCGGTTACCGGATGTTCCCGGATTCACCGGCTGCCGCCGGTAGCCGTTCCGGGGAGAAGCCAAAGGTGTCCAGCGAGCAGGTGGCTTTCGCCGCCATCATGCGGGGCATCTACTGGTAACGTGGTAGCCCCTGAATCGAGCGGGAGGGGGAGTTACTCCCCCTCCCATATAAATTGATTGAACGAGATTCGCCTCTTTTATGAGTTTTTCTGGGCTAAAGAAAACCTGCCGATAGCCGATGATTAGCCTAAGAACAATACTAAATGAGGCCATTGATGACTCTGAAAAAACGTCTTTTGCTGACTTTGCTGCTGGTTGGCCTGCTTCCCGTAATTGCCATCTCGTTTTTTAACGCCGAAATTGTCCGAATAAGCCTGAAGGAACAGGCGTTGCAACAACTTTCTATTGCGGCGACCAATAAGCAGCGTAGTGTTGAAGATTATCTCAACACCATTACCCGGCAGCTGAAAGCCATGGCCAATAATCGCGGGACCCGAACTGCGGCCCAGGGGTTTGGTTTGGCATTTCAAAATTATGAAAAACTGGTAAAAGCGGAGCAATCGACCTTACGAGACAACGTCGAGGCTTATTATCAGCAGAATTTTTTGCCACCCTTGCAGCAAAATGGTGGTGCTAACGGACGTTCAGCCTCGGACTTCGTTGCATCCCTCAGCAAAAACAGCCTGGCTCTGCAGATGGGTTACATCGTGGACAACCCAAATCCTGTGGGGCAGAAAGACGAATTGGTATCGGCTGACGTCCATATCGCGCAGTTTTATAACACGCTTCACAAACAGTGGCACACCTCGTTCAAGGAGTTTCAGGAGGCTTTCGGCTACTACGATATTTATCTCATTGATGCCGATACAGGCCATGTTATCTATTCCGTAGCCAAAGAGGTGGATTTTGCTACCTCCCTGAAAGACGGTCCCTACGCGGATTCTGGCCTGGCGGCGGCTTATCGTCAGGCGTTGTCTGACGGACAGGATACTGCACCGACTTTTGTTGATTTTACGAAGTATGTACCGTCCTACGGTGCTCCTGCGGGATTTGTGGCAACGCCCATATATTCCGAAAAAGATGAGCGGCTGGCCGTGCTGGCCTTCCAGTTCCCCATCGACAGCCTGAACAACATCATGATGGAACGAGATGGCATGGGCGAAACCGGGGATGCCTATCTGGTGGGGCCGGATAACCTGATGCGGTCAGACTCCTACCTGGATCCGGAAAACCGCAGTGTTGTCGCTTCCTTTGCCGAGCCGGAGAATGGACGCATTAGTTCGACATCGGTGGATGAAGCTCTGGCTGGGAATTCCGGTGAAGGCGTGGTTACGTCCTACCGTGGCGAGCCAGTGTTTTCCGCCCACAGGCCAGTTACCGTAGGCGGGCTGAACTGGGCGCTGGTGGCGGAGATCAGCGAAGACGAGGCCTTGGCGCCGGTGCGTGAAATGTGGACTCTGGCGGCGATAGCCATTGCTATTGTGATCTTGGCCGTGGTGGCCGTGGCAGTCTGGACCGCGGCGCGGATCATGAAACCCCTTGGCAAAGACCCGGCCGAATTGCAGGCACTGGCGGAGCAGGTGGCTGCGGGTAACTTGGTCATTGACTCGTCCGACAGTGACAGGGCCACGGGTGTATACGGCTCCATGCTCAAGATGGTGTCGGACCTGAAAGAAGTGATCTTCAAGGTTGAAGAAGCGTCCCAGCGCCAGGCTGGTGCATCTGAACAATTGTCCGGCACTATCTCGCAGACTCTGGACAATGTGAATCAGCAAGCAGAGCAGACTGAGCAGGTGGCGTCGGCCATTGAAGAAATGTCCTCCGCCATCAGCGAGGTGTCCCAGAATACCGCTGAATCGGCAGCCGGTGCCCGGCGCACTGATGAGGCGGTGAGCCGCAGCGCCACCGAGGTGGAATCCTCCGCTGCTGACACCCGTGCTATGGCCAGGGAACTGGAGGAAGCAGAGGCCGGCATAGAGGATTTGCGAAAGAATATGGAATCCATCACCAGGGTTCTGGATTCGATAAAGTCCATCGCCGACCAGACTAACTTGCTGGCTCTGAATGCAGCCATTGAAGCGGCCCGGGCCGGTGAACAGGGCCGGGGTTTCGCGGTGGTTGCGGATGAGGTGCGCAGCCTGGCCCAGAATAGCCAGAAGGCGACTGAGGAGATAAGTAGTTCCATCGAAACTCTGGTCAATTCGTCGGAGCGTGCTTCAAAGGTGGTTACCCGCTGCAGCGCCCAGGCCAGTGGTATTTCCGAGCGGGCAGGAGCCGTTGTATTGCGGCTTCGCGAGGCAGTGGACGAGGTCACCCGGATGTCCGGTATGGCCGAGCAGATTGCCACGGCATCCGAAGAGCAATCAGCCACGGCCGAAGAAGTAACGCGCAACGTATCTACAATTGCTGAAAAGTCCTTTGAGACCAAACAGGCCATGGCCCAGATATCCGAAGCCAGTGGTGACTTGGCGGAGTTGTCTCATCAGCTCAAAGATTCGCTGTCCCGGTTTAAAGTCAGCTGAGTACGAGGCGTGACTTTCACACCTATGCCTGGCGCACAGTTAAAAAAACCCGCTGCGGCGGGTTTTTTCATGGCGGTTACTCGGTCTCTTCGGGGATCACCGGAGGCGGGAAGCCGCCCAGTTCTTTCCAGCGATTCACAATGCCGCAGAACAGGTCTGCCGTTTTCTCGGCATCGTAGGCTGCAGAGTGGGCTTCCTTGTTGCTGAAAGGAATGCCCGCGAGCTTGCAGGCCTGGGCCAGAACCGTGTGGCCATAGGCCAGGCCGGCGAGCGTGGCGGTATCGAAGGTTGAGAAAGGGTGGAACGGATTACGACGTATGTCGGCCCGCAACGCGGCTGCAAAGATGAAGTTATGGTCAAAGGTGGCATTGTGGCCCACCAGGACGGCACGCTTGCAATCGTGGTTCTTCACCGCCTTGCGAATGGGGCTGAAGATCTCGCTGAGTCCTTCCCGCTCGGGTACCGCTTCTCGCTCCGGATTCCACGGATCAATACCTGTGAAATCAAGGGCGGACTGCTCCAGATTTGCACCTTCGAAAGGATCGATCTGCTGAACGTGGGTCTCAGCGCGCCGCACCCAGCCGTCGTCGTCCATGGTCAGTATGACGGCTGCCACTTCCAGAAGGGCGTCCCGCTCGGGATTGAAGCCAGCGGTTTCCACGTCGACTACAACAGGCAGAAACCCGCGAAAGCGGCGGGACATGGGATGCGGTGGTTTGTTTTCGTCAGTCACTCAAGCTCCGGTCTTGGCCGTGTGTGAGAAGGGTTCAGTCAGGTTTACGCCAGCCGCCAGTTAACGGTTTCGCCGGCCTTGAGGGGCACGATGGTTCCGTCAGACAGAGGTAGCTGCTCGGCCATGGTCCAGGGCTCACGGACCAAAGTGATTGTATCGGTATTTCGCGGCAGGCCGTAGAAATCAGCACCGTTGAAACTCGCGAAGGCTTCGAGTTTGTCCAGAATGCCAAGCTCTTCAAAAATGTCGGCATATAGGCCGATGGCGCCATAGGCAGAGTAGCAACCGGCACACCCACAGGCCGCTTCTTTGCGGTCCTTGGCATGGGGCGCGGAATCGGTGCCCAGGAAGAAGCGCTTGTCGCCACTGGCCACAGCGTCCCGCAGGGCTTGCTGGTGCCGATTGCGCTTGAGGATTGGCAGGCAGTAGAGGTGCGGGCGAATACCGCCGACCAGCATGTGGTTACGGTTATACATCAGGTGCTGGGGCGTCAGCGTCGCGCCCAGATTGTCTCCGCCGTGCTGCCGGACAAACTCTGCAGAATCTGCCGTGGTGATATGCTCCAACACGACTTTGAGATTCGGGAATGCCTCCAGCGTAGGTGCCAGCACTCGTTCGAGGAAGACCTTTTCGCGGTCAAAGATGTCGATGTCGGCATCGGTAACCTCACCGTGAACCAGAAGCAGCATGCCGCAGTCAGCCATGGCCTCAAGAACCGGATAGATGTTGCGAATATCTTTCACCCCGGAGTCGGAATTGGTGGTGGCGCCGGCCGGGTAGAGCTTGGCGGCCACAACACCGGCGGCCTTGGCTTCGAGGATGGTGTCCGGTGTCATGCTCTCGGTCAGATACAGGGTCATCAGGGGCTCGAATGCCCTTCCGCCCGCAGCCGCAAGAATTCGCTCCCGGTAGGCCATGGCGTCAGCTGCGGTTGTGACCGGTGGTACCAGATTCGGCATGATGATGGCGCGGCCGAAACAGGCGGCCGTAGCAGGTACAACGTCCGAGAGGATATCGCCGTCCCGAACATGAAGGTGCCAGTCGTCGGGGCGGGTAAGAGTCATCTGGTCTGTCATGGTAGTTGTCCGCAATACTTTGTGGCGAGGCCGGGGCTGAGAAAGCACCCGGAAAAATTTGGCGAATTATACCAGAAGGTGCCGGTGATTGTTTTCCGGTCGGCGGCTAAAGAAACACGATTATGGGCCGTTAAACCTTCAGAAGCTGATAATTCCCGGACACTGATGGCACGCACTATGGGATTTCGCCCCGGTTATAGTCTGAAAACTGCTCTGGTTGCCTGCCTTCCTGCCATGCTCTTGCCCGCAGGTACGCTGGCCGCAAGCTATGGTGCAGGTATTGAAAACAGCCAGTGGTACCTGGCTGAGTCGGTATTCGAGTGTCGGCTGGTACACGAAGTGCCTGGCTACGGTCGGGCAGTATTCCATCATCGGGCGGGCGAAGATCTCAGCTTCTTTCTGGAATCCGATTCTGCCCTGATGCGCCCCGGGCGGGGCAACCTTGTGGTAGAAGCGCCGACTTGGCGCCCGGGCGTGGCTCCGAGGTCCCTGGGTTCGGTAAACGTGTCGGACGGTCTGCGCCAGGTCTCTCTGGACACCCGTCAGGCGTTTGTTGTGGCCCACGGCCTGCTGGATGGCATGCGCCCAACGGTAACCAGAGAATCCTGGTTTGACGGTCGCCCGGTGCGGGTGCATGTTTCCAATATCAATTTTGCCGGTGAATACCAGCGTTATCGACGCTGCACATCCAATCTGTTACCTGTGAATTTTGATCAGATCCAGCGTTCAAGGGTTCCGTTTGCCAGCGGCAGCACCCAGCTGTCAGGCGCGGACAGGGAGTTGCTGGACAATATTGTGACCTACGTGAACGCCGACTCCACTGTCGAACGGATTTTCGTGGACGGTCACAGCGACAGTATCGGAAGCCGGATCGATAACCGGGCACTTTCCGAAGATCGGGCCAATGTGGTAGCGGACTATCTGAAGGCCCGGGGCATCGATGAAGATATGATTACGGTCCGTGCCCACGGTGACCAGTATCCGGTCTCGAACCGGCCAGCGGATAACCGCCGCACCAATATTCGCCTGCAGCGGGCCGGTGACCGCCAGGAGCTGCAGCAGGCGAACGGTTATGGCGGTGAGCCCAGGGGCTAATCAGCCTCAGTAAACAGAATCGAGCACTTCCAGATGAGCGTTCACGCTTTCAGCCAGCGCCCGCAAATGGTAGCCACCTTCCAGTGTTGAAATGATCCGGTCGTTACTGTGTTCGCGGGCGACTCCTACGATCAGCTCCGTCAGCCACCGATAGTCTTCGGTATCCAGGTTCAGCTCCGCCATCGGGTCCATTTTATGGGCATCGAAGCCTGCGGAAATCAGTATCAATTGCGGTTTGAAGTCGTTCAGCCGTTTTAGCCAGCCCGCCTCGACCTGTTTCCGGTATTCTTCAGAGGAGCAGTTCGCTTCAATCGGAATATTCACGATGTTGTCGGCCTGCCGGTGCACATGGGAGTGCGGGTAGAACGGATGCTGGAAACTGGAACACATCAGGATTCGTTCATCACCGCCAACAATATCCACGGTTCCGTTACCCTGATGCACATCGAAATCGATGATTGCCACCCGCTCAAGATGGTGAAAGGTGAGGGCGCGCATGGCGGCAAGCGCGACATTGTTGTAAAAGCAGAAGCCCATGGATTTGGCACGCTCGGCGTGATGGCCGGGCGGGCGGGCGCAGACAAACGCATTGGTGACCTGGCTGCTCATGACCATATCAACGGCCTGAACGTTGGCGCCGGCCGCCAGTCGGGCAGCGCGGAGGGTATCCGGCATCATGGCCGTGTCCGGATCGGTAAACACACGGCCCCGGGTCGGTTGCATCAGATCCAGCTGGTGCAGGTATTTTTCCGGATGCACCGTCAGTAGCTGATCACGCGTGATCTCTTCCGGCCGGACCCAGTCGAGCTTCTGATCCAGGCCGCTATCTGCCAGATAGCTGATGATGGCTGCAAGCCGTTCGGGGCTTTCCGGATGCTCTGGCCCCATGTTGTGTTTCATGAAGTCATCGTGGGAAAAGAATGCCGTGGTCATACGTCTCGGGCTGCCTTCAATATGCTTATATTTTTTTCAAGCTTATCAGGGAAAACCGCAGGATGCCGTGTTTCTTTGGTCTTATAGGGGCGATAGTCATTTCACATCGGCGAATCACCGCCTAAGATAAGGGTTACGCCTATAAGTAACCCGTTTTATTACATTTATTACCCCGACGGCCTGCCGGCCGGACACGAAGGAGAGTCAGCTTGAGCACCCGGTATCTGGAGAGCCTGTTCAACCCCGCATCCATTGCGGTGATCGGTGCGTCGGAGCGGGCGGATAACCTTGGCGGCATGGTTTTGCGGAATCTGATGGGCGGAGGTTACCCGGGCCGGTTGCTCGTTGTTAACCAGAATGATTACGACAACGTGCACGGGATACCTTGCGTCAAGAAAGTCTCGAAAATGGAGTTTTCACCGGATCTGGCGATCATCTGTACGCCGCCGGATACGGTTGCCAAGACCATCAAGCGGCTCGGCGAGGCCGGGGTGCGTACCGCCATCGTGATGACCGGTGGCATGTCCCGTACTCACAGCAAAACCGGCCAGCCGCTGATGTATTCCGTACGGGAAGCCGCCCGGGAGACCGGTATCCGGGTGCTTGGTCCCAATACCATCGGCCTGATGGTTCCGGCCCGAAGCCTGAACGCTACCTACGCCCATATGGGAGCAATCCCGGGCCGGGTGGCGTTCGTCGGGCAGTCCGGTACCATTGCCAGTTCAGTGATTGACTGGGCGTTCGCCCGGGGTGTCGGGTTTTCCTATTTCCTGACTCTTGGCGATGGCATGGATATCGATCACGACGACCTGATCGATTATCTGGCGCAGGATACCCAGACCCGCGCAATACTCCTGCATATCGAGAACATTCCCAACGCCCGGCGTTTCATGTCGGCGGTTCGGGTGGCTTCCCGTACCAAACCGGTGATTGCGGTGAAGTCTGGCCGAGTGCCGGAATCCGAATGGTTTCCCCACCAGCTTCCGGATGGCCTGAAGCGCAGTGATCCGATCTACGACGCCATGCTCCAGCGGGCTGGTGTGCTTCGGGTTGACGGTCTTGGCCAGATGTTCGATGCGCTCGAGACCTTGACCCGAATGCGCCCTTTGCGCCGTGAAACTCTGGCGATCATGGCTAATGGGGTTGGGCCCGGCGTGTTGGCCGTGGATCGGTTGGCGGATCTGGGCGGTGAATTGGCAGAGTTGTCAAATGCCAGTATCGAAGCCCTGGCCGAGCTACTGCCACCTTACTGGACCCGCAAGAATCCGATCGACCTCAATTACGATGCTTCTCCGGAGCTGTACGGCAAGGCCATCAAAATCCTGGCCAAGGACCCGGAAGTGGCGAATGTGCTGGTGATGTACGCACCCAGCTTGACCGAGGACAGCCTCCAGATTGCGGATGCCGTGGTGCAGGCCTCCAAGGGGACCCGTCTGAACGTGTTCACCTGCTGGCTGGGCCAGAGTACGGTCATGGACGCGCGGGAAGAGTTCTACAGGGCCGGGCTGCCTTCCTTCTTCAATCCGGAGAAGGCGGTGATGGCGTTCATGCAGCATGTTCGTCACCAACGGGTACAGCGCCTGCTGACGGAAACCCCGGAGTCGTTTACCGATCATTTTGCCGACCGGACCCACACCCGCAAGGTGGTGATGGGCGCGATGCGTTCGGGCCGCTTCCACCTGTCAAACCGCGAAGCCCGGGAACTGGTTCGGGATTATGGCATCAGCACCATCGACACCATGTACTGCGATGATATGGAGGAGGTGCTGGAGGTGTTTGCGGTTGAGCGCCGCCCAATTGATATCACCATCATTCACGAGCAGGCCTGCCATCCCTTCCTGGACCTGAGCCCGACCCAGCGTCGTTACAAGGGCACGGTGCAGAAGCTCAACAGTGAAGCAGCGATCCTGGATTCCTGCCGCTATCTGATGGAGGAATACCAGAATCACTTCCCCAACAGTGGCTTTCTCGGCTTTGCAGTTCAGCGTTCGTATCAGCATGTCGGCGGTATTGAGTTCAGCGTTGGCATCACCCGGGACTCACTGTTCGGACCATTGGTCGTGTGTGGTGCCGCAGGCGCGCAGATCAATGTGATGACTGATCGTCAGATCGCATTGCCACCCCTGAACATGGTGCTGGCCCGTGAACTTCTGCGCCGCACGTATATGTACAAGCTGCTGAAGGAACACAGCCTGAAGCCGGAAGAGGATATTCGGGCGGTGTCCGAAACGCTCGTAACGCTGTCCCAGATTGTCATCGACATTCCGGAAATCCAGGGCCTGGAGATCGCGCCTTTGCTGTTCAACGAGCAGGGTGCGGTGGCAGTGAATATCGCCATCAATCTCGCAGAGAAGCCGGGTCGGCCGATCATCCAGCCCTATCCGAGGGAGTTGGAAGAGTGGATTGTGCTTCCGAAATCCGGTCGGCGTGTGATTATCCGCCCGGTGCTGGCCGAGGATGAGCCGGCGCACAGGGCCTTCCATGAGCTGCAGTCACCGGAGTCCATTCGCTACCGGTTCTTCCAGTACCGTAAGCATTTTTCCCGGGAAGACGTGGCGCAGATGGTGCAGATTGATTACGACCGTGAAATGGTGTTTATTGCCAACGCCCCGAGGGAAGATGGCGAAGGCGAGGAAACCCTGGGCACCGTGCGCACCTGGACCGATGCGGACAACCTCCAATGCGAGTTTGCGGTCATGGTGCACGACAAGATGAAGGGAGAGGGGCTCGGCGTTGCCCTGATGCAGAAAATGATCGATTACTGCCGGGCCCGGGGCACCATGGAAATGGTTGGCAATGTGCTGCCAGACAACCGCCCCATGCTGCAACTTGCCGAACACCTGGGCTTTGAGATCAAGTTCAACACCGAGGAAGAAGTGATGGATTTGCGGCTGGTTCTGAATGAACCGGAGAAGGACTGGCAGCGAGAGCGGTTGGGCAAGAGCCACCACTGAAGTAGGGGTCAGAAGAGCTTTTCTTCTGACCCCGGGTTCACGACTCTATTCTTCGACGATGGCCGAGCGGTCTTCACCACCGAGTGCTTCGAGCAGGCCCGGAATCAGGCGGGAAAGTTCGAGGGTCATCAAGGTGAATGCGGCGTCGAACTTGGCAACTGCATCGTCCACATCAACGTCGTCCAGCTGGTCCTGAAGTGTTTCGCCGAATTTCAGGCGACGAATGCCCAGTTCTTCATCCAGCACGAAAGAGACGTTGTCGTCCCAGGTCAGGGACAGCTTGGTCACCTGCATACCCGCATCCAGATGATTGCGGATTTCATCAGCCTTCAGGTCCAGGCCTTTGCACCGCACCACGCCGCCATCTTCCGACGGATCTTTCAGCTCGCATTCACTGCCCAGAACCACCTTGCCAGGCAGATCGATGGATTCGTTCAGCCAGCCGGTAAAGGTGAAGGCGGGGGCCTGTTCCACGGCGGGCGGACGAACCGGAAGCGAGCCAAGACTCTTGCGCAGAGTGGAGGCCAGATCTTCCGCCTGTTTGGCGGAGCCGGCGTCCACCACCAGAACACCGTCGTGGGGAGCGAGATAGGCAAAAGAACGGCGGTTTTTGGAGAAGGCCTGGGGCAGCATCTCCAGCATCACCTGTTCCTTGATTTCATCCTTCTCTTTGCGACGCACTTTGCGGCCTTGCTCGAATTCGATGGCTTCGGCCTTTTCTTCAACCGCTTCCTTCACCACCGGGCCCGGGAGAATCTTTTCTTCCTTGCGCAAGGCAATCAGGTGATAGCCGTTGGCGCTGTGAACCAGCTGTTCGCCATGCTTGCCCAGCGGCGGTACCCAGCCCTGGCGGCTGGTTTCCTGAGGACCACAGGGCTTGAAGGCGTCGGCCTGCAGCTTTTCCTCCAGATCTTCAGGGGAGATATCAAACGGTTTGGTAAATCGGAATACGCGGGCGTTGCGAAACCACATCAGGGCTGGTCCTTGTCTTTCATATTTGCATGATCTCTACGAGTACGGTTTTAACGATGAATCCAACGACGCCGGCGCCCAGCACGGTAAACAGGGCAATGGTGCCGAATCTTCCGGCCTGGGATTTCTTGGCCAGATCCCAGACGATGATACCCATCCAGACAATCAGGCCGGTCAGAAACACCAGCATGGCGATCTGGGAAAAAACTGCTTCGTTCATTGCTTACTCCGATATCAACGTGGATTACTGTTCATCCCGCAGGAAAACCCAGTTGTTGTTATCGGATTGGTCTTCGCTGAAGTAGTAGCCTTCGAGGTTGAATCCCTTGAGGTCGTCGGCTTGTGTGATGCGGTTCTGGATGGCAAACCGGCACATCAGACCACGGGCCTTCTTGGCGTAGAAGCTGATCATCTTGTACTGACCATTCTTCCAGTCCTTGAATTGGGGGGTGATCAGCCGGCCTTCAAGGTCTTTCTTCTTTACGCTTTTGAAATATTCATTGGAGGCGAGGTTTACCAGTACGCCGTCGTCGTCTGCCAGCAGCCGGTTGATCTCGTCAGTGATCTTGTTGCCCCAGAACGCATAAAGGTCCTTGCCACGGTTGTTCTCGAACCGGGTGCCCATCTCCAGGCGATAGGGCTGCATCAGGTCCAACGGCTTCAGTACGCCATAAAGCCCGGACAGCATTCGCAGGTGTTGCTGGGCAAACTCGAAATCGGCCTCGCTGAAGCTTTCGGCGTCCAGCCCTGTATACACATCGCCCTTGAAGGCCAGCACAGCCGGGCGGGCATTCTCCGGGGTAAACGGTGTGTGCCAGTTCCGGAAGCGCTCGGCGTTCAGCTGGCCCAGCTTGTCGCTGATGCTCATCAGATTGCTGATCTGGTGCGGTTCCAGTTCCTTGAGCTGGTCCACCAGCTCACAGGCGTCATCGAGAAAGTCCGGCTGGGTGTAGGTATTCGTGGCCAGCGGGCTCTCATAGTCCATTGTCTTGGCAGGGGAAATAACCATCAACATGTCAGGCAATCCTCATTGCAGGAATGTGAGTAATTCATCCCTGGTAAAAGGCCAGTCCAGTTCCGCACCGGTATCGTTGCGTCGTAGCACCGGTATCCGGGTGCCGTAGCGCTCCACCAGCTCTTCGGACTGGGCAATGTCCACCACATCTACCGGTATGGGCTCCGGCATCGGCGTATTTACAAGCAGAGCTTCGGCCAGTTCGCACAAATGGCACTGGGATGTTGTGTAGAAAAGCAGTTCCATTATTTCGGCTGTGCGTCCAGTTTCTGGCCGTTAACGCCCTGGCTGTCTTTGCCCATGAGGTACAAATAAATCGGCATCAGGTCTTCCGGTGCCGGATTCTGTTGCGGATTCTCCGCCGGGTAGGCATGCGCCCTCATATTGGTACGGGTGGCGCCCGGGTTCAGACTGTTCACCCGTATATTATGGCGTTCGTCGTCCAGTTCTTCAGACAATAGCTGGCTGAGACCCTCAATCGCAAACTTGGAGACTGCGTAGGCGCCCCAATAGGCTTTGGCCTTTCGGCCGACACCGGAGGAGGTGAAAATCACCGAGGCATCGTCGGATTTGCGCAGCAGGGGGATCATGGCCCGGCTGAGCAGAAAGGGAGCCGTTGCGTTCACGTGCATGACCTTGTTCCAGGTTTCCGGGTCATACAGTTCCACCGGGCTGCGATCGCCCAGGATGGCGGCATTGTGCAGCAAACCGTCCAGTTGACCAAAGTTGTCTTCCAGGGTCATGGCCAGTTCTTCGTAATCCTTCACCGCTGCCCCTTCAAAATTCATCGGCACGATCGCGGGTTTGGGGTGGCCGGCGGCCTCGATTTCGTCGTAAACCGTTTCCAGCTTGCTGACGGTGCGGCCCAGCAGAACCACGGTCGCGCCGTGGGCAGCGTAGGCCTTTGCCGCTGCCCGGCCGATGCCGCTGCCGGCACCCGTCACCATAACGATGCGGTCTTTCAGAAGATCGGCGGGTGCTTGGTAATCATGCATAACCTGTCTCCGTGTCAGGCTGTTACCGGTTGGACACCGGATCTTGAATTGGGCCGGCTATTGTAACAGTTTTGCCAGGTCCGTGACGGTGTCTGCAATGAGATCCGCTTGCCACAGGTCAATGGCTTCGGGCTGCTCGATGTAACCATAGCGCACGGCAATGGTCTTCATACCGGCATTGCGCCCGGCTTCGATGTCCCGCTCGTGGTCGCCCACATAGATGCCGGAATCCGGCTCGGTACCCATCTGACGGCAGGCCAGGAACAGGGCCTCCGGATGAGGTTTGCGCTGGCTGACGTGATCAGGGCACACCAACGCCGCGCATCGGTCTGCCAGATTCAGAGCCTCGATCAGCGGAACCGCGAAACGGGCAGGCTTATTGGTGACAATGCCCCAGGGGATGCCCTGTGCTTCAAGGGCTTTGAGGAGCTCGTCCATACCGTCAAACAGACTGGTTTCCACCGCCACGCCGGCCTCGTAGAGATCAAGAAACGCGGTGTGCTTGTCCAGGTAGTCCGGGTGTTCAGGTTCTAGGCCAAAGCCTACACGGATCATGGCCCGTGCGCCGTTGGAAACCGAGCGTCGGATATGCTCGGGAGGCAGGGCAGGCAGTCCATGCTGTTCCCGTAACTGATTCAGGCACCGGATAAAGTCCGGTGCCGTGTCGATCAGGGTCCCATCCAGGTCAAAGAGGACCGCAGAAGTTTGATGAGTGGTGTCAGCCTTCACGGATATCCCTGGCGTGCATCAGGTAGTTTACGTCCACATCCCGGCCCAGCTTGTAGACCTTGGTAACCGGGTTGTAGGTCATACCGGTAAGTTCCCGGACATCCAGGCCTGCGTGACGCAGGTGGTCTGACATCTCCGAAGGCCGGATAAACTTCTTCCATTCATGGGTGCCCTTTGGTAATAGCCTGAGCACATACTCTGCACCAACGATCGCAAACAGGAACGACTTCGGATTGCGGTTGATGGTTGAGACAAACAGGTGTCCACCGGGTTTCAGCATGGCGGCACAGGCCCTGATGACCGAAGCCGGGTCCGGAACGTGCTCCAGCATTTCCAGGCAGGTCACCACGTCGTATTGGCCGGCGTGGTCGCTTTCCTGTGCCAGTTCCTCAACGGTGATCTGGCGGTAATCGACACGGACGCCGCTCTCCATTCCGTGAAGCCGCGCGACGGCGAGGGGAGCCTCCCCCATATCGATACCGGTCACATGTGCACCGCGCTGTGCCATCCCTTCAGAAAGCAGGCCACCACCACAGCCCACGTCCAGGGTCCGTTTGCCGGCCAGGGAGACGCGCTCGTCAATGTAGTTCAGGCGCAGGGGGTTGATATCGTGCAATGGCTTGAATTCGCTCGAGGGGTCCCACCACCGGCTGGCCAGGGCCTCGAATTTGGCAATCTCGTTCCGGTCTACATTCTGGTTGGTCATGATTGGTTCTGCCTGGTGAATCAATAGGAAATCGGTTAGTCAGCCTTTGTACGGATTCGCCCGGCCCAGTCTTCAACCCGAAGCATGAGATCGGCAACGTCAATGCGGGTAAGCCGGCCATCCTGTACTTGTGGTACGCCGTTAATCCAGCTGTGGCTTACTGACCGGCCATGGTTGCTGTAAACCAGGTGTGAGGCGGGGTCATACACCGGCTGTAAGAACGGGTCGCTCAGGTCAATGGCAATGAGGTCGGCCAGTTTTCCTGCTGCCAGAGAACCCAGTTCGTGATCCCGTCCCAGGGCACGTGCCCCGTTGATGGTTGCCATCTCCAGTGCCTTGTGGGCAGATACCGCAGAGGCATCACCGGCCACCACCTTGGCGACCATGGCGGCGGTACGGAGTTCTCCAAACAGATCCAGATCGTTGTTGCTGGCGGCGCCATCCGTGCCGATGGCGACATTCACCCCGTTATCCAGAAGTTCCTGGACCGGGCAGAGACCGCTGGCGAGCTTGAGATTCGACTCGGGGCAATGGATAACGTGAGCCCCGGATTGTTTCAGCAAGCTGATATCGCTGCTGTCAATCTGGGTCATATGCACGCACTGGGTCTCGGGGCGCAGAACGCCGAGCTCCGCCAGACGGGCGGCGGGCCGTTGGCCCAGTTTCTCACGGGCCTCGGCTACCTCAAAAGCGGTTTCGTGCAGATGTATCTGGATAGGCGCCCCCGTTCTCTCTGACAGCCGGACTGCCTCGGTCATGGGGCCGTCCGACACGGTGTAGGGTGCATGGGGGCCGATGGCTGGCACGATGTAGCCATTGCCTTTCCATGTGCCTATGAAATCGGCGCCTTTGCTCAGATACTCCTCCGGACCTGCCCCCCAGGGCGTCGGAAAATCGAGTAGAGGGAAGCAGATCTGGGCTCGCATACCGGCATCGTGCGCGACCTGCGCGGCAATCTCGGGAAAGAAATACATGTCCGAGAAGGTGGTGGTGCCGGTGCGCAGCATTTCCGCCATAGCCAGTTGAGTGCCATCCGAGATGAACTGTTCGCTGATAAAGCGCCCTTCGGCCGGCCAGATATGGTCGTTTAGCCAGGTCATCAACGGGAGGTCATCCGCCATTCCCCGGAACAGGGTCATGGCTGCGTGGCCATGCATATTGATCAGGCCGGGCATGACCACGTGATGCGACAGATCGACGGTTTCCCGGGTTCGGAACGCACGATCAGCCTGCTCTTGAGGAATGACCGCGGCAAGATGGTCTCCCTGAATAATGACTGCGTAATGCTCGAGCACCGTGCCTGCAGGCTCGATCGGTATCAGCCAGCGTGCGTTGATGCGGATATCGGCTGCGGTGATGGTATCTGCCGTCATTAAACCTGCCTTACAGCGCTTGGCGCGGAGCTTCCGCGCCCTGGAAATGTAGCCCGCAAGTATAACCGTTATACTGCCAGTTTTCAGCGCTGAAAAACCGGAGCAGTTATCTATGGCAACAACCCCGAATCCTTCCCCAGAGCGCAGCATTGGTACCGTTGCAATACGCTGGCAGGGCAGCAGTCTTGAGCTTCTGGACCAACGCCTGCTGCCAGTGGAGGAGCATTGGATAACCCTGGAAGGAGCAGCGGGTGTGGCGCAGAGCATCCGGGATATGGTAGTCCGGGGTGCTCCGGCAATCGGGATCAGCGCGGCCTACGGAGTTGCCCTGGCGGCGAGGCATGCTGGTGGTGGCGACTGGAAGGCGGAAATCAAACAGTCCATTCGTGAGCTTGCGGCGTCACGCCCCACGGCGGTAAACCTCTTCTGGGCGCTGCAGCGCATGGAGCGAGTGTTTCACGCCTGCCATTCCCTTGATGAAGCAGTGAAACGTCTCGCGCAGGAGGCCGAAGCGATTCATCAAGAAGATCTGGCTGCCAATGTTGCCATGGCGGACCACGCCCTGGCGTTTATCGCAGCGGAGAGGCCTATTTCGGTGCTCACTCACTGCAACACGGGGGCGCTTGCCACCGGGGGCTATGGCACAGCACTTGGGGTTGTCCGCAGACTTAATGAAAAGAAGCTACTCAAAGAAGTGTATGCCGACGAAACCCGTCCCTGGCTTCAAGGTGGGCGGTTGACAGCCTGGGAGCTGGCCCGGGACGGGATTCCGGTCACCTTGAACGCCGATAGTGCCGCTGCGGCCATACTGGCCCGCAACGATGTGCGATGGGTGATCGTCGGGGCCGATCGGATTACCGCCAATGGTGATGTGGTCAACAAGATTGGCACCTATAGCCTCGCCGTTCTGGCCCGTCATCACAGGGTAGGTTTCATGGTAGTCGCGCCTTCGAGCACCGTCGACATGGCTCTGGCGTCGGGCGCGGATGTGCCTATTGAGGAGCGCGATGGTACCGAGGTCCGGGAGATACGGGGGATCTCGCTGGCTCCAGAGGGCGTGAACGTGTTCAACCCGGTATTCGACGTGACTCCGGCCAGCCTGATCGATGCCATCGTTACGGAAAAGGGGGTGGTACATAACCCGAACATTACCGGAATGCGGGCGTTATTTGGTTGAGGGCGGGTTGCCCTCCAGCCCTTGTTCCTCGTAGGTGGCACGAAGCTCGGCCACCTGCTGTTCCTGCTCTTCAATAAAATGCAGGGACATCTCAAAACTCTGGCGGGTGAATTCCAGCACTTTCTGGAACCCTTCATCGGAGAGGGTGCGGGCGTCATCATGCCTGCGGAAAATATTGATGAATTCCCGTTCCCGCTCAAACTGCAACGGTAGTCTCGCCACACCCCAGTCGTTCAGGATCTGCCAGACCTCCGGGTTGTAGTTGCGAGTGGTGCGCATGATGAACGGAATGGGATCGTTTCTGGCAATCAGTGCAGCAAGCCGTAGAATCAGTTCGAACGAAAGTGTAGCGGTGCCGTTCTCAATGGCTTCGAGAACCGACTTGTCCCGAAGATTCAGGGCCTCGCTCATTTCCGACAAGGTTAGCCCTGCCACTTCCCGTATGTCCTTGAGAGACTGGCCTGCCGTGAGCATGGCTCGAAGCTGGTCCTGGGAATTGATCAGGGCCCGCCCGACCCGCAGAGAGGTATCGGTCGCTCTCACCCCGAGCCGCAGAGCCGAGCCGGTCAGGCTGGCCAGGCGATCAATCAGCCCTTCAGGTGTTCGCTCCTGGCTTGTCGGTCTTTCCAGCCCTTCCACTTCCTCCAGAGAGCGCATGGCATGCAGGGCATCCAGAAGCATATCCTGGAGCATTCGCGCTTTCTGGCGGTTGTCCTGCCCGCTTGCGTCCTTGTCAGTCATGGGGGGCTGAGGTTTCCCTTTAGCGGGTTGAAGCCGAAGCCGGGGCCTGGACCGCAAACTGCTGCGGGTCCAGGATCGAGGCCATACGGCTATCGAGATCGAGCATGTCTGCCATGATGTGGCCGCCTTCCCGAATGACGAAATCCAGTTCTTCATCCGTGGAATCGAGATCCGCGGCTTGCTGGTCCTGCCAGTCCTCAAGGTCGTCCAGCGTTTCGAATGGGGGCTTGCCTTTCAGCTCCCGTCTGGCGTTGGCGATGGTCAGGCGCGTGCGTTCAATCTGTTCGTGCTGAGCACGCCGTTCATCCATATTCAGGCTGACACTGTCCGTGGCCCGCTGTTTGGTCAGGAAGTCAATTTCCTGTTGCAGCAGGCTGAACTCGGCGTTGGTGGAGAACCGTTCCTCATGGCGCTTGCGCAGTTCATCAATGATCCCGCTGAAATCAAAGTAACGGGTGTGCGGAACGGCTTCGATCTGGTCCCAGGGAAGGGCGTGATCAAGGGCGTCCTCGCCAATCCGGCTCTTGTCGATACGGGATGGAATCTCGATATCGGGAATCACCCCTTTATGTTGGGTGGAACCGCCAGAGACCCGGTAGAACTTGGACTGGGTAATCTTGAGCTGGCCATGGTTGAGCGGTCTGACGGCCTGTACTGTGCCTTTGCCGAAGGTCTGTGAGCCCACGACCAATCCGCGGCCATAGTCCTGAATGGCACCGGCGAAAATCTCGGAGGCCGACGCGCTCATGCGATTGGTGAGAACCACCAGCGGACCATCGTAGGCGACCGAGGGGTCCTCATCGTTGAGTATCTGTACGTCGTTGTTGGCATTGCGAATCTGCACCGTAGGGCCTTTGTCGATGAACAGGCCGACCAGATCATTGGCCTCATGCAGTGCGCCACCGCCGTTGTTGCGCAAATCCATGACCAGCCCGTCTACGCCCTCGGCTTCGAGCTCGGTGATGAGCTTGCGGACATCCCGGGTGGTGCTCTTGTAGTTGGGATCACCGGCCTGCATGGCCTGGAAATCGGCATAGAATGTCGGAATGGTAATCACACCAATGGTGTATTCCTTGCCGCTGCGCTCAAGACGGATGGTGTCTTTGCTGGCGCTCTGTTCTTCGAGTTTCACCTCATCCCGTTTGATGGCGATGGTCTCGGTAACAGTTTCATCGGATGCGTTCGCCGGGATGACTTCGAGGGTCACGGTTGAATTGCGGGGCCCGCGAATCAGATCCACCACCTCATCCAGGCGCCAACCGATAACGTTTACCGGCTTCTCATCTTCCTGGGCCACCGAGACAATCCGGTCCGCCGGTTCCAGCTGGCCTTGCTTGGAGGCCGGTCCGCCGGGCACCAGGCGAACCACCTTGGTGTATTCATTGTCTGATTGGAGAACCGCACCAATGCCTTCCAGAGAAAGGCTCATGTTGATGTTGAAGTTTTCGGAAGTGCGCGGAGAGAAATAGGAGGTGTGCGGGTCCCACATGCCGGTGAAGGCGTTCATGTAGGCCTGGAAGGCGTCCTCGCTGCGGGCCTGGTAGGCGCGTTTGAGTTGGCCTTCATAGCGACGCCGCAGGGTTTCAACGATGGCGTCGTCATCGGCACCGTTCAGACGTTGTGCCAGCACCGCGTTCTTTATGCGCTTCAGCCAGAGTTCGTCCAGGGCACTGGCGTCGGGCTCCCAGTCTGCCTCTGAACGATCCACCAGAATGCTTTCGTTGGCTGAGAAATCCAGGGCGTCTATACCCTCGTCGATGGTCTCCAGGGCAAACTGGAGCCGTTCAATGATCCGTTGCTGAACCAGGTTGTAGATATCAAACCCTGGCTGTAACTGCCCGGTTTTCAGCGCTGAACCCAGCTGCGTCCGGATCTTGTCGAGTTTCCCGATGTCTTCCTGGGACAGATAGATCCGTTGACCGTCAAGGTAGTTCAGATACGCTTCAAAGACATCCCCGGACAATTCATCGCTGATTCCGAGATCACGGAAATGGGTGAACTGCAACTGACGGGCAATCAGAATGTTCGCTCGGGCCTGGTCGATCGTTGGCGAGACCGGCTCGTAAACGGCTTGCGTGTCCACCTTCGCCTGCAGCCCCAGTGGCATCGACAGGAGGAGGGCAACGGCCATGGCCTTGCAAGCCCCTGCAGGAGAGCGACGAGCCATAATTCTTTCCGCGATGGTCATAAATGCTTACCTGACGGTGTGGGGCAGTAAACAGTGGTATCTGCGTTAATCTACCCGTGAGCGATTAAATTTATTGTAGGCAAGCGCCACACCCGATGCCATAGGCAGGGCGTATCGGTTCGTGACAATCTGTCCATGAAGGCGCCAGGTTGGTAACTGGACGATCATCCGTCACGGTGGCCTGTTACGCAAAGGGAGGGGCCGGGAGGAGAAGGCAATCCCTCCCGGCAATGGGTCTGTTGGTGGTTAATCAGGAAAACGGTGTATTCGTTTCCGCCTTTTCCTGCAGCAGTTTGGGAGGTGAAAAGCGTTCACCATAGCTTTCCGCGAGCTCTGATGCCCGTTCCGTGAATGCTCTCACGCCATACTGATTGATAAACTGGATGGCGCCACCGGTCCAGGGCGCGTAGCCAATGCCGAAGATGCTGCCAATGTTGGCGTCTTCCACGGTGCGCAGCACGCCTTCCTCAAGGCAGCGAACCGTTTCTATAGCCTGGATAAACAGGATGCGGTCTTTGAGCTCCTGAAGCTTGATGTTCCTGGACTTCTCGGCATCCACGAACAGCTTCTCAAGCTCCGGCCAGAGTTGCTTTTTACCGTTTGCCGGGTAGTCGTAGAAACCGGCGCCCGCCGCTTTACCCTTACGACCATGCTCGTTCACCATGGCATCGATCACGGCTTCAGCCGGGTGGGCGTTCCAGGTGCCGCCTGCAGCTTCCGTATCTTTCCTGCTCTGGTCCCGGATGTGCTGCATCAGGGTCATGCTGACTTCATCGGAAATGGCCAGCGGCCCCACCGGCATGCCAGCCAGTAGCCCGGCGTTTTCGATGCTTGAGGGGTGAATGCCTTCGCCCAGCATGCAGATGCCTTCGTTGACGAAGGTGCCGAAGACCCGGGACGTGAAAAAGCCGCGGCTGTCATTCACCACCACCGGGATTTTGCCGATCTGCTGCACGTAATCAAACGAGCGCGCCAGGGTTTCATCGGAGGTCTGTTCGCCAACGATGATTTCTACCAGCTGCATCTTGTCGACCGGTGAGAAAAAGTGCAGGCCGATAAAGTTTTCTGGCTTTGCAGAGGCTCCGGCGAGCTGGGTAATGGGGATGGTGGAGGTGTTCGAGGCGAAAATCCCGTTGGCCACCAGCCTGGGTTCTGCTTCCTGGGTGACTCTGGCCTTCAGCTCGCTGTCCTCGAACACCGCCTCGATAACCAGATCACAGCCTTCCAGATCGTCCGCGGAATCCGTGGCTTTGATACGGCCCAGAACTTCGGCTTTCTGCTCTTCGGTCATACGACCACGGCTGACCTTCTTGGCCAGCAGTTTCTCGGAGTAGCTTTTGCCTTTCTCGGCATTTTCCACGGACACGTCTTTCAACACCACGTCGATGCCGCGTGTGGCCGTCGAATAGGCGATACCTGCGCCCATCATGCCGGCCCCGAGCACGCCCACCTTGCGGAAGGTTTCCTTTTCAACGCCATCCGGGCGGCTTCCGCCTGCCTTGATCGCGTTGAGCTGGAACCAGAAGGTTCCGGTCATGTTCTTGGCGACCTGGCCAATCACCAGTTCGGCAAAGTACCGCGTCTCGATCAGGCTGCCGTTGTCAAAGTCTACCTGGGCGCCTTCCACGGCCGCAGAGAGGATGCGCTCCGGGGCCGGGTAACAACCTTTGGTTTTCTGTTTCAGCATGGCCGGAGCGATGGCCAGTTTCTGGGCCATGGCGGGATGGTGCGGAGCACCGCCGGGGAACCTGAAGCCTTTCTGGTCCCAGGGCTGCTGACATTTCGGATTGGCATTGATGAACGCACGGGCCTTGGTGATCATGTCGTCGGCAGAATCGGCCAGTTCATCCACAATACCCGCTTTCAGGGCGGCTTTCGGATTTACCTTCTTGCCTTCCATCAGGAAGGGGAAGGCCGCTTCGAGGCCAATCATCCGCGGCAGGCGCTGGGTGCCGCCACCGCCCGGTAGCAGGCCAAGGGTCACTTCCGGCAGGCCCAGCTGGATACTGTCGTCGTCGATGGCAATACGGTGATGGCAGGCGAGGGCGATTTCCAGACCCCCGCCCAGGGCGGTGCCGTTGATGGCAGCCACCACGGGTTTGCCGCTGGTCTCAAGGAAGCGCATGTCGGCTTTCAGGCCATTAACCATCGTTTCAAAGGTCTGGGCGTCTTCCCGGGTAACTGTGTGCAGCTCTTTCAGGTCACCACCGGCAAAAAAGGTTTTCTTCGCAGACGCTATGATCACGCCGCGGATGTTGTCCAGGTCACCTTTCGCTTTGGCGGCGGTTTCTGAAAGCGCTTCCCGGAAAGCGGAGTTCATGGTGTTGGCGGACTGGCCGGGCATGTCGATAGTGAGGGTCAGGATCTGGTCTGAACCCAGTTCGTAACGGATGGCGCTCATATTCTGTTCTCCTTCAAGAAAAAGTGGACGGGTTCAGACGCGCTCGATGATGGTGGCAATACCCATACCGCCACCGACGCACAGGGTCGCCAGGCCGTAGCGCAGCTCCCGGCGCTCCAGCTCATCAAGCAGAGTGCCCAGAATCATGGCCCCGGTGGCTCCCAATGGGTGGCCCATGGCGATCGCGCCGCCGTTCACGTTCACTTTTTCATCGGGAACGGACAGTTCCCGCTGGAAGCGCATCACCACTGAGGCAAAGGCTTCGTTCACTTCAAACAGGTCGATCTGGTCTGCGGTCATGCCCGCTTTTTGCAGCGCCTTACGGGCTGCCGGGGCAGGGCCGGTGAGCATGATGGTCGGATCTGTGCTGGTAACCGCTGTCGCGACGATGCGGGCACGGGGCTTCAGGCCCATGGCCTTGCCCTTGGCTTCGCTGCCAATCAGCATGGCAGTGGCGCCATCGACAATTCCGGACGAGTTGCCGGCGTGGTGTACGTGGTTGATCTTTTCCACATAGTGGTACTTTTCCCGGGCCACGCCGTCGAAGCCCATTTCGCCCATCATCTGGAAGGAGGGTTTAAGGCCGGCAAGGGATTCAACTGTGGTATTGCCACGCACATGTTCATCACGATCCAGAATAATCACGCCGTTCTGGTCGGTGACCGGAATGATTGACTTCCCGAAGTAGCCGTTCTGCCATGCGTTGGCCGCTTTCTGCTGGGATTTCACCGCAAAACCATCGACATCTTCCCGGCTGAAGCCTTCAATGGTGGCGATCAGGTCTGCGCCGATACCTTGCGGCATGAAACCCGTGTGCAGATTGGTTTCCGGATCTGTGGCCCAGGCACCGCCATCGGAACCCATCGGTACCCGAGACATGGCTTCCACGCCACCGGCAACCACCATATCTTCCCATCCGGAACGTACTTTCATGGCCGCCAGGTTGACCGCCTCCAGTCCTGAAGCGCAGAACCGGTTCAAAGTGACACCCGCTACTTTTTCATCCCAGTCTGCCGCCAGAGCTGCGGTTTTGGCGATGTCAGCACCCTGATCGCCAACAGCAGTCACGCAGCCCATCACAATGTCGTCCACCTGGGCGGTGTCCAGGCTGTTTCTCTCCTGCAGCGCGTGGAGCACCGTGGTCAACAGCGTTATGGGTTTGACGCTGTGGAGTGATCCGTCTTTTTTACCACGCCCTCTCGGGGTGCGGACTGCATCGAAGATATACGCCTCGGTGGTCATTGCTTGTCCTCTGGTCATGTTGTTTTCGGGATTGATCTACCGATGACACAACCATAGCCGTTTGCGGCCGCGGGGTGTAATGACGCGGGCTGCCAATCGGATTGGCGAAATTGCTCATGAACCATGACAAGCGGAGGCGAGGCTTCTATGGTGTTAGGAAGCGCTGTTTGATTCAGGGGGCGAAAGCCATGTCTCTGCGAGATGCGATCGACAATTTTTACGAGCGGCTGGTGGTTGATGCGATTGATGCGACCCGGGAGGAGTCTGACACACCGGACTATCTCACAGACGTGATGTGCGTAGCCCTCAACCGCCTGCCAACGCGATATTATCGCCATTCAATCGACATGATGTTTTATCTGGCGGACGAGGAGCTCAAGGACATGAAACAGAAGTCCCTGGCCGCCGTTCAGGAAGCCAGGGAGTTTGTCAGAGAGCACCAGCGGGAGTAAAACCGCTGGCTTCCTCAGGGCTGTTGCAGGTTGGCCAGTGCCTTGTTCAGGCGTTCGGCGAGTTCCCGGCTTGCGGACACACCGGTTCCACCAAGGCACCAGCTGGCAACCAGCTGTTCGATGTCCTGCAGCTGGTTGCCGCCATTATCCGAGGAGCCCATGCCATCGGCGAGGCGCTGAACCTGAATTTCCATGCGACGCTTCTGATCCGTATCCGGTGACGGAACGCCACACAGTATTTCCGCGCGGATAACCAGTTCCACCGGCTCATAGGTGTCCAAGGTTTCTGCTAATGCGGACCAGTGCTCCGGTGCAGCGTCACTGGCCGCTTCACCGGTTGCGGTAGCGAGAACCAATGACTGCCAGGACGCCATTTTTGCGCGCAGACGCAGGCTGGAGAGAATCTGGTTCAGTCGCTGCTTTTCCTGCTGTACCTGTTCCCTGACATGCTTGGAGACTGCAGCGGCGTTAATTTCCTTGAGGGTGGCCAGCGCAGTGGTCACTGCGTGTTCTCCGCTATCCGCCGTTACCCCTGACGACTGCTGCAGGCCTGCCTGTGCCGACTCGTCTGCGGCCCGGGAGGCCTGCTGCTGCTCTGAACGCTCAGCATCCCGACGGGCGAAGATCTGGTCACAGGCCTTGCGGAAGGCCTGCCAGAGTTTCCTGTCTTCCCGGTGCCGGGTAATTCCAATGGCTTGCCAGTCCGCCTGCAGTGCTTTGGCCTGAGTCATGGCATCCTGCAATGGTTCGTGGTCCACCAGAGCCTGTGCCTTTTCCACGATACCCTGTTTCAGGCCCTCGTTTTTGCGGCGCTCCTCATCCAGAGGCGCTTCCAGTCTCTTGAGCAGCTCATCGAAGCGTTTCTGAACCGCCCGGTTGTCCCGGAATTCCACCGGCCATGCCTCCTTCCATTCCTGTCGGGCGGTCTGGTGGATGCGCTCGGCGGCCTTCCAGTCGATGGCCGACCAGTCGGCATTGTCCAGAAACTTTTCCAGTTGCTCACAAATGGCGGATCGCTTCTCGAGGTTGGCCTGTTTGAGGCCGGATTTTGCCGAGAAATAGGCTTTGCAGGGCTCGTAGGCCTTATCCGAGGCAGCCTTGAAACGCGACCAGAGGGTGCGGTCGGAGGAGCCGCCCAGGTCACGCCACTCGTTCTGTAGTTCCTTGATCCGCTCGGCCTTGGCTTCCGGATCCATGGGCTGCTCAGCCAGATATTCCATTTGCTCACACAGGGCGATCTGCTTTGGCTCGGTGGCGAAGCCTTGCCAGTCTGAGAGCTCCCTCAATTGTCCGGCCAGCAGTTGCATGCGCGCCTGATAGGGTTTCCCGTGGCGATGGTCCAGATCCCGGAAGTGTTGCTGGGCGGTTTTGAACAGCTGTTTCGACTCTTTCAGCTGTTTGGCCTCGAGGGCTTCCTCCAGCTGTTTCAGATCGGCTTCCAGGCGACTTGCCAGGGCGGTCTGTTTTTCATGGTCCACCCGATTTTCAGTCGGTGCCTTGCGTTTACCCGCCTGTTTGCGAAGTGGTTCCAGGAGCAACGGAATGGGGTAGCCCTCCGGCCAGTTGATCTCCGCAATCAAGGTTTTTGCCTGGGCGCGCTGCTCGTCTGTCGCGTCGTCCTCTGATTCCAGAAGAGCGCCAAGCTCGTTGATGGTGTCCCGCTCCTGGGTAATTCGCCGGATAGCGCTCAGATAGTTGCGCAAGGCCAGCATGGCAGCCTCGTAGGTTTTCTGCTCGTGCTTGTCGACGGAGGTCTCCCTGGTTGCTTCCAGCCAGCGGTTTTCCTGGGTCTTCTGCAGGGCGTCCAGAGAGGCTAGTGAGGGCAGGGTCTCTGGCGTTTGTGCCTTGAGTTCATCCAGTGTGCGGGTCAGCAGTTCGAGGGTTTCCTGTCGCTGCAGCTGCTGCTCACGCTGTCGCTTTTCGTCGTCGGCAGCTGATTGCAGGTCAGCAATACGCGCTTTGCACCGATGTGTCGCTTCGAGGAACGCTTGCGTCTGCTCCGGTGTGGCGTGCGCTTCCACCTCTGCCCACTGTTTCAGCAGGGATTCGAGCCGGGCCTCATAGAGCTTGGTATCGTCGCTCCGCGCCTGGTCCTGTGCGTGGCGGATCAGAGTGGCAACGGTCTGGCTGATGCTCTCCAGGCGGGCCTTTTCCTCCCGTCGTTGCTGGAGCGCCAGTTTGACCGTCTGGTAGACCCCTTTGTCCCGGCCCTTCGCCTGTCTCTGTACTTCCTGGAGGCTGGCTTCGTCAGTCAGTCTGCCGGCCGCGCTCTGGCGGATCTCCGCGGTTACGCCGCCAATGGCGAGTTTTGCCAGAACAGACTGTGATGGCGAACTATCCAGTGTTCTGAGCTGTTCTTCTCTGCGGTCTGCACGCGTATCGACCTGCTCAACAGGTTCGGTCTGCGGGGTTTTCCGATGCTTTGGAGTAGTCTCGGTTGTTTTGCGGGACTTGAACAGTCTCTGGATGAACGCGGCCATAAGTGTATCCTTTGGTATTGAAACCAGTTCACGGTGTCGGGCAGAGTACGCCGCCACCGGCCATCGGCCTCCGGGTGTGGGTGCCGGGGTAGTTTTGATGGCAAGCCAATCGGGCTGGCCAGCCGAGAAATTTCGCGGCTAGTCTAGCGTTTTGTGTATGTGTGCGGAAAGGGTCTGTATGGCAAAACCGGAAAATCAGGACGATCAGGAGTACAAGGCCCGGGCGACGGCTCTCAGGTTGCTTGCCAGAAGAGAGCACAGCCGACTGGAATTGAGCCTGAAACTCCGCCAGAGAAAGGTGCCGGGCGACATAATCGATACTGTCCTGGATGACTATGAGAAAGAGGGTTGGCTAAATGATGACCGGTTTGCCGACGTTTATGCCCGCCAGAGAATGGATCTTGGTTACGGACCGCTGCGGATTCTGGGCGAGCTCCAGCAGCGAGGGGTGCACAACAGCCCGGAGTGTCTTGATCAAATGACCGAGGAAGACTGGTGCCAGCAGGCCATCCGTCTCCGGGAGAAGCGGTTTGGCCTGACGGATCTCAGTGAAGACTGGGACGAAAAACTGCGTCAGGCGCGTTTCCTGAATCGTCGGGGGTATTCTGCCAGCCAGGTGGAGAGGGCCCTGGAGATTCGCTCTGACTGAGCTTCGAAGGCCCTGTAGGCCTGCGGTCTAGAGGGTCGGCGGGATCATTCCGAGCTCTGCCGGCAGGCCCGCCCGGAGTTTGTCGTCCGTCTGCAGCTTGTCGCTCAGGCTGCCTGAACCTCCGCTTTCCTCCATCTGTACGATTTGCTCTTTTTGTTCTGCCACTGGTGCGGTCGGTTCGTTGAGCCGCGCAAGGACATCGTAGTAGCGACGGATATTCTGAACGTAGATCACCGGCTCGTGGCCCCGGGCGTAGCCGAAGCGGGTTTTGGTATACCATTCCTTCTGCGCCAGTAGCGGCAGGAATTCCTTCACATCCATCCACCGGTCGGGGTCCCTGCCCGCACCTTCGGTCAACCGACGGGCGTCTTCAAGGTGTCCAAAACCTACATTGTAAGAGGCCAGGGCGAACCAGGTACGGTCTGGCTCGGGTATCCGCTCAGGGATTTTCTCGTGCACTATCCGGAAATACTTGGCGCCACCTTGTATGCTTTCTTCCGCATCCAGCCGGTTATTGATGCCAATATGGCTGGCGGTGTTGCGGGTCAGCATCATCAGGCCACGGACTCCTGTGGGCGATACCGCATTGGGGCGCCAGTGGGACTCCTGATATCCGATGGCGGCGAGCAGTCGCCAGTCCATGCTGAAGTCTTTTGCATAGTCGCGAAACAGGGATTCGTACTTGGGTAAACGGTTTTCCACATGGTGCATGAAGGTGCGTGCACCGACGTAATTCAATCGGTCAAGGTGGCCATAGAAGCGCTCGGAGATTTGGGCCAGGGTGCCATTGGTCTTGAGAGTCTCCAGAAACTGCCGGGCGGCCCGGGCCAGGGAGTCATCTTGAGTCGACGGGAAAAACCAGGCCAGTTCACTGGGTTCACCAACAGCAAAGGCTTCTTTTACCATGGGGTAGAAGACGTGGTTCAGATCGAGTTCGTTTGACGACACGATCGCATAGGGAAATTCACCGCGTTCGACCCGTGTCAGCACACCTGCTACATCAAGCCTGGGGTGCACCTGCCATTGAAGGTCAGGGATTTCCCTGCGGGATTCCGTGAGTCGGTGTTCATGGTTGCTGTCGGCCACGACGTGAATCGTGTTTCCGGCAAGATCCGCCAATGAAGAGGGGCGCTCCGCATCCCGGTTGTAAACGAGAATCGACTGGGCGGTAATGCCGGTTTGTACCGTGTGGTATTGGCTGGCACGCTCGGGCTGATCAGAAAGGCCGGCCATGCCAAGGTGAGCGTAATTTTTGTCCAGAACCGAGAGAATTTCAGTATTGTCATCGGCAACACGAATGCGGAGCTTTACGCCCAGTTCATCGGCAAACAGTTTCGCCAGCTCGTAATCGTAGCCGGTTGGACCGTCTTCCCCTTCGACATAGATAGAGGGCGCCATACGGGTAATGACATGCAGTACTCCCTCATCCCGGATTTCTTGCAGGGTACTGGGTTGAGAGCAACCGGTAATGGCGAGGGCGGTGCCAAGTAAAAGCAGTGTCCTGGCAGATGCGCCTTTGAATGCAGTAAGAATTCTGGACAAGTCCCTGGTCTCCGTCACGGCTGGATCATCGGTTGCGGCATCACTGGCAGCCCTGCAACTGTGTCTCTCCTGAGCGTGGATTCCCTTTCCACGCTGTCAATGATCCTCGGTGTCGGAGGTCTGGTCAATAAAACTGGTTAATTAATATGCAAAACAATGTTAATTGTACGGGGCGGGATTAACACTGCAAGCGCTGTATCCTGGTCCCGCTTTCGAGTATCATGTCGGCCTTTCAAATTGCACCCAGACTTCCCCGTTTCGCGCGATACAGGTTGATATCATGCTTGAACTTCGCGGCGCACCCGCGCTTTCGCCATTCCGTTCCCGCAAATTGCATTCCCGAATTCAGGATATCGTGCCTGAAGTCGAGCATGTCTATGCAGAGTTCATGCACTTCGTCGATCTTGAGTCGGACCTGTCGGACGCTGAACAGGCCATACTGGACCGGCTGCTGACCTACGGTCCCAGTGTCCCGGTGGAAGAACCGGACGGGGTTTTGTTTCTGGTCGTGCCGCGTCCCGGTACACTCTCGCCCTGGTCCAGCAAGGCGACCGACATTGCCAGGAACTGTGGGCTGCGCCAGATTCACCGGATTGAGCGGGGTACTGCGTTCTATGTTCGCTCTGGCCGAAAGTTGGGCCTGGAGCAGCGTGAAAAAATCGCGGCTCTGCTTCACGATCGGATGACCCAGAAGGTATTTCACGAGATGGGCGGTGCGGAACTGCTGTTCAGCCACGAAGAGCCGCGTCTCCTGGGGCGGGTTCCCGTCCTGGCCGGTGGACGTGGCGCGCTGGTAGAGGCGAATTCCCGTCTTGGTCTGGCGCTTGCCGAGGACGAAATCGACTACCTGGTGAAATCCTTCACGGATCTTGAGCGGGACCCGACCGACGTTGAGCTGATGATGTTCGCTCAGGCCAATTCCGAGCACTGCCGACACAAGATATTCAACGCGTCCTGGGATATTGATGGCGAGGGCCAGGAAAAATCCCTGTTTGCCATGATCCGCAATACCTTTGAAATGAATAGCGAAGGTGTCCTGTCCGCCTATAAGGATAACGCCTCTGTTATTCGCGGCAGCCGCGGCGGCCGCTTCTTCCCGGATCCGGAAACCGGTGTTTACGGTTACAACGAAGAAGATATTCATATCCTGATGAAGGTGGAGACTCATAACCACCCGACAGCGATAGCCCCGGCGGCAGGCGCTGCAACCGGTTCCGGCGGCGAGATCCGCGACGAAGGTGCAACGGGCCGTGGCTCCAAGCCCAAGGCTGGCCTGACTGGGTTCACGGTGTCCAACCTGAACCTGCCGGAGGATCCCCAGCCGTGGGAAATCAACTATGGCAAGCCCGAGCGGATTGCGTCAGCCCTCGATATCATGATTGAAGGCCCGATTGGTGGTGCCGCGTTCAACAACGAATTCGGTCGCCCGAATCTGGCCGGGTATTTTCGGACCTTTGAAGAGAAAGTACCCGGCGCCGCCGGTGAGGAAGTTCGCGGTTATCACAAGCCGATCATGATTGCTGGCGGTCTTGGCAACATCCGCGAGGAGCATGTGGAAAAGGGCAATATCCCGGTGGGTGCCAAGCTCATCGTGCTGGGTGGCCCTTCCATGCTGATTGGTCTTGGCGGTGGCGCAGCCTCGTCCATGGATTCGGGCTCCAGTAACGAGAACCTGGATTTTGCCTCAGTGCAGCGGGACAACCCGGAGATGGAGCGTCGGTGCCAGGAAGTAATTGACCGCTGCTGGCAGATGGGCGAGAGGAATCCCATTGCGTTTATCCACGATGTGGGTGCCGGCGGCCTTTCAAACGCCATGCCGGAACTGGTGAAAGACGGCGGTCGCGGCGGTAAGTTCGAGCTCCGGGATATTCCCAGTGACGAGCCGGGCATGTCCCCGCTGGAGATCTGGTGTAACGAGTCTCAGGAACGCTATGTGATGGCCGTAGCTCCGGAAAATCTGGAGCTGTTTGATGCCCTTTGCCGTCGGGAGCGTTGCCCCTATGCGGTGATCGGTGAGGCAACGGAGGAGCATCACCTGGAGCTGGGCGATTCCTACTTTGACGACAAGCCCGTCGACCTGCCGATGGAAGTGCTGTTCGGAAAACCCCCGCGCATGCACCGGAGCGTCAGCCGTTCTTCCTTTACCAAGCCGATTTTCGATTCCACCAGGATCGATCTGGATGAGGCCATTCGCAGGGTTCTGCGTTTGCCCTCGGTCGGCTCCAAGAGCTTTCTGATTACCATCGGTGATCGAACCATTACCGGTCTTGTTGCCCGTGACCAGATGGTGGGGCCCTGGCAGGTACCGGTTGCCGATGTGGCCGTGACTGCAAGTTCCTTTGATGTCCGCACCGGCGAAGCCATGGCCATGGGCGAGCGCACACCGGTTGCAACCATTGATGCCCCGGCATCCGGTCGTATGGCAGTAGGCGAAGTCATTACCAACCTGGCAGCGGCGCCGATCGGGAAACTGTCTGATATCCGGCTTTCGGCAAACTGGATGGCAGCGGCCGGCCACCCGGGTGAAGATGAAAATCTCTACGAGACCGTCCGTGCGGTGGGCATGGAACTCTGTCCGGAGCTTGGGATTACCATCCCGGTCGGGAAGGACTCCATGTCCATGAAGACCATGTGGGAAGAAGACAACGGCGAGCAGAAGAGTGTTACAGCACCGCTTTCGCTGATTGTCAGTGGTTTTGCTCCGGTGACGGATGTTGCCAGAACACTGACACCCCAGTTGGTAAGAGAGGACGGTGAGACAGATCTGATTCTGGTGGACCTGGCCGCCGGTCAGAATCGCCTTGGCGGCTCCGCTCTGGCGCAGGTCTATCGTCAGGTCGGTGCGGTGGCGCCGGATCTGGATGATCCCGAGGACATCAAGGCTTTCTTCGCGGTGATCCAGGGCCTGAATACCGATGGCAAGCTGCTGGCTTACCATGACCGCTCAGACGGTGGTCTGTTCGTGACGCTGGCCGAGATGTGCTTTGCCGGCCGCTGCGGTGTCGATATCAAGCTGGATGGTCTGGCGGAAGATCGCAGCCAGTTTGCGAGAGAATTGTTCAACGAAGAACTGGGTGCTGTTATACAGGTGCGTCGGGAAGACACCGGTTTTGTCCTGCAGCAGTTCTCTGCGGCAGGCCTGGGTGACTGCATCAGTGTGATCGGCAGCCCGAACGACACCGACCGCCTCAGGCTCACCTTCGAAGGTGGCACGGTTGTGGACGAATCTCGCGTGGAGCTGCAGCGTTTGTGGGCTGAAACCAGCTATCGCATACAGTCTCTCCGGGACAATGCCGATTGTGCCCGGGAAGAGTTCGATAACCTGCTTGATGCTGAGGATCCCGGTCTTCACGCCGAGCTCACTTACGATATCAATGAGGATGTAGCAGCGCCCTACGTTAATAAGGGCACTCGTCCGAAGGTGGCGGTTTTGCGTGAGCAGGGTGTTAACGGCCAGGTGGAAATGGCAGCCGCTTTTGATCGCGCCGGTTTCGATTCAGTTGATGTACACATGAGCGATCTGCTCTCTGGCCGGGTAACGCTGGATGGCTTTAACAGTCTGGTTGCCTGTGGCGGCTTCTCCTACGGCGACGTGCTTGGTGCTGGCGAGGGATGGGCCAAGTCGATTCTGTTCAGCGACCGTGTCAGGGACCAGTTTGCAGCCTTCTTTAACCGCCAGGACACCTTGGCGCTGGGTGTTTGCAATGGTTGCCAGATGCTATCCAACCTGCACGAGCTGATTCCCGGCAGCGAAGGCTGGCCCCGCTTTGTGCGTAACCAGTCCGAGCAGTTCGAAGCGCGTCTGGTGATGGTGGAGGTAATGTCCTCGCCGTCCGCGTTCATGGACGGTATGGCCGGGTCTCGCATGCCGATTGCGGTTGCCCACGGCGAGGGCAGGGTTGAATTTGCAAGCGGTACCTCGGCAGAGGCGCTCTCCGAGAACGAACTTGTGGCACTGCGCTACGTGGATAACCGGGGGCAGGCAACGGTTCGTTATCCCTATAACCCGAATGGCTCGGAAGCCGGAATTACCGGGGTTACCACCCGGGACGGGAGGGTGACAATCATGATGCCGCACCCGGAGCGGGTGTTCCGGGCTGTGCAGCACTCCTGGCGTCCGTCAGAGTGGCAGGAAGACGGTTCGTGGATTCGCATGTTCAGGAATGCGAGGCGCTGGTTCGGCTGATTCCCCGCTTTGAGAAAAGCCGGTTTTGGATGCGTTCGACGCGAGCGTCTACTCCAAAGCCGGCTTTTTTATTTGGCGCCCCGATTCTGTGCGTTTTTCAAGGAAAAAAAGCGGCAAAATTGGCAAAAATTCCCTTGACTCAGTATTTTTATGCACATTGCTGGTGCCTTCCTGTTTGTTCTGTGAACAAAGGGCGGGAATTCGGTTCAACTTTTGCGCAAAAGTTATAACCTACTGAAAAATAAAGAATAAATGAATCAGGTGATTTTGTCGCCAATTTAACGAAAGTGCAGTGATTACGGGGTTTGGGGGCGTGTTCCCAAAAACTTTCCCCAGAGTTATCCACAGATTCTGTGGGTAAGTGTCTAAGCCATTAATCTGTACAAAAAATATCCGATCCTAGGGAGGGTTTTCGATGTACAAGATGTGTTATTTCGTTCCGGAAACTCACGTTGAGCAAACCAAGAAGGCGTTGTTTGATGCCGGAGCCGGACGCATTGGCGATTACGACAGTTGTGCCTGGCAATGCCTTGGTCGAGGGCAGTTTCGTCCACTTCAAGGAAGCGATCCTTTTCTTGGCAAGGCCGGTGAAATCGAGGTGGTGGACGAATACAAGGTTGAGTTGGTTTGTACCGACGAACTCATACAGGATGCCCTCGCGGCACTGAAGCGAGCCCATCCCTATGAGGAGCCCGCTTACGAGATCTATCGAATGGAGGACCTGTAGTTTTCGGCTTTATTTGCGGTCTTTAGCCATGGGGTGGCGGATGTCGCTGACGTGAACGCCGAACGACTCACTTCTATAGTCGGACAGGAATAGCTCCAGGGTTCGCTTCACAGTTGGAAATGAGATTTCGTCCCAGGGGATTTCATCCAGCCCGAATAGTCTGGACTCAAGGGACTCTTCTCCAGCACCGAACTGGCCGTCTTTCAGTGTCGCCCGGTAGAACATATGAACCTGGTTGATGTGGGGGACGTCGATTATGGAATAAAGGCCCTCGATGTTAACTTCAGCGAGAGCTTCTTCCAGGGTTTCTCGTTCGGCGGCTTCAATGGTGGTTTCGGCGTTCTCCATAAATCCGGCCGGCAGTGTCCAGTAGCCATAGCGCGGTTCGATGGCCCTTCGACAAAGCAGGATCCTGCCGTCCCACACCGGAACGGTTCCGGCGACGATGCGAGGGTTCTGGTAATGTATGGTATCGCAGCTGACACAGACATAGCGGTGCCGGTTATCGCCTTCGGGGATGCGTTGTTCAACCGGTTGGCCGCATGTGCTGCAGTACTTCATGATTTTCCCCGTATACTGAAATTGGTGTGGTAGTCAGTTTAACGATCCAGACTGCCTCTGTCTCATCCAAACTCCGGATGTCCTGTGGAGACAAACATTGCGTGATTTACTTGCCGAGCGTCTGGCCGGCTATGCGCCGCGGCAGTTGGCCCTTGATTATCCCGAAGCCGGGATACTGGTTCCGATAACCGATGATCACAGGAACCCCGAGATGATTTTTACGCTCAGATCGGAGAATCTGAGCACCCATCGTGGGCAGGTGGCCTATCCGGGCGGGAAGCGTGATCCAGGCGATCCATCCCTTGCCGCGACAGCACTGCGTGAGACCCACGAAGAAATCGGGCTGCCGCCGGACCAGGTCCATATTATCGCGCCCCTCAGCCAGGTGATGTCCCGTTACGGTATTCTTGTGACGCCTTACGTTGGTGTGATTCCAGGGGATCATCCACTGGAGCCCAATCCACATGAAATCGAAAGCGTATTCAGGGTGCCCCTTTCTTTTTTTCTCGAGGATAAGCGGGAACGAACGGACGCTCTGAATTTCCTTAACCATACTTTTTATGTGCCCTGCTACAGGTGGGAGCGCTACCAGATCTGGGGGCTGTCTGCAGTGGTTCTGGTTGATTTCCTGAACGCTGTGTACGGTGCCGGAATTGACCTGCTTGAACCGCCCGAAGGAGGCTGAGATGTTTTACCAGTTGAATGATCGAACACCAGAGTTGGAAGGGGAAGGACACTTTGTGGCTGACAATGCATCAGTTATTGGCCGGGTACGGCTGATGGAAAATGCCAGCGTCTGGTTTAACGCGGTCATCCGGGGCGATAATGAATTGATTACGGTAGGGCCGGATACCAACATTCAGGACGGGTCTGTCCTGCATACAGACCCGGGTATGCCCCTGACTCTTGGCAGGGGCGTTACTGTTGGTCACAAGGTTATGCTGCATGGCTGTGAGATTGGTGACTACTCGCTGATCGGCATCAACGCCGTGGTACTCAATGGGGCAAAGATCGGTAAGCATTGCCTGATTGGTGCCAATGCCCTCATTCCAGAGGGAATGGAAGTGCCGGACGGCTCTATGGTTGTGGGCTCGCCCGGCAAAATCAAACGGGAACTGAATGACAGCCAGAAGAAGATGCTGGAAATGAGTGCGCAGCACTATGTGCAGAATGCCGCTCGCTACGCCAGTGAGCTCAAGCCCTGCGAGCCTGAAAAGTGAGTGTCGCTGATAAAGTGCGCTCACCGTGCGTAAGTATCTGCGCGCTCGATGAGCATGATATCTGTGTGGGCTGTCACCGGAGCGGAGATGAAATAACTCGGTGGAGTCGTATGGATAACGAAGAGCGGCGCGATGTGCTTCGAAAGGTGGCGGAGCGCGAAAAGAAATCCCTGATTCACGGCTAATAGAGGTGCTTGCACATCATGACTGAGACAGTTCGAATTGGTACTCCCCTCAAAGGCAGCGCCTTCAGGGTTCTCTTTTGCGGCTCCGGTGAGCTCGGAAAAGAAGTGGTTATCGAGTTACAACGTTATGGTGTTGAAGTCATTGCCGTGGATCGTTACGCCGATGCACCTGCCATGCAGGTGGCCCATCGAAGCCATGTGATTGATATGCTCGACGGGCCCAGCCTGCGCCGCATTATAGAGCAGGAGAAGCCGGATCTTATTGTTCCCGAGATCGAGGCCATTGCAACACCGGAACTTGTCCGGCTCGAAGAAGAAGGTTATCGCGTTATTCCCACGGCCAGAGCCGTCAATCTGACCATGAACCGCGAAGGTATTCGTCGGCTTGCCGCTGAGGAGCTTGGTTTGCCCACTTCACCCTATCGGTTTGCGGGCACGCGGGAGGAGTACCTGGCAGCGGTAAGGGAAATCGGCCTGCCCCTTGTGGTGAAACCCGTCATGAGCTCGTCAGGCAAAGGGCAGAGCACCGTCAGGAATGATGACGAGATTGATGCCGCATGGAATTACGCCCAGTCTGGCGGCCGGGCTGGTAAGGGGCGGGTGATTATTGAAGGTTTCGTGGATTTTGATTACGAGATCACTCTTCTGACCGTCAAGCACCGGGATGGGGTGTCTTTCTGTGAGCCGATAGGCCACAGGCAGGAAGACGGTGACTATCGTGAGTCCTGGCAACCGCAGCCAATGGCTGCCCTGGCCTACGAACGGTCAGCCGAGATTGCCAGGGCGGTGGTCGAAAACCTTGGTGGTTACGGAATTTACGGTGTGGAGCTGTTCGTAAAAGAGGACAACGTCTGGTTCTCAGAGGTTTCGCCGCGGCCCCACGATACCGGCCTGGTGACACTTGTTTCCCAGGAGTTGTCCGAATTTGCGCTGCACGCGAGGGCGATCCTCGGCCTGCCCATTCCCGTTATCCGTCAGAACGGGCCGTCAGCGTCGGCCGTGATTCTTCCGGAAGGGGAGTCAGTAGACGTCTCCTACTCAGGCCTGGAGTTGGCGCTTTCCGAACCGGATACCCAGTTACGACTGTTCGGCAAGCCGGAATTGAAGGGGCGCCGTCGTATGGGGGTCGCGCTTGCCCGGGGTGTTTCGGTTGAGGAAGCGCGGAAAAAAGCGCGGAACGCTGCCGCGTCGGTTGTTGTTGAAGTGTGAATCTTTGCGCAATTGAGTTGTCATAGACCTGGATCGGAAAAGGGGCTGGTCACCGGTTTTGAAAAAAATCAGAAGGAACCGTTGACACCCTCTGAGAGGTCTGTAGAATGCGCATCTCTTTCGAGGGGTAAGCCACTCAGGCAGCTCGAAAATCGAAAGGCAACTGTTTGAAAGTACTGAAGAAAACGAGTTTTAAAATTCTTCAGGTAAACGGTTGACAAGGCAGCGGAACGATGTAGAATACGCGGCCTTGATTGAGCAACAGCTCAAACGCTCTTTAAAAAGTTGACCAAGTAATTCGTGTGG
>NZ_JAWLCH010000020.1:0-52269 GCF_041687235.1 Marinobacter sp. | reverse complement strand
TGCCGGAGACGGAGGACTGGATGTAGCCGAAGGCGGCATCCGGGGAACAGGTTCAAGTGTCGGACCGGTTTCGGGGTTCGGGAGTGTGTTTGTTAATGGAGTGGAGTTTGCCACCGACCGGACTGTTCTCGGTGACGATGGTATCGATCAGGAATCCCGCCTTGTTGTCGGTATGATTCTGAGGGTTGACGGGAAGTGGAGAGACACTGGCCTAGGCGATGCGGATACCGTCGAATACGACGATACCCTCCGTGGTGAGGTGCAGATTCTGGCGCCGTGGGATCCTATAAGTAAAGCGGCAACGGTAGAGATTCTCGGGCAGACAGTCAGAATCGATTCTCAGACTGTGGTCAAAGGCACGCTGGTAGAAAACCTCGCCAACGGGGAATTTGTGCGCATGTCTGGCTGGCGTCTTCCAAATGGGGAGTTTCGTGCCAGCTATATCGGGCTTCGGACTCAGAGCAACAGTGACGACTTTGACGAATTCAATGAGGTTGAATTGGAAGGTGTAATCTCCAACCTGACGGCAACAGATTTCCAAATCGGATCCCAGTTGGTGAATTACTCCGGCGCGACGCCTGATGGCCTGGATCTGGCCGATCTGGAAGATGGTGACGCGGTGGAAGTAGAAGGTTCGCTTTCTGGTAGTACCCTGATGGCACAGGAAATCCGGCCAGATGACACCCGGCGTTACTTGCCGGGTACAGATGACGATATCGAGTTCGTCGGCCCCGTGTCCTCGGCCTATAGTCAGTCTACAGGGACCTTTACGGTTAATGGCATCACGGTGCGTGTGACAGCCGATACCGAGTTTGATGGACTTTCCGGTCCCAGTGATCTGCTTCAACGACTTCTGGTCCAGGTTGAAGGCGAATTCGAGCCCGACGGTTCGGTGACTGCTCAGGAAATCGAGTTGCGCGAAACAGACTCGGAAATCCAGGGTGGCCCTGCTCAGGAAATTGATCCTGCTCTAAGACAATTCAGAGTTGGGGGTGTTCTTGTTCAGGTCTCGCCGCTGACAATCATTACCGATGATGATGACGATGTCCGTCTTTCGCTCAACGATCTGGCGTTGCCACGTGAGCTGGAAATCGAGGGAATCGAGCGAGCCGGTAATCACGGCAGCATCTATCTGGAGGCTCTGAAAATTGAGCGTGAGGATGATTTGCCTGATGGAGAGTTTGAGCTAACCGGTCGAATCTCTGAAATGGTGAACGACCGGATTCGGGTGCTGGGAGTAGACCTGTATATTTCTCAGGACACCGAGTTTGACGACATTTCCCGAAGTGAGCTTCAGGGGCTTGTTGATAATAACCAGAGGCCGAGAGTGGAAGTTGAATATGAATTGATCGGCACGCGCTACGTTATCGACGAAATCGAACTCGAAGAAGACGATGACGATTAACAACAAAACCCGTACATAAATGCGGCCCACTTCGGCCCGGGTTTTGCTATACATACGGATACACGCTTCGCAGGGACGCTGTTAACGACTGTGCAGGATGCATGAAGCACACACGCTAGCGGAGTCCGTATGTCACTCAGTTTTATCAGTCGGCTGATCTCAAGCCGCCTTCTCCGGCCGGTTTTCATCGTTCTGGTGGTTGCCGGACTGGTTCAGGTTGTGGTCAGCCAGTGGCTGATTTCCAGCCAGGTGGAGCGCCTGGTCAACACCGCAGGGTCTGCCCTCGAGGCCAGCAGCCAGCAGGTCAGCGCTTCCTTCGGGGATACCCGCGAAGATGTCCGCTCCCGGCTGGAGACCATGCGGCAGAAGACCACCGAGGAACTCTCCGCCGAGCTCACCCGTCAGCAAACCGAACAACAGGACCGCGTTGCCGGCAACGTTCGAACCGCTGTCATGGCGGAAGCCCAGGGGCTGGCCGACGTGCTGGCGGCCGTTGCTGCGCCGTTGATCTGGGATCGTGATGTACCACGGCTTACTGATCTGGTGGAGCTGGCGGACGCCCGGGAATCCGTTCTTTTCGCGGTTTATTACGACCAGTATGGCGATCGCCTGACCCGTTATGTGGATCGCACCGATGATCGGGTGCGCACCTTAATGGAGCAGGGGGAAGGCCGTGGTGCGGCAAACCGTGTCCTGGATGCGGCAAGCCGCGATCCGAACGTTGTGATTATCACTGCTGATATCGCGCCCCAGGGGTCTGCTATTGGCCAGCTGAAACTGGGGTTATCCCTGGAGGGTATTAACCGGGATCTGGCCGCCCTCGAAGAGGAGTTCAGCGCTACGATCACCGGCAGCATCGATGCCCTTCGTGACACCCTGGAGTCGGAAACCGAGCAGGTTAACCAGCGCCTTCAGCAGCAGTTGGCCGGTATGGACTCCGACACCCGTTCCCGAATTCAAAGCACCGTAGAGGCTCTGGATACCGAGGCGTCCAGCCTCTCGGCCAACCTGAGCCTGCTGGCCATCGGTTCGGTAGTGGTTCTGATTCTGCTGGTGGCACTGGTGCTGGGTGGTGGATTGCTGCCCCGCGTGTTCCGCTTGAGCTCGGCCATCTGGGGGATCGCCGATGGTAAAGCGGATCTGACCCGCCGGGTGTCCATGAAAGGTAACGATGAACTCACAGAAATGGCCCGGGGTGTGAACCGGTTTATCGCCCGCATCCAGGAACTGGTCTCGGACGTCAAAGAGTCCGCCGAATCGGCCGCCGGCCAGGCCCAGGCCCAGGGGGAGATCAGCCGGAACGCAGTGGCAGCCGTGAATCGTCAGGAACAGGATGTGGCCGAGGTGTCCGGAACCATGGAGGCCATGTCCCGCAGTATTTCCGAGGTGGCGGAGAACATTCAGGACATCGCCGGCTCGGTCAGCAATGTCAGTTCCGAGAGTGAGGCCACCGCGGGCATTTCCCGGGAAGTGCGAAACCGGCTGGACCAGGTGGTCCGGAACGTCGAACAGGCGGTGGAAGCGGTTACTCAGCTGGACAACCAGAGCAGGGAAATCGGTTCGGTGCTGTCGGTGATCGGAGCAATTGCCGAGCAGACCAACTTGCTGGCACTGAACGCGGCCATTGAAGCGGCGCGGGCCGGAGAGTCCGGCCGTGGTTTTGCCGTGGTGGCCGATGAAGTCCGAACGCTGGCAAGCCGCACACAGGAATCCACCACAGAGATCCAGGCCATCATTGATCGTCTGCAGCAGGGCAGTCGGCAGGCGGTCAGTGCCATTGGCGAAGTGTCTGGCCAGGTTGCGGAGTCGTCCTCGGAGTTCCGCCGGGCCGATGAACATTTTGACCGGATCAATCAGTTGCTGGTCAGCCTTCAGGACAGGGCGCTGGCCATCTCATCCGTAGCCGAAGAGCAGGGCCGGCATGCCAGCGAAGTCAGTGTGAGTGTGAGCGACATCGCCGGCTCGTCGAGGGATACGGTGCAAGCCATCGAGCGTTCCGATGAAGCCAGTGGCCAGATTGCCCGGACACTGACTTCGTTGAAGGACAAAGCCTCACAGTTCCAGGTTTAGTGTCCTGTCGATAGCATGCGTTCCCGGGCGCTTCTGTATTCCCCGGTCAGACGGCTCACCAGATCCTGAACAGTCAGCACGTCGTGGATCTGGCTGACGCCTTGGCCGGCGGACCACACGGTTTTCCAGGCCTTGGCTTCATCATCAATAGGTTTCAGTTTTTCGCCGTAGTTGATTTCGCCGGCCTGGTTCAGCTTGTCCATGGGAAAGCCGGCCGCTTCCAGACTCTGGCGCATGAAGCTGGCGGGCACGCCGGACACCGCCGGAGTGTGGATGATATCGCCAGACACCGCCTCGATGATCATGTTCCGATAGGCCTCGTCGGCCCGGGACTCAACGGTGTTGATAAACCGCGTGCCCATGTAGGCCAGGTCCGCGCCAAGGGCCTGCGCTGCCAACAGGTCCTCACCCTGGGACAGCCCGCCCGCCAGCAGGATCGTGCCGTCAAAGACTTCCCGGATTTCGTGCACCAGAACAATCGGGTTAATGGTGCCCGCATGACCGCCGGCGCCGGCCGCCACTGCGATGATACCGTCAACACCCGCCTCCGCCGCCTTGCGGGCATGTTTCTGGTTGGTCACATCGTGGAACACCACACCGCCGTAACTGTGAACCGCATCAACCACCTGGCTGGCTGCACCCAGGGAGGTGATGATAATGGGCACCCGGTGCTTCACGCACAGCTCCAGGTCTGCCTGCCAGCGCGGGTTGGTACGGTGCACAATCAGGTTTACAGCGTAAGGTGCTGTTTTTACGCCCGGGTTCGTGCTTCGGAAGGCCTCCAGCTCTTCATTCATCTGGATCAGCCAGTCCTCGAAACCTTCGCTGGTGCGCTGGTTCAGGGCTGGAAAGCTGCCAACGATACCCTGTTTGCAACAGGCCAGTGCCAGTTCAGGACCGGAGATCAGGAACATGGGGGCAGCCACCAGTGGCAGTGAGAGGGTGTCGTTCAGGAAAGCGGGCAAGGGCATGAGATTTCCTTAATTTTTGTTGGAACTTTTGTAGGATATAAAGGATCTTAGCGTGCCCGGCCGATTCTGAAAACGGTCGCGAGCTAATTAATTCCGGAAAACCAGAAATACAAACAGGAGCCCCTCCATGGGTGAAGCAAAACGACGCAAGGAAACCGGTGCACCACCTCCCAGAAAAGGAAAATCCAACAAGCCGCTGTACATGGGCATTGGGTTGCTGGTTCTGGCCGCGGTGTTACTCGGTGTATTTTTCCTGACTGCCGCACCCGAACCGACCTCTGATGAATTACCCGTTGCCGCACCTAACGCTGAGGAATTCCCGGCCCAATTAGACCAGTTCGGCGTTTCTGTGGGTCCTGAAGACGCCCCGGTGGTGGTTCGCGAATTTGCCGATTACCAGTGTCCGGCCTGTGGAACCTTTTCGTCTGCCAGCAAACGGCTGAAGCAGGAGTATGTGGAAGCCGGTAAGGTCCGGTTCGTGTACTTCGATCTGCCATTGCAGCAACACCAGAATGCCATGTCCGCCGCCCAGGCAGCCCGGTGCGCCGGCGATCAGGACGCCTACTGGGACATGCATGACCGCCTGTACGATTCCCAGACCGAATGGAGTGGCTCAAACGATCCGGTGGCTACCTTCACCCGTTATGCCAGTGATCTTGAACTGGAAGAGCGTCGTTTTCGCCGGTGTCTGACGACAGAGCTGCATCGTGAGGCGGTAGAGCGGAGCCGTCGTGTGGCCATGCAAATGAGAGTGACCAGCACACCCACGGTGCTGGTGGATAACATCCGCCTGACACGGCCAGGCTGGGGGCAACTCTCTGCGGTGGTCGAGCGCGAACTGGCCAATAACGCAGACTGATACCCGGGTAACCCCGCACTTGATCCTGAGCCTGAGTTGGTTAAAATTTGCGCCCTCTCAGGCTCTCGCCTCTGAATAACCCCGAAACCATGCTCCGGATTTACGATCCGGCCCGCAGGAGAATATGATGAGCAACAACGTTGTTGTCTGCGCACTGTACAAGTTCGCAGTCCTGAATGATTACAAATCCCTCCGCCAGCCGCTGCTGGACCTGATGCTCGAAAAGGATGTGCACGGCACCCTGTTGCTGGCTCGCGAGGGCATCAATGGCACCATCGCCGGCAGCCGCGAAGGCATTGATGCTGTAAAAGCCTGGATTGCCAGCGACGCGCGTTTCGACGGCATTGATTACAAAGAATCCTTCGTGGATATCCAGCCCTTCAAGCGCACCAAAGTGAAGCTGAAGAAAGAGATCGTCACCATGGGCGTGGAGGGGATCGATCCGAAGCGCATTGTCGGTACGTATGTGGAACCCAGGGAGTGGAACGATCTGATCTCGGATCCGGATGTGGTTCTGGTGGATACCCGCAACCAGTACGAAGTGGAAATCGGCACCTTCAAAAATGCCGTCAATCCGGCCACTGATACCTTCCGGGAGTTCCCGGAATACGTGAAGCAGAACCTGGATCCTTCGAAGCACAAGAAGGTGGCGATGTTCTGTACTGGCGGTATCCGTTGCGAGAAATCCACTGCCTATCTGAAGGAGCAGGGTTTCGAGGAGGTGTATCACCTCAAGGGCGGCATCCTGAAATACCTGGAGGAGGTGCCGGAAGAACAGAGCCTGTGGCACGGAGAGTGCTTTGTATTTGATGACCGGGTAACGGTTAATCACAGGTTGGAGCGTGGCGATTACGATCAGTGCCATGCCTGCCGCAGGCCGATCACAGAGGAAGACAAGCAGCGCCCCGAATATGAGCAGGGCGTGAGTTGCCATCAGTGCATTGATTCGCTGACCGAAGAACAGAAAGCCCGGTTTGCCGAGCGTGAACGGCAGATGCGCCTGGCCGAGCAGCGGGGCGAGGCCCATGTTGGCGGTGAAGCGGCGCGCATCATTGCAGAGCGAAAGGCCCGTAAAAAGGCAGAAAGAGAACGTCAGGCCCGGAAAAGCCTGGCCGGCGAACAGGCCAGGAAAACCGAGGGCGCCTGACCAACCCGAAAGGAGACGTCATGGATTTACGACAGGTTGTAGCCATCACCGCAGTTGCCGTTGCGCCTTTTGCCAATGCGCAGGACGCCGATAACTGGAAGGGCGAAACCGAAGCGGGTGTATTGATCACCTCCGGCAACACCGAAGAGACCAACATCAAGGGTCGGCTGGGTCTGGTCCATGAAGTTGAAACCTGGCGTAACAGTGGCGATTTCCTGGCCAATTATTCCGAGGCAGATGACGAGACCACCGCCGAGGAATACCAGGCCGCCCTGGAGACGGACTACAAGTTTGCCGAGAACCAGTACTGGTTTCTTCGGGGTTCCTACGAGGACGATCGGTTTTCCGGCTACGATTTTGAATCCACGGTAACCACGGGTTACGGGAATCGGGTGTGGAACTCGGGCGATCGTTCCTTCCTGGATCTTTCCATTGGTGGCGGTTATCGCTACAACAAGCTGGAAACGGTGAACGCTCAGGGGGAGGATGCCGAGGAAGAGGCCATTGCCCGGCTGGCAGGGCAGTTTGATTATGCCCTCTCGGAAAATTCCCTGTTTCGCCAGAAACTCAGCACGGAAGTCGGCCTGGATGAAAACAACACAGTGACCGAATCGGTCACGTCCCTGCAGGCGAACGTGGTTGGCAATCTGTCCATGAAAGCCGCCTTCCGGGTGAAGCACGTATCGGACGCACCGGCCGGTTCTGAAAACACCGATACCGAGACGACACTCTCCCTGCTTTACGGTTTCTGATTAAAGACCTCTACCCGGGGTCAGACGTTGTTCCTGAGACCCAGTTCATCCGGATAGGGCGTCAGGTATTGCTGGGCATGCAGATAGTCTACCGGTTCCCGGCGCTGGGCCATTCGCAGCAGCGTCATGGGAACCACCAGGGGCACCTCCCCTCTGCGATAAGCCTCCATCTGCTCCATCAGTACCTTACGGTCCTCGTCGCCCATGGAATCCCGCAGGTAACCCATCAGGTGCTGCATGGCGTTCATGTGCGAACCCCGGCTGACCTTCTGGCTCATGGCCTCCATGAACAGGTGGATGTAGCGGTCGGCGATGTGATCCAGCGGCTCGGATTTCAGGTCCCCCAGCATGGGCCCCAGCTGGCGGTAGATTTTTTCCGAGTGAGCCAGAAGCTGGAACTTGTGGCGGGTATGAAACTCTATCAATGCCCTGGCCGAGAGTTTCTCCCCGGCCACGTTCTGCATCCAGTCATCGTAAGCAAACACCCGCTCTATGAAGTTTTCCCGGATCATGTCGTCATTGAGGCGGCCTTCCTCTTCAACCGGCATCAACGGATAGGCGTTCAGCAGAGCCTCGGCAAACATGCCCCGGCCGTCGCGACGGGTGACGTTGCCCTGTTCGTTGTGCACCTTGATGCGCTCCATGCCACAGCTGGGCGACTTGGCCATGAGGATATAGCCACGCAAATCCGCCAGGGTCGGCATGATCTGGTCAATAAAACCCAGCATGGCGTCCGTATGGTCGGCTGTGCCTCTGGTTTCAATCAGGCGAAGGCCGTCACTGTATTCGCGCAGGTGGATGGCGGGCCGAGGAACGCCCAGGCCGGCCTCGAGCTCCGGGCAGATGGACCGGAAGTCAAAGTGCTTCGAAAGCACCTGGGTACAGTAGCGGGAATGTTTGTGGCCGCCATCATGGCGAACTTCCTTGCCCAGCAGGCAGGTACTGATTCCGACGGGGATGCCGCTCACGTTGCTCTCCAACAATTAACGCGCCAGGGATTAACCCGGCCCGATGGCTAAAACGGTCTTTGTAATACGTGAATTCAGTCTAGCCCGATCAGAGCCTGGTGAAAAACCGTAACCCTACCTATTCCGCGTGGCCTCCCGAGCCTTTGCGTTTCTTGTCGAACATGGCCAGGGTCGTGGCGTAAATGGTGCGAACATCCGTGGCGAACTGCTCCACCGAATAGTCCTTTGCAAACTCAAGGGCCTGCGAGGCAAGTTTCCCACGCAGCTCGTCGTCTTCCAGCAGCTTCTTTACCTGTGCCCGCCACTGGTCCTGTTTCTCCGGGGTCTTGAAACCGTTGAACCCATGCCGGACCACATCCTCAATGCCGCTGGAACGTACCGCTACCACGGGCAGTCCGGCCGCCATGGCCTCCAGGATCACCATACCCTGGGTTTCGGATTTCGAGGCAAACAGGAAGGCATCACCCAGACGGTACCAGATCGCCATCTCGTCTGGCGGAACGGCGCCGACCAGAGTGAAGTGTTGTTGAAGCCCAAGGTCGTCGATCTTCTTCTGCAACCGGTCTTTCTGGTGGCCGTCGCCGATCATGAGGAACCGGAACGGCACGTCGGTTTCCCGCCTCAGGGCATCAATGGCCTCAATCATGAAGTCGATATTTTTTTCGTTAGAGAGTCTGGATACGCTGACGAATACTTTCTCATCCTTGAGCTGCATCTTCTCCCGCAGCTCCTCAATGTCCTTCTCCTGAACTTCCTGGAATTTGTGGTATTCGATACCCGTGGGCTGCACGAAGGTCGGTGTTTTTACCCCGATCATGCGCAGGTATTCCTCAGTGGAGTAGGTAGGTACGATCACCCCGTCGCACTTGTTGGCAAAGCGCTTGATCAGAGCATGGGAAATAAGGTTGCGGAACAGCATGCCCGGTAACGGCACAAAGTGGGCGTAGTGCTCGAGGCGGGTATGGTAGGTGTAGATGGCCGGTATCCGCAGACGTCTCGCCACGAACAACCCCAGCGACCCCAGCCAGAAGGGATGATGCAGGTGGATAACATCCGGACCGAAGGCCCGTACCCGCCTGCGGATGCGGCCGAGAAAGATGTTGGCCAGGCGGAACTCCCGCTTCTCTCCCATGGCGAAAAGCGAGGGCACTCGCAGCACGTGGGCCTCGGCTTCCGGTTGACCCTTGTAGCGGGGCGCCACCACAAGCAGCTTGTCGCCGAGACTCTCCAGGCCCTGGCGCAGCCGCTCGATGGAAATGGGTACGCCGCCGATGAAGGGCAGGTAGTTGTTGGTGAACATGGCCACCCGCATGGGTTTATCCAGCCAGGGCGCCGGGTCCAGATCGTAATCCGGGTAGTAGTCCTTACCGATGAAAATCGCCCCATACAGCTTGATCGTGATGGCGGCAAACACCGCGACAATCAGCAGGAAATTGAGGTAACCGGTGTAGAACAGGGAATAGATAAAAAACCAGAGGCTCTCCAGGCGCTTCAGCACCGGGTGCTGGCCTACTTCCAGGCGCTCAAGGTTATGGCTTACGTTGCCGTCAAAGTCCACATTCACCCGCACGTAGTGATAGAAGCTGGTGTCGTTGTTCATCACCAGGCCGCCCGCGCCGCCAGTGGTTACAAAGGTGGTATCGCCTATGGTGTCTTCCGAGTAGAGCGACAGGTTGGCGGAAAACACCCGGTCGATGTCATAGTCATCAATCGCCCTCATCAGAGCATCCCGGAATTCAGGGGGCGCCAGGTAATCGTCCTTCTGGTCAAAGGGCGCATCCTCATCCGGATGCAGGGGGGGGTGGCCAATGAACAGAATGCGCACCTTTGATTCATCTTTGGCCAACAGCTCGTTCAACCAGCGGATCTGCCAGCGCCAGGGCGTTTTCCCGGTGCTGTCCATGAAAATCAGCAGGCTGTTACCGGCCTCAATGCTGAAGAAGTGCGGCCCGAAATGGTCGTAGAAACGGAAGCTGCCAAAGTTCTCGTATTCGTGGGCGCCGAACGTCAGCAGGTAGGGAATATCCAGATGGCTCAGGGTGCCGTGCAGTGCGCGGTATTTATCTTCGCCGCCGCCACTGACGGCATTGCCGGCAGAGACCATAAAATCGATCCCGGACCGGTTCAGCTCGGGGACGATGCGGTCTTCAAATACTCCCACCGAATTGTTGATGTTACCCACCACGGCGAAGCTGAAGGGCTTTCCTGGCTCGATCTGGCGATGGATGCGCTCAACCTGTTCGGTATGAACCCCCTCGAAATTCTCGGTGAACAGGTTCAGGTACGCTTTGTAGCCAACCAGCAGGAGCACCACCAGTAGGCACAGGTAGAACAGAAGCTTGAGTGGGTTGCGGAAAATCATCCGGCTCTCCTGCGGTTGGCGATAAGTTCCCTCTGAAGCACCACAAGCCCTACAAGCATACCAAGATAAATAGTCAGCAGGCGCCAGCAGACGATGACCAGTATCAGGTGATTGCCTGAGAGGATATCCCGGAAGAAACTGCCAAAAACACCCTCGGAAATACCGGACGCCCCGGGCGTGGGTGAGAAATACATGATGAACGTGGTAACCACCAGCAGGCCCAGCGACACCAGATAGTCGATATCGTAATCCAGGCTGACCATCAGCAGCGCCGGAAAACTGAACAGGCTGAGCAGGAACACCGCGGTGAACAGAACCGACAACCAGACGTACAACGGCTCGCCGCGCAAATAGTCGCTGAAGCTGCGGGAAAACCTCAACATCTCCCGGCGGGCCTTGAACTGCCAGCGCCGGTGCCGCTTCTCACTGATCAGATGCACCCGGCGGGCCCCTCTGAGGATACGAGTAAGAGGACCAATCAGCCAGTGGGTCCGGAACAGCAACACAATGAAAAAGCCCAGATACAGCACAATGAAAACAGCCAGAGCCGTGCCAACGTCGCCGGCGATGGTCGTGCCATCCAGGGACTTCAGGGTGAGCAGAAACACCGGCGTCAGCGAAAAGATAAACAGCACCGCAAGAACCGTTCGAATGGTGGTGGCGGCCGTGGCCCTGCCAACCGGTATGCCGTGGTGATTCAGATACCAGATCTGCGCAAAGCCGCCCCCGGTGGCCATGGGCGTGATGTTGGAGAAGAACAGATTGAGAAACACCAGCCGAAACATGGCGGGCAAGGGCAGCCGGTGGCCGAGCGCCCTCAGGGTAAAATACAGCCGCAGGCCATCGGCGATGAAATACACCAGCAACAAACCAGCCACCGACAGCAGGGTGCCCGGAGCGATCAGCCGGGCATCAAAGTTGATACTGCGCCCGGCAAACTGATCATAGACGGCGTACAGCCCTGCCGCCGTCAGCGCAACGAACAGCAGACTGAAAATCGCCAGCCGCCGCCCGGAGGCACGCTTCGAATAGTTGATGTCCGTGGAGTCGGTCATGGGCTGCCCGTCAGAGTGAGACGGGCAGTTTACAGGGTAGGGTGTGGTTGGTGTCCAGTGTCGGTCTAGTGACCATACACCATCATGGTGGTGTTGGTGATGGCAAAGTCTGTGAACTGAACGCTGCCAATGCTGTTGTCACCCATCCTGAACACGGGCATGTCGATGTCCGCCCGGAACTCCACATCATGAACAGAAAGCCCGTCCTTGCCCGATGCCGCACTGGTGCCCCGGGACAGCTTCGCTGTGGCGCTCGCCATCCCGAAATGCCCCTGCGTGTCATTGCCACGGCGGTTGTGGATCTGCAGCCCTTCAATTCCCACAGCGGCGAAGTTGAACAGCAGAATCACATCGGCCGCCTCCCAGTTGAGGCTGCCGTCGGTGATCTCGAAATGCGTATCCACCTGCAGCTCAGAGCCGGACACCTCATTGCCATTGGCCAGAGTGCGAATGGCATTGCCCCCGTTACGAATCACCAGATCCGTCGGCCCGATGTGCCCCTGCAGCAGGATATCCGAGAACAGAGTCGCCGAACCCTCGCTGCCCGAACTGGTCACACTGTCCACCGCCAGCTCAAAATCCACCGCCTGCAGATAATCCTCCAGACTGGTCGGATCGCCATAATCCGTCGCACCCAGGTGCATCACCAGATCACCGCTATTGAACTGCTTGCCAAAAGAGCCCGCGACAGAATACTTCGCCAGAGCATCGGCCACATCCGGATTGGTTGGGTCCAACAACCCCGAATCAGCCCGCCGGGCAATCTCCGAAAACCCGTGCTCCAGCACCTCCCCGTCGCCGGCAATATCGATCGTCAGCTTCATGTTATCCAGCGCCGTATCGTTCTGCCCGGACAACCTCAGCCCGTTCACATTCAACGAACCTTCATCCATCCAACTGAACCGATCAATGCTGAGTTTGGTCTCCAGCTCAATCGTTACCCCCGCCTGCCCAGTAACACCCGACAGCGCCCCATCATCCAGCGGTTTGAACTCCGCCAACGCCGGCAACGGAAGCGACAGGGCCAGCACCCAGAGCGAGAGAGTGGAAGACGTGATGTTTCGACGACAGGCAAGTGACTGAGTCATGGTGGCCCCAAAAGTCTGGTTTATTGTTTTTAGCGGGGAGCGTTAAACACTCCCCGGGCCGCAGGGGGACAGCACAACCAATGCAGCAGAAACTTTGGTTTGTTACAGACTGTTACGATAGAGGGCGAAGCAATCCGGATCCGTGCTCTCTGTCACACTTGAGGCATCGAAAAGGTAGGGGTGGAGGGGATGGTCGGGCTTTCCAAAACCGTGGAGCGCCAGGGATGGCGCGACCGAGCGTACAGGGAAGTATTCACAGCGTGTTTTGGAAAGCCCGACCATCCCCTCCGCTTGCACCAAACTACGAAGCGAGGGCTTGCTGAATCAGAGACTTCTGGTGCTCCGCAAACTCCCGGATCAACGCCTGCGCCTTAACCGAATCCCGCGCCAGAACCGCCTGTGGCAGATTGGCAAAAAACTCACTGGTCTGCGCCAGGCCCCGCCGGTAGCGATCGGCACTCAGATAGTAGGCACGACTGACCGCCGGTTTGAAATTCGATAAAGCCTCCGTGAGATAAGGATTCCCCACCACCTCACAGCAGGCCTCCATCACATTGAAACTCGCCTCCACCACCGCCGTGATACTGGTCGACGAATCCTTCATCCGATCAACAACCTTGCTCACCGCCTCCAGCATCCGCGACTTGTCGCTTTCCTGCCAGCGCTCACACAGCCGGGCCGCCAGCATCATCAGCAGGTGCATGTAGACATCGTAAAGCTCGGAAGCATGGGCCGCGTCCAGCCGGGTGGCTGAAGCCCCCTTGCGGGGCGTGATCTCAACCAGATGCCAGCGCTCCAGCGTGTACAGGGCTTCCTTTACCGAAGCCCGGCTCACCCTGAGCTCACTGGCCAGGGTGGCCTCCTGAATCCGCTCGCCGGGGCGAATCTGCCCGGTCATGATCCGCTCTGCCAGGTAATTGGCAATCTGCTCGGCCAGGGTGTTGGGCACCTGAAAATCCATAAAGGCTCTCTGAACAGGTCGTAAAAACCGGTCGGCAGCTGAGGTAAGCCGGCCAGCGTGGGAATGTGTGCGCATGAGTTTATCACAGCCTCCGAGTGCCATAGCGACAACGCCCTGATTCGGCGGGCGTCCTGACAATTGTCAAAAATTATCCTGCTGAACTGTTGACGACTGATATATTGTAGGACAATAATGCGAAAAACAACAGGTGATCAGAGTTTCACCAACACGCATTCGATGGAGAGAACCCAATGAGCACAACGCAGTTATCGGTAGATCGCGAGGCCACCCGCCGGCGGATACTGCTGACCCTGAAGAAGTACAGCTACCTGATAGCCATGGTCCCCCTGGTGCTGCCACCTCTGCTGCTGGCCGCCGGCCAGGCGACCGATCTGGTAAACCTGTTTTCCTGGGGCGTCCCCGTTGTGGTCTTCGGGATTATTCCCGTGTTGGACATGCTCCTGGGCAAGGATTCCCTGAACCCGGACGAAGAAACCGACGTGCCACGAATGGTCGGCGAACGGTTCTACAAAGCGATTACCCTTGGCTGGGTGGCCGGATTCGCGGCCTTGCTGGTCTGGAGCATGCTGGAACTGGCGTCCGGTACGTTCAGTCTGGTGGGAAGTATTGGCTGGATCGTCTCCATCGGCATCGTCGGCGGCCTGGGCATCAACGTCGCCCACGAACTCATCCACAAAGACGAAAAGCTCGAAACCCGGGCTGGCGGCTTTTTGCTGTCACTGGTCTGCTACGCCGGCTTCAAGGTCGAACACCTGCGTGGCCACCACGTGCACGTCTCCACCCCGGAAGACGCCTCCTCATCACGTTACAACCAGTCCCTCTACAACTTCCTGCCCCAGGCCTACGTGCGTAACTTTCTCAACGCCTGGAAACTGGAAGCCGAACGCCTGCAACGCAAAGGCCACAACGCCCTCAGCTGGCGCAACGAACTGATCTGGTGGTACAGCATCAGCGCCCTGGTACTTGCCGCCTTCACCATCGCCTTCGGCTGGCTCGGCGCCGCCTTCTTCCTGGGCCAGAGCTTCATCGCCTTCACCCTGCTGGAAATCGTCAACTACCTCGAACACTACGGCCTGCACCGCCGCAAACTCGAAAACGGCCGCTACGAACGCACGGGCCCGGAACACAGCTGGAACAGCAACTACTTCCTCACCAACGTCTTCCTGTTCCACCTCCAGCGCCACAGCGACCACCACGCCTGGGCCAAGAGACGCTACCAGATCCTCCGCCACCACGACGTAGCTCCCCAGCTACCGGCCGGCTACTCCGCAATGATCGTCCTGGCCATGGTCCCCCCACTCTGGCGGAGGGTAATGAATCCAAGGGTGGAAGCCTATTACCAAGGAGAGGAACACCAGCTGGTCTAGCGCAAAAGGCAGGCTGCCACGAAAGCTTGATCGGCGGGGGTGTGAGGGTGCTATTTCTGCAGGGAAACGACTGTCTGAGCGAAGCGAGTTCGGCTTCCCGAAAGAAATAGCACCCTCATGGCCCCGCCAGCCCCCCAAGTTCAGATCGGCCTAACTCCACAGGCCCCAAGACTTCAGAGCGTCTCTGAAGAAACGCCGGCCTAAAAAACCGGCCCTCAAGACCCCGGCGGTTCGTCTCTGGCCCCGGGGTCTTTTTTTGAGCCCTTGAAATCCCCCTGAAACGCACACAGGTATAAGGTTTGAATTCTGCGAAAAAGAAAGGGAAAACCAAAATGCCCAAGCATTTCGAACAGGCCCCCGGCCTCCACGAAGAACCCGTTCCCGAAACCGAAGGCTACGTCTTCAACCAGACCATGATGCGCATCAAGGAACCCGAGCGCTCCATGGACTTCTACACCCGAGTAATGGGCATGCGCCTGGTGCGCAAACTGGACTTCCCTGAAATGAAGTTCACCCTGTATTTCCTGGGTTATCTGGATGACCGCCAGGCCGGCCTGGTGCCCCACGACGACGCCCACCGCACCACCTTTACCTTCGGCCGCGAAGCCATGCTCGAGCTGACCCACAACTGGGGCACCGAAGACGACAACGACTTTGGCTACCACAACGGTAACGATGAGCCCCAGGGCTTTGGCCACATCGGCGTTGCCGTGCCGGACGTCTACGCCGCCTGCGACCGCCTGGAAAAACTCGGTGTGGAATTCGTGAAAAAGCCGGACGACGGCAAGATGAAGGGCCTGGCCTTTATCAAAGACCCGGACGGCTACTGGATCGAAATCCTGCAGCCGGACATGCTTGAGAAACAGCGCAAGGAAGACTGATCTTCCTTACTCCGCGCCGGCCTCCTGGCCGGCTGCGGGTTTACGGCCGTAGCGGGAGGCCACGATCACCGCTGCGGTCAGTATCAGGGCCCCGGCAATACCAATGGGCCCCAGGATCTCCTCCAGAAACACCCAGGCCAGCAACGCCACAAACAGCGGCTCCAGGGTCACAATGATGCTGGAAAGTGTCGCCGGGGTGGTTTTCATGCCCGTGAAGAAACACACGTAACCGATGCAGGTTGGTACCACCCCAACGTAGAGCACCATCAGCCAGTGGCCGATGCTCAGGGTTTCGAGCCCCTCAAAACCGCCACTCAGGGCGACCACCGGCAACAGAATCAATGCCGCCGTGAAGAAACAGATAAACGCCGTGGTAAACACCGGTGTGCCGGCGGAACTGTACCGGCTGGTCAGCGTGAAGCCTGTATACACACAGGCGGCCAGTAACGCGACCAGAATGCCGGCCAGTCGCAGGGTGCCGCTGGTGTCCATATCACTGAGAACCAGCATCCCCGTGCCGAAAATGGCAGCAATCAGGGACAGAACCGTGAGCAGGCCGGGTTTCTCTCCCAGCAAGGGCGCCGCGAGAATGGCCACCAGCACCGGGGGCAGACAGAGCGCGATCAGGGTGGCAATGCCGGCACCGGTCAGGTCCACGGCGAGTAGATAGCTGCCCTGGTAGAACGCCTGGAACAGCCCCAGTGCTGCAAGCGGAAGCAGGGCTTTGGGTGAGATGCTTCGCAGTGAACTCCCGGGCACCCTGGCACCCGGGTTGGCACGCTCAAGGCGCGCCTGCTCCCGCCGCATCAGCAACCAGAAAAACGGCAAAGCCACCGCCAGCCTCAGGAAGGCCAACGCAATGGCCTGAAGCTCGGTGCCGGTAAACAGAAATTTCGCAACAATGCCCGTGGTCGCCCATAGCAGGGCAGCCAGGGCGATCAACAGGGCGCCTTGGATCATTCAATCATCAACACAATCAGCTCTTTGGGACCGTGAACACCGTAAGCGAGGGTTTGCTCGATGTCGGCGGTTTTGGAAGGGCCAGAGATTAGCAGGGCATTGGTCGGCATGCCAGCGGCCCAGTTCTGGGCCTTCATGGCTTCGTGGAATGTGGTGTAGAGTTCCGAAGCTTTGAGCACGGCAATGTGGACCGGCGGCACCAGGCTCATCAGTCGGGGTTCATCCACCGTTGGCCACAGGATCAGCGAGCCCGTCTCGGCAATGCCTCCCCGGGTGGAGGTGATGCTGGCGTCCACCTCGTTAAACAGGTGGGTCTGCCAGCTCTCGATAGGCTCATCGTAGACCAGCAGCTCCGGCAGATCGTCACGGCCGGCGTTGCGTAGGGATTGCCCAATCTCATGCGCCTTCGGGATCAGAAGATTGCGAGCGCCTCGGGTGGCAAGCAACTCGGCCAGGCGGTCCATCCACATGTCTTCGCTGCAGTGGTGCACCTCGCCGTGAACCGATTCGATCATCTTCTCGAACCGCTCGATCCGCTCCCTGGTGGACCAGTCATCCCGGACCAGAACCGAGAAGTCACATTCAGGCACCGTCAGCTCGCCGCCGGTGCGATTGCGCAGGCGCTGAAGAATCGTTTCCCGGGAACTCATTGGCCACGCTCCTTCATCCGCTGGTGCAGGGTTTTGGCGGCCAGTTTTGGGGCCGTGCGGTAATCGGTCCAGGCGCCTGCTTTCGAGGGTTGTAACGCCCTGAATTTGCTGGCGGCGCCGGTGCCGAAGCGGTAAAGGCCAGGGCTGGCATGCATCCAGGCCCAGCCTTTCCAGATCATCGCCTCCATGGAGCTTCGCTTGGCGCCATGGCCACGGACCTTGGCCGGGTGCAGCTTGTCGCCATCCACCGATTCCTGGCGCAGACGCACCAACAGATCGGGTATGGGAATCTTCACCGGGCAAACCTCGCCACAGGCGCCACACAGGCTGGAGGCGCTGGGCAGATGCCGACCCTCGTCCAGGCCAATCAGGTGTGGCATCAGGATCTTGCCGATGGGGCCCGGATAAGTGGTGCCATAGGCATGGCCGCCTACCCGCGTGTACACCGGGCAGTGGTTCATGCAGGCGCCGCAGCGGATACAGCGCAGGGTGTCCAGCAGCTCGTCGTCCTGGTAGATCGACGAGCGGCCGTTATCCACCAGTACCAGATGAACTTCTTCCGGCCCGTCCAGTTCCTCAGCCTTGCGCGGGCCGGAGATCATGTTGAAGTAGGTGGTAATATGCTGGCCGGTGGCAGAGCGGGTCAGCAAGGCGAGCAGGGCAGAGACGTCCTCCATGCTTGGAACTACCTTCTCGATGCCGGTCACCGCAATATGGCAGGGCGGCACGGTAGTGGTCATCCGCCCGTTGCCTTCGTTCTCCACCAGGCACAGGGTGCCGGTCTCTGCCACCGCAAAGTTGACCCCCGAAACCCCCACATCGGCATTCATGAACTTTTCACGCAGTTGCTGGCGGGCACTGGCGGTGAGGTATTCCACATCATTGGAGAGATCGGTGCCGGTTTTGTCGTGCAATAACTGGGAGATCTCACCGGTGTTCTTGTGAATCGCGGGCATGATGATGTGCGATGGCGTTTCATCCGCCAGCTGCACAATGTACTCCCCCAGGTCCGATTCCAGGGCTTCGATACCCTGTTCCTCCAGGTAATGGTTCAGCTCCATTTCCTCGGAGACCATGGACTTGCCCTTGATCACCGTCTTCGCATCCCGGGCCTTGCAGATATCCCGCACGATCCGGCAGGCCTCATCGCCGTCCACCGCCCAGTGCACCCTGATGCCGTTCTCGGTCAGCTTCTTCTCAAGCTGCTCCAGCAAGTCCGGCAAGTTGGCAAGGGCCCGCAGGCGAACATTGGCGCCCAGATCCCGCAGGGTTTCCAGATCCCAGCCCTCGAACGCTGTCTTACGCTTGGACATCAGCCCGTCCATGGCGCTGCGGAAGTTCTTGCGGATCTTGGGGTTATGAATGGCCGCCTGCGCCCGCGGGTGAAACTGTTTTACATCGATATGATGGCCAGTCTGCTCTGCTGTCTCGCTCATGACTGCTGCCCCCCTTTGTCCTGGGTTCGCGCCCACAGGAAACTGAGAATGTGCTGGCCTGAAACCGGTTTCTGGTTCTTCTCGGCGTAGCCGGCAATGTTCATCAGGCAGCCGCAATCGGTGGTGACAAACTCTTTGGCGCCGGTGTCCACAAGGGTGTCCACCTTTTCACTGACCATGGCTCCGGAAATCTCCGGGTGGCGTACCGCAAAGGTGCCGCCAAAGCCGCAACACTCCTCCGGCCGGATCTGCTCTACCAGGTTCACGTTCTTCAACTGGCCCAGCAGTTTCGGGCCCACTTCGGCCACGCCCATTTCCCGACGGGCGGAGCAGGAGGTGTGCATGGCAACCGTGGTGGGCTCGCCCAGGTCCTCCAGCTTGATATGGCAGACGTTAAGCAGAAAATCCGTCAGCTCCCAGACCCGGCCGGCCACCTCCGCGGCTTTCACTTCGTCCGGGGTGTCTTTGAACAGGTCCGGGTAATGCTTGCGCATCATCCCGCCGCAGGAGCCGGACGGCACCACAATGGGCCAGTCACCGGGAAACAGGTCCAGCTGCGCCCTGGCTACCGATCGGGCCTGGTCGTGGTAGCCGGAAGTATAGGCCGGCTGGCCACAGCAGGTCTGGTTTTGTGGAAACAGCACCTCAATGCCTTCTCTCTCCAGCAGCTCAACGCCGGCGATGCCCGCATCCGGGTAGAACATGTCCACCAGGCAGGTGCCGTAGAAATAGACTTTCGCAGGTTTGGACGGATAAACCTTGATCGGATCAACCATGTGCGGATGCTCAACGGTTTTTGAATTGTTATCCAGCAATAATAGGGTGGCGGGCGCGGTGTTGCCAGACGACTTTACGGGCAGCCGCAAATAGAAAGCGGGGGATGATGCAGGAAGGGGAAGGGCAGCGGCAGCGCGCCACTGCCCGGGGTATTACTTGACGGCCAGGCGTGCGGCGTTCTTCTCAACAGTGCGCTCGCCAATGCCCTTGACCTTGGTGAGGTCGGCGGTAACCGCAAAGGGGCCATTGGCTTCCCGGTAGGCGACGATGGCTTCGGCTTTGCTCTGGCCAATGCCGTTCAGGCTGGCGAGGGTGGCCACGTCGGCAGTGTTGATATTGATGGTGGCTTCTTCTGCGTAGGCAAAGCCGGTTACCAGGCTGAACAGCAGAACGAGGGTGGCGAAAATCGGTGTGCGTTTCATAGCTATGAGCTCCTGGAGCTGTGTTGCGTTTTTTGGTTTTGTGCCAGGGCGCAAAGCAGCAGAAGCGACATGTAAGAAGAGAGCAGAAATGTCTGTGGGGATGGGGAGTGCACGGACGGGACCACATTCCTTGTGATCCCCGATTCCGTGGCTGACCCCTGCCTGTTCCTTCAGGCGTGCGACTCATCCTGAGCGCGTCATCCTTGTGGCCATCCCTGTAAGCCCTGATCCTTCGGGCAACTCCTGAGCCGTGGAGGGCTCTTCCCTGGAGTTCTCGTCCTTGAGCCAACGTTCCTTGCTGGCTTGTCATCCCTGACACTGACCATTCTACTGGGGATCGAATTCGTACCTATCGGAGAATCGCTCCGGGATTTGTGCGATATATCTTACAGGTTTGTAAGCATTTCGGCGGCGGCCAAAATGAACGAGAATTCAGTATTTACGCGCCCTGTGAGGCAATTTTTTGCCCGCTCCGGTGCGCCTCAGCGGCCTCGCGGATCCGTTCCATGGTGATCTCCCGAACGGCTTTCTGGCTGGCCCGGATATGGCGGGTCAGTCGGTCCGCTGCTTCAGTGGCCATGCCGTTGCGCAGTGCTTCCAGTATCGCCGCATGCTCTACATAGGTGGCGTCTACCCGGTCATCGCGGGTGAAGTCCAGGCGCCGGATAATCCGCAGCCGGTCGGTGATCTCCCGGTGAATCCGCGTCATCTCCCGGTTGCCGGCCGCCGCCACCAAATCACAATGAAAGCTCTCATCCAGTGCCCGCACGGTACTGCCCACGGCCCGCTCGGAGGGGTGATCCGGGTTCCAGATGGCGGTCAGCATTCGGATTGCCGAGGGTTCCTCATCCAGGCCACAGATCTTGTGCATCGCCGCCCGCTCCAGGGTAATCCGCAGGTCATACAGCTCCTCCACCTGCCGGAAATCAAACGGCTTTACCTGCCAGCCACTGCGGAACAACACCTCCACGTAGCCTTCCCGCTGCAACCGGTACAGGGCCTCCCGAACCGGCGTGCGGCTGGCTTTCAGGCGCGTGCCTACATCACCCTCGCTGAATTTGTCACCGGGGATCAGGCGGAACTCAAAGATGTCGTCCTTCAGGGCCTCGTAAACCCTGTCTGCCATGGACTCTTTTCTTTTGGTGTTTGTTGCCATTTTCTTTTCGTTCGCCCCTTATTTTGGTTCCGGGTCGTCTCTTCGGTGGAGTATGGCCGCTGGGCCGGCTGGTGGGGTGCGGGTTTCAAAAGACGCCGTGAACCCATCCCTGGGGGCTTGATCGCAGCATCCATGCTGCTCACACTTTTGAAACCCGCACCCCACCAGCCGACCCAACTCCCTTTGCCTGCCAAAAGCCAATACCGGCACTCTGACGGTTTTCCTTTGAAAAATCGGGCCTACTCTGCCCGTCAGGCAATCAATGCACCTTTATTTTTTCCTAAAACCGCCGACTCCCTTGTCCAAAAGCCGGTGGGGGCAGGTCTGTCACAGACTGTGAGCAGCATGGATGGTGCGATCAAGCCCCCAGGGATGGGTTTACGGCGTGTCTGTGACAGGCCTGCCCCCATCGGCTCAACTCCAAAGCATGCGGCCAGAGGAGAACAATCTCCAAAGCCAGACCAAGCCCTAGATCTTGATGCTCAACAAAGGCTCCCCGGGAGTAACAGCCTTGCCAGGCTCAACATGCATGGCACTGATCTCGCCGGCCTGGGTGGCGTTTATCTCGAACTCCATCTTCATGGCCTCCACGATCACCAGCGGATCACCTTCGGCTACGGTATCACCGGGCTTCACCAGACACTTCCAGATGTTACCGGCAATCTCCGCACTCACCAGCTCGCCGAACTTCGCGAGGTCGGATACGTCCGCTTTCGGCGGGGCCTTGGCCAGTTTATCCAGTTCCTCGGCTTCGCTGTCTTTCCACAGGGCCACCTCTTTAGCATAGGCCGCCTGCTGCAGTTCGCGGAATTCGGCGATGGAGTCGGCGTTGGCGTCGAGGAAGGCCCGGTGGGATTTGAGGTCGAAGGTTTCTTCTTCGATTTTCACGGTCAGCTGGCCGGCGCGGAACTGGTCGCGCATTTCGTCCAGTTCGGCTTCGGTCACCGGGTAGTAGCACACCTGGTCGAAGAACCGCAGTAGCCAGGGGGCGCCTTCGGCGAACTGGGGGTTTTTCAGGTACTTGTTCCAGATCGGCAGGGTGCGGCCCACGAGCTGGTAGCCGCCGGGGGAGTCCATGCCGTAGATGCACATGTACACGCCGCCGATGCCCACGGTGCCTTCGGCGGTGTAGGTGCGGGCGGGGTTGTATTTGGAGGTGAGCATCCGGTGCCGTGGGTCCAGGGGCACGGCGCAGGGGGCGCCGAGGTAGACGTCGCCCAGACCCAGCACAAGATAGCGAGCCGAGTACAGGATATCGCGGACGGCCTCGCGGCTGGGCAGGCCGTTGATGCGTTGCATGAAGTCGACGTTGTTGGGCAACCAGGGGGCGGTGTCACGCACGGACTGGCGGTATTTATCCACCGCTTCGAGGGTGGCGCTGTCTTCGAAGGCCATGGGCAGGTGGATGACGCGGCTGCGGACTTTCAGTTCATCCGTGGGCGGCAGGGTGGCTTCCAGGTCCAGCAGGTAGGTCATCAGAGCTTCCTGCGGCAGGATGCGGGCGTCGTACCGTAGCTGCAGGGAGCGAACGCCCGGGGACAGTTCCAGCAGGCCGTTGGGTTGCACATCGGCGATGGCTTCCATCAGGGCGTGGATGCGCAGGCGGAAGCCCAGGTCCATCACGTTGGGGCCGTATTCCAGCAGGATGTACTGGTCGCCGGCCTGGCGGTAGGTGACCTCCGGGCGACCGTCGGTTTCGTCCAGATGGGCCAGGATCGTGGCGGAAAGGTCATTCACCGGAGCCAGGTCCGGTTTCACCAGGTCCACTTCCGGCGGCGCCATCAGGCTCTTGATGGCCAGTTCCTGGCGTTCGGAGAGTTCCACGGCGGTGTCGTTATCAATAGCCACGAACCGGATGGTATCGCCGGGTTTCACCTGGCCGACTTTCCACAGTTCCGCCTTGGCGATGGTTACCGGGCACACAAAGCCGCCCAGGCTGGGGCCATCCTTGGTGAGAATCACGGGCATGTCGCCGGTGAAGTTGATGGAGCCGATGGCGTATTCGCAGTCGTGGATGTTGGACGGGTGCAGCCCCGCTTCGCCGCCGTCGGCCCGGGTAAACTCCGGCTTGGGTCCGTTCAGGCGGATGCCCAGGCGGTTGGAGTTGTAGTGCACTTCCCAGTCCTGCTCGAAGAACTTCTCGATGGACTGTTCGGTGAAGAAATCCGGCGCACCGTGGGGGCCATAGAGCACGCCGATTTCCCAGTGGTCCGGGTAATCCGGGATCAGGTCCGGGTCTGCCGGTGCGGGATCGTGCGTCGGTGCCGTGGTGGTGCAGGCCGGCAGGTTGATCTGGCTGATGCCGAGCATGTCGCCGGGGCGCAGGGGCCGGCCACCGTGGCCGCCAAACTGGCCGAGGGCGAAGGTGGAGCGGCTGCCCAGATAAACCGGCACATCAAAGCCACCACGCACGGCGAGGTAAGTGCGACAGCCCTTTATGGCCTTGCCTACCGCCAGAATCTGACCGGCTTTCACGGTGATGGGTTTCCAGAATTCCACCGGTTTGTCGTCCAGGGTGGCTTCGGTGAGCGCACCGGTGAGGGCCACAACGGAGTCCTTGTGGAACTTCAGGCTGGGGCCGATCAGGGTGGCTTCCAGGCCGGCGGCTTCGCTGTGGTTGCCGACGATTCGGTTGGCAATCCGGAAGGCGTAGTCGTCCATGGGGCCGCTGGGCGGCACGCCGATGTTCCAGTAGCCCACGCGGCCCGGGTAGTCCTGCACCGTGGTGTAGGTGCCGGGTTTGACCACTTCCGCCACCGAGGGTTTGAACTCGAAGCTCTCCAGTGCCCGGGTTGAGACAATGCCATCGGCAAAGCTCTGCTGGGCCACCACCTGGCGCAGGTAATCCAGGTTGGTGGCAATGCCCATCAGCCGGGTTTCCGCCAGGGCGGCTTTCAGTTTGGCCAGGGCGTCGTGCCGGTCTTTGCCGTGCACGATCAGCTTGGCAATCATCGGGTCGTAGTGGGCGGAGACTTCGCTGCCGTTCTCCACCCAGGTATCCACCCGCACGTCGTCTTCCGGCCAGTGCACATCGGTCAGTTCACCGGGGGAGGGCTGGAAATCCTTCAGCGGGTCTTCGGCGTAGATGCGCACTTCCATGGACGCGCCGTTCAGTTCCGGCTCGAAACCGGCCAGGTCCGGGCTTTCGCCGGCGGCGATCTTCAGCATCCATTCGATCAGGTCCAGACCGGTGACAGACTCTGTCACCGGGTGCTCAACCTGTAAGCGGGTATTCACTTCCAGGAAGTAGAACTCGTCCCGGTCGGCGTCGTAGATGTATTCCACGGTGCCGGCGGAGCGGTAATTCACCGACTGCCCGAGGGAGACGGCGGCATCCAGCATTTTCTGGCGGGTGGCGGCCGGCAGGTTTGGCGCCGGGGTTTCCTCCACCACTTTCTGGTTGCGGCGCTGCAGGGAACAATCCCGTTCGCCCAGGGCAACCACATTGCCAGCGCCATCACCGAATATCTGCACTTCCACATGGCGGGCCCGGGCGATGAAGCGCTCCAGGAACACGCCACTGTCGTTGAAGAAGCTCTGGCCCTGGCGGCGCACGGTTTCAAAGGCATCCCGCAGTTCGCTTTCGCTGTTGCAGCGGGTCAGGCCGATACCTCCACCGCCGGCGGTGCTTTTCAGCATCACCGGGTAGCCCAGACGGTCCGCGGTTTGCAGGGCTTCTTCCAGGTTTTCCAGCAGGCCGCTGCCCGGAGCCAGGGGCACGCCGGCGGCTTCCGCCAGTTCCCGGGCCCGGTGCTTCAGGCCGAACTCGCGCATCTGGTCGGGTGTGGGACCAATAAAGGCAATGCCATCGGCTTCGCAGGCTTCGGCAAAGTCGGCGTTTTCGGAAAGAAAGCCATACCCCGGAATAATCGCCTCGGCGCCGGTGTGTTTCGCCGCAGAGAGAATCTGGGCCTTGTCCAGATAGGTTTCGCTGGCGCCGTTACCGGTCAGGGCCACGGATTCATCGGCCAGGGTGACATGCAGGCTATGGCGATCCTGGTGTGAATAGACAGCAACACTGCCAACGCCCATGGCCTTGAGGGTGCGAATGGTGCGGACCGCGATTTCGCCTCGGTTGGCGATCAGTACTTTGTTAAACATAAAGGTGTCTCTCCTTGTGAACATGGGGTCAGAAGAACTTTTCTTCTGACCCCGTTTTCATCTGACCCCGATCAGGAATTGATAAACGCGCGCCAGCCGCCGAATTCGGTGACATCCCGGGCGCCGTCGAAGCCGTAGCCTTCGCAGATAAACCCGTTCACCCAACGGCCATCGGCCAGTTCCACATTGCCGATGCCCAGGGGCGCGGGAATCAGGTCCACAAAGGAGCCGAAGGCCGAGGCAGGCATTTCCCAGACTTCCACAATGATCTGTTCGCCTTCGCCCGCTGCTACCCGTTTCAGGCCGGGTTTTGGCGGTGTGGTGTTGGGCAGGGCGTAGAGCCGGTAGTTGGCGGAGGTGGTGGTTTGCTCCAGCAGCACCGAGAAACGCTCGGTGAGCTGGGTGTTCAGGGGCATGCCACTGAGGTGAGCGCCTACTACCGCCACCTGCACCGTCGGCGTTGAAATGGCCGCGCCCGGTGTTTCTTCCGGGCGGCCTTTATCGGTGGCGCCCAGGGGCGTCGGGTGAGCGTTCAGCCACTGGCAGGCCAGGTGCTGCAGCTCGGTGTCTTTCCAGGCGCCGCTGATCAGGGTGACGCCAAAAGGCAGGCCGTCGTCCCGGAAGCCGGCGGGGATCGCCAGGGCGCTCATGTCCGCAAGGTTCACGAAGTTGGTGTAAGTGCCCAGCTGGCTGTTGAGGGTAACCGGGTCGGCATTCACCGCTTCAATGGTGGGTGCGGTCGGCGCAGTGGGCACCAGCAGGGCGTCCACATCGGCCAGCCGCTCATCAATCTGTCGCTGCAGCTCTTCCTTGCGGTACTGGGCCTTGAAGGTATCCGTGGCGCTGAACTTGCCGGCGTTGCTGATAATGCCCTTGACCACCGGGTTCATCTCATCGGCGTGGCTGGCCATGAATGCTTCCACCGCGGCGTGGCGCTCGGCCACCCAGGGGCCCTCGTAGAGCAGCGCGGCCAGTTCCAGCATGGGGCTGAAATCCATCGGAACCAACTCAACATCCAGCCCGCGCCACAGGCTGAGGGCGGTGTTCCAGGCCGCCTCCGACTGCTGGTCACCGAACCACTGGGGATGTTCCGGGATGGCGAGCCGTCTGACCGGGCCAGGACGGCGGAGGGCGGGGCCGTCCAGGGGCAGGGCGTAAGGCGCCTTGCGGGAGAACGCATCACCGGCGTCGAAACCGGCCATGGCATCGGATACCAGCCCGGCATCGTTAACCGTAAGCGCGAAGATGGACACGCAATCCAGGGAACGGCAGGCCGGCACCACACCCCGAATACTGAACAGGCCCTTCGTGGGCTTCAGACCAACCAGGTTATTCAGCCCCGCCGGTACCCGGCCGGAGCCGGCAGTGTCGGTGCCCAGGGAAAACGGCACCAGGCCGCGGGCAACCACGGAAGCCGAGCCGGAACTGGAGCCGCCGCTGACCACCTCCGGCCTGAAGCTGTTGGGCACCGCGCCATAGGGCGAACGGGTACCCACCAGCCCGGTGGCGAACTGGTCCAGGTTGGTCTTGCCAATCAGCACCGCGCCGGCGGCCTTGAGTCGGGCAACGTTGGTGGCGTCTTCTTCCGGGGTATAGGCGAACGCCGGGCAGGCTGCGGTGGTTTCAAAGCCCTTCGCATCAATGTTGTCTTTCGCGGCGAACGGAATGCCATAAAGCGGCAGGGCGCTCCTGTCGCCGCCGGCAGCGTCCAGGGTCTGTTCCAGTTCAACCAGGGCGGCGGCCAGGCCGTCGCCATCCAGCAGGGAAATCCAGGCCACGTCAGTGGTATCCAGCCCCGTCAGTAACTCATCCAGTAATGACGCGGGCGAAGCGCCTTCTCTATAGGCGTTCTGCCAGTCCTTTATGGTCCATCCGAGTGTTGAAGGCATTGGTCATCCTCATGTGCGTTATCAACTTGTATACATGTGGAATGGCAATGCCTGTGCCATTTGCGAAAAATTCTGGATAAAGCTTTAAAAACAGGTGGTTAGTGATTTCTGGCTCAGAAGTGCTCCGGCGCAGCGCGCCCAAGGCCGGTGCGGGCGCACCAAAACTGATCCATAAAACAGGGTGTTGGCAGGGTATTGGAGGGTGCGTTGCCCTCGGCGATTTGCTTGTATACTAGATAAGATGCTGTTTTTAATGGATATATGGTGAATGTGGAACAGCAGATGCAGAGGCCCTTGGGCGTTTCAAGACGAACTGCATTCCCCAACTAAAGAAAAGGACGCACAACATGAGCTTCAAAAAACACGTGAAACTGGGCCTCTCTGCACTCGCACTTTCCATCTCTTTCAATTCCGTCGCCGCGGAAGATCCCATCAAGGTGGGCATCCTGCACAGCCTCTCCGGCACCATGGCCATCAGTGAAACGGTTCTGAAAGACACCGTTGAAATGCTGATCGAGCAACAGAACGCCAAGGGCGGTGTGCTGGGTCGCCAGCTCGAAGCCGTTGTGGTGGACCCGGCGTCCAACTGGCCGCTGTTTGCTGAAAAAGCCCGGGAACTGCTGGCCCAGGAAAAAGTGGACGTGATCTTCGGTAACTGGACCTCGGTGTCCCGTAAATCCGTACTGCCGGTGGTGGAAGAGCTGAACGGCCTTCTGTTTTACCCGGTACAGTACGAGGGTGAGGAATCTTCCGAGAACGTCTTCTACACCGGCGCTGCGCCCAACCAGCAGGCGATTCCTGCGGTTAACTACCTGATGAACGAAATCGGCGTGGAGCGCTGGGTGCTGGCGGGCACCGATTACGTCTACCCGCGCACCACCAACAAGATCCTTGAGACCTACCTGATGGACATGGGTGTGGCCAAGGAAGACATCATGATCAACTACACCCCGTTTGGTCACTCTGACTGGCAGAACATCGTTTCCGACATCAAGAGCTTCGGCTCTGCCGGCAAGAAGACCGCCGTGGTATCCACCATCAACGGCGACGCCAACGTGCCCTTCTACCGCGAACTGGGCAACCAGGGCATCTCCGCCGCCGACATTCCTGTGGTTGCCTTCTCCGTGGGTGAGCAGGAACTCTCTGGTATCGACACCGGCCCGCTGGTTGGCCACCTGGCCGCCTGGAACTACTTCATGAGCGTGGACAGCGACGCCAACTACGACTTCATCGACCAGTGGATCGAGCACACCGGTGACGAAGAAGCCGTGACCAACGACCCCATGGAAGCCCACTACATCGGCTTCAACATGTACATCGAAGCGGTCAAGAAAGCCGGCACCACCGATGTGGACGCGGTGAAAGACGCCATCATCGGCGTAACGGTGCCCAACCTGACCGGTGGCTACGCCGCCATGATGCCCAACCACCACATCACCAAGCCGGTGCTGATTGGCGAGATCCAGGACAACGGCCAGTTCTCCGTGGTGTGGGAAACCCCGTCTACCGTGGCCGGCGATGCCTGGTCTGACTACCTGCCGGGTTCGCGGGACATGATCGCTGACTGGCGCAAGCCCCTGTTCTGCGGAACCTTCAATACCGCAACCGGCACCTGTGGTGCATCTGCCGGCGAAATGGCGGCTGAAGAGGCTGAGTAAGGCCGGATAACCGGGGGCGAGGCCGCCCCCGGATTCCGTTCCCGCAACAACATTCCAACCAACAGGACAGAACCATGAGCATCATCCGATCGCTCACGCTCGTGCTTATTGCCTGGACCATGGTGTTTTCCGGCGGCGCAATGGCCCAGGACGACGACCCGGGCAAAGCATTGCTGGAGCAACTGGCAGAAGCACGACCGGCCCAGATTGAAGACGCCATCAGCGCCATTGTTGCCAGTGGAGATGTTCGCGCCAGAGGCTGGCTGGACGCCTATGGCAACAACCGCCTCAGTCAGGTGAAAGACACCGGCCGGATTGTGATTGTGCTGAATAACCGTGGGCGCGACTGGACCATTGCCGACCCCCTGAGCGGCGACGACCTCGGCGAAATCTCCCGCCGCGATCTCGACCGGATCAGCATCAATAACGCCATTCGCGGGCAGCTCTCGGGCATCATGGCCATGCTGGACCTGAACGCCCCGGATTTAAAACTGCGCCGGGAATCCGCCGAGAACATGATGGGCAAAGTGGACGCCACGCTGGTGAAGCCATTGGAGGCCCGTCTGGAGGTGGAAGAGGATGCCAGGGTACGCGAGCGCATCGAAGCCGCTCTGGCCATTTACCGCGTGGGTGAGGGCGATGTGGAAGCCGTGGATGTGCTGGCCGGCAGCCTTCACAGCCGTGCCCGGGCCGCGCTCAATATCGCGGCCGAAAGCGATAACCCGGAGCTGGCCACCGCAGCCAGCAAAGCGCTGGCCACCATCGAACAGAAACTGAAACTCAACAGCGCCGCCGAGACCCTCTATTTTGGCCTCTCCCTCGGCTCGGTTCTGGTACTCGCCGCCATCGGCCTGGCCATCACCTTTGGCGTGATGGGCGTGATCAACATGGCCCACGGCGAACTGATCATGCTGGGTGCCTACACCACCTGGGGCATGCAGCAACTCCTGCCCGGCCAGCCCGGCCTGGCTCTGATTCTCTCGATTCCGGCCGGCTTTCTGGTAGCCGCCACCGCCGGCATCATCATCGAGCGCAGCGTGATCCAGTATCTCAAGGGGCGCCCGCTGGAAACCCTGCTGGCTACCTTCGGCATCAGTCTGATCCTGCAGCAACTGGTGCGAACGTTGATCTCCCCCCAGAACCGCACCGTGGTGACCCCGGAATGGATGAGCGGCTCCCTGGTGGTCAACGACGCGCTCTCGCTCACACTCAACCGCCTGTACGTGCTGGCCTTCGCACTGATTGTGTTCGCCGGCTTGATGCTGATCATGCGCAAGACCCGCCTGGGCCTGGAGGTGCGCGCCGTTACCCAGAACCGCGCCATGGCCCGTTCCATGGGCATCCGCGCCACCCGGGTGGACATCATGACCTTCGCCCTGGGCTCCGGCGTTGCCGGCCTGGCCGGTGTGGCGCTTTCCCAGCTCACCAACGTGGGCCCGAACCTGGGCCAGAACTACATCATCGACTCGTTCATGGTAGTGGTGTTCGGTGGCGTGGGTAATCTCTGGGGCACCCTCATTGCCGGGCTCTCCCTGGGCACCATCAACCAGCTGCTGGAACCCTGGGCCGGTGCCGTACTCGCCAAGATCATCGTGCTGGTGTTCATCATCCTGTTTATCCAGAAACGGCCCCGCGGACTCTTCCCGCAGAAAGGCCGGGCTGCGGAGGGTTAAGGTATGTGGTTGACTCGACCCCTGCGTGAACGCTCCACGCAGATATTCCTGGGCGTACTGTTCGCGGCCCTGGTGGTGGTGACCTTCCTCCACCTGTTCATGCCCCAGGACAGCGCCCTGCATGTAAGCGCCTACACCGTCACCCTGCTGGGCAAATACCTGTGTTACGCCCTGCTGGCGGTGGCAGTGGACCTGGTGTGGGGTTACCTCGGCATCCTCAGCCTGGGCCACGGCGCCTTCTTTGCCCTTGGCGGCTACGCCATGGGCATGTACCTGATGCGCCAGATCGGCGATCGCGGCACCTACGGCGACCCGATCCTGCCGGACTTCATGGTGTTCCTGAACTGGCAGGAGCTGCCCTGGTACTGGCACGGTTTCGACATGGCCTGGTTTGCCTTCCTCATGGTGCTGCTGGCCCCGGGCATGCTGGCGCTGGTGTTCGGCTTCCTGGCCTTCCGCTCCCGGGTAACCGGGGTGTACCTTTCCATCATCACCCAGGCGCTCACCTTCGCCCTGATGCTGGCCTTCTTCCGCAACGAAATGGGCCTTGGCGGCAATAACGGCCTGACCGACTTCCGGGATATCCTCGGCTTCAACCTGCGCACGGATGCCACGCGACTCGGGCTGTTTATCGCCACCGGTATCGCCCTGGCCATTGGCTACGTGATTTGCCGGGGCATCGTAACCAGCAAGCTGGGCCGGGTGAGCGTGGCCTGCCGGGATGCCGAGGCCCGTACCCGCTTCCTGGGTTACCGGGTGGAGCGGGTGCAGCTGTTCGTGTTCGTAGTCTCCGCCATGCTGGCGGGTGTGGCCGGGGCGCTGTATGTGCCTCAAGTAGGCATCATCAACCCCAGTGAATTCTCGCCGCTGTTCTCCATAGAGATCGTGGTGTGGGTGGCCCTGGGTGGCCGGGCAACGCTCTACGGGGCGGTGATCGGTGCCATCCTGGTGAACTACGCCAAAACCGTGTTCACCGGCATCATGCCGGACGCCTGGCTGTTCGCCCTCGGCGGCCTGTTTGTGCTGGTGACCGTGTTCCTGCCCAAGGGCATTGCCGGGCTGCTGCAGAAACGCCGCAAAGCCAAAACCGATGACGACACCCCCACCGGGCAGGAGGCCACCGCATGAGCATTTTTCAGGAACTGGCCGACCGCGAGCATGTGTTCGAGTTTCTCACCCAGGTGCAATCGCCAGTGGACGTGCGCCACGGGCCGATTCTGTACCTGGAAGATGTGAACGTAAGCTTTGACGGCTTCAAGGCCATCAACAACCTCAATCTCACCATCGACGACGGTGAGCTGCGCTGCATCATCGGCCCCAACGGCGCGGGCAAAACCACCATGATGGACATCATCACCGGTAAAACCCGGCCAGACACCGGCTCGGTATGGTTCGGCAGCCGCCACAACCTGCTCACCATGAACGAGCCGGACATCGCCAGCCTGGGCATCGGCCGCAAGTTCCAGAAACCCACGGTATTCGAAGCCCTCACCGTGTTCGAAAACCTGGAACTGGCCATGGCGGCGGACAAGCGGGTATTCCCCACGCTCACCGCCATCATGAAACCGGAATACCGGGACCGCATCGACGAAGTGCTGGAAATGATCGGCCTGAAGGAGCTGCGGGACCGCCTCGCCGGCATCCTCTCCCACGGCCAGAAACAGTGGCTGGAAATCGGCATGCTGCTGATGCAGAAACCCCGGCTGCTGCTGGTGGACGAACCGGTCGCCGGCATGACCGAACAGGAAATGGAACGCACCGCCGAACTGCTCACCAGCCTGGCCGGCAAACAGTCGGTTGTGGTGGTGGAACACGACATGGGCTTCGTGCGCTCCATTGCCCGCAAGGTGACCGTGCTGCACCAGGGTAGCGTGCTGGCCGAAGGCACCATGGACCAGGTCTCCAACGACCCGGAAGTGATCAAGGTTTACCTGGGGGAGGAGGCGTAATGCTGAAGATCCAGAAGCTCAACCAGTTTTACGGCGAAAGCCACACCCTCTGGGATCTCGATCTGGACGTACCCCAGGGCCAGTGCACCTGCGTAATGGGCCGCAACGGCGTGGGCAAGACCACCCTGATGAAATGCATCATGGGGGAGGAAACCACCAAGAGCGGCAGCATTGAATTTGCCGGGGATGTGGAGCTCACCAAAAAGAAAGTGGAAGACCGCTCACGGCTGGGCATTGGCTACGTGCCCCAGGGTCGGCAGATCTTCCCCCTGCTGACCGTGGAAGAAAACCTGCGCACCGGCCTGGCTGTGCGCAAGGACGGCAGCAAGAAGATACCGGAGCGGGTGTATGAGCTGTTCCCGGTGCTGAAGGAAATGCGGCACCGCAGAGGCGGTGACCTGTCTGGCGGGCAGCAACAGCAGCTGGCCATTGGCAGGGCGCTGGTGATCGAGCCCAGGCTGCTGATTCTGGATGAGCCGGGGGAGGGGATTCAGCCGAATATTGTGGCGCAGATTGGGGAGGTTATTCGTCGGTTGATCGAAGAGGATGGACTAACTGTGCTGCTGGTTGAGCAGAAGTTGCCGTTTGCGCGGAAGTATGCGGATCGGTTTGCCATCCTCGACCGTGGACGGCGGGTGGCGGAAGACGAGATTGCCGGCCTCACTGATGAGCTCATCAAGAAGCATCTGACTGTATAGGCAGCAGGATGATGTGAGTCCGGATTTAAGTATTCTAGAATTTCCGCCTCAATTCTCGCCGCATCTTGTGTTACAACCCAAGCCCTCATGGGATGATCTAGTAAATTTTAATCTGCACACCCTTAAGCCTACCCAATCAGGGGGTTGGATGTGCTACTGTCTTATGAACACCTATAAATTTGAGATTAACCATTATCGGTGACTCACGGTAGTGGCGCCTGTCGATAGCAGGTGACGCCTCAGCCGGCGAAACACCACAATCGGTATTTAGGTAATTACGTTCGTTGCTTGGGGCCGAATGAATTTTGATGTTTGCCCAACACATGCAACAGACTGAACTTAGGTTTGAAAGCCGCGCCCAAAAAGTTAAGCGCAATTGGTATTGCTCAGAAGGTTCAGAGAAACTATTTTAGCAAGCTAAGGTTTCGGAATTAGTGTCGGGTTTAGCGAAAGAAATCACAAAGTACGGATGCTACCTGCCCTCGCGCCAATAACCTCTGGCTTTGGTCGCCTTCCATTACTGCTGATTTTTCAAGTTTCTTTATTATTGTACTTGGCTGGATTTTGAATTGATGCTGTTAAATTTACCGGATACATCATGCACGAGAAGTGACGAAGGTCTTGACGCTGAAGCTCATTTCAGCTCTTTTTGTTATCCACGAACGCGATATTATGGAAGCAAGAAGAGAGTGATTGAATGGATGTCAGAAGCGTTACAACCGCTAAATTATCACACCGTGCTGGACGCGTTCGGCGGCACCGGCCTCGTTTCCTTATCCCAGAAATTAATGGGAAAGAAAGTGTTTTACAATGAAATCCTTGATAGCTCGCATTATACGGCAAAAAGTTTCCTGGCAGATAAAACAGAATTATCCCAGGTCGATATAATAGAATTTTGTGACCAAGTTGTTCCAATAAATGGGTTTATAAGTAATAAATTTCGAGGTTTTTATTACACTGACTCGGAGAACTCTTGGTTGGACGGGGCCGCGAAGGTTCTAGGAGACTATCATGGATTGCAGAAAATTCAGATCACTCATTGTCTAACTCAGGCATGTTTGCAGAAACGCCCATTCAATATATTTCATCGGCGGAACCTAAGTTTTAGATTAAATTGTAGAAAAGATACAAATTTTGGTAATTGGAGGACCTGGGAGAGGACGTTTCAAGAACTAATGCTAGATTCTTTAAAGGATTTAGAAAGCGCAAATTTTAGAGGTCGACATAGCGTAGAGTTTTTGCCTCCTACAGACGCATCTAAGATTACCGGATCCTATGATTTGGTTTACTTAGACCCGCCCTACATTTCAAATAATGGTCATGGCCAAGTTGATTATATAGATAGATATCATTTTTTAGAGGGCTTCGTTAACTATGAGAAGTGGCCGTCCATGATCGATGAAAAGTCGAGTATAGGAAAGATAAAAAAATGCGCTGCTTTATATGAATGGAATAGAAAGTCGACTTTTAAAGAAAGATTGTTCTCCTTAATTGACAGTCATAGTGAGTCTATTGTTGCTCTTTCTTATGTTTCAGGAGGGTATCCAAGTCAGGATGAGCTTGTATCTTATTTTCAGGAAAAGTTCTCAAAAGTTCTATTTTCTTCTTTTCAACTGAATCATGTACTTTCCCCTGGAAAGAAAACAGAAATTATCATAGTTGGTTTGCCATAATATGAAAGCGCTAAGTCATGAAATAAGAATACCAACGTATAAAGCTTTAATAAGCATTTTTGTAGTCTTGTTTTTGATTGCGTTGTTAGGCTTCTGGCTTCTCGATATAAATCCAGATAGTTCGAAAGATGTAAAGCTAGCTACAATCTTGGGCGGTGTCTGTGTAGGTCTAGGAGTTGCGACAATACAGTTGTTGGTTACGATAATAGAGCAAAAGAAAATTTCTTTTTATGAAGGTCTCCAGATATACGATGTTTTAGAAGATAGAGATAATAAAGCTCTATATCAAAGGCTCATCGACCAAAGCGACCGCGTAATCGATGTGATGGGTAGCACCTGTTCTCGGCTAATGGATGATTTTGGCCAATTAGGCAATGAAGGCTCTAACGCTTTGGTAAAGGCAATGGAGCGGTCTGTGAAGGTGAGGTTGTTGATTTCAAATCCTGAGTCGGCTAACAACGCAGCAGACCGGGCTGCAATTTTGACGAAAACGTTGCCAGCGGCGAGGATGCTGAAAGAGCAATTTCCTGATAACTTTCAGCTCAAACTTCTAAAAGAAAGGCCGTCGCATAATGTCATGTTGTGTGACGATGTTTGCTTGGTGGGGCCTATCTTTGATCAGTTGAAGAGTAAAGATACGCCAGCTTTAAAGACGCATAAAACCTCTATCCTTTCGAGGGTTTACTTGAGAAATTTCGAGGCTGAGTGGCAGCGCAGTGAAGACATCGGCTAAATACGTCAAGATCTTTGCCCCTTCAAGAATTCATGTTTCGCTTGTATGTATGGGTGATAACGAATTCCGATCTAACGGAGGAGCTGGATTTGCGATTAATGGATTTGATGTTGTTATAACGTCAAGACTCTCGAGCGAGCTTTGTTTGGTACTTTCCGACGAATTGGATTTGAATGAACCTCTTAAAAACAAAATTTTGGATCTTGAAGCGTACTTAGCGAAACTATGCAAAAATAAAAGCTTGGAGCCTGTTAAAATTTGTGTAGATCAGATTCCACCAAGAAACTGTGGCTTCGGAACGGGAACCAGTCTCGAGCTGAGCTGTATTGAATCAATTTTCATTCTCAATAGTATAGATTATACCGCTTCGGATATTATTTATGCTTCATCCAGAGGCGGAACCTCGGGTATAGGAGTTCATTCTTACTTTGAGGGTGGTTTTATTGTTGACCTGGGTCATAGGCCAAAGAAAATGTTTTTGCCGTCTTCGCACGGAAGAAAAGATCAAGAAGTGCCGTTAAGGTTAGGTCGATGGAATTTTCCGCCCTGGGATATCGGTATATTTTTGCCGGATGAGAAGCCGCTAAGAAATGAGAAATTTGATGAAAATGATTTTTTTGAAAGATTCTGTAATTTAAGCTTTTCCGACATATCTGAGATTGGTTTTATTGTTACGTATGGCCTAATCTCTTCTGTAATGGAGGAGGACCTTGTAAACTTTGGTCGTGCAATTAATTTTATTCAAAAAACAAAATGGAAGAAATTGGAAGTTGGGCTGTATGGTGGCGAAGTTGACTCTATTAGGGAGATGATTTTAGAAAAAGGAGCTTTGGCATGTGGTATGTCGAGTATAGGTCCCCTTTTGTATTTTTTCTCTGAAACACCGATAGATAAAGTCGTAGCATCCTTATCTCCTAGTGCCAGAATCGTGCAGCCTAATAATACTGGTCGCAAGGTTGTTACATGTTAGATCTATATTTTCTAACAACAAATCGCGTTAAGTTTGAGCATCTTTCCTTTTTGCTAAAAGATCAACCAGTTCGGCTTCAACCTCCGCCTGAGTATGGGAAGCCGTATCATGAGCCGAGAATATTTGATAGGGATCAGTTGCTAAAAAAGAGTGTTGAAAGCGCGAACTCAAGGCTGTTTCGAAAAGGCTTTGATGATGATTCGGCGAGCGGTGATCTTTTCAGAATATTGGGTGGTGAATACAGTATTGAAGATCCTGATATAGCAGATTTAATGCAGGATCGTTTCTTTATAATTGAAGATACATCTGTCAGGATTGAGGCGCTAAGTTACGAATCTGAGTTTCCTGGTGTAGACGTCAAATACTGGATGCGATCGACTTCATTTACTGATTTAGATCGACAGCTTAAGGGTTTTGGTAATAACCGCGATGTGGAGGTTAGGTCAGATATAGTCTTATATATCCCTAAGCGATTTCGGTCGCACGTTGATAATAACTACATCGTTTTCACGGGTGTTACTCAAGGGAGGGTGGTCACTGAGGAGCTAGATTTTGAGACAAACCCTTTGTATCCGTGGTTAGATAATAAAACATTTAATAAATGGTTTGTTCCTTCTGGTGCCAAGGATATTTTTAGTCGACTGCCCATCGTAGAGGCGTTGGAATATGATTTCCGACAGATTGCGATAGAAAAAATGTTGTCATTCCTCTATGAGAGGAATTTGCTCGATAGGCCAAAGCCCAAAATTGATAACTTAGGATATCAAGAGTCGCTTTTTGGTGAGCCCGATTTCATCGTTTGCGGTCCGACGTGTAGTGGTAAAAGTACAATTTCTGAGTATCTAGCTGAAAAATATGGATATTTCCATATAGAAGCCAGCGATTATATGCATTTGCTTTATTATCGAAGATTTGTTTCATATACAGATAAGAATGAGATTCATAATTTTGCAAAGAGCCTATTAGAGCAAAAGCCTGAGATTGTAGCAAACGAGATAAAAAAAGAACGGAATAATCTTGGTAGTCGTAGGTACGTAATTTCCGGATTTCGATCACCAGCAGAACTTAGACCTTTCCAGAATGAAATTAGAGCTGGTGTTATTAAACTTGTGTATTTGAAGTCGGCTCGAAAAATCCGGTTCGAGAGAAACAAAAGTCGGGCTCGCGCGGATGCTCTGGAGACGTACCATGATTTCTTGGAAAGGGATGCTCTTCAGTTTGAGATGGGGCTTCGTGATTTAGAAAAGGATAGGCGGGCGCATTTAGTTTTTAATGAATTAAGTCTCGAAGAATTTAAATTGCAGTTTGTTAAGGGGTTTCTAGAAGATTGTCCCGAAGTTTCAAAATATGATTCGGTATCGGAGTTGGTGATAGTAGGATCGTTGGAGGATTCTATTATTTGCAGTCTTTTTATTAATCAACAGGATTTTGAATTTTATACTACAACTGAGATTACTAGATTTGTTAATAGGACTGTTGTTAGGACAAAGAAAGGTGAAAAGATTACGACTCATAAAGATAATGTTAGTCGATATTTCAACATGGGGTTTTATCCTTATTTTAGGATTTCGATGGATAACGGTAAAAGGAAATACAGATTGTCCGCGACTGGTTTAAGTAAAGCTAGGGAGATCTTGAGACTTTCGAAGGTATGATTTCGTTAATTGGGGAGCGGAGAACCGGCGCAGACTGATTTAAACTGTTTGCAACTAGTAATCAGATAGTTTTGAGGTAAGAGGTCCGCTACAGGATCCATAATTTGGTGCAAGACCCGAAGAATGATAATGGACCGGTCGTGCGTATCCTTTTCTGCGAGAAACCGGGACTGCGAGAAACCAACCGGAAAAACCGGGACAGACTTATTTAATCCGTTGGCAATCAGTAATCAGATAGTATGGCGGTCAAAGGTGAGCCTCAGGATCCATCCTTTGGTGCAAGACCCGAAGAATGATAATGGACTGATTCTGCGTATCCTTTTCCATCCTAAGATAGAACTGATGGGGTGAAGCTTTGCCTTCCTTTGCAAGCGGATAGGTAGCGATCCCGGTCCGAATGTCTGACCTGATCAGGTATCCCGTTTCTTCCTGATGGCTTGCTCCGAAGGCTCAGAAAGGTAAGTAGCGAACTCGTCACCCGTGAATGTTCTGGTTCTGCCAGCCTCCAGGTCTTCCTGGCCCGCATCGATGGCGGCTCTCAGGTCGTTCATTTTCGTGACATATCGGGACTCGGCTTCCTCGACCATTCTCAGACCGGCTCTAAGTACCTCGCTCGCATTTTGATAACGGCCCGAGGCAACCAGGTGATCGACTACCTGGGATTGATGGTCCGTCAGTACTATGTTTCTCGTCGCCATGAGGGTGATCCTGTCAGCATTGCATTGGCATAATATGCCAATGCATCGGTTTCCTGTCTAGGAGGAAACCAATAACCGGGACCAATAACCATAGGGACCAATAACCATAACCGGGACAGATTTATTTTCCCGATTTATTTTCCCTCCCTGGAGGCAGGTTCCGCGGCCTTTTCCGGAAAGATATCCTCGCCGCCGGCAATACCTGTCAGCTCGGACACCCAGCCAATGCCGGTGATCATGGGGTCACCCCATTCTTCGAAATACACGCGTGGTCGGTTGTGTTTGGGCTTTTCCTTCCGGGCTTTCTCTGGCCGCACTATACCTTGTAATTCCTCTCGCGGGTCATGCCGCGAGATCCGAACGGTTAACGGGAACCACACATTGTTTTATCGTGTAGTTAGATGAATGGGATGCAGACAAGGGAGAGAGCGATGACGGCACCAGGTGATCAGCTTCGCGTGTTCTACGATGGCGCCTGCCCGAGCTGTGTCAAGGATCGCAGGCTCTATGAGCGACTCGCGGGCAGGACCGGCGAATCGGTGGAGTGGGTGGATATCACCGGCCGTGATGAGGAGTTGAAGGAATGTGGTATAGACCCGCAAGCAGCGCTTCAGGAGCTCCATGTGGAGGATGGCCAGGGCAACATCCACCGGGAACTGGATGCCTATATCCTGTTGATGTCGCGGGTCTGGCTGCTGAAACCGTTTGCCTGGCTGATTGGTTTGCCGGTGATTCGGCCAGCGCTGGCGAAGCTGTACCACAAATGGGTGAGCGAGCGGCTGGAGAGAACCGGGCGCATGCCGGATTCAAAGGAAACGCAGAGAAGCATCGAAGCGCGCAAGGCCGAGGTCGAAGCTGAGGAAAGCGCGGAGGACAGAGAGACGTGGTAGGGGGCTCGGAAACCGGAAAACCGGGACAGATCCCTTATTGCAGTTATTTGGGTAAGCTGGCCCGCTTTTCCGAAGACATTCTCTTTTCCCACTCAGCTTCCTCTCCCGGCGCTGGCAAATTTGATATTGAAGCAATGAGCTATCCTGAGACTCTCGACCTTCAAGCATGCGAGCCAAACAATGATCGAAACGCCCCAGGAATTTCAGAGCGATGGTACAACCTGTCGCGGTGTTCTTTACACGCCGGATGCCGGGAGTAAAGGTTTGCCATGTGTGGTGATGGCCCATGGTTTTGGGCTGACTCATGCCAGTGGTCTGGCACCGTTTAAAGAAGCCTTCTGCAATGCGGGTTATGCGGTCTTTGCCTTTGACTACCGCCATTTCGGTGACAGTGATGGCCAGCCACGGCAGACGCTGAGTCCTCGGAAGGAGGTGGCAGATTGGCTGGCGGCGCTGAATTTTGTTCGGCAGCTGGATCGTGTCGATGGCAGCCGCATTTGCCTGTGGGGAACGTCGTTTTCTGGCGGGCTGGTGATTGCGGCCGCGGCAAAGGATGGAAACGTGCAATGCACCATCTCCCAATGCCCGATGATGGATGGCTTGGCGTCTTTGCTGGGGGTAGTCGGTTATGCCGGCCTCATGCAGGCGATGCGCCTGACCTGGCACGGAACAGTCGACTGGCTTCGCCGTGGGCTGGGGATGTCTCCCCGATATATTGCGTCGGCCGGCCGCCCCGGCGAGTTGGGCATGATGACGGCTGAGGACTGCCAGGAGGGATATGTTCCTTTGCTGGCCGATAACGCGTCGAATTACGTCGCAGCGGGTGTGAGTTATGCAATTCCTCTTTTCCGGCCCATCCGTTTGGCCAGTAAAGTCGCCTGCCCGGCACTGGTGTTGATTTGCGACCACGATACCGTCGCCCCGGCGAGTTCTGCGGTCAAAGCGGCCCATAGAATGCCGAACGCGGAAGTGAAGCACTATCCGGTGGGTCATTTTGATGTCTATCGGGGCGGAGCTCTGGATCAGTCCATCGAAGATCAGCTGGATTTCCTTTCCCGGTTTTTAAAATAAGTCGGAGCCCGAAGTGATTAAGCCCAGTTGTTACAGTTGCCGACAAAGATTTGAGCCGTCTGAGCTACGGGTCTCTTACTCGAAAAACTACTGTGAGCGCTGCGGCGTTGGGCTGTTTGGTGAGGAATATTTCAGTTTCACCGCTAAGCCCGCCCCAACTGTCCGCAAGAACCTGGCGGTCCATTTTGCAGTGTTTCTTCTCGGGGGTGCTGGCTTGTTGTTATGGCTTTTGACTGGCCGGTCGTGAACATTCTACTGGTTCCCGACAACGACCCGCGGGAGGTTGCGATCTCACCGGTTGAACGGGAAAGCGCCAGGCGCAATGTCCAGCAGTGCTTTGCCTACTCGGAGTCCGGTACTGCGTCGTCGTCCGATCTTGTCATCGAGTGCCGGAGTGAGTTGCTCCGGGATTATGCATTGTCCGTTCTCGACTCTCTCCCTGCCGACGAATCGATGCTGGAACAGCGCAGGCAATGGGAGGCGCGGCTGGCCAGCGACACGCTGCGCCAAACGTTTCGCACGTTGGACCTTGATGATGCGTTGCGGAGGATCTGACTTGAACAATTAAAAGTCGGGACCGACTTCTTTGTCGGTTCACACATATTGGTAGGGTGGCCGCTACGACGACCAAAGGCACCGAGAATGCCAGTGCCTCCAACGTGTGGAAGCCCCATTTGTTGCTATTCTGCCTCGAGGACTTTTGACCGAATGCGTGATAGCCGAGCCATCAACGTTTTGAGTCTACCATCGTGATCCTGATCACTATGGTATCTAAGCCACGCTTCGAAATGCTCAAATGGCATTCCGATTGAGTTGGAGCTGGATTTGTAATTGCTGTTCGTATACCTGAACCATTCGTTGATTATGATGGGGAACGAGTAAATCCAGATCCCAAATCCCGCCACATTGTATCGAGACCAGAATACCTGATCATCTGCATGGTTCTTACAGATGGCTATGGATGTTTTCTCGAAGAAAGCCAGGGCTTCGTAGATTTTGCTGACATCGTCCTGGTGATCGGCCTGCAAAGTACGTGCGATCGATTTGATCGCAGAGGGGAAGTTTTCAGCCATATGTTCCATTCGAGTAACGAACACTTCCCAAGGGTCTGAATTAGCGGGCGCTTTGGATTGTATTTTCGAGACCTCAAGGCAGTTTCTGTAAGCATCGCCTAAATGGTTGCTCAGGGGACCGATGGAGGCGAAGACGATATTAATGTCTGGTGCCGACGAGCAGAGGTTATGGGCGTGCTCAACTTTATCCCTGTTCAGCTTGTCACGAAGCTGGTTCAAACCTAAATAGGTGGCAGTGAGAATCGACATAATGATGGCGAGTGGTGAAAGCAAGTCGGTTAGATCCGCCGCCAAAAGCGAATTAGTCAAAGGCGCAGGCTTCAAGCTTTCATAGAATGCGAACCCAATGGATTGAATCAGAACAATCACCAGGAGGGTTGCAGCAAGAATGGCAATCGCACGAATTTGTTTCGTTTGCTTTTGAAGATCGCTTCTTTTGTTGGAGCCTTCTTCAATTTGGGCTTTGAGTGACTGCAGTCTTAACGAAATTTTATCGTTGAGGTTGTTCATTTCGCTACATCCTTTTAGCGTGGCAATGTGGGCGTAGACCGATAATATTGGCATTGAATTGATTCGATCTGATCAAAAAATATACACCTTTATGGTTTGAGTGTCCTCTGTCATCGAAAACAAATTCGCCGCCATGGTTAGCCGGATGCTTGAAAGCCGGGACTGCTTGAAAACCGGGACTAGATCAGATTTATTTTTCCGGTTTCTCCAGTTCCTCAGCTCGACGCTGACACCCGATCAATAATTCCACACAACGCATCCAGCCCCTCCGTCAGCGCTGCTGGCCCTGGCTGAAGAATCAGTGGTGATTTAATCTCATACAGGTGGTTGTTTGCCACGGCTGGAATATCACGCCAGCCGGGCCGATCGGCTACTTGCTCCGGTCGGAATTTACGCCCGCACCAGGAGCCGATGATGATGTCTGGTTTGCGCTGGATGACGTCTTCGGGGTTTTCGATGATGCGCTCCCTGGCACCGGGCTCGGCTGCCCGTTCCGGGAAGATATCCTCGCCACCGGCAATACCGATCAGCTCTGACACCCAGCCTATTCCGGTGATCATCGGGTCGCCCCATTCCTCGAAGTAGACCCGGGGGCGATTTGGTTTCGCTCTTTCCGCTCTTATTCGTTCAATCCTGTCGGATAGCGCCTGAGCGTAGACGTCGGTTTGGTCCGCGAGGCCCAGCATGCCGCCGAGGGTTCGGATCATGGACAGGATTCCCGCCACGGTGCGTTGATTGAAGATGTGCACAGCGACGCCGCTGCGCACCAGCTCGGCTGCGATGTCGGCCTGCATGTCTGAAAACCCCACCACCAGATCTGGCTTCAGTTCCAGAATTTTTCCGATCTTGGCGGAGGTGAAGGCAGAAACCTTGGGCTTTTCCTTCCTGGCTCTCTCGGGCCGAACGGTGAATCCGGATATGCCGACGATGCGGTCCTCTGCGCCAATGGCGTAGAGAGTCTCTGTGGTTTCTTCGGTAAGGCAGACAATTCGCTGGGGATAATTCATTGAGGCACTATAACTCGGAAGCCGGGGATTTGATCAGCGCCAGGTTAGCCCAGATCAATTATCTGGGTAACCCGGCCCGCTTTTCGGGAGACATTCCCTTTTCCCACTCAGCTTCCTCACCCGGCGCTGGCAAAAACCGTCCAAACTCGATCATCTGGGTGGCCGGAATGTCCTGCAGATAGATCCAGACATCTTCAGCCGTGATGTCTGCGATCTGAGCGATTTCTTCAAGCATCTGGCTCATCAGGGCTTGTTTGATCTCGATGCTTCTGCCCTCCCGCACCAGGCCGTGCACATAAACCTGAGGCGCGGTGTTCACACTGCCACCCACAAAGTGGTCGCCCTTATTGACCGCAGAAAACAGAACCTGTGCAAAGAACCGGGGAGCGCCGGTTGGGGCGCTGTGGGCCGCTGTGATGGCCTCGGCGATCTGTGATTTCTGCTGCGGCGACAGAGACAGGTTCGCGACCGTGACGGTGTAAGTGGGCATGGGCAACTCCTATCGAGGGTGAATGCTTTGCCTGATCATAGACAGGCCTGGACGTCGTCCCCAAGAGCAATTTCTCCAGCTGAAACCACCCGCGTCGTGATTCCTCCGTGCCCACGCATGGCGTTGTAGCCGCCGGGCCCGAGCGCCGTCTCCATCTTGCTGCAGGGATGGCAAAGGCCCGTATATTCCAGCACCACATTGCCGATTCGGAATTGCTTGCCCTTCAGGGCCAGCAGGTTCAGGCCGGAGACCACGATGTTGCGCCGGAAAACCTCGGGTGCGATGGCCTCGCGTTGCAGGCAGGACGCAATGGCGTGCAGGTGTTCCTGCTGGATGAGGGTTACCTGCCGTTTGCTGGTTTCGCGACCCTTGAATCGGTCTCCCTCCAGGCCCTTGCCACGGTTTATCGCCACGCTGTCGAGCGCCTGCATGGGTTCACCGCGTTCAGGGCGGATGCCGATCCATTCCACGCGACCGCATTGGGGCAGGGTGTCCAGCAGGGTTTGAAGTGGGGTTGGGTCAGACATCGGCGCTCGCTCGTACACAGAGGCGAAACAGCTCCGCCTTTCGATAATCACGAAGGTATCAAAAAATCGGAGAAAACCCATTCTTTTGCTAAGGCGTAAGCGTATCGTTTGGGTTAGCGCATTGTTGAGGAGTAGCTATGTTTCGGATTCACGTAGAGCGGGTGCTTGGAAAGGATATTGACACGGTTTTCGAGGCCATCGCAGACCATGCTCGCTACGACCGGTTCCCCGGGGTAAGCAAGTCTGTGCTGATTGAAGAGGGAAAAGATGAGAAAAATGGCACCGGTGCGCTCCGGGTGATCGGCGCCGGCCGGCTTGAACTGACTGAGCGAATTACGCGGTTTGAGAGGCCAAGCCGGATGGACTATCGCATTGAGAAATCCAGCCCGTTCCGCGTTCAGCACACGAAGGGGGAGATTGTTTTGAAGCCCGAGGGCGAACAGACACGTGTCATCTGGATTTCCGAGGGGGCTGTGCAGGTGCCCATGGTTGGAGGGGTGATGGATCGGATGGCTGAGCGAAGCTTTTCGAAAGCCTTCAGTTCCCTGCTGAAGGCCATTGAGCGGTTATAGGGCAGGAAGCCAGATGAAACCGCTGCTTCTGATCGTTGCTTACCTTGCCGCTGTCACCCTGCCACTGATCCTGTCCGCATGGCTTGGTGGCCCACCACGGCAGTTCCACCAGGAACTGGCCTCCGGCTTTGGCATTCTTGCTTTCTCGATGATCCTCGTGGAATTCATCCTGTCTGGCCGTTTCAAGGCTATTTCCAATGACGTCGGCATGGACGTGACCATGCGGTTTCACCAGATCATGGCTCGCACGGCACTGGTTTTTGCTCTGTTGCACCCGTTTCTTTACCAGGGGACGCCGTCAGGGGGTGAGCGGCCCTGGGATCCCACGCGGCAATTGACGCTCACGACAGATTTTGCCGATCTGGCGACCGGCATTGTCGCCTGGTTGCTGCTTGCAGGCCTTGTTGTTATGGCCATCGGGCGCACTCAGCTGGGATACCGATACGAGACATGGCGCCTGTTGCACGGGCTCGGCGCGCTCCTGATCGCGGTGCTCCTGTTGCTTCATACCGTGTCTGCCGGGCGTTACGGATCGCAGCCGGTGATGACGTGGGTTTGGCTGGCCATGACCGGCGTGGCGGTTGGGTCGTTGCTGATGGTTTACCTGGTGGTTCCCTGGCTGCAGAAGGCGCGTCCCTGGCGTGTGACGTCCGTCGCCCGGTTGACGCCAAAGCAATGGGAGGTGACCGTAACCCCAGACGGTCACCGCAGTCTGGATTACCAGGCCGGGCAATTCGTCTGGCTGAATGTGGGGCACAGCCCCTTCTCGATGAAGGAAAACCCGTTCTCTATGTCCTCAGCACCGGCGGCTGGGCCGAACGTCTCCTTCATGATCAAGGAACTTGGCGACTTCACGCGTACCATTGGCCAGATAAAACCTGACACCGTCGCCTATCTGGACGGCCCTTATGGCAACCTTACGGTCGATGGTCGTGAGGAACCCGGGATCGCACTCATCGCCGGTGGCGTTGGTTTGTCGCCGCTGCTGGGCATACTCCGGCAAATGCGCCTGACGGGCGATTCGCGCGAGGTAAAGGTGATCTATGGAAACCGGATCGTCGAGCAGATCGCCTATCATGAGGAGTTGGGTGATGAGGGTGTGGTTTATGTGTTGTCCGAGCCGCCGGAAGACTGGCCGGGAGAGACGGGCTTCATTGATGGCCCGCTGATGGATCGTGTCTTTTCAGAGCAGGAGTTCCGTGACTGGGTGTTCGTGATGTGCGGGCCGGCTGTGATGATGGATGTTGTTGAAGATCACCTGATCCAGCGGGGCACACCCGCTCACCGGATTCTCTCGGAGCGTTTCAACTATGACTAATCCAGTCCAGCGGTTGACTCAGCGGCGGCGGCTTTCTTTGGTCATCTGGGGGCTGAATATCACTTTGGTCCTGGCCCTGCTGGTTTTTGTGTTGCGCTGATAGGCATCGCGACATCCGGTAGAGAGTGGCCTCTGGAAAACCGGAAAACCCGGACAGATTTATTTTCGAGATAAGATCGGGACAGACTTATTCTATCTGCTGGCAACCAGTAATCAGATAGTTTGGAAGTCATAGGTGCGCCTCAGGATCCATCCTTTGGTGCAAGACCCGCAGAATGATAATGGACTGATTGTGGGTATCCTTCTCCATCCTGAGATAAAACTGGTGGGGTGAAGCTTTGCCTTCCCTTGCAAGCGGATAGGTAGCAATCCCGGACCGGATGTCTGACCTGTGTTTCAGAAGTGGCGCGAGGTTTCCGGCTTCTTCAAGCTCCCTAATCGCCCTTTCGATTTGCTCGATATATCTATTCAATTGCAGTGTGCCGAATTCTTCAAGGGTGGTTTCGAGAATATCGTCGAGATCGGCTAGAGCAGCATCTGTGAGAATAACCTTCCATGGTTTCATGTAATCAGGTATCCCGTTTCTTCCTGATGGCTTGCTCCGCACGCTCAGAAAGGTAGGTAGCGAACTCGTCACCCGTGAATGTACTGGTTCTGCCAGCCTCCAGGTCTTTCTGGCCCGCATCGATGGCGGCTCTCAGGTCATTCATTTTCGTGACGTAGCGGGACTCGGCTTCTTCGACCATTCTCAGGCCGGCTCGAAGTACTTCGCTGGCATTTTGATAACGGCCCGAGGCAACCAGGTGATCGACTACCTGGGATTGATGGTCCGTGAGTACTATGTTTCTCGTCGCCATGAGGATGATCCTGTCAGCATTGCATTGGCATAATATGCCAATGCATGGATTTCCTGTCTAGGGGTGAAGCCGGGACAGATTTATTTCCCCGGTTTTTCTGGTGGCTTAGAGCTAAGCTGCAGAAAACTGGATAGACTTTCTCCATGGGTAAGAAACGAATCATTGGAACAGGAAACGCAGTAATGCCTGATTACAAAAGGATGGCAGGGGATAAGCAGGAATCGCAGGTTTCGTACTTTCTGGATCGATACTTCGGCAGTGACGAGGGCTATAGGATCCTCAACAACCTTCAGATCGAGGTCAATGGTTTTAACTCTCAGATTGATCATCTGATCATTTACAAAGCAGGCTTTATCGTCGTTGAAAGTAAGAGTATTCATGGGTCGGTACGGGTAAATTCTCTGGGCGAATGGGAACGGTCCTACAAAGATGAATGGTTCGGTATCCCCTCCCCAGTGCAGCAAGCCGCAGTGCAGATTGATAACCTCAAGGCTCTACTCAGGGAAAACAGCTCTCAGCTGCTCGGGAAGCTCCTGGGTATGCAAAAAGGTTTCGGTTTACGCCAATACAAAACGGTAATCGCGATTTCCAGTTCTGCGCGGTTGGATCGTGACAATATCCCTGCAGATATCTCACAACATATCGTCAAAACTGAGTTTCTTGTCGATAAGATCAAAGACCTCACGCAAGCTGCGAATAGCGGGCTGAAAAGCTTCGCCAAGTCTGAGCCCCGCTTCACAGCGGAAGAAATGGATCGGATCTTCGCGTTCCTGAAGACCTACCAACAGACCGGCGAGCAAGTATTACAACCGGAAATCAGGCCAGCCGTTAACTCTGTTGAAGTGCTGGAAGCTCCTGGTGAAGAGTTCGTGACGATAAGTTGTAAAAAGTGCGGTGAAGCCGAGGCCCTCTCGGCGCAATATGGCCGCTTTGGTTACTACGTTCAATGCGCCAAATGCTCGACAAACACCGCCCTTAAGCACGCTTGCCCAGCCTGTGGTTCAGGTTCCACCAAGACCCGAAAATCCAAATCCGATATGTTCTTGGATTGCCAGTCTTGCAATAAGAGCACGCCTTTTGCAGTCAAATGGGGTGCTGCCGCCTCCAGCTAGGAAATCACGGACAGATCTATTTTCATTCTTTCCGTCAGGCGCCAGGACAATAACCGATCGAAGGTAACTGTAAGTGAATCAAAAAGGCTCACTCACCTCATGGAACGATGCCAAGGGCTTTGGCTTTATCACCCCGGAAAACGGGGGTGAACGTCTGTTTGCCCACGTCAGCGCCTATCAGGGGCGGGGCAGGCCTTCGGCCATCCGCAAGGTGGTTTACGCGCAGACAAAAGACGAGAAAGGCCGGTTAAGGGCTGCCAGTTTCCAGTACGCCGGCGTTGCACGGCACAGCGCAGCGGTGGCGACTGGTGTCTGGCTCGCTCTGTTGATTGCAGCCACAGTCGGAGGTGCGGTTTCTGTGTTGTATCTTCAGGGTTACGTGCCGCTGCTTTTGTCGCTCGCCTATGGAGTGATGAGCCTGGTTACTTTCTTGATGTACGCGGTCGACAAAGGGGCTGCCGAGAGCGGCAACCGACGGGTACCTGAGGGGCGGTTGCACCTGTTTGAACTTCTGTGTGGCTGGCCGGGGGCTCTGGTGGGCCAGCAATTCTTTCGCCACAAAACCCGCAAGACGTCGTTTCAGGTGGCGTTCTGGTTCAATGTGATTCTCAATCTTGCGGTTCTTGGCTGGTTGTTGGTATGGCCGGATGCGGAGTTTGCCCGGCAGGCGCTGGATATTAAACCGGTCATGCTTATCGGAATTTAGCTGTGCAAAACATATCCTCAGGAGAGGCTTTATCGAAATTGCTCCAGTCCAGCCCTGCGGTACTGCTTCTTTATGGAGGCGCAGGTTGTGGCGTGTGCCAGGCCATCAAGCCCCGGCTGGAGCGGCCTTATGGGCTTTTGACTTTGAGTGAACAGTGCAGACACGGAGGCAGCATGAAGTATTTTGCTTACGGATCGAATATGTCACTCCTCAGATTAAGGGCGAGAGTTCCAAGCGCGGAGCGAATCGGTAGGTTCACGCTGGTTGAGCATGCCCTTCGGTTTCATAAGTGGAGCAGGAAAGACAAATCCGCAAAATGCGACGCACTGTTTACCGGCGATCCGGAAGACGTCGTCATTGGCGCACTGTTTGAGATACCGCGCGACGAGAAAGGCCCGCTGGACAGGGCTGAGGGTTTGGGCTTCGGTTACGATGAAAAGCAGGTCACGGTGACGGATGCTCTCGGCAATTCCGTTGATGCTTTTACCTACTGTGCAACGTCAACGGATCCATCTTTGCTGCCTCACTCCTGGTATGTGAATCACGTCATCGTTGGTGCGAAAGAAACAGGCGTGCCCGCTGACTACCTCGATGCCATTTCAGCCACGCCAAGCCAGGAAGACCCTGACCGAAAACGGGATGCGAGAGAGCGGGCCATCTACGATTAAAAGCGGCTCGCTAGGCTCTAAAAAATGGGATCGCCCGTTGCTTTGACGGCATAGAACAGGCAATCGCTCTTCGCGATCACCGGGTTGGTGGTGATCATGAAGGCCTTGAGGGCCTGGGCTGGGTAGATTCGCCCATCCTTGATTTGAAGCACCTGTTTCATGTTCTCGGTCCGGTTGTGGCTGATCGCCGTGAGAACGTCCAGGCCTTTTTGCCCAACCCATCCGAGAGGCTCATCCGGCGATACAATCCCGAAATTGCGGCGTTCGATGTCGGGCGGAAACGTGAGGTCCGCCTGCCCACTGGGCGTTAACCGGTACTCGATCGTCGCATCGGGTGCCAGCTCCACTCGAATCGGATTGCGCAGTACAGCAACGTTCCATTCCGCCTTTTCCAGCGATAGCACGTCTGGCTGTGAGGCATACCGAACAAGCCCCTCGTACGCCAGTTCGTGGGCGTGATCATCCTGAGCCCCGCCACATTCGATGGTCACGGTGGGCACCTCCTGCTCGGAATACTCCATCAGTGCACCCAGGCGAAGATCCGTCATGATCAGCCGGTCGGTAAACAGTGACGCCAGCGCTTGATGGGCGGCGTCGTTGGTGATGGTTACCGCGAAGGCAGGGCCCGTGCCTGAGGTGTTGTGCACGTCCAGCAGGCACTCGGGGTTGGCGGTCTGAAGCTCGGCCAGCATGGCCTTGGCAATGGCGCCTTCCTCGCCTTCGAACGGTTCTTTGAAGCACCGGTTCAGATCACGTCCGTCTGGCAGTTGGCGCAGGGACAATACCGGCGGTGTTTTCGCGGGATGGACGCCTCCCAGAAGGAACAGCAGGTTGACCTCCGGGGTGTGCTGTTCCAGTAGCCATCGGTGAATCGCGAACAGCCCTGAGGGTTCGTTGCCGTGAAGCAGCGTTGCCATGGCCCGGGTCCTGGACGGGTCGCGGCCCGCAACGCGAACCACCGTGGGCCGTTGCAGCCGATCCAACCACTCAAGGGGCGAGCGGCCCAGGGTCTGGGGTGACGGATTGTTGAGATAATCCAGGGTGTTGGAGCGGCTCATGGTGACAAGGTCCATTCGTGCAGTGGTGTGTTTGTCTTCTGATTGCTCATGTAAAGAGACAGCATACTCTTGAACGCCTCGTCGGTAGTCTGGGACCTGAAAAAAGACTCGGTGACCTGTCGCTGCCATCGGGCCCCCGTCATCCTGGTTTGTATGCGGCCTTCGATGATGCCCAGCAGTCGGTGGATCTCCGCCTCATCCACCGCGGTTCGTTGCAAGGCTTCCCGGGCGCGCGGCAGCAGGTCACGGGCAACGTTCAACAGGGGTGTATCCTGTAACTGTACCTGGTCTTTGTGGGGCCAGATAATGTCTGCACCGATGCCGTATTTGGCGGCACGATAGAAATTGTGTTCGGTGTAATGGAAGGGAAGTATCGACGTCAGGTGACGGATATCCTCGAGTACCGCCAATGCCGCCCCGATGATGAACAGCCCGTTCGCGCACATATCCACGGGCGTTGGCCCGGCCGGCATGGAACGAATCTCGATGCGCAGATGGCCGCCTTCTGTGTGATCAAAAATGGCCCGGTTCCAGGGCCACGTAGTTCCGTGGTGCAGTCGCAGTTCGGCCAGTTCCGGTACGTCTCCCCGATCAATAACAGCCATCGGATCTTCTTCCGACATCAATGGAAGGATGGGGGGATACAGGGATGCGGAAGCTGCAAACAGCTCCCAGGCGCTGCGCGCCCAGCCGTTGCCGTAATAGACCCGTGGCGGGTGTTTCCAGGTTCTGTGGTTGGGCGACCGGCTGTCGACGGATTGTTTGAACAGGGCGATACGGGTTTCGTCCCAGAGGTGGTGGCCGAACAGGCTGGGCGAATTGCTGGCCAGAGCCAGCGCAATGGGCGTCACCAGCTGCACGGCGTTGAAATAGTCGGCAAAGCGGTGGGCAGGAACGCGCCAGTGCAGTTGGAAGGAGGTGTTCGCCCCTTCCATGGTGACGTCGTCCGCTTCCAGGTTGATGACGTCGTTGCCACCGATATGGATGCTGAATGGCTCGCCCCGTTGCTGGATCAATGCGTTGGATAGCGCATGATAGCGGGGTTCGTCTGTCATCACCTTCGCGCCCATATCGGACTGGCGCAATGTGGGCAGAATGCCGATGGGGACCAGTTCGCCATTCAATGGTGCGGCGTGCTGGTTGATCCGCTGCATGGCATCGAGCAGTTCCTGCTCGGTTCTGGCGAAGGGGGCGCCCTTGAAAGCCTGGGGGCTGAGGTTGTATTCAAGATTGAAGCGGTTGAGCTCAACTGTCAGTTGTGGATCCTGAACGCAGGCGGCTATTTCTGTGTTGATCGGCTGAACGTGCAGGTCCGGGTTTACAATGTAGAACTCGACCTCGGCACCAATGGAAGACTTTCCCTCACCAAAACCGGGCCGGTTCAGAAGGCGGGTGAGGGCGGTAA
>NZ_JAWLCH010000019.1:0-53910 GCF_041687235.1 Marinobacter sp. | reverse complement strand
TTTGGTTAATGGATGCGGGCGACGTTCGATCTGGGCACAAAGCAAATCGGCCCCGAGCATGCTTTGGGTAATGCCGTTAACACCACAGGCCAACGCGAAGAGCACACGCGGCCCGTACTGCGGATGAAGACCGAACAGCGGCAGGCCGTCACTGGTTTCAGCGAAAGTGCCAGCCCAGGCAAAGGCCGGCGGTGCATTCAGGTGAGGAAACAAACGCGCGACCTTGCGCTGCAGAGTAGCCGCCTTTCGGTCGACTAACCGATCCCTGCGCGCCGGGACGTCACGGTCGTCGTCTTCGCCGCCCACCAGGAGCCGCCCATCGCCGGTGCTTCGCAGATAAATATAGGGCCGGGACGACTCCCACAGCATCGTGTTTGCCAACCAGCCAAGCTGGGCCGGATCGACCGGATCACTGATGTAGGCATAGCTGCTGAGGTTTTTCGCAACACGCTGGCGCAACCAGCGTTGCGATTCATAGCCACTGGCAACGACGGCGTGTTTTGCTTTTATCGCCATGCCACTGTCGGTGGTCAACTGAACCGAACGCTCGGTAGCCGTTAGTGAGGTCACCTCCGTGCGATCGAAAACGCGTGCGCCCTGACGGTGAAGCCTTTCAAGCAACCTGGATGCAAGGCGATAGGGATCAACCCGGGCGGCCACCGAGCTCAGGATGGCAGCTGGCGCTTTCAATCCGTATTCGTCCTTGAGTCCCGCCCGGTTCAGCCAGCGAACCGGAAACCTGTGCTTTTTCCGCCAGGCGAATTCATCAGCCAGGTTTGAGAGATCACTGCACTTGCTGGCGTAGTACAGGCTGTCACAAGTAGCAAAATCAACATCTCCGACTTCTTGAGCCAGTTCTCCGATCTCACTGATTGCGCGTAAACTGGACTGATACGCCAGGAGCGCTGAGGTCTCGTCATAGCGCTTTGCCAAGTCTATGGCATGCGTATCGATTTCATACTGCAGCAAGGCCGTGCTGGCTGAAGTACTGCCCCAGCAGACGTCGCGCTGATCAACCACGACAACATCATGACCATGGCCAGCCAACTCATCAGCGATCAGCGCGCCGGTGATGCCAGCCCCCATCACGACCACATCACAGCTCAGGTCAACATCAAGCTGGGGGAAGGCATACATCAGGCCGTTTTTGACCGCCCAGAACGGGTATCCGCTTTTCAGATCCATCGGTCACTCCTCGGAAATCAACGTGGGTAGAGTCTACCCGCACCCACGACTGCGTCGGTGCGTTTTCACACTGAGCGAGCGTGGAGCCTGCAGCAATTGCCATATCTGAATCGCAACGTTTCTCGCCACTCCGTTTGTTTGCGCACAGAGAGCGCCTCCCAATCGGTTGATAATTGATGGTCAGAAATCGTCAAGACGATGCATCCTCCCTCTCTGGAGAAGACCATGGCTACGAAAAAGAAATCTGCCAATAGCGTTCCTGGCCCACTCGAAACCAACGACATAGTCGCGAATTGAGCCTGGATCGGTTTCGTTTCGCCTTCAGCCGCATCAAAGAGCGTTTGTGGGTCAAGCCGCTGGTACTTTGTGTGCTTTCTATTGGTGGCACCTTCATTGCCAAGCTGGCTGACGATGTGGGGCTTTCCGGCGCTCTACCCGAAGTTACGCTCGAATCCGTTGAGTCCCTTCTGTCCATCATGGCGTCCAGCATGCTGGTTATTGCGACTTTTGCGGTAGGCTCAATGGTCGCGGCCTATGCCTCCGCAAGCACCGGTGCGACTCCTCGGTCCATACCTCTGGTTATTTCAGATGATGTTACCCAAAACGCCTTGTCCGCATTTATCGGCGCCTTCATCTTCAGTATTGTTTCCCTGATCGCCGTCAAAAACGATTTGTTTGTTTCAGCCGGCCTGTTTGCGATATTCGTGCTTACCCTCCTGGTGTTTGCCATTGTCATCATCACATTCGTTCGCTGGGTGGACAGAATTGCCCGGCTTGGTCGGGTGGTAAACACCATTGAGCAAGTCGAAAAGGCCGCGTGCGAGGCACTGGACCGGCGCCGCCATGCGCCCACACTGGGAGCGCAGAGAGCCTCACGGTATGCGGCCAGGGCTGGTGCTGTCCCCGTGTATTCGTCAACGGTGGGTTATGTCCAGCACATTGATCTGGAGATTCTGCAATCCAACGCGGAAACCCTTGATTGCCACGTCAGGGTAACAGCGCTGCCCGGTACCTTTCTGACCACGCACCGCCCGCTGCTTTATGTTGAGGAGGCTGCGGCGGAGTGCGAGGCGGTCAATCAAGACGCCTTGACTAACGCCTTCACGATTAGCTCAAACCGCACCTTTGAAGATGATCCCCGTTTCGGGCTTCTTGCATTGTCGGAAATTGCCGACAAGTCTCTGTCACCAGGCATCAATGACCCGGGAACCGCGATCCATGTCATCGGCACCATGGTACGGCTTTTTACACTTTGGCAATCGCCGCTTGAAAAGGACGGATTACGGCCGATCTCCTATGACCGTGTATCCGTTCCGGAGCTGGAGATCGATGACTTGTTCGACGATGCCTTTACGGCGATCGCCCGCGACGGCGCCGGTATGGTCGAGGTCGCCATTCGACTGCAAAAGGCCTTGTGTGCGCTGGCCGAAACAGATGACAGTGCCATGGCCGCTGCGGCCAGAAAACACTCCCGGATGGCAATGACACGGTCGGAGCGCGCGATGTCACTCCCGGAAGATATTGATGCTGTGCGCAGAGCTGCCAGGCTCTGATGTGCTGTAAAAACACCTCCGGCTTGACGCGGCTGGGTCACAGCCACTGTGCGATACCGCACCGACTGGTCAACGGGTCACTGGCTACCTTCTGCAATGGGAGATGCTGGTAACGGATGTGCCTCGTCGGACAACCGGGCATAGCTAAGGGTTAGCAAGGAGCGATAACCATCAAAGCGTTCAGATTCTCGGTCCGGACAGGGAGTGGGCTGGACCATGATCAGGATACCGCGCTGTTGCGCGCCGAGCTGTTCAGCATTGAGCAGCTAAAACGTCATGCGCTCATTCTCGCAGAGCAGCATGAACTCGACCCGCGTCCGGGAGCCGACAGGCTGCTGCCGAGGCTGGCAGATAATGCGCGTGTGCTGCTGGGCACCTATGACGTCGTTACCGCCGCCGCGACAACGGGACAACGGATCGTGCCGACGGAAGCCTGGCTTCTGGACAACTTTTACCTGATCGAGCAGCAGATCGGCCTGGCCCGTCGACACCTTCCGCGTGGATACAGTCGGCAATTGCCGCGCCTGGCCGATGGCCAGTCAGCCGGTTTCCCCCGCATTTACGACCTGGCGCTGGAACTGATCTCCCACATGGATGGCCGGGTCGACAGCGACAACGTTACCCAGTTTGTTGCCGCCTACCAGACCGTAGAACCTTTGAAGCTGGGAGAGTTGTGGGCCTTCCCTATCATGCTGCAACTGGCGCTGCTGGAAAATCTGCGCCGCGTGGGCGTTCGCATTGCCCGACGGCGCGAGGAGCGCGACGCCGCCATCCGTTGGGCCGACCGGATGCTTGTCGCAGCCGAAAGCGATCCGAAGCAACTGATTCAATTGTTGGCAGAATTTGCCCACGCCGACGTGCCCCTGACCGCGCCGTTCGTGGAAGAGTTTTATGACCGGCTGCAGTCGCAGGGTCCCGCCATGGCCTTCGTTCAAACCTGGGTCGAACAGAAACTGCACGAGCAGGGTGTGACCGCAACGAAGCTTTCGGAAGCGGCCGGGCGCACTGACGCAGCCAACCAGATATCCATTGCCAACAGCATCGGCAGCCTTCGCTTTATCGGAGCCATGGACTGGAAGCATTACGTGGAGTCGCTGAGTGTCGTCGAAAAGACGTTGCGTGAAGACCCAGCGGGCATTCACGTTTTGCAGGATTTCACGACGCGTGACCGGTACCGGCATGTCGTGGAGGACGTGGCCCGGAGTAGCAACTGTGACGAAATCGCCGTTGCGCGTGAAGCCATTGTCCTCTCTCAGGCGGCTGCCGCACAACAGGGCCGGCACGACCGCAGTGCGCACGTTGGCTATTACCTGATTGCTCGGGGGCGACCGCGTCTGGAGCATGCGGTTGGCTGCCGTCTCTCGTTGAGAACCCGGGTAAAAAGGGCGAGCCGGCAGGTCCGCCTGCCCCTGTATATTGGCCCCATCCTGCTACTGACGCTGATCATGACAGCAGGCTTGCTGAATGTGTTTGGTGGATTCGCACCGAATGACTGGCGCTACTGGTTCTTTGCGATGGCTGGTGTGATGGGCACTTCGGCGCTGGCGGTTGCACTGGTAAACCTGGCGGTCACGCTTTTTGTACCACCGCGGGCCTTGCCACGCCTGGATTTCTCACAAGGTATTCCTTCTGCTCACCGCAGCATGGTGATCGTTCCCACCTTGCTAAGCAGTCGGCAGGACATCGATAACCTGCTCGAGGCCCTGGAGATACGCTATCTCGGCAATCGTGATCCTAATCTGTACTTTGCCCTGCTGACGGATTTTCCCGACGCACCCAAACAAACCCTATCGGGCGATTCGGCCTTGCTCACCCACGCACGCGCAGGCGTCGAGGCGCTCAACAAGACCTACGGCGACGATCGCCCCTGTGTTTTCTATCTGTTTCACCGGCCACGGCTGTGGAATCCATTTGAGCGGGTGTGGATGGGCTACGAGCGCAAACGCGGCAAGCTCGAGCAGTTCAACGCGCGGCTTCGGGGCGAGGCAAATACGGCGTTCTCGGACATCGTCGGCGATCAGTCTATCCTTGGTTCTATCCAATACGTCATTACTCTGGACACTGATACGCAACTGCCGCGCGACGCGGCACGCTCCCTGATCGGTAATCTCGCTCATCCGCTCAATCGACCAGTCTACGACGCCAGCAAGGGCCGCATCGTCGAAGGCTATGCGATTATGCAACCGCGTGCCTCAATCAGCCTGATCAGTGCCGGCAGGTCACGCTTCGCCAGACTGTTTTCCGGTGACTCTGGTCTCGACCCCTACACGCAAGCGGTGTCGGATGTTTACCAGGATGTGTTCGGGGAAGGTTCGTTTATCGGCAAGGGCATCTACGACGTCGACGCGTTTCGTCAGGCCGTCGATGGGCGCTTTCCGGAAAATCTCATCCTCAGTCACGACCTGCTGGAAAGCGGCTACGCACGCTCCGCCCTGGTGACCGACGTCGACCTGATCGAGGAGCAACCGGCCAGTGTTGCCATCGATGCCAGCCGGCGCCACCGCTGGATACGGGGCGATTGGCAACTCGCCGGTTGGCTGCTGCCCCGGGTGCCGGGGCCACCCGTTGGCAATGGAAGCCGATCAAAACGGCAGGTGAATCCACTGTCCGCCCTGTCACTGTGGAAGATTTTTGACAATCTGAGGCGCAGCCTGGTGCCAATGGCGCTGCTTGCCCTTTTGATGGGGGGGTGGCTCTCTGGCGCGGGCCCCGCATGGGGATGGACCCTGCTGGTACTTGCAATCATGCTCCTGCCCGTGGTCCTGTCAACCCTGATCGATCTGATTCGCAAGCCGGAACGATGCAGGTGGCTGGTGCATCTGAGCGTGACCGGAAAATCGGCGGGCCGTCCGATTGCGCTGGCCCTGCTGACCCTGGCCTTTTTACCCTATGACACGGGAAACAGTCTCGGCGCAATCTGGCGTTCAGGCATGCGTATGCTGTTCACCCGACGCGGACTGTTACTGTGGCAGCTCCCCGGCTACGCACGTCGCAATGCATGCCGTTCGCTGGCAGATTATGCCCGCGAAATCTGGATCGGGCCCGGCCTCGCCAGCGGCGTGGCGGTTGCCCTGGCAATGACAGACGCCCGTCCGGCTACATGGCTCGCAGCGGCCCCCATCCTGTTGTTGTGGCTGGTATCACCCGTGGTCGGCTGGTGGATCAGCCGGCCACTGGTCACCCCTGCCCCAGGCTTGAGTGGAAAGCAGGAAATGTTCCTGCGCGTCGCAGCCCGCCGCACCTGGCGCTATTTCGCAGACTTCGTCGGCCCGGATGACAACTGGCTGCCGCCCGACAACTTTCAGGCCTGGCCTGCCCCGGCCATTGCCTCACGCACCTCGCCCACCAACATCGGCATGTCTTTATTGGCAGACCTGGCTGCGGTCGATTTTGGTTATCTTACGGTAGGAGAGTGTCTTCGGCGCATCGGTCACACCGTCGCCACGATGGAAAAGCTTCAGCGCTACCGCGGCCATTTTTTTAACTGGTACGACACCCAAACGCTGCAACCACTTCACCCGCAATACGTCTCTTCGGTAGACAGCGGCAACCTCGTTGGAAGTCTGCTCACCCTGCAGGCAGGGTTGGCTGAACTGAAAAGCCAACCGGTGCTGTCCTTCAATGCCCTGCAGGGGCTGCAGGACACTCTGCAGATCGTGGCCGAAGAGCTACCCGCCTCGCCGGCCCCGGAACTGACAGACAACATTCGTGTGCTTCAGGACACCCTGCGAGCACTCACACTGGAAGGCCCTCCCAAAACCCTGGCTTCCGCGGTCAATGCCCTGGACCAGATTCATCGAACCGGAACAGCGCTGATGACCTGGCTACCGGTGGATGTCGACAAGGATGGCGAGCTGGTTTACTGGGCACGTTCGTTCGACCAGCAATGCCGCGCGCTTCGCGAAGAACTTACGTTTCTGGTGCCCGAGTCCTGGCAAGGCAGTGGCCTTCCGACCCGGATCGAATTGGCCTGCAGCGGTGGCAGCACCCATGCAGCCTGTGCACAGGCGCAGATCGACCAGATCGACAACCTGATGAACCGCTGCCGTGTTCTGTCAGAGATGGACTTCGAATTTCTCTACGATGCCGGGTGCAGCCTGCTGACGATCGGCTACGACGTCAGCGAGCGACGCCGCGACCCTGCTTGCTATGACCTGCTGGCATCGGAGGCGCGGCTGGCCAGTTTCCTGCTTATTGCGCAGGGACAGGTGCCGCAGAAGCACTGGTTCGCGCTCGGGCGACTGCTGACCAGTCATGGCGGAGACGTCAGCCTGATTTCATGGAGCGGCTCGATGTTTGAATACCTGATGCCGCAACTCGTGATGCCGAGCTACGCACATACCCTGCTGGACAAGACCTGCAGGGCCGCCGTCTCGCGTCAGATCGAATACGGCCGGCAACGCGCAGTACCCTGGGGGATTTCTGAATCCTGTTACAACGCTACGGACTTCAACCAGGTCTATCAGTATCGGGCGTTCGGAGTACCCGGGCTCGGCTTCAAGCGGGGTCTGGGTGATGACCTCGTGATCGCGCCTTACGCCAGCGCGCTGGCTCTGACGGTGATGCCACGGGAAGCCTGCCGCAATCTCCAGGTGTTGGCTGATCAGGGATTCCTCGACGCCTACGGTTTCTATGAAGCCATCGACTACACCCCGACACGTGTGCCCCGGGGCAAGCCCCATGCCATCGTGCATAGTTTTATGGCACACCATCAGGGCATGAGCCTCCTGGCATTTGCTCATGTACTGTTCAACCAGCCGATGCAGCGCCGCTTCATGTCTGACCCACTCGCACGGGCAACCGAACTGCTGTTGCAGGAGCGGGTGCCGAAGAGGGGGGACACTCTGCACCCGCACGCAGCCGAAGTGAGCGCGGCCGCGCGCCCCCCTAGTGCGGATGTTGGCGAGATCATGCGTGTGTTTACTGACCCGAACACTCGTCTCCCCGAAGTTCACCTGTTGTCCAACGGTCGCTACCACCTGATGGCAACCCATGCCGGTGGTAGCAGCAGCCGCTGGCGCGACCTCACCATCACCCGCTGGCGCGAGGACGCCACCTCTGATGGTTGGGGCACTTTCATTTACCTTCGCGACCACGATGACGGAAAGTACTGGTCGGCTGCATACCAGCCAACCCTGAGCAAGGCCGACTATTACGAGGCAATTTTCGTGCAGGGCCGCGCAGAATACCGGCGACGCGACCATGCAATTGAGGCACATACGGAAATCAGCGTGTCCCCGGAAGACGACGTCGAGATCCGTCGCGTCACGCTCACCAACCAGTCGCCGGGCACCCGTCACATCGAAGTGACAAGCTTCGCGGAAGTGGTGCTGGCGCCCCTGAACGCCGACCTGGCCCATCGCTCGTTCAGCAACCTTTTCGTACAAACTGAGATTCTGCCTGGCGAGCGGGCAATCCTCTGCACCCGACGCCCCCGTGTACCGGGCGAGCAGGTCCCCTGGATGTTTCACCTGCTGGCCACACCGGGTTCGATCGCCAGCAAGCCCTCCTGTGAGACCGACCGCGCCCGATTCGTCGGGCGTGGCCGTACCGCGGTCAATCCGATCATGCTGGCCAGCGGGGACCGCTCGTCAACCTTGTCGAATACCCAGGGAGCCGTGCTCGACCCCTGTGTGGCGATTCGAAGCACAGTGACGTTGTCTCCCGATGAATCCGCCAGCGTGCAGATCATTTCCGGAGTGGCAGACACACGCGAGGCCGCTCTGGCCCTGCTCGAGAAATACTGTGACCGGCATTTTGTCGAGCGGGCGTTCGAGATGGCCTGGTTCCAGAGCCAGGAGGTATTGCGGCACCTTAACGCGACCGAAGCCGATGCCCAGATTTTCGGCCGCCTCGCCAACTCTGTTATTTACGGCAATGCCCTGCGACGTGTTTCACCCGGTGTCATCGCTCGCAACCAACTTGGGCAATCCGGATTGTGGCGATTTGCCATCTCCGGCGATTTGCCCATTGTTCTGCTCTTGATCGGCGACCTGAGCCGTATCGATCTGGTCAAAAAAGTGGTGCAGGCACACGCCTATTGGCGCTTGAAGGGCCTGGCCGTCGACCTGGTTATCATCAATGAAGGTTTCTCCGGTTATCGTGCGGAGCTGCAGGATATGATCATGGGGCTGATCAATGCGGGACCGGAAGTGCAGGTTATCGATAAACCCGGCGGTGTCTTCGTTCGGCGGGCCGAAGAGCTTTCAGAAGACGAGCGCGTGCTGTTGCAGACCGTATCCCGCATCGTCTTCAGCGACACCGCCGATACTCTCATTGAGCAAATAGATCGTCGCGTGTCTCCCGAACGCGCATCGGACCTGCTGGAGCCCCCGCTAAAGGCGGGCACTGAACCGGTTTATCCGCTGGCGCCACGGGAGCGCATTTTCAGCAATGGTCTGGGCGGCTTCACCCCTGACGGCCACGAATACGTTGTCACACTGGAACCAGGACAAACCACGCCGGCACCCTGGGCCAACGTGATCGCCAGCCCGCACATCGGGACAGTGATCAGTGAGAGTGGCAGCGCCTATACCTGGGTGGGAAACGCGCACGAATTCCGTCTGACCTCGTGGCACAACGACCCACTGTCTGACGCCAGTGGCGAAGCGCTCTACATCCGTGACGAAGAAACCGGTGCATTCTGGTCGCCGTCGCCGCTACCTGCCCGTGGCCGCTCGGGCTACGTATGTCGGCATGGCTTCGGTTACAGCGTGTTCGAGCACCTGGAGGCCGATATCGCTTCTGAACTGTTTACCTACGTTGCAATGGATGCGCCGGTGAAGTTCCTCGTCATCAAGCTGCAGAACCATTCAAAGCGTACCCGTAGCCTGTCGCTCACCGGCTACTGGGAGCTGGTGCTCGGAGAGTGGCGACACGCCAATCTGATGCACATCGTCACTGAAATCGACCTGCATACCGGCGCGCTGTTTGCCCGCAATGCCTACGGGCGTGAGTGTGCCAACCGGGTGGTGTTCGCGCAGGTCAGCGAACCCGAGCGCTCGATGAGCGGAAATCGCACCGAGTTCATCGGCCGCAATGGTGTGCTTGCCAATCCGGCGGCGATGCGCCGGAAGCGCCTGTCGGGCCGGATCGGGGCTGGCCTTGATCCGTGCGCCGCCATTCAGACCAGGATTGAACTTGAGGCGGGCCAGGAACGTGAAATCGTGTTCGCCTTCGGCGCAGCAGATACCGCGGATGAGGCACGGCGCTTCATTCAGCAATACGGCGGCCGGGCAGGCGCACGACACACGCTGGAATCGGTATGGGAACACTGGAACCGGACCCTGGGCGCAGTCAACGTCGACACACCGGACGTGGCGTTGAACCTCTTGGCCAACGGCTGGCTGGTGTACCAGACCCTGTCGTGCAGGCTTTGGGGGCGCAGCGGCTACTATCAGTCGGGCGGGGCCTACGGTTTCCGCGATCAGCTGCAGGATACCATGGCACTGATTCATGCAACGCCATGGCTCGCCCGCGAGCAGTTAGTCAGGCATGCCGGGCGACAGTTTCTGAAAGGCGACGTTCAGCACTGGTGGCACCCGCCCAATGGACAGGGCGTGCGAACCCATTTCTCCGACGATTATCTGTGGTTACCGTATGCCACCTGCCGTTACGTGCGGGCAACCGGCGATACCGGCGTGCTCGACGAGCCCATTCACTTTCTCGAAGGCCGCGAGTTGTATGCTGATGAGGAAGCCTACTACGACCAACCGCAACGGTCGCCAGAAACGGCCAGCCTTTACGACCACTGCGTGCGCGCTCTCAAGTACGGCCTGAAATTCGGCGCCCATCATTTACCGTTGATGGGTTGCGGGGACTGGAACGATGGTATGAATCTGGTGGGTAAGGACGGCCGTGGCGAAAGTGTATGGCTGGCCTGGTTCCTGATCGAAAATCTCGAGCTGTTCGCCGACTTGGCCCGTGACCGCGGTGATGAGGGGTTTGCCAAACTGTGCCACGCGGAGGCGATACAACTTCGAAGCAACACTGAGGCCCAGGCCTGGGACGGTGCCTGGTATCGACGAGCCTGGTTCGACGACGGCACTCCATTAGGATCAGCCAGCAACGATGAATGCCAGATCGATTCGATAAGCCAGAGTTGGGCGGTCATCTCGAAAGGCGGCGACGAGCTTCGGGCCCGTCAGGCCATGATGGCAGTGGACCAGCGCCTGGTCCGCCGCGACAGACAGATCATCCAGTTGCTCGACCCACCCTTTGACACATCCGATCTCGAGCCTGGCTACATCAAGGGCTATATTCCCGGCGTACGCGAAAACGGCGGTCAGTATACCCATGCCGCGATCTGGACCACGATGGCATTTGCCATGCTGGGCGACACCGAACGGGCCTGGGAATTTTTCGCCATGCTCAATCCTGTTAACCACGGCAGCACGCCTGAGTCCATCGAACGCTACAAAGTCGAGCCCTACGTCATGTGCGCGGACATCTATGGCGTGTCGCCGCACATCGGTCGCGGCGGCTGGACCTGGTACACCGGGGCGGCGGGCTGGATGTACCGACTGACCGTGGAAACCCTGTTGGGTCTGCAGCTGGAAGTGGACCATCTGCGGATCGCACCCTGTATGCCAGCCAATTGGGATGGCTACAAGATCCACTACCGATACAGAGACACGGTCTACCACATCAGCGTCGGAGGCGTCGGTGGAGCCTCAGGCTCAGTCACCAGAGTGACCGTGGACGGCGCCGAACGAACCGACTTGCGCATCCCTTTAATTGATGACCATCAGGAGCACCTCGTCGATGTGTACCTGGGCCAGGAGCATCTTGCAGGCCCGATATGAAAACGGCAGGAGCTTTCGCCCCTGCCGTCTATTCGTTCCACACTAAGTGGACCTACTGCCATTCACTTCTCCGTTACGAACTCCGGTGCAGACTCCAGGTCCTCACGGGACAGATCTACCCGCAGGTCCTGCTCATCAGACGTGATTGACTTGGTCAGGTGATCCCAGCCAATGGCTACGTCTTTTTCACCCATGCCCAGGAATCCGCCAACACCGACGACCACGGCAACGACTTCTCCGTTCTGGTTGATGATCAGATCACTCACTGCACCAACATCTTCGTCGCCGGTGGTTCTGACTGTGGAACCGATCAGATCACTCGCGTGCATACCGTTAGCAGGGGCAGATGCCAGATAATCTCTGCTTTGCATGCCTGACTGGTCCTGCATTTTCTGGTCGGTCTGAGCGGACTTGGACGTTGATTTCATCGCGTCCTGCTCGTGCTGGGAGGTTTTCGCTCCCTTATCAACGCCCTCGCCTGATGATTGCTCGGCAAGAACAGCGCCAGAACCGAATGCTATGGCCGGGGTAACCAACGCATAAAAGGCAAATGAATGTAATTTTTTCATGTGATTCTCCTTCGAATCGGGTGTACTGGTCGGACAAAATGTCCTGTCTGCTGTTTCATCAAAACGTTTCCTCCCCGGAATCATTTCCGTGAAAGGCGCTGAACCTCCAGGAGACAGAGGATTCAGGATGAACCTTCAAGATACGCCGAGCGATGGGGGCAGTCGGTACGCTGACGCACCCAGATGGGACAAATGACTACCCATAACCGACTTTTTTCTTCAAATCAGCCGGATCAGGTTACACTGCGCGCCTGTCCTGCTAACCGGAACCTCTTATGGCCCGCTTCACCGAAATTGGTACGGCAACAATTCCCGGAAAGGGAACCCAGCTTCGACTGTTGCAACGCAATGACGAATTTTCGATCAAAATTGCCGGCACTACCGGTGAGTTGATGAACAGCCGGATACATGGCTCGGAAGACGCCCTCGCCACCCTGGCGTGCGAACGAATTGCAGATCAACCCGCTCCCCGTGTGTTGATTGGCGGACTGGGGATGGGGTTTACATTAGCCGCAGCCTTGGGCGCTCTGGGTGATGATGCACAGGTTACAGTGGCTGAATTGGTCCCCGAGGTTGAAGCCTGGAACCGGGGACCACTGGGCTCTGCCGCCGGAAAGCCGCTGAACGATCCGAGGGCCCGGGTGCACATTGGTGATGTGGCGGAATTACTCAGAAGCAGCAACGGTGAATGGGACGCCATTCTGCTGGATGTCGATAATGGTCCCGAGGGGCTTACCCGCAAGGAAAACAACTGGATCTATTCCCGGGATGGCATTGCCGCCGCCCAGAAGTCGCTTCGACCAGACGGCATCCTGGCCTACTGGTCTGCCGGCCCGGAACACGCGTTTACCGAGCGATTGCGGCGGGCCGGTTTTTCCGTGGAACCGGTGACCGTGAGAGCCCTCCGCCCAGGCAAAGGCGCACGGCACGTGATCTGGCTGGCGTGGTAAATTACGACACTAAACCATCTATCCTGTTTTCGAGAAAGCCTATGTCACTGAAATACAGAATCGTCCCGGTAACGCCTTTCCAGCAGAACTGCTCACTGATCTGGTGCGAGGAAACCCGCAAAGCCGCCGTTGTGGATCCCGGCGGGGATCTCGACCGAATCCGCGCCGCGGTCAACGAGGAAGGCGTCACTGTCGAAAAGATTCTGCTGACCCATGCCCACATCGACCATGCCGGAGGCACAGCCGAACTCTCAAAAGCACTGGACATTCCCGTTGAAGGGCCGCAGAAGGAGGATAATTTCTGGATCATCGGCCTGCCCCAGCAGGCCCAGATGTTCGGTTTTCCAGCACCCGAGGTCTTCACGCCGGATCGCTGGCTGGAGGATGGTCAACAGGTCACCGTAGGCAATGAGGTTCTGGACGTGCTCCACTGCCCCGGTCACACACCCGGCCATGTGGTTTTCTACCACAAGGAATCAGGCCTGGCACTGGTGGGTGATGTACTGTTCCATGGCTCTATCGGCCGCACGGATTTCCCAAAGGGCGATCACAGCACGCTGGTCCGTTCCATTCGGGAAAAGCTGTTCCCATTGGGAGACGAGATTGCGTTCATTCCCGGACACGGCCCTATGTCTACCTTTGGTCAGGAGCGTGCCACTAACCCTTTTGTGTCCGACCACCGGGGCTGAGCCGGAACTGCTCAATGGTTTTTCTCAGGGTTTCCGCCATGGCCAGCAAATCTCCGGCAATTCGAGCCGTTTCCTTCGCGTCCCCGGAGGTCTGCTCTGCTGAACGGCTGATCTCAATGACGTTGTGATTGATGGATTCCGAGACGTCGCTCTGCTCGTTGGCCGCGCTCTCCATTTCCTGATTGAGATCGGTAATCTCGCGCACTGCAGAAGCAATGGTCTGCAGCTCGGATTCCACCTTCAGAATCGCGGAGACCTGCTGCTCTGCCATTTCCGAGGCATGGCGCATGGTAGCCACGCAATCCACTACTTCACCCTTAAGGCCATTGATGGTGTTACGGATTTCCTCGGTGGAATCCTGGGTTCGGGAAGCCAGGGCCCGTACTTCATCGGCCACCACTGAGAAGCCCCGGCCCTGCTCTCCGGCCCGAGCCGCTTCTATGGCGGCATTCAGCGCCAGAAGGTTGGTCTGATCGGCAATGTTGGAAATAACCTCCAGCATGTCCGACATTTGGCTGGTGCGCTGGTCCAATTGCTCGATGCGTTGTGCGCCACTCTGAACCTCGCGGTTCAGCGCCTCAATGCCTTCCACAGCGTTCCGGGCAAGCCCCTCACCTTTACTAGCGGATTCTGCTGTATCCGCGGATTTCCGGGTGGTGTGGATAGCGTTTTCCCGAACTTGAACGGCGGAGGCGGCCATTTCTGTGGTTGCACTCGCTACCTGGTCGGTATTGTCTCGCTGGGCCAGAACTTCGCGCTCGGTGGTGTCCGCCTTGCCGGCAATACTGCGAGCAGCCTGCTCCACCTGCTCTGCGTTATCCATAACCGTGTTCATGCTCTGACGGATCTTCGTCATCATCCGGTTGAACGCCCGGGAGACAGAGCCGATTTCGTCGTTACGGGTAACTTCCAGCTCAATGGTCAGATCCGAATTGCGGGAAATTTCGTCCATCCGGTCGTGAAGCCTTCGCAGGCGGGAGAATACGAGCCGACTCAGCGCCGCAGCGGTCAGAAAGAACACCGCCGCGAAAATCGCTACCTGAATGCCACCGCTGGTTAGCAATTGTTGCTGTAAACGGGCATCGCTTTCGGCCAGAGAATAATCCACCCGGATCGCGCCGAGCACATCCCCTTCTTTGGCCTGGTGGCAACCCAGGCAATTCACACCCTGGTAGTCTTCCATGGCGATGACCGGCTCAATCAACGTGTAGACCCGGCCATCGTCATTGCTGGAGTAGGCTTCAACCCGATCACCGGCAAGCGCCTGTTTGTCCAGGGCAGACTGCTTCTGCTCCGATGCATTGCCTGCACCATAAGTACGGTTCAGGTGGTCGCTGCGAATCACCCGTACATCCAGAACATCCTCCGGGGCCATGACCTTTTCCCTGAGTACATCCCGATTGCCGATGGTGCCTGTGACCATCATGGTGTTCAGACCGTCAAAATAGGACTTGGCCAGACCATCGACATACTTGTGGCTGAACTCTTCCACATGATCACGCTGTGAATCCGCGTTGTAGAGCACGGTAAACACGAGCACCAGTGAGAACGCCACCGCCAGGGCAGCAAGAAGAAGAAAACGGATGGAGTAGTGTCTTTTCATGGCAACCCGATACAGGAGCCGCTCGACCGGCGGCTCAAAGGAAGATTGTTTTTACTGGTTAATTTGACGGCCAACTGTCGCCAAACTTTATAGATATGCGTCAATTATTTCCTGATCCAGATCAGATCGAAGAGTGGTCAATGACATTGCCCGCACTAAAAAACAGACCAGGTGTTTTCGATGGAGTTGGCCTGAAAGCTGCAAAGTTCAGTGGTAGTTACCAGACATCACAAACGCTGACTGTTCGACAACCGCACTCCGGTTGGCTGAAGGAGGAAACCCATCCATGTCCCTACTGACCTCACTGATCCGGGCGAGCACCCAGTTCCAGCAGGCCATGGAAAAGCGTCAGACACCGGCAACTGGCCCGGAAGCCGCGGCTGGCAAGGCGCAGACAAAAACCGTGGAGAGCGAGCCCACATCCGGCGACGACCGCTTTACACCGTCGGACGCCAGCCTGGCAGACCCTGGCCGCTTGAAAGCACGCCGACTCGCCATGGCCGACTACAGGCAAACCGTGGGGCAGGATCTTGCCTTCGTGCGTGAGACGCTGCGGCACAAACTTGCCGAATACAATCTGCACCCGGCAACGGCATTGAACGTAAGCAAGAACGAAAACGGCAGCATTGCCGTGGAAGGAAAGATTGCGGACAAGACCCGGGCCTTGATTCAGAAAGACCTGAACGTGAACAAAAACTTCAAGGAAGCGTTCAATCGACTGAGCACCAACGAACCGACCCTGCACTTCATGGACAATGCGCTGAAGCTGAACCAGGCCTACGGGGTCAACAACCCGCTACTGGACACGCTGATCAGCGAAAACCAGCAGTTCAACGGCCTTCAGGACCTGGTTCACCGGTACGACACTATGCGGCGCTCGGTAAGTGCCGAGCAGATAGAAGCGGCAGGCAATGCCCGGACGTATGCGTTCAACCTGAACGCCCGGGCCTGAACCTGCAATTCAGACCTCAAACGGTGCCGGATCCCCTTTGCCAACCCGCGTCACCACGGGCGCTTCTCCGGTGAAATCCACCACCGTGGTTGCTTCCATGCCACAGAACCCGCCATCAATAATCAGATCCAGCTCATGCTCCAGGGTTTCCCGGATGTCATAAGGGTCTGTCATCGGCTCCGTCTCACCGGGCAGGATCAGGGTACTGCTCATAATCGGCTCACCCAGCTCGCCCAGAAGCTCCTGGACAATGGCATTATCCGGCACCCGCACGCCCACAGAACGGCGCTTGGGGTGCAGTAATCGACGCGGCACTTCACTGGTCGCATCCAGAATGAACGTGTAGGGGCCAGGAGTGAAATTCTTCAACAACCGATACTGAGTATTATCAACTTTTGCATACACCCCGATATCCGAAAGGTCCCGGCACACCAGCGTGAAATTGTGCTTGTCATCCAGCCTGCGAATCCGCTTGATCCGGTCCGCCGCCTGCTTGTCCCCCAGGTGACAGCCAATGGCATAGGCGGAATCCGTGGGGTAAACAATCACCCCTCCACGCCGAAGAATATCCACCGCCTGGTTGATCAGACGCTTCTGCGGCGTCTCCGGATGAATCTGGAAAAACTGACTCATTAACCCTCTCCCTGAGCGGATCGCGCCGCCATCGCCGGATCCTTCTTGGACCCGCCCATACAATTAGGAGACTCCGGCGCTGCCTGACCGGTTGCCTCCCACTCCTCCGGCGAATACACGTGCAGCGCCAACGCATGCACGCCACCCTCCAACTCCTCGGCCAATACCTTATAGATAGCCTGATGCCGACGCACCTTCATCTGCCCCTCAAACTCTGGTGACACCAGCGTCACCTTGAAATGGGTTTCAGAATTCGGCGGCACACTGTGCTTGTGACTCTCGTTCTCCACCTTAAGAAGGCGGGCATCGAACGTGTCGTTCAGTTTTTCTTCAATTGCGGTTTGAATTTTCATGTTCCAGGTCTCCCACAGCCACTGCTCATATGACTCCCAGTCTACTACACATACAGTACACACCCGAGAGCCTTGACAGCATAAAGCCAAAACGCCACATTCCCATCCCGATTCCAAAACACCAGACCCCATGCACCTGTACATCGCCGAAAAACCAAGCCTGGGCCGCGCCATCGCTGCCGCCCTTCCCGGCCCGCACCAGAAAGGCCAGGGCTGGATTCGCTGTGGTAACGGCGAAAACGCCGCAACCGTAAGCTGGTGCATCGGCCACTTGTTGGAACCCGCCGAACCTGCCCGCTACAACCCTGCCTGGAAAAAGTGGCGCCAGGAAGATTTGCCCATGTTTCCCGAAAAATGGGAAGTCATGCCCAAGGACAGCGTGCGGCAGCAGCTCAAAGTCCTCGAATCCCTGATCCGCCAGGCCGATACCATCACCCACGCCGGCGACCCGGACCGGGAAGGCCAGCTCCTGGTGGACGAAGTTATCCGCTATTTCGGCACCAGCGCTCCAGTGCAGCGGATCCTGATCAATGATCTGACCCCGGCGGCCGTCGCCAAAGCCATCCAGAGCCCGAAAGACAACCGGGAATTCCGTCGCCTTTCCCATTCGGCACTGGCCAGACAACGGGCCGACTGGCTTTACGGCATCAACCTGACCCGCTTCTACACCCTCAGCTACCAGCAACAGGGCGAACAGGGCGTCTATTCCGTTGGGCGGGTGCAAACCCCGGTACTGGGACTGGTGGTGGAACGGGACAACACCATCGAGAACTTTCAACCCAGGCCGTATTACCGGATTGAAGCCCGCTTTAAGGCCCAGGAGGAGGAAGCCGACCAACAAACCTTCACTGCCCGCTGGCTGCCAGACGAGCAGTTCCAGGACAATCTGGACGACGAAAACCGCCTGCTGAGCCGGGAAGTGGCCGAGCAGATAGCCGAGAGCGTGAACAGCCGACCTGGCAAGATCACCGAATCCCGCTTCCGGGACCGGCCAGAAGCCCCCCCGCTGCCATTATCCCTCTCGGCGCTGCAGATTGAAGCGGGCCGGCTGTTCCGGATGGGCGCCAAAGAAGTGCTTGATACGGCCCAGAACCTCTACGAGCGGCATCAGCTTATTACCTACCCCCGTTCCGATTGCCGGTATTTGCCCGAGGGGCATTACGGTCAGAGGGAACAGGTGGTTCGGGCGATCGGCCGGGTGGCACCGGATCTTCAGAATGCCTGTAATGGCGCTGACCTGGCCCGGAAGACCGCTGCCTGGAACGACAAACAGGTGGATGCGCATCATGCCATTATTCCAACCAGCCGCCCGACGCCCAACGGAAAACTGACCGCAGCCGAAGAAAAAATCTATGGGCTCATCAGCCGTTACTACCTGATGCAGTTCGCCGCAGACGCCGTCCACCGGGAAGGCAAACTCACGGTGCGGGTGGCCGAGCACCAGTTCCGGGCAACAGAAACCACCGTTCTGGTGGCCGGGTGGAAAACTCTGGAGCTTAAGCTCCGGGAAGGTCGCACCGAACCGGAAAAAGCACCCCTGCCCCGACTGGAGAAAGGCGAGCCGGTGTTCTGCGAAGACAGCCGTATCAGCGAGCGCAAAACCCAGCCGCCCCAGCACTTCACCGACGCCACGCTGCTCTCGGCGATGACCAACATCGCCCGCTTTGTAACCGATGCAGAGCTCCGTAAAACCCTGCGCGAGACGGATGGCCTGGGCACCGAAGCCACCCGGGCAGCCATTATCGACACCCTGTTCAAGCGGGACTACCTGTATCGGGACAGCCGGCACATTCGGGCAACAGACAAAGCCAGGGCACTGATCAACGCCTTGCCGGAATCGGTGAGCAAACCGGACCGCACGGCGGTGTGGGAATCCACCCTGGATAGCATCCGCCGGGGCGAGGGTGACCCCAGGAAGTTCCTGGAGACTCTGAAGCAGGAGATCCAAGGCTTCCTGAACCGACCACAAGGCCAGCCAGGGGGGGATTCAACGAGTTCCGGGACCGCCACCGCTGAAAACCAGCCCCACTGCCCAAAATGCCGGGCCCCCATGCTCGAGCGGGACGGCAAGTTCGGGCGGTTCTATGCCTGCTCCCGATACCCGGATTGCCGTGGCACCCGACCACTGGAAGAATCCAGCCCAAAGGACGGCACAGGCCAGAAGCCGATCCCCTGCCCCCATTGTTTCTCGCCCCTGGTTCGGCGAAAAGGCAAAAAAGGCTGGTTCTGGGGCTGCAGTAATTTCCCGGGCTGCCGACAAACGTTGGATGACGACAACGGAAAGCCTGCAGTCCGTTTACGCAAGTCTACATAACGATACTGAATACAGATCCACATTTTGTGATAATTGCTTGATATAGCAGAGCAGTCCGTCCAGAGCTCTGCACCTTGTCAGGCGAAAAAAGCAACACTCCGGGAGAGGCTTAATGCGTATTGCTTTGCTTGAAGATGAAACCGAACAGGCACAGCACATCCAGTCGATTCTGTCTGAGCGCGGACACCACTGCGACAGCTTCCCTACTGGCCAGAATTTCCTGAGCGCCGTGTTGCACCGCAGCTACGATCTGCTCATTCTGGACTGGCAGATTCCGGATATGACCGGCATTGATGTTCTCGAAAGCGTGCGGGCCCAGCTGAACTGGCCGATTCCTGTGGTTTTCCTCACCCAGAGGGACAGCGAAGCAGACATCGTTCGTGCTCTGGATGCTGGCGCCGATGACTATCTCGCCAAACCTGCCCGGGCAGCAGAACTGGTTGCGCGCATCAACGCCCTGGCCAGGCGCACCAATCCAGACAGCGAGAAAGAAGTTCTCCGCTATGGGCCCTTCGAAATCAACACCCAGCAACGGGTCATTTCCCTACACGGTGAAGAGCTTACCCTGACCGACAAGGATTTTGACCTGACCCTTTTCCTGTTCCAGAACCAGGGTCGACTGCTGACCCGGGAAATGCTGCTTGAGCGGGTCTGGGGGCTGGCGCGGGATATCAATACCCGTACTGTGGACACCCACATGAGCCGCCTTCGTCGGCGACTGGGTCTGAACCCCGAGAACGGTTTCCGGATCAAAACCATTTATCAGCGCGGCTACCGCCTGGAAGCGATGAAGGCCCAGGAGCAGGCGTTTGATGCCCCTGAAACGGCCAGGGCGGCCAATGACTGACAGCCGGGCCGCGCGATTGCCTTCACTGCTACTGACGCTTGCACTACTGATCGGCGCAATGCCTGCCGCTGCAGAACTGTCGGTAACGCGTGGGTCTGCAGGTCATGCTGATACCTCTTCCGCCAGCCCGATGCCAGAGTGGATATACACTCTTCGACCGGGTGAAAGCTATTCGGAAGTGGCCAACGACCTGTTGTCTCAAAACTACTCTGCCGGGCGCCTGCTGCAATACAACGGCATTGGCAATGGTGCCACGCTGGGAGCCGGCGATAGCGTCAGAATCCCCCTGGCCTGGCTGAAGCGCCAGCCGCAACCAGCACGAGCCACATCGGTGGCCGGGACTGTTCAGCTGATTTCCGGAAGTACCGGCCGTAAAACTTCGCTCGACGAAGACACTCTGATCCGTGTCGGAGACGAAATCCTGTCAGCTTCCGGAACTGCCACTATCGAACTTGCTGATGGCTCGGAAGTCCGGATTTCGCCCAATTCGCGACTGATCTTCAATCGTCTGACCCAGTACGGCAAAGCCGGCATGGTGGATACCCGGCTCCGACTCGACAGCGGCGAAATCCATACCCGGGTGAAACCGGTAATGGAAGGCGGCGCCCGATTCGAGATTGAAACACCATCAGCAGTTGCCGCTGTTCGCGGAACGGCATTTGCGCTTCAGACCTCACCGGGAGGCACCAGCCTGCAAGTCACGGAGGGCGACGTCGATTTCGGAGAACCTGGCAAGACCCGCCGTATTCCGGCCGGATTTGGTGCCAGCCTGTCCACAACCGGCAATGAGGGCCTGAGCATTCGCCGCCTTCCGCCGGCACCAGCCGTTAACCCACTCCCCCCAAAGCTGACTCAACTGCCATCAACCATGACCTGGCAGGAAGACCCTGCCCCCCGCCACAGGGTGGACATTTTTGAGACCGACAGCGGTCGCTGGGTGGAAAGCCGTGAAATCTCCGGCAACAGCTTTGATATCGGGCAACTGGACAACGGCAGCTATGAAATTCACCTGGCAGCCCTCGATACTCGCGGCACCGCAGGCATGCCCAGTGTCGTTCCGGTGGAGGTCGATCTGCAGGCGCGGACCGCCAGCCTGGAGTCTCCGGCCGATGGCGCGACGGTGAATGATGACATGCCCGAGTTCCGGTGGCAGCTCAAGGGTGCAAACGAAGTGGCAAGGGTAGAGATTGCCGAAGACAAGGAATTCCGGAACCTGATTGCCACCAGCGAATGGGCCCCGGAAACCACTGCGCTGCCATCACGCCCGCTCGGCCCCGGCAAGTACTACTGGCGGGTTGTCACTGAGGCTGGAGGCAATTCGGTGGCCACCACGAAGCCGCGCCAACTTGTGGTCAACGGCAGCCTGCCTCCGGTGCGAATTATCAGCGTAAACTACATTGACAGCCAGGTTCGAGTGTTCTGGGAAAAGGTTGACACCGCGGCAGACTACCGCCTGCAACTCTCAGAGGAGCCCGGTTTCAATAACATCATCAAGGAAGCAACGTTGTCTGATACCACCGCAGCCTTGCGTCTTATTCCCGGAAGGCGGTATTTTGTGCGCCTGAAAGCTCTTTCTGATGGCCCTCTGCAAAGCCGCTGGGGACCAGGGAGGGAATTGTACCTGGAATAAACCTTTGATCGACCGAAACGCACAGCAGGGCTCATGAACCGGGATTGGCTGCCAATAAAAACGACCCCCTGGACACTGGGCCTGATACTGCTGGCACTCCTTCTGCTCACCCAGACCACTGAACTGCCAGAACGGCTGGATTTCTGGCTATACGACCAGACCATTACCTCGAACCCTGTGAAAGCCTCCGATGAGCTGGTTCTGGTTACTATTGACGAGCTGAGTCTGGATCGTCTGGGCCGCTGGCCCTGGCCCCGTAGTCTGCACGCAGAGCTGATTGCCAAGCTTGAACAGGCAGGCGCAAAAACCATCGTCTTCGATATCCTGTTTGCGGAATCGTCACCTGACGACGAGCAACTCGCAGCGCAGATGCGCAGCCATGGCAATGTGATTTTGCCGGCCTATCTTTCCCCGCCCACATCGCAATACCTGTTGAGCGAACAGCTGCCTGTCGGACCACTTGCGTCTGCGGCTGCTGGTCTCGGCCATGCCCATGTAGAGTTGGACAGCGACGGTGTCGCGCGCGGTCTCTATCTGTTCAATGGCCTGGGGCAAACACTCTGGCCCAGCCTCGCCCTCGCAGCCACAGGGGCAGGACCGCAGAACACACGTACCGGGGACACACCCTCCTATGTAAACGTCCGGGACCAGTATCGGGCCGTTCCACTGATCGGGGGCGCCGGGACTCTGCCTGCCTACTCGTTCTCTCAGGTACTGACTCAACCCCCCTCACCAGAACTGTTTCGGGACAAAACGGTGTTCGTAGGCGCCACAGCAGCTGGCTTCGGAGACATACTGCCGACGCCGTTTTCCGGCCTCAGCCGCCCCATGTCCGGCGTTGAATTTCACGCCAACGTGTACTCTGCCCAGGTTCGGGATCTGCTGATTCGGCCTGCGCCAAAGTGGGCCTCCGCCGCGCTCGCGCTGACAACCATCCTGCTGCTGGCGTTCTCCCTACCCCCAATGCGCCCCGCACGAACTCTGCTTGCCTGCGCATCCGCTGTAATTGCGCTGGCCGGGTTCTACCTGTTCATGCTGCTGGTAATGAGGTGGTGGGTACCGATCGCCAACTCGGTATTGGTTCCCATTTTCGCATTTCCAGTATCGAGCGGCCTGCGCCTTGCCATGACCAACCGGTTCCTCAACCGCCAGCTGGATGACCTCGCCAGAAGCCCTCAGGTGGCGCTGCCACCGACTTCAGGCAGACACCCAACCCAGCTGCTGGAACACTTTCAGGCACTGTTCAGACCCACTGGGTGGCTGTTAACCGAGGAAGATGATGTTCTTTCCGCCCGGGAATTGTCGCGCACAGATATCCCGGAAAACCTGACACCTGGCCACTGGTTTCATGACAGCAATCGCAGTTGGATTCAACTGCTGCGCGGAGGCACCCAGTATCATCTTGGATTGGTCCTTCCCAACGACCTCGGCCGTGAAGCCATACAGCGCTACCTCCGCAGACTTTGCCTTGAGCAAACGGCCCAGGCAGATCCTACTGCCAGGCCAAGCGAGAACATTTCAGCCCGAATCGAACGTGTCCGCATTGCCACTGATCGCTTGAATCATATGCAGCAGTTCATTCGAAGAAGTTTCGAGCGCATGCCCGACGGCATCATTGTGACCGATGAGCTTGGCGTGATCCGCTTTGCCAACGGGCACATTGAGGAGTGGTTCCGGGAACCCATGCCCAGCCTGGCCGGATTACCTCTGGTCAGGCTTCTTGAAGGGCATGATCCAAGGGAAACACCCCCCTGGCATGAAACCGTGTCCGACACCCTGACACTGCGACAGAGCCGAACCGTGGACCTCAGAATCCGCGACAAGGATTTCCTGATCCACTTCGCGCCGTTTTCACTACCTGACAGCGACCAGCAAGGCATAATCGCCAATATTTCTGATATTTCAGAACTGCGGGAGCAGCAGAGACAGCACCGCGAAGCCATCGACTTCATTTCCCATGACGTGCGCTCGCCACTTGTCTCCCAGCTTGCCCTGATCGAGCAACTGAAACGGGACCCGAGCCACATCGAACAAAGCCAACTGGAACAACTGGGCAGGTTGGCCAGGCGAAGCTATCACCTTGCCGAGGAGTTCGTGCAGTTGGCACGGGCCGAGCAGTTAACCGAAACCCGGTTCTACGAGTGTGAGTTCCTGGCCATCGTTGAGAACGCCCGGGACAGCGTCAGTGAGCAGGCCGTCGAAAAAGAGATTCAACTTCAATTGCAGGGTACGGAGGATCTCTGGCTGAAAGGAAACGCAGAGCTTCTGGAACGGGCAGTTATCAACCTGTTGACCAATGCGGTCCAATACAGCCCTGGCGGCTCAGCCGTCAGCATTCAGGTATTCCGTGCGGGACACCAGGCTTGCCTGACGGTCGCGGATGAAGGCACCGGCATCGATCCGGAGGAACTGCCGTATCTGTTCGACCGCTATCGCCGCCAGAAGAGTACCGAGCTCGCTGGAGTACATGGAACGGGCCTTGGACTTTCCTTCGTGAAAACCGTTGTTGAAAAACACAGGGGGGAGATATCGGTATGGTCCAGGCCGGGCAAAGGCTCTTCATTCACCCTGAAACTCCCGATAGCGGACCCGATGGCCTGAGACTTCAAACTTCAGGCGCGGGAACTCCGACTCAGGAACGGATGGACTTGCTTACAACATCGGAGGGCTCACTGATCAGCCCACTGGTGTCCTGAACCTGAATGGTGAAATACCAGGTCCCTGCTTCCAGACCACTTACTTCATAAGACATTTCTGCCTCGGCCTGGGCGTTAGTGACAACGACCTCTTCGCTCAACTCCTCAGCGTCCTGGCCGTAACGGATTACATATCGGTCGAGCTCTCCCATAGGGATGCTCTCACCGTTCACACGGGTCAGCGGCGCACTCCAGCTCAGAACGGCGGAGCGCTCTGGAGAAGACACCTGCCCGCCAGAATCAGCAGAACCGGTTTGTGTACCTGCAGACTCGGAAGAACCACCTCCTCCACACCCTGTGAGCAGTGATCCCAGAATAAACGCGGCAATCCATGCCTGTGACATTTTGATGACGCGTTTCATAGGCTTTCGGAACCATTTTATCGTCGATTTTGTGAAATTGTATAAAACGGGGCCGATTATCGATGTGAAGTCTGTCATTTACCTAGTTACGAAATTGTCAATTTCTCGTCAGGGATCGGTAATGAAGTAAGGGAAGTTACTGATACGATGGGCAATTTTTTGCCCAGGGAGATTGGGTGTAGCGCGAGGTATTGTAAAAAGGTCTAAGCGGGCAACTTAAAACGCAATAAGGCCCGCAATTGCGGGCCTTATGTCACTGACGGGCTAAAAACAACAAAGCCCGCAAAAGCGGGCTTTGTTTTAAAGATGGTAGCGGGGGCAGGATTCGAACCTACGACCTTCGGGTTATGAGCCCGACGAGCTACCAGACTGCTCCACCCCGCATCAAAACTGGTTGTTGATCGGGCTACCCCGATCAACGTGCGCGTATATTAAGGATTCAGTGCGGTACTGTCAATCGATATCTTCAAAAAGGTCGGTTGGGTATTCCAGCCGCTCCTGGTCGGGCGTCAGAGCTCCCTGATAAAACCCTACCTCATCGATAACTTCCTGAACCGGACGAAAGGAACGGCGGTGTTCGGGCGTTGCACCAAGCCGACGCAAGGCCTCAAGATGAACGGGAGTTGGATAGCCTTTGTGTTGGGCCAGGCCATATCCGGGGAATCGGGCCTCCAATTCGGCCATCTCTCTGTCACGAGTTACTTTGGCGATTATGGAAGCGGCACTGATTGCTTCCACCCGACTATCGCCCTTGATGACAGGTTCTGAAGGCCAACTCCATCCTGGACATCGATTACCGTCCACCAGGACATATTCTGGCCTCACTGCAAGACCGGAAACTGCACGCTCCATGGCGAGCATCGTTGCCTGATAGATATTTAGCCTGTCGATCTCGTGGGCCTCGCAGCGGCCAATACTCCAGGCCCTGGCATGCTCAAGGATCTGCTCAAAAAGTATATTTCGGCGCTTTTCGGTGAGTTTCTTTGAATCAGCGAGGCCAGCGATTGGTCGGTCCGGGTCCAGAATGACTGCAGCGGTCACGACGGCTCCAATCAGCGGTCCCCGACCCACCTCGTCCACACCAGCCAGGAGAGAGCCCCTGTAATGACATTCGAAGGGTGGCAAAGGAGCCTTCGGCATCAGCGGCCTCCCTGCTCTACCAGATCCGAGATCGCCTGCGCGGCTTTTTCATCGGCACCCTGCTTGAGAGTATGGTGCAGCTCGGTGAAGGCTTCTTTGAGCCGCCCCCTCTCTTCCGTGTTCTCGAGACGCTCGAGCACCGCCTTACCGAGGCTTTCGGCCGTTGCTTCGTCCTGAAGCAGTTCCGGCACCAGCTCGCGCTGGGCGAGCAAGTTGGGTAACGCCACGTGGGGCACCTTCACCAACTTCGACAACAGGGCGTAGCTGAATCCGCTCAGACGGTAACCTACCACCATCGGCTTTTTTAACAGCATGGCTTCGAGCGTTGCCGTTCCAGATGCGAGCAGAACTACGTCCGAAGCGGCCATTACGTCTCGGGAGCGGCCCCGAATGATAGTGACCGGCAATTTCACATCCAACGCATTGACCAGATCACGCACCTGTTTTTCCCGGTCCCGATTCACACAGGGTATGACCAATTGAAGGTCCGGGCGTTTTTCCTGGATCCAGCGAGACGCTTCCAAAAACAGCGTACCAAGCCTCTCCACCTCGCCTGCACGACTGCCCGGAAGGACAGCCAGCACCGAGGCATGGGCATCAATGCCAAGGGACTCCCTCATTTTCACGGTATCCGGCGCCATGGGAATGCGATCGGCCAGCGGGTGCCCCACAAAAGCAACGGGTACCTGATGCTCTTCGTAAAATCGGGCCTCAAAGGGAAACAGGGTAAGCATGAGGTTTACGGATTTGGCAATCTTGAATATCCGCTTCTGGCGCCAGGCCCAGACAGAGGGGCTCACATAATGGACAGTGAGAATACCTGCCTCACGGCAGCGTCGCTCGATGGCGAGGGTAAAATCCGGTGAGTCAATGCCGATGACCACATCGGGAGGAGTGCTAAAGAAATAGTCCAATAACCGTGCACGGATACTGAAAAGCTCACGGATACGACCCAGCACCTCTACCAGGCCCATCACCGACAGCCGCTCCATGGGCACCAGCGAATGGAAGCCCTCGGCGATCATCTCTTCTCCACCGATTCCCACAAAGCGGGCATGGGGGTAACGCTGGCGAAGTGAGCGGATAAGGCCGGCTCCGAGGATGTCCCCCGACGCCTCGCCGGCAATAATGCCGAAGGTGATTTTACGCTCGCTGATGATCGCGTGAGAAAAATCCGTCACCGACTGTGGCTCCCGCCGGACTAGCGGATGATGCCGCGGTGTGCTCCACGCAGGGAGTCAATGAGGGGCCGTATTTCCGGCACATCGGAATAGGCGTTCTCCAACTCTTCAACCGCCTGTTCGGTCGTCAGACCCTGACGGTAGATGACCTTATAGGCCCGGCGCAGGGCCAAAAGTACGTCCTTGCTGAACCCGCGGCGCTTAAGGCCTTCCACATTCATGCCGTGCGGCTCTGCAGACTGGCCACTGGCCATCACGTAAGCCGGAATGTCTTTCAAAACAATGCTGCCACCGGCCGCCATACTGTGAGGACCAATATGGCAGAACTGGTGCACCATGGTGCCACCGCCCAGTATCGCAAAATCACCGACGGTTACGTGGCCAGCCAGGGTCGCGCAATTGGCCAGAATGGTGTTGTCGCCAACGATGCAATCATGGGCAACATGAACATAGGCCATCAGAAGGTTGCCGCTGCCAATACGGGTTTCCCCACGATCCTGAACCGTGCCACGGTGAATGGTACAGTTCTCACGAATCACGTTGTTGTCACCAATTACCAGGGTGGTGGGCTCGCCTGCGTACTTTTTGTCCTGGCACTCTTCGCCAATACTGCAGAACTGGAAAATGCGGTTGTTACGGCCAATCACCGTTGGCCCTTTAACGACCACGTGGGAGAGAACCTCGGTCCCCTCGCCGATTTCCACATCCGGGCCAATGTAACTCCAGGGTCCAACAGTGACGTTGTCCCCAAGCCTGGCTGACGGGTCTACAATTGCCTGAGGATGGACACCCGACCAGTCATTTGTCGCCATCAAACTTCTCTCTCAGCGGTCAGAATCTCTGCCACGCATACGACTTCACCGTCGACCAGGGCGCGACACTCGAATTTGTAGATACCCCGTTTACCGGAGATGAATTCCGATTCCATACACAGTTGGTCCCCTGGCAGAACCGGACGTTTGAACCGGGCCTTACTGGAACCGGCGAGGTATTGTACCACGCCATCAGCAGGTTTCCGGCCTACAGTCACAAAACCGAGAATACCTGACAGCTGAGCCATGGCCTCGATAATCAATACACCTGGCATAATGGGATTGTTCGGGAAATGGCCCTGAAAGAACGGCTCGTTAAACGAAATATTCTTGTAGCCCTTGATCGACTTTCCCTTTTCGACCTCCGTTACCCGATCCACCAGCAAGAACGGGTATCGGTGTGGCAGGTATTCCAGAATTTCGTCGATGTTCATCATGTTGATCGGCCTCAGCCCTCTAATTTCTTTTCCAGTTCTTTGACCCGTCGTGCCAGGGCATCCAGCTGGCGAAAGCGCACAGCATTTTTGCGCCATTGACGGTTACTATCGGCGCTGGTGCCGGATGAATAGACCCCCGGCTCCCGGATATCACCGGTTACCAGGGTCATACCTGTCAGATGAACCTGATCGGCAATCTCCAGGTGGCCAGCCACACCGGAGGCGCCACCAAATACACAGTTCCTGCCAATACGGGTGCTACCGGCAATACCAACCATAGCCGCCATGGCGCTGTGATCGCCGATGCGAACGTTATGGGCAATCTGGATCAGGTTATCGAGCTTTACACCATTGCCGATCACGGTGTCGTCCAGTGCACCGCGATCGATGGTGGTGTTGGCTCCCACTTCCACGTCATCCCCGAGAACCACCCGACCAAGCTGGGCGATACGATGCCATACCCCCTTCTCATTGGCGAAACCAAACCCGTCGGAGCCGATGACGGCACCACTGAGGATGTGGCAGCGCTGACCAACGACCACGTCGTGAGCCAGAGTGACTCTTGGCCGTATGACTGTATGCGCCCCGATTCTGGTACGGGCGCCAATAACGGAGCCGGCTCCAACGACCACTTTCTCGCCAATCTCGGCACCCGCCTCCACCACCACGTTGGGACCGATACAGGCATCGCCGGCGAGTGAAGCGGAAGGATCGACGACAGCGCTCGGATGGACACCGGGTGAGGCGACCGGAGCAGGGTCAAACCAGTGACTCAGGCGAGCATAGCCGAGGTAGGGGTTGTCCAGTAACAGGACGTTGGTCGGGGCATCCTTCGCGGTGGCCGGAGACACGATGACAGCCGACGCACGCGTATCCGGCAGGTATTTGCCATAGGATGGGTTTGCCAGGAAACTGATCTGGCCCGGCAAGGCGGCCTGCAGCGTTGCAAGCCCTGATACCTTGACATCAGGATCACCCCGAAGCTCCGCACCCAGGGCATCGGCAATATCCCCAAGGCGATAGGACCTTTCTGTCATTGCGTGCTCCCAAGCAACGATCAGGGCACCGGGGTGCCCGTCACAGATTAACGGTTCAGTTTGTCGAGAAGCTGAGAGGTCAGATTCATTTCCGGCTTCACATAGACAACGGCTTCGCTTGGCAGGATCAGGTCGAGGTCGTTCTCCTCAAGAAGCTCTTTAACAGCGGCATCCACTTCTGGACGGGCCTGTTCCAGAAACGCCTGCTTGCGCTGGTTCACCGTTGAATCCAGACGCTGCTTCAAAAAGTTAAACTCTTTTACCCTTTCCTGAAACTCGCCGGAAAGCTTGTTGCGCTCGCTTTCGTTCATCATGGCGCCGTCTTTCTCCAGGCGCTCCTGAAGCTTGCGGGCTTCTTCCTGAGCTTCACGCACCCGGGCTTCGTCACCTGCAAAATCCTTCTGGAGCGATTCGCTGAAGGTCTTGGCATCTTCAGACGAGAACAGCGCCTGACGCAGGTCGACCACACCAATACGGGTTTCGGCCATGGCCGGGAATGAAACCGCCATGATCACTGCAGTGAACATCAACACGAATCGGGACATTGGTTTTCTCCTGGTTTTCATCCGTAGATTGTTATTATCCATGCTTTAGAAGGTCTGGCCCAGTGAGAACTGGAACACCTGGGTATCATCGCCAGCCTTGTCATTCAGGGGGTAGGCGAGACTGAACGCCAGTGGACCCACGGCAGTAATCCACTGGAAGCCGACGCCCGCTGCCGTCCGGATCTCACCAAGCTCGGGATCAAATCCCCGTGCTGTGTCAAAAACCTGGCCGGCGTCCAGGAAGAAGGCCGTCCTCATGGATCGGGTATCACCCGCGAAAGGTGTCGGGAAAATCAACTCCAGCCCACCTTCTGTCAGCAGATTGCCGCCGAAAGGATCCGGGTCAGACAGATCGTTCACGTTATTGGTTGCCCTTAGCCCCAGGGAGTTGGCCTCGTAACCGCGAACCGAACCATAACCGCCTGTGTAGAAATGTTCGTAGAACGGCATTTGGGAGCGATCGCCATAGCCATCGCCGTAGCCGATTTCAGACCGTGCCCGGAACACCCAGCGATTGTCGTCGGTAACCGGATAGTAGAAGTCGGTTTTATGAGTTGCCTTGTAGAAGGTCAGATCACTACCAGGCACTGCCACATCGAGTGACAGCGAGTGACTGTACCCATCTGTTGGTAACACGCCACGGTTCAGCGTACTGCGCCGCCAGCTTCCGAACAGGAAGAAGTTGGTGAAGGAGTCGCCTTCTTCATCAATGAAGTCACTCACTTCCTGCGAAGTGAACAGACCTTCCTTGAGGTTCGACTGGGTTACACCGGCGCCGAAATTCAGACGGGTGATACTGTCTGTTGGATAGCCGAAGGTAACACGGCCACCGTACTCGTCCAGCAGGAATGAGGAGATGTCCTCTTCTTCGTAGTCCGTCTCACGGGCGAACACACTGAAGCCTCGGCTTACGCCATCGACCGTGTAATAGGGGTCGGAGTATGAGATGTTGGCACTCTTGATGGCATCGCTGACGTTCACACCAAAGGACACCCTCTTGCCAGTACCGAAGAAGTTGTTTTCGGAAACATTGGCACCGAGGATGACCCCGGAATCCTGTGAAAAGCCCACCGAGGCCGACAGACTGCCGGTTGGCTGCTCTTCCACCGAGTAGTTAACATCAACCAGGTCATCCGTGCCCGGAACCGGAACGGTGTCCACGTTTACAGCCTGGAAGAAGCCCAGCCGTTCCAGCCTGGTCTTGGAAAATTCGATACGGTCAGAGGAAGCAACACCGCCTTCCATCTGGGTCATTTCCTGGCGCAAGACATCATCACGTGTCGAAACATTGCCCTCGAAATTGATCCTGCGCACGTAGGCCCGCTTGCCAGGTTCAACAAAGAAGGTGACCGAAGCCGTATTGTTCTCACCCGGTTCTGGAACGGCATTGACGTTGGCAAAAGCGTAACCCTCGCGGCCAAGGCGGAATGCCAGAGATTCCGAAATCGCCGTCATGCGGGAGCGTGAAAAGACGTCGCCCTCCTCCACCGGTATCAGCGAACGTAGCTCCTCTTCATCCACAATGAGATCGCCACGGAGGTTGATCTCGGAAATGGTGTACTTGGGACCTTCATTGAGAGCGATCGCGATGAAGACCTTTTGCTTGTCCGGCGAGATAGACACCTGGCTGGATTCAACGTTGAAGTCCAGATAACCGCGATCAAGATAAAACGACCGCAGCGACTCGAGATCGCCGCTGAGCCGCTCTCTTGCGTACTTGTCCGAATTGGTAATCGAATTCCACCAGCTCGTGGACTGCAGCTCAAACAGGTCCAGCAACTCCTCGTCACTGAAATCCTCGTTACCAATCAGATTGATATGATGAATGGCGGCGACTGAGCCTTCGTTTATATCCAGTCGAATCGCAACCCGGTTTCTGGGCAGCTCTTCCGCGCTTGCCTTCACCCGGGCGTTGTACCGCCCCTGAGCAATGTAGGAGCGCAGGATCTCCAGCTCAAGGCGCTCAAGGGTCGCTCGGCGGAACACCTGCCCTTCCTGGAGCCCGGCACCTCCGAGCGCATCCATCAACATCTCGGTTTCAATGTTCTTGTTACCGTCAATCTCGATGTCGCTGATGGAGGGGCGCTCGCGAACCGTCAGGATAAGCACGCCGGCATCCCGGCTGGCCTCAATGTCGGTAAACAGCCCGGTCCGGAACAGCGACTTGATCGCCTCGGCCAGCTCGGTCTCGTCCACCTGCTCACCAATGTTGACAGGGAACGCGGAAAACACAGTACCTGCAGATACCCTCTGCAGGCCTTCCACCTCGATATCCGCAACAGTGAACTGATCAGCAAGTGCTGGCTTCAGGCCGGACACAGCTACAGCGAGGCCAACGGCTACACCTAGAAGAGAACGTCTCATTCAAATATTTCGCCTGGTTAATGCGCGTAAGGAGCCCGCAATTCTCACAACCGCATCAGGTCGTTGTAAAGAGCAAACACCATTAATGTGAGGATCATTGCCATACCGATTCGTAATCCGAATGCCTGAGCCTGCTCGGAAAGCGGCTTTCCGCGAAGGGCTTCGATGGTGTAATAAACAATATGGCCACCATCAAGTACCGGCACAGGCAGAAGGTTCAGAATACCCAGACTCACGCTGAGATAGGCAAGAAAACGCACGAAGTCTTCGAATCCGGAGCTGACACTGGCTTCTGCAACCCGGGCAATGGTGATTGGACCACTGAGATTGGTCGGCGACAGCAGCCCCGTGACCATCTTTTTGATCGCCACCAGCGTCAAGCGGGTATCTGCCCAGGTTTCGCTCAGGGCAACCGGAATGGCGGCAAGCGGGCCGTAACTGACGTCACGCAGCACTTCTTCCGGCCAGGTGATGGCTTCCACGCCGGCACCGACAAAACCGATTGATTCGCCACTGTCCTGGGTTCTGGCTTCCGGTGTTACGCTGACAGAACGTTCGGTACCATTGCGCTCAACCGTGATCTGAAGCGTCTGCTCCGGGGCATTGCGAATAAACTCTACCAGTTCAAACCAGCTGCTGATCGGCTCTTCATTGACTGCCACAATCCGATCACCGGTCTGAAGCCCGGCCGCCTGTGCACGACCGCCATCGGAAATCTCGCCCAATACCGGAGGAACCGCGGGCCGCCAGGGGGTGATGCCAAACTCTGCCAGCGGGTTGGGCGTATCATCACTCAGACGCCAGCCGGAAAGCTCACCGCTGACGGTCCCACGGGCTCCGTCATCGGATACATCCATCGAAATCACACCCTGTTCGCCGGTCCGCTCCAGAATGCGCATGTTTACATCACGCCAGGAGCTCACCCGATGGCCGTCCACCGTGTGAATCTCCATGCCTTCCTGCAGCCCCACCCGCTCAGCGACACTTTCATCGGTAACCTGCCCGACAATGGGCGCAACGTGGGTAACGCCGACCACGCTCAGCAGCCAGTAAGCAAAAATAGCGAAGATAAAGTTGGCCACAGGACCTGCGGCCGCAATCGCAATACGCTGGCCGGGCGGTTTGGAAGTAAAGGCCTGGTCCTTCAGCTCCTCGGGTACCGGCCCTTCCCGCTCATCCAGCATTTTTACGTAGCCACCGAGTGGAATGGCCGCTATGGCAAACTCGGTTCCGTGTCGGTCGTACCAGGAAAACATGGGTTTCCCGAATCCTACCGAGAACCGGAGCACCTTTACGCCGAAACGCCGGGCGACCCAGAAATGACCGTATTCATGAAGGGTCACAAGGATGCCCAGAGTGAGCGCAAGTGCGAGGACGGTTTCAATAATCTGCATAGCGTTCCTGATTGATGGCTTCAGCCGGGCAGCAGTCTGCTGCGACTATCAGACAGTTAACAGACCTATCTGTTCCCGTGCACGGGCCCGTGCTTCTTTATCCTTGGCAAAGATAACGTCAAAGCTGTCGGCCGGTTCAACGGCCGTCGCAACCAGCGTTCGCTCTATGATAACGGGGATGTCCGAAAAACACAGGGCCCCCTCCAGAAAAGCGGCCACGGCCACTTCATTGGCAGCATTCAGAACCGCCGGCGCTGTGCCACCTGCCTCAAATGCTTCTGCAGCCAGACGCAGGCAGGGAAAACGCGCCAGATCCGGACGCTCGAAGTGAAACCGTCCAATGGCAAACAGATCCAGCGGCGCAACGCCCGCATCAATCCGCTCCGGCCACGCCAGGCCATTGGCGATGGGCGTTCTCATATCCGGGCTGCCAAGCTGGGCCAGGACTGAGCCATCGGCGTATTCAACCATCGAATGAATGATGCTTTCAGGGTGAACATGCACCTCTACTTTCTGAGGTGTTGTGTTGAACAGCCAGCAGGCTTCGATCAACTCGAGGCCTTTGTTCATCAAGGTGGCGGAATCCACGGAAATCTTCTGCCCCATGGACCAGTTGGGGTGGGCACAGGCCTGGGCCGGAGTTACCGACCGAAGATCCTCGGCTGAATGCTCCCGGAAGGGACCTCCGGAAGCCGTCAAAAGAATCCGGGTAATTCCGGCAGCTTCGGGATTTCGTATCTTGTCCGGCGGCATGCACTGGAATATCGCGTTATGCTCGGAGTCTATGGGCAGAAGCTCCGCCCCCGCCTCAGCGACGGTGTCCATGAACAGTTTACCGGACATCACCAGGGCTTCTTTATTGGCAAGCAATACCCGCTTTCCTGCCCGCACCGCCGAGAGTGTCGGCGACAGACCTGCTGCCCCCACAATGGCTGCCATCACGGTATCAACAGTCGGTGCCGAGGCCACCTCACAAAGTCCCTCCAGACCAGCAAGTACCTCGGTGCCCGGCAGATCTGCCAACAACTTTGACAGAATACTGGCAGCCTCGGGGTCGGCCATAACGGCTACTCTGGGACGGAATTCCCGGCACAATACAGCGAGTTCTTCGGCACGGGTACTGGCGGTTAACGCATAGACCGAGAACCTTTCAGGATGCCGTCGAATGACATCCAGAGTACTCAGACCAATGGAGCCCGTGGCCCCCAATACACTGATATGACGCGTAACCATAGTCACCAGTGCCCGGCTGTCAGCCAACCAAGTTGGGTAATAATTAATGCAAACACCGGAATGGCGGCGGTCAGACTGTCGATCCGGTCCATAATACCGCCATGGCCGGGCAGCAGCTGACTGCTGTCCTTTATGCCTCGGTGTCGCTTGAGCATGCTTTCCAACAGGTCGCCCAACACCGAAACCAGACCTGTAGCCAGACTGGCGATCACCAGAAGCAACGTCTCGCTCGCCCCTGCCGAAGCAAGGAAACTGACCACCAGGGCAAAAACCCCGACGGCTACCAGCCCACCCCAGACACCTGCCCAGGATTTGCCAGGACTGACCCTGGGCGCCAGCTTGGCTTTACCAAACGCCCGACCGGCAAAGTAAGCCCCGATATCAGCAACCCAAACCACACAAAAGACATACAGAATGAGAAGCAGGTTGTTGGTGCTGTCACCGAACTGAAAGCCACCAGTGCGCAAATGGTTCAACCCGACCCACGCGGGTACGAGAACGAAAAGCCCCATAATGGCTCTTGCCGGCAAGCTTCCCCATTTGTCAGAGCCTGCAGGATAGCTGCGAACCAGAAGGAAACAGACACACCACCAGAGCAGTGCCAGCCAGAGCACCGCCACAGACGGCACGTTCAACAATCCGTAGAGAACAAGCGCAGTGGCCAGCGCATAGGCTACACGGGCTGCGGCGCTCCCAATGCCTGACATATTCGCCCATTCCCAGGCACCGACGGTGATAATGGCACCAGTGAAAAGCGCAAACCCCAGGGGCGGCAGGAAAAAAATCCCGCCAATGGCGATAGGGGCCAGGATCAGTGCGGTAATAATTCGGGTCTTTAACACGGTTGGCGTCGCTATCGTTCGTTATTGTTGTAGGGCCTTGGCCGCTATCTGGTCATCTGTCTGGCCAAAACGACGTTGTCGACCGGCGTAGGCCTGCAGGGCCTTGCGCATTTCCTCCTGCTGGAAATCAGGCCAGTACACCGGAGAAAAGTAGAGTTCTGTGTAAGCCAGGTGCCAGAGCATGAAATTGCTGATTCTCTGCTCACCAGCGGTACGAATCATCAAGTCTGGCATCGGCAGATCACCAATACTGAGGTGCTGCTGGATTAGATCATCGGTAATATCCGATGGCGCCAGCTGCCCTGTCCGAACCTGCTCCGCGACCTTGCGGGTGGCCTGAGTGATATCCCAGTGACCGCCGTAATTGGCGGCGATCACCAGGGTCATACCGGAATTGCCCCGGGTCAGCTCTTCTGCCGCCTCCATATGCTCGCGAAGCACAGAGCTGAAGGCGGATCGATCACCAATGATTCTGAGGCGGATATCATTCCGATGAAGCTTACGCACCTCCCGTTCCAGTGCGAACAGGAACAGCTTCATCAAGGCTGACACCTCGTCCTTGGGCCGACGCCAGTTTTCACTGGAAAAGGCAAATAGGGTAAGGACTTCCACGCCTTCACGGGCACAGGTTTCCACAACTGCCCTGACCGCATCCACACCGGCCTTGTGGCCTGCCACTCCCTTGAGCCGACGGGCTTTGGCCCACCGATTGTTACCGTCCATGATGATGGCCACATGCCGGGGCCGGCTATCTGCCGACACCGGAATCTCTGCGGATACATTTCCCGTCATGAAATCCCCTGTGCGGCCGGAGCAGCTGTTACCACCGGCCTTTCAATTCGCTTGCAAGTGAACCCGGACGGTTAAACCGCCATCAGGTCCTCTTCTTTGGCCTTGAGCATTTTCTCGACTTCCGCGATGTAGCGGTCTGTCAGCTTCTGGATCTCATCTTCACCCTTGCGCTCATCGTCCTCGGTGATTTCCTTTTCCTTCAACAGATCCTTGATCATGCTGTTTGCATCGCGGCGAGCGTTACGGATGGAGACGCGGCCGTGTTCAGCATCGGCTTTCGCCTGCTTGACCATTTCCTTACGGGTTTCTTCGGTGAGCATGGGCATCGGAATGCGAATGATATCGCCACTGGTGGCCGGATTGAGGCCGAGATCGGAGCTCATGATGGCCTTCTCAATGGTCGGCATCAGGTTTTTCTCCCAGGGAGAGACGGTCAGCGTCCGGTTATCCTCAACATTGACACTTGCCACCTGCTTGAGCGGCGTCTCCTGGCCATAATAATTCACCATGACACTGTCCAGGATAGAGGGATGAGCCCGGCCGGTGCGGATCTTGTTGAACGCCGAGTTCAGAGACTCCAGACTCTTTTTCATTTTCTTTTCGGCTTCTGCTTTGATGTCGTTAATCACTTCAGCATCCTCAATTCGTTCGTCATTTCATTCTGTAATCTGGCCCCTGATGGCAGGGAACCCGGACAGCAAGTTATTCGATCAGTGTACCTTCTTTTTCGCCGGTTACGATGCGAGTCAGCGCTCCCGCGCGATTCATGTCGAATACCCGCAGTGGCATGCCGTGGTCCCGGGCGAGGCAGATGGCTGTCAGATCCATTACGCCCAGCTTCTTGTCCAGAACCTCATCATAGGTGAGGTAATCGTATTTCTCTGCACTGCTGTCCAGATGTGGATCCGCAGAGTATACGCCATCCACCTTGGTGGCCTTGAGCACCGCATCGGCCTCTATTTCGATACCACGGAGGCAGGCGGCTGAATCGGTGGTGAAGAAGGGGTTGCCGGTACCGGCACAGAAGATCACCACATCGCCGTCCTTGAGATCCCGAACCGCCCGACGACGGTCGTAGTGCTCCACGATCCCGCTCATCGGGATGGCCGACATAACGCGAGTCCGGATATTGGAGCGTTCCAGGGCATCACGCATGGCAAGACCATTCATAACGGTGGCCAACATGCCCATGTGATCACCGGTCACCCGATCCATGCCCGCAGCATTCAGCGCAGCCCCACGGAACAGGTTACCGCCGCCGATCACCAGACCAACCTGCACGCCGATCCCGATCAGCGCGCCAATTTCCAGCGCCATGCGGTCAAGAACTTTGGGATCAATACCGAAATCGTGCTCCCCCATCAGGGCCTCGCCACTGAGTTTGAGCAGAACACGCTTGTATCTGGGCTGGGTTTTCGATGATGTCGGCATGATGATCCCCTTTTCGTCTGTTGGCTGCTATCCGGCGTGATACCCGTTGCAGGCTTGTATCTGACATACTCCTCAAAAAAGGGGTATCTCAGATACAAGCCCGCCACGAGAGCCGGGAGTTCCCGACTAACGTGGCAGACTCAGGTGATGCAGTGGCTGAATGCCTGCTGCACCAAACGAAGGATCAGGCCTTGCCTGTGCCAGCTGCAGCAGCAACTTCGGCAGCAAAGTCTACTTCTTCCTTCTCAATGCCTTCACCCACTTCCAGGCGAACGAAGCCAACCAGCTCGCCACCGTTGGACTTGATCAGTTCGCCCACGGTCTGGTCCGGGTTCTTGACGAACGGCTGCTCAACAAGGCTGTTCTCCTTGAGGAACTTCTTGATGCGGCCACCCATCATCTTTTCGACGATTTCTTCAGGCTTGCCTTCCATGTCAGGCTGGGCCTTGATGACTTCTTTCTCTTTTTCCAGCTCTTCGGCCGGCATATCTTCCGGTTTGCCAACGCGCGGATTAACAGCGGCAGCGTGCATGGCGATGTCGCGAGCCACTTCAGGGTCGCCGGCAGTCAGGGCAACAACGGAAGCAATCTTGTTGTTGCTGTGGACGTAACCACCAACAACCGGGCCTTCAACCTTGACGATACGACGAACAGTGATGTTCTCGCCAATCTTCTGAACCAGCGCCTCACGCTTGGCTTCCAGATCGCCTTCCATCAGCTTGGCCACGTCGGTTTCGCCTTTCTCGAAGGCAACACCAAGAACTTCGTTGGCAAAGTTCAGGAAGTTGTCATCACGAGCAACAAAGTCAGTCTCGGAGTTCACTTCCAGAATGAAGGCAACGGTGTTGTCGTCAGAAATCTTGATCAGTGAAGCGCCTTCAGCAGCGGTACGGCCGGCCTTCTTGGCGGCCTTCAGGCCGGATGACTTACGCAGCTCTTCGATTGCAGCGTCCACACTGCCTTCAGCTTCAACGAGTGCTTTTTTGCACTCCATCATGCCAAGGCCGGTACGCTCACGCAGCTCTTTGACCATTGCGGCGGTAATTGCAGCCATGTTCAATCCTCTCAACTGTTCCGAATTCGGTGGGGAGGTATGCCCGGGGCAACCCCGGGCATACCTTACATCTCAAACGTGAAGGTAAAGCGTCACTCAGCGGCTGGAGCAGCGCCTTCAGCGTCTTCGCTGACTTCAACAAACTCGTCAGCGCCGGCACCGGCAGACTGGGCTGCTTCGATGCAGGTGTCAGCAACGGCTTTCACGTAAATCTGGATCGCACGAATGGCGTCATCGTTGCCCGGAATCACGTAATCAACACCGTCCGGATCACTGTTGGTATCCACAACACCGATAACAGGAATGCCCAGCTTGTTGGCTTCCTTGATAGCGATACGCTCGTGGTCAACGTCGATCACGAACATGGCGTCCGGCAGGCCGCCCATGTCTTTGATACCACCGATGGAACGCTCGAGGCGATCCATTTCACGGGTGCGATCCAGCGCTTCTTTCTTGGTCAGCTTGTCGAAAGTACCGTCCTGGCTCTGGGTTTCCAGATCACGGTAGCGACGGATAGACTGACGGATGGTCTTGTAGTTGGTCAGCATGCCACCGAGCCAACGGTGGTTAACGAACGGCTGACCAGCACGCTCGGCTTCTTCCTTGATGATCTTGGCCGCGGCGCGCTTGGTGCCAACGAACAGGATCTTGTTCTTGTTCTCTGCCAGCTGCTGAACGAACGTCAGAGCGTCGTTCATGGCAGGAACAGTCTGCTCAAGGTTGATGATATGAATCTTGTTACGGGCGCCGAAGATGAACTTCGACATTTTCGGATTCCAGTAGCGGGTCTGGTGACCGAAGTGAGCACCTGCCTTCAGCAGGTCACGCATATTTACCTGAGCCATGATAGTTACCTTTTTAGCTTCGGGTTAGTCCTCCACGTATCCGATTACCCCAACCTGGCTCCTTCAAAAGCAGAAGCAGGCACCCTGGGATAACGTGCCGACACGTGTGTGAATTTGCCGGATTCGTTTCCGGCGGGCGCGTTTATACCATAATCGGGGCAGTAAACGCCATTATTTTTGAGGACGAGCTTCCTTGTACCCGGGCAGCAGGCCCCTTAAAATGCCGGTTTGATACAAATCAACGGGAAGCCCAATGCAGGTATCGATCAAGACTCCGGAAGAAATCGAAAAGATGCGCGTCGCAGGCCGCCTGGCGGCTGAAGTTCTCGAGATGATCGGCGACTACGTCAAGCCCGGCGTTTCCACCGAAGAACTCGACCGGATTTGCCACGACTACATTGTCAACGAACAGAAGTGCATTCCGGCACCGCTCAATTACAAGGGATTCCCGAAGTCGATCTGCACCTCGGTCAACCACGTTATCTGCCACGGCATTCCGTCCGAGAAGAAAATCCTCAAGGACGGAGACATCCTTAATATTGATGTCACCGTAATAAAGGATGGCTACCACGGCGATACCAGCAAAATGTGGATCGTCGGCAAACCGAAACCGGGTACAGAACGCCTGATCCAGATCACTCAGGAATGCCTCTATAAAGGTATCGAGCTGGTGAAGCCTGGGACCCGCCTGGGCGACATCGGGCACGTGATTCAGCAGCATGCAGAGAAGCACCGGTATTCGGTAGTCCGCGACTACTGCGGCCACGGTATTGGCGCGGTGTTTCACGAAGAGCCGCAGGTCATGCATTACGGCAAACCAGGTACCGGCATGGAACTCCAGGAAGGCATGACCTTTACGATTGAGCCGATGATCAACCAGGGCAAGTACCAGACCAAACTTCTACCGGATGGCTGGACAGTGGTTACCAAGGATCACAAGCTCTCTGCTCAGTGGGAGCACACCATCCTTGTGACTGCCGACGGCCATGAGGTTCTGACCAAGCGAAAGGAAGAGTCCTTCTAAGTGGACCAAAGCGAACTGGAATCCCGCATCAGTAACGACCCCTCTCCGGTTAAGGCGGCCCGGGAGCTCTTGAAGGGGAGGTACAACGCCGATGCCGAGGCCTTCCGACAGGGCGCAGACGTTCGCGCCCTCGTCCACTCCAGGGCCGACACGGTCGATACCGTTCTCAGACTGATCTGGAACCGTTACCCGTTCTCCAACTCACCGGATATTGCCCTTATAGCGGTAGGTGGATATGGCCGGGGCGAACTGCACCCCCATTCCGACATTGATCTACTCATTCTTACCCGAAAAGGCATTGAAGATAGCTGGCATGAAGATCTCGGGGCCTTTGTAACGCTGCTCTGGGATCTGAGGCTTGATATCGGCCACAGTGTTCGCAGCATCGAAGAAAGCAAATCCGCCGCCCGTGAAGACATCACCATACTGACCAACCTGCTTGAGACCCGCACGATCGCCGGTCCGGATGAGCTGCGCACGGAACTGAGCGAACAGGTTTATTCCGACAGTGTCAGTACCGACCGCGACTATTTTATTGCCAAGCGCGAAGAGCAGCAGGCGAGGCACCAGAAATACGGCGACACCGAGTACAATCTTGAACCCAACGTAAAAGGCTCCCCGGGAGCCCTGCGCGATATCCAGACCATTGGCTGGATTACCAAGCGGCATTTTGGCTTGCAGAATATTGCAGACCTGACCCGATTCAGCATCCTTACCGAAGAAGAACACCAGATCCTTTTCCAGGGTGAAACCTTCCTGTGGCAACTGCGTTATGGCCTGCAACTTCTGGCCGACCGGAACGAAAACCGTCTTTTGTTCGATCACCAGCGGGCCCTGGCCCAGATGCTGGGCTACAAGGACGAGGGCAAGCGACTCGGCGTCGAGTTGATGATGCAGTCCTACTACCGCACTGTTCTGGCCCTCGCCGAACTGGCGGATGTGATCCTGCAATATTATGACGAGGCGATTCTCGGCAGCGCCTCCGAAGACGCCATCCAGCCAATTAACAAGCGCTTCCAGATTCGCAATTACTATATAGAGGCCGTAAACAATCAGGTCTTTGCCTATGCCCCGTACGCCATTATGGAAATCTTTGTGCTGATGGCTCAGCATCCGGAGATCAAGGGCATCCGGGCGACTACAATCCGGTCTCTGCGGGCACACCGGCACCTGATTGACGATGCGTTCCGGTCCGATCTGGCCGTGACCACCCTGTTCATGGAGCTGCTCAGAACACCCCATGCGCTGGATCAGACCCTGTCAGCAATGAAGAAATACAACGTGCTTGGCCGCTATCTGCCGGAATTTGGCCAGATCATTGGCCAGATGCAGCACGACCTGTTCCACATCTATACCGTGGACGCCCACACCATGCGGGTCATCCGCAACATGGTCCGGCTCAGCGGTACCGAGGCCCGGGACGAATACCCCCTCGCCTCCCGCCTGATCCATCGCCTGCCAAAACTGGAAACGCTCTATATCGCAGGCATCTACCACGATGTCGCCAAAGGCCGTGGCGGCGACCATTCGGAACTGGGCGCGATAGATGCCGAAGCGTTCTGCCAGCGCCATCATCTCAGCGAACGCGACACTCAGCTGATTTCCTGGCTGGTAGAAAACCATCTTTTGATGTCCATGACCGCGCAGCGCAAAGACATATCGGATCCGGACATCATCCACGGGTTCGCCAGGGCAGTACCCAGCCAGGCGCACCTGGATTACCTCTACGTGCTGACTGTGTGCGACATCAGCGCCACCAACCCCAAACTCTGGAACACCTGGCGAGCCTCGTTGCTGCGCCAACTCTATATAGAGACCAAACGCGCCTTGCGCCGGGGCACGGAGACTCCGATCGACCGGCAGGAGTGGGTTCGTGCTACCCAATCCGAAGCTCGTGAGATCCTGCACGCCCAGAACATGACCGATGAACAGATCGATGCCATCTGGGACACCGTCGACGAGGACTACTTCCTCCAGGATTCTACCGTTGATATCGCCTGGCAAACCGCCGCGATCATCCGACATGGGGACAATCCGGACCCGCTGGTGCTTATTCGCGACACCCGCGGCGGCCCCACAGACGGCTACTCCCAGATCATTATCTACATGAAGGACCGGGTTGCCCTGTTTGCCGCGACTACCGCTGTACTTGAACAACTGAACTTGAACATCGTGGACGCCCGGATCAGCTCCAGCGAAGGCCCCTACTCGATCAGCTCTTACGTGGTGCTGGATGAGCAAGGCCAGCCCCTGGGCATCGACCCGGCCCGCAAGGAGCGGGTGCGCTTACGCCTGATTGAAGAGCTGGATGACCCGGATGACTATCCGGACATCATCCACCGGCGCACGCCGCGGCAACTGAAGCATTTCGCCTTTCCGACCGAAGTGACATTCTCGAACGACACCATCAACCAGCGCACCGTGATGGAAGTGATCACGCCGGACCGGCCCGGTCTGCTGGCCCGCATCGGCCAGGTACTGCTGGAACATCGCGTGCGCCTGAGCAACGCCAAGATCGCCACCCTGGGCGAGCGTGTAGAGGACGTTTTCTTCGTTACCGACGAGCACGGCGAACCCATCCGGGACCCGGCCGTATGCCAGGCCCTGCAGCAGGATCTCTGTAAAATGCTGGACGATATTCAATGAATCCGAATCTGGACAGACTCCACCCCTACCCGTTTGAAAAACTGGCCAAACTGAAGGCTGGCATTAGCGTGCCTGATCACCTCCGGCCCATTTCGCTCGGTATCGGTGAGCCCAAACACCCATCGCCCGACTTCGTCAAACAGGTCATTGCCAATAACCTGGACAAGCTTGCCAATTACCCGACAACCCGAGGCACGGACGAGCTCCGCGAAACCATCAGCCAGTGGGCGACCCGGCGATTCAATCTGACACCCGGCAGCCTCAGTCCGGCCCGCAACATCGTGCCGGTGAATGGAACCCGAGAAGCCATTTTCTCGCTGGTGCAGGCAGTAGTGGATGCCAGCAAGCCTGCGACAGTGGTCAGCCCCAATCCTTTTTACCAGGTGTACGAGGGCGCTGCTTTCCTGGCCGGCGCCACCCCGGTGTACCTGCCTTGCGACGGTTCCAACGGTTTTATTCCCGATTTTGATTCGGTCCCGGAATCCACCTGGCACGAGTGCCAGGTACTGTTCCTCTGCTCGCCCGGCAACCCCAGTGGCGCCGTCATCCCGAGGGACATTCTGAAAAAAGTAATTGCGCTCGCCGACACGTACGACTTTATCGTCGCCTCCGACGAGTGCTACTCCGAACTGTACCCGGACGAGAACAATCCACCGGAAGGCCTGCTGCAAACCTGCGCCGCCATTGGCCGCGACGACTTCTCCCGCTGCGTGGTGTTCCACAGCCTGTCCAAACGCAGCAACCTTCCCGGGCTACGTTCGGGTTTTGTCGCCGGTGACGCGAGCCTCCTCGAGGGCTACCTGAAATACCGGACCTATCACGGCTGCGCCATGCCCATCCACAACCAGCTGGCCAGTATTGCGGCGTGGAGCGATGAAGATCATGTTCGGGAGAATCGAGCAGCCTACCGCGCCAAGTTCGAGGCCGTAGTGCCGATTCTCCGGGAAGTCATGAATGTGGATTTCCCGGACGCCGGTTTCTACCTGTGGCCGGAGACCCCGATGGACGACGAGACCTTTGCCCGGGACTTGTCCGCCCAGCAAAATGTTCACGTTCTTCCGGGGCGCTATCTGTCCAGAACAGTCGATGGCCATAATCCCGGAGAAAACCGGGTAAGGATGGCCCTGGTTGCGCCATTGGAAGAGTGCGTTGAGGCAGCAAACCGCATTGTTGAATTTGTTAAGGTGAACCGGACATGAAGCTGTATGGCATCAAAAACTGTGACACGGTGAAGAAAGCCCGAAAGTGGTTGGACGAGAACGGTGTCGATTACCAGTTCCACGATTTCAAGAAAGACGGCCTGAACGGCGAACTGCTGTCACGATGGGAAAAGACGTTGGGCTGGGAAGCCCTCATCAACCGCCGTGGCACCACCTGGCGCAAACTTCCCGAAGAGGTTCGTGATACCATTGGCGCCCAAAGTGCCCACGAGATCATGCTGGAGAATCCATCCATCATCAAACGCCCCGTTGTTGAGCGCGGCGATCAAATAAGTGTGGGCTTTAACGCAGACGAATGGGCTGCATGGTAGAAACACCTATTAACCAACACAGGAGTAACCATCAGATGAGCTTTGCATTCGGTATCGGTATCGGCACCCAGAACAACCAGGGCGAGTGGCTGGAAGTCTTTTACCAGCAGCCGGTCATGACACCCGATAACACCCTGATGGACGTCATCTCCAATGCCCTTGATTACAAGGGTGGCAATCAGGCGATCAGTGCGACCGCCGAGCAACTCAGCCAACTGGCCAATGCCCTGCGCCAGGTTGGCCAGACCGACCAGGCAGCACTGGCTGAAAAATCAGCCAACAGTGAACGCCCAGTGGTGGTTACGGTGCTGGAAACCGATGACACAGCGTCCAGCACGCCCGAGGTGTACCTCAAGCTTCACCTGATCTCCCATCGCATGGCGAAACCCCATGGCCTGAAGCTGGACGGTATTTTTGGCCTTCTGCCGAACCTGGCCTGGACCAACGAAGGAGCCATTGACCTGAATGAGCTCCCCGACCGCCAGCTCCAGGCCCGCCTGGAAGGCCGCACGCTGGAAGTGAAATCGGTGGACAAGTTCCCGCAGATGACCGACTACGTGGTACCAAAAGGTGTTCGTATTGCCGATACCGCACGGGTTCGTCTTGGCGCCTATGTGGGTGAAGGCACGACCGTTATGCACGAAGGCTTCATCAACTTCAATGCCGGTACCGAAGGCACCAGCATGATCGAAGGCCGTATTTCCGCCGGCGTTATGGTTGGCAAGGGTTCCGACCTAGGCGGTGGCTGCTCCACCATGGGGACCCTGTCCGGTGGTGGCAACATCATCATTGCCGTTGGCGAGAACTGCCTGATCGGCGCCAACGCGGGTATCGGCATCCCGCTGGGCGACCGCTGCAAGGTTGAAGCCGGTCTGTACATCACTGCAGGCACCAAGGTTGCGCTGCTGGATGACAACAACGAACTGGTTGAGGTCATCAAGGCCCGCGATCTGGCCAACCAGCCGGACCTTCTGTTCCGTCGTAACAGCCAGACAGGCGCGGTGGAGTGCAAAACCAACAAGTCCGCCATCGAGCTGAATGAAGAGCTGCATGCAAACAATTGATTCCCCCACTCTCGATCTTGCCATTGACCTGATCCGGCGGCCGTCTGTCACTCCCGACGATGCCGGCTGCCAGGAACTGATGATGTCGCGACTGGCGCCCCTGGGTTTTGCCGGCGAAAACCTGCGGTTTGGCGATACCGATAACCTCTGGGCCCGAAAGGGCTCCGAGGGACCGGTCCTGGCCTTTGCCGGGCATACCGATGTGGTTCCAACCGGGCCCGAGAAGAACTGGGCACACCCGCCCTTTGATCCTGTGGTCAAAGACGGCTATCTCCTCGGACGTGGTGCGGCGGACATGAAGGGCAGTCTGGCGGCCTTTGTGACCGCCTGTGAGCGATTCGTTGTCAAATACCCGAATCACCGGGGGTCTATTGCCCTGCTGATCACCAGTGACGAAGAGGGGCCGGCCCAGCATGGCACCGTCAAGGTGATGGAAACCCTCGAAGCGAGGAACGAAAAGATCGACTGGTGCCTGATTGGCGAACCCTCCAGCACTCATGAAGTGGGCGACGTGATCAAGAACGGACGCCGGGGCTCATTGCATGGTTACCTGACGGTACACGGTGTTCAGGGCCATGTAGCCTATCCACATCTGGCCGAGAACCCGGTTCACTCAGTGGCTCCGGCCCTGGATGCGCTGGCAAAGGAGTTCTGGGATAACGGCAACGACTTCTTCCCGCCAACCACGTTCCAGATCACCAAGCTGGAAGCGGGCACCGGCAGTAACATTATTCCCGGTGAATGCCTGGTGCACTTCAATTTCCGCTACTGTACAGAAAACACGGCCGAAAGCCTGGAGGAACGGGTGGTCGCCATCCTCGACCGCCACAACCTGAAGTACGACCTGCAGTGGCATCTGAGTGGCCGCCCTTTCCTGACCGATAAGGGCGCACTGGTGTCCGCCAGCCAGGAGGCCATACGCACAGTGACTGGCCGGGAAACCGAGCTTTCGACCTCCGGAGGCACCTCGGATGGCCGCTTCATCGCACCCACTGGCGCACAAGTGGTGGAGCTTGGCCCCATCAATGCCACCATCCACAAGGTGGATGAGTGCGTGAAGGCCGAGGATCTCGACACCCTGTCCGAAATCTACGAACAGATTCTGATCGAACTTCTGGCCTAGGACGTGAACTTGGGGCCAGATCAGAAGAACTTTTCTTCTGACCCCATTTTCAGTAGTGAGGTGGAGGGGTTTCGTCCTGCTCTGACTTGATATTGGACGGTGAAACATCCTTGAGCTGTTTGTGCAGCATGCGCTTGGCCTCCCACAATTCACGAATGTCCAGTTCCTGCCTGGCCACCTGTTCACTCAGGGTATTGATAACGTCGTCCTGAAAGGCCAGCCGTGTTTCCAGCTCGTCCAATCGGGTTTCCAGATCGTTCTGGCTCATTGGGTATTGGTACTCCCCTGGGTGGATCTCTCAAGAGTGTGATCAATGACACTGCTTATCCCGTTGCTTGGTCAGCGCTCGGGTTAATCTGGTATCATGCCGCTTTTGCCCGCCAGCGAGCCCGTTTTCCGGGGAACTGGCGGTTTTCACCGGCCGGATCTGCGATTTTACCCGATATCCGGTTTTTATCGTTAGCGTTACAAGAATGGAGAAATTTCAGTCAATGCGTAATCCATCCAAAGCGATCCTTGTTGCTCTCCTGATCGCCATCCCCGCACCGCTGGTGCTTGCCCTGCTGCTGTCCTTCACACCCGAGCCGCTTCGCCTCATTGCCGCTGGACAATTTGTAGAAGCCCTGGGTAGCAACCGTGGCATCGCCGCCTACATCATCGCCCTGATTATTTTCGGCATAGCGGGTTTTCTGGCCGTTGCATTCTCAGCCAAACAACCGGCCAATCAGCGCAACACATCCCGAACCAACAACCGCGCCCCAAGCCCGAACTATAATGACGAAGAGGATGACTACGACGAAAGCAGCCCTGAGGGCAATGAAGAAGGCACCGTCAAGTGGTTCAACGTCAAGAAAGGCTTTGGTTTTATCGTCCGCGACAGTGGTGATGAAGTTTTCGTCCATTTCCGTGCCATCCGGGGCCGTGGTCGCAGGGTTCTGCGCCAGGGCCAGCTGGTTCGCTTCAATGTTGTCGAGGCGGACAAAGGGCTTCAGGCCGATAACGTGTCCATCCTGAGCGAATGAAGATCGCCCACTAAAAACAGAGAGGCAGCCCACGGGCTGCCTCTTTCAGTTCCAGACGACCTGTTGCTCGCCACGGTGATCCAGCCGCCACCACTTCTCGTCCTCTACCGGTTCACCCTCTTTCCAGTCTCCCGGACTGCAGCGAATTTCGGTATCCATGGCACGCCAGGCACTGCGCGCACAATCCAGGTCGCAGCTCCAGGGCACCCGGGGTCCTTCAATGACCAACGAGGTGAAACGCTTGCCAAATGCCCCAGGATAAAGAGATATCCTTAACCTTTCGCCCTCATAGCGGGCAACGCCCTTCACGACCGATGTGACCTCGCCATCATCCAGTTCCAGTTCATCCAGGTGGCTCTCAAGCCAACCCGAAACCGCACCCGGCTCCAGATCACGAATGTAAATTTCCAGATCCTGCACCCGCTGAATCTCCATCCTGCTGATTACAATGCAGCACATAGTGAACCGGCCCGGGTCGCGCTGCAACCCAGCGCTCCAGTTCCTGCCGCAAATCTTCAATACAAAGCTGACGCAGCGTACCGGCGGCTTTGCGTTCATGCCAGGCCACCTCGGCAGCCACTCGATAAAGCTGGATTTCGCCCAGTGACGCTTCAATGTCCTCAAGCGGTTCCTTTCGGGCCAGTGCAACCAGGGACTGACGCCTGAGAGTTTCCGCCTGCCCCGCAAGAGCCATGGCTTCCGCCGGGCCTCTCCGGGCAAAGAGATTCAGGCGCGCAGCTGCCCGCTCCAGCCATTGAAGCATCCCGCCGGGCGTGCTCACACAACGGCTTCGTCGAGTAGCGGCGAACCGTATCACCGGCCGGGGGATCTGAATATTCCATTGTTTCTCGATAGCAGCCTGATGTGCCGTCAGAATGGCCTGGCGCTGAACTTCACTTGAACCCGGCATATCAAAGGTGTCCAGGGTCCGCCCAAGGCGGTGTTGCAGCGTTGCAACTGCGGCGCCACCAACCGGCTCGTCTGGCCCTAGCAGCAGTATTGGTCCAGCCCATTGAAGGACCAATGCTGAGGCCAGACCACTCGGCTGATCCATCATCGCATTCAGGTCCGCGGGCGAGACGTTATCCAGCACCAGAACCGGCCAGCGTGGAGCATCTTCCCTGAGATTGCCCGCCTCCGGGCGCTCCGGAAGAACTGGCAGATCACTGGCCATGATCTCGGCTTCACGCCGCAGATCCAGCTCAACGTAATCCTGCTCCAGCATCGGAAGCAGCGATTGAAGCCAGGCAGTCTTGCCCGAACCTCGCTCGCCACGCACCCAGATCATGCCTGAGGAAGAGGCCGCCAGGCCGATGGCAACATCCTCGGCCAATTCGATCCATGCGGAATCCGCAACCACCACGGGCGCTCTCTGGCAATCATCAATAGGCGACGGCTCCCGCTCCTCGGAAGCGTCAGGCCAGCGGGCGACCAGCTCAAATACCGCCACATAGGCTTTTTCCTGCAACCGCTCGGCATGACGAACCAGGGTCTCCAGCAGCTGCGACCACCCAAGCCATGGCGACCCAGTGGTTTCCCGGGCGGCTGCAAACCAGTACATCAGTTGTGAAGATAACTGCCCTTCGCCGCCGACTTCGGTCACGATAGGCTGTTCACACTGAATCGTTCGGGTGAGCTCGTCCATATCCACACCCCAACCGCGAAGAAAGCGGGTAATCACGGGGGCGGAATCCAGCAGGGCAAGCAGGTAGTCTTCAACAGTAATCACCGAGCCACCGCGGCGTTCGACATTTTCCCGGGCTCGTAACAATGCGGTCTGGCACTGGGGGTCCAGGCATCCTTGCCAATCGTCCATCAAACTCCTCCATGTTCTGAATGCATCATCCTGATGCGAAAGCTGTATTGCAGGCGCTTACTATACCACTTTCAAGCCTTTACGGCGGCCCGGCCTATCATCACCAGGTGCCGGTGTTTTCCATGCTGGCCCAGGGTTCTCTGGGCGGTAGCGCCTCGCCTTTCTGCAAAAGCTCGATAGAGATGTTGTCCGGGGTACGAATAAACGCCATATGACCATCCCTCGGCGGGCGGTTGATCGTCACGCCATTGGCCTTCAGGTGTTCACACAACCCATAGATATCATCAACCCGGTAGGCCAGATGGCCAAAATTGCGCCCACCGGTGTACTCTTCTGGATCCCAGTTGTACGTAAGCTCGATCATCGGCGCCCTATCTTCACGGGCCTGGGCTTCGTCTTCGGGCGCGGCCAGAAAAACAAGGGTGAATCGGCCCTTGTCGCTGCTTTTACGACTGATCTCAACCATTCCCAGCAGATCGCAGAAAAAATGAAGGGTCTCATCCAGGTTGCTTACCCGGATCATGGTGTGAAGATATTGCATGAAGCCTCCTTCAATAACAGGACTGATCGCGAATTCACCGTCTTACACTGAGAACAGTTTACGGTATTCTGGCCGTATGGATGCAAAAACAGCGCATGACCACACGTCAGAACTGACCACACCCGCTATCCGGCATCTCGCCTGGTTATGTAGGGCGCCCCAGCTGCTGCACTCACCACTGACGTTCGAACCTGGCCGCTACCTGTCCAACATTGTGCCAGACCAACTTCTGGCCTGGGATCGCAACCCCGAAACAGCACCGCCACTGTTGAAAGCGACACCTCAGAAGCGGCTCGGATTCTACTTCGAGCGACTTTACCGGGTGTTGCTGGAGGATCTGCTGGGCTGGGACGTTCTTCTTCAGAACCGGCAGATCCAGTCTAACGGTCGGACCATCGGCGAACTGGATTTCGTGGTCCACAATCGCTCTGAAGACCGGATTGAACACCACGAAATTGCCATCAAATACTACCTGGGGGTTCCGGAGCAAAGCGGGGAAACACGGTGGTACGGCCCAAACGCCAGGGACCGGCTGGATCTGAAAACCGATCGAATGCTGCGCATGCAGAGTCAGCGGACCCGGCTACCCGAGGCCCGGGCATTGCTGGGAGACGCTGGAATCACTGGACCTGTGAATCCCCGGATTTTCATGCCGGGATATTTGTTCTACCCGGCAGCCAAACACCTTGTTGCTCCCGAGTCTGTGCCTACCGATCACCTGCGCGGTCGGTGGTGCTATCTCTCACAGGTTAAGCCATCGGATATTCCGGGCTGGGTGATATTGAACAAGCCCCACTGGATTGGACCCTGGTGTCAGAGTGAGCCGCCTTTGCCGGCGCAAGTGTCGGCAGCACTTAACACGATCAAGCGCTACAACCTTCCCCTCTTGTTCGCGAAACTCGAACAGAACTCTGTTAGCGGACTCTGGCGGGAAACCGACCGGTTATTTGTAGTGCCGGACAGCTGGCCATAACAATCCGTCAGGTATCGATCAGATCTGTTGCCCACTCTGGCAAATCTTCCTCACAGAGGCGCCACTGCCCCGCCTCCCAGACCGCAACGCGCATGTAAGGTTGGTCGAGACTGGAGTTATCGACCAGATGCATTTCATCCGCCAGACCTATGCATTGGCGCAGATTCGCCAGGGTTCTAGGAATCCTCGACTCAATCTTGGCCTCAGGGACACTATGCCCGCCGGACTTAACCCGTGAGGCTACCCTCGCCTTATTCAACGCTGTCAGCTCCAGGTGGAAGTAAAACAACCGAACGCGAAAACCAGCGGCTTTGGCAGCTGCTACAAAATCCACTTTGGAAGGATGAGAAAAGACCGTTTCAAAGCAGAACGTCTGACGCTCTTCGAGCAACCGGAGCCGTTCCCTTTCGGCAATCAGCGCCGCTTCATAACTGTGCTTTTCAGGCGCATCCGGCCACACGCTGCGGGCAATATTATCGGCATTCACCAGAGGAATTTTCCGACGAGCCAGAAAACGCTCATAGAAAGTTGTCTTGCCCGCACCGTTACCGCCAATCAGCAGCCAGAGTTCAGGCTGCGTTGTCACGGTCACTCAGTGCCTCAAACCGCCCATTGCGAAACTGGCCCACTTCCCGGCTGCCATCCGGATATATGGCCTCCAGATAGCCGGGCTTCTCTCCAGACGCCTGATACACCGTTCTCCCACGTGCGATAGAACGACCCAGATCACCGCTTACCCGGGCCTGATCCACCTCAGCCCAGAGGTCATCACTGGAAACAGACTCAGGCACCACAGGCTCGACTTTCACCTGGCGAATACCCTGGAGAATCGCAATCAGATCTTCTGCACTCACCTCACCCGCAACCGCACGCCCTATCTCGGCCCAATACTCGATCTGCTTGGGCGTCGAGCGCCGATGAACCGCGCCTTCGGCAGCAGCGTGGCGGACCAGGGTGTCGTCGAGACGGACAGCGGTCGTCATGGTAGCCTCCTGTGGCATGGCCAAACATTTGTTACAGATTACCACGGATGTTGCACGATGCAACAAAGAAGGTTCAGTTCATCAACCCGGCTTCCCCAAAGGAATTTGGCTTGGCTCAGAGCAAGCCCTTCAACAAACGCTGCCAGGGCCCATTGCTATTTTAACCGGACACAATAAACGCCCCGCGCGGGCCTTCACATGCACTCACCCAGTGGGTGCAGCTATCTTGCGAATGCAGGGTGTCCAGCCGGACCCTCAGCGCCAGGTTACGCAGTCATCGAGGCCTCACCTGAAAACTCTTCACTCACCTGGGCAAAGATCTCAGTAACCGGCCTTTGCGGATCCGCTTTTTGCAGTTCCAGCACCCGCTTGCTTTGGCGCTTCAGTTCCTCGCTGGGTTTGGCCCTTTGGTCTTCCGGAAGCGATTTAGACCACTCCGCCATGGCCTTGGGCAGTGTTTTCCGGCTCATGCGTTTGATCTTCCTGACCTCCCACTCCACCAGCCGGTTGGGCAGGGTCCAGAAGGTGATCAGGTGGTACAGGTACCAGCCGGTCAGGTAAAGCACTCCCCGCTTGCCGTCCCGGTATTCCTCATGAAGGCGTTTGCGGGCATTGCGGAAAACATGGACACCCTCCCAGGGAGGATCGTCCGGGCCCTGAAGGTCCAATGGATCCTGGATCTCTTTCAGGGTATGGACTTCATACTCCATGTACGCCCGGACAGCTTCCCAGTTGCTGATGGCCTGGGGCTGGCCATAAGTCTGGAACTCCAGGGTGTATTTCTCGCCCGTGGCCGGGTGATAGAAGCCAATGCCAAAGCCGCACTGGCGCTGCACACCAAACTCGGTAACGCCCTGGGCTTCCGTCACCCAGGCGACCAGCTCTTCCCAGGGGACAAAGATCGGCGTCTTCTCTCCCTCCGGTACAAAACACACTTCGC
>NZ_JAWLCH010000018.1:0-54251 GCF_041687235.1 Marinobacter sp. | reverse complement strand
CAGTACAGATCGAACCAGCCTCGAATGCGATAATGGTCGCTTTCATCCTCGCTGCTGTGGCCCCGTTTGTTTCGGGCCATACCATGGAAAACTTCGACTTTGATTCCCGGGAAGAAATAAGGCACCCAGTCGCCGGGGACAAAGGTCGCAATGGCGTTGTACTCCATAACCTCTGCCACCGTTTTCAGGTGCTTTTCGTCCGGTCTAAGAGGGGCGGCAGTACAGCCTGCAACAAACCACGCGACCTCATCACCGCGCTTCCTAATTTCGTCCTGCAACGGACGAAGAATGGAATAGGAGTAAGGCTGGTTAACGAAGAAGAGATATTTTTTCATGCGTGAAGCTCGTCGGTCAGCTCCTGATAGAGCTCAAGTGTCTGCTGTACGGTCGTGTCGGTATTGAAATCTGTACTGATGCGCTGATGGCCATGCCTGCCGAACGTCGTTGCCAGCTCGGGGTCACGGGCAATCCGGTCCAGTGCCCCCGCCAGGGCCTCGGAATCTCTTACCGGGACCACCAGCCCGTCTACGCCGTCCCTTACAAGCTCCGGCATACCGCCTGCCTGGGTTACAACCACTGGCCTTCGGTAGGCCATGGCCTCAATCACAACCCGGGGCAGACCTTCACTTTCCGAGGGCAGCACCAGACCGTCACAGGCCGCGGCCACCTGTGGGGCATCCGAACGGAATCCTGCCAACTTGATACGATCAGCGTGCCTTGATTGCCGGATCCTGGCTACCAGTTCCTGGTTTTCCAGGAGATCCCCCACCAGCAGGAGGTGAACCGGCGAATCCTCCTCAAGATACTCCATGGCATCAATCAACGTTGCAAATCCCTTCCCGGGACGATCACGACCGGTACAACAAAAGACGAAAGAACCGGCCGGGAAGCCAAATTCAGAAATGTCGGCCGGTGGCGCGGTGTACCACTCAAGGTTATGCCCCTTGTAGATGCGAATAATCTTGTGGGGCGGAATTCTTTTACCAAGAAAGCGGATGTCGAGAAAATAGTCTTTTACGGCGTCCGAGACACACATGATCCGATCCACGCGAGGGTGAAGGAACGTTATCCAGGATTCAGGGCTCCAGACGCCCACATTGCCAATCACTCCCCGGTAGACCACGATTTTGACGTCCATTCCCCGGGAGGCCCGAAGAGAACAAGCCAGAGCCCGCGGATTGAAGGATTGCACCACAGTGAAACGCCGGGTTTTCAACTTCTCGCGGATTTGAGCCGTCCCTTCCCGGTCAAACCGGCCTCTCAGGGCAATCGGGGAAACCGGAACACCCGCTGCCTCAATCCGCTGGTAGTTTCGCCCTTTGGGATTCGCCATTACCTCTATTGCCAGTCCCGCTCTATGGAGCCCGATAAACAATTCAGATTCGGGCAAATCACACGAGTCTGTAATACACAGCACAACCGGCGTTTTTCTGTTTGAAGTCATCGTTGCCTGTCAGAAAAAAGAGAATAGGTTCAGGAGGTATGGCCGTAGCCATCGAGAAACGATTGCCAGCGTTGCTGCAGAGCTTCACTCTCTCCACCACTGACCTTCACCAACGAGCGTCGGAGCCTTGAAAGATTCTGCGCCTTCCAGCCAGGGCCCGAATCTGCTCGCCTGATGTCACCCTTGTCGAAATCGATCAGGAAAAACTCATCACCACGAACCAGAACGTTGAAACAGTTCAGATCCGCGTGCCTTACACCCGCATCATGAAACTGACGGATTGTAGCGCCAAGTAATGCCCAGGCATCACTGGCCATCGTCTGAAATAAATCAGCCAGGGGCGTTGTGCCTTCAAGCTGCTCAATAATAATCGCAGCCCGGTACTGCAGAGGAGAGAGTTTGCGATACCAGGCGGCCACAGGGCGAGGTACCGGAAGACCAAGGGACACCAGCTGATTCAGCAACCTGAATTCTGCGAAGGAACGGACCTCGGATTCACGGGTATACAGATACGCCGACAGGGAAACCTTAGCGACCAACCCGCCTCGACGATACTCCCGCAGAACCAGCCTGTCCGCTCCAGCCCTTAAAAACCAGGCCCCGCCCCGACCGCCGCTGCTCACCGGGCGCGCCTGCTTACCCCAGGCATCGGCGTCGAACCATTCTTCGGTAACCCTGCCTTTGTAATCGGGGTGAATCAGCATTGCCGAAGCCCTTTCCCGAATACAGATTTCAGACTCCGCCATGCTGGGTACCTGGTCACCGAAAGTGAAAGAAAACGCGCCTCATCCACACATGCCGGGACGGACAGGTGCGAGTACGTTAGAATGGCCGCCAGTTTACCAATGATTGCCGACAAAGCTCCACAGCCCCAGGCCACAACCTGAAGCGGATCAATAACCGATGAACTCCATCTGCATACTTCGCCTGTCCGCCATCGGCGACGTCACTCATGTGATACCTGTCGTTCTTAGCCTCCAGGATCAGATCCCCGGCGTGAAGATCACCTGGGTCATCGGCAAGATCGAGGCCAAACTGATCGGCGATCTGCCCGGTGTCGAGTTCATTGTTTTTGATAAAAAGGCCGGTCGACAAGGCTACGCCGAACTCCGTAAACAGATGCAGGGCCGCAAGTTCGACGCATTGCTACACATGCAGGTGGCCTTTCGCGCCAACCTGGCAGCTGCCTGCATTCCCGCCCGGGTCAGGATTGGCTATGACAAGGCCCGGAGCAAGGATCTTCACAGCCTGTTCATTAACCGTCGCATCAAACCGGCCCCGCAGCAGCATGTTCGCGACTGCCTCGCCAGTTTCCTTGAACCGCTGGGCCTTGAGGCGGCGCCACCGCACTGGCAGATTCCCCTGAGCGACTCAGACCATGAGTTTGCCAGAGCGCACCTGGCAAGCGATCGCAGGAACCTTGTTATCAGTCCTTGCGCCAGCCACAAACTGCGCAACTGGCCTGCAGAGCGCTACGCCTGGTTAGCCGATCATGCCGTTCAGAAACATGGAATGAAGGTCATTCTGGTGGGCAGCCCTGCCCCGTTTGAGGCCGAGTATTGCGCTGCCATTGAAGCCGGCATGAAGGAAGTAGCCCACAACATCTGCGGCAAGGACACCCTCAAACAACTGACAGCGCTGATGACCCACGCCGATCTGGTGGTAGCCCCCGATACCGGGCCGGCCCATATCGCCAGTGCGATGGGTACCGATGTGCTTGGGTTGTTCGCGGCGAGCAACCCCTACCGTTCAGGACCCTTCAATTCTCTGGCTTGGTGTGTGAACCGTTACCCGGAAGCGCTGGAAAAGTTTACCGGAAAAACCGTGGAGCAGGCACGATGGGGGACGAAAGCAGAGTTTGAAGGGGCGATGGAGCTGATTACGGTGGCCGATGCAACGGGGATGCTGGATCGGTGGGTGGAAGCTCACCCACTGGGCTAAGCTGAAAAAGGGGTCAGATGAAAGCGTTCATCTGACCCCGACTTTCACTTCCGGGCGGTGTAATCCTGATAGGACTTCTCTTCCACGAAACGCGACCCCAGGGCCAGATTGACCTCTTTCTTGATGGCGGCGCGTTTGTCGTTGGTCACGTAAACAGCACGGGCCAGCTCAATGAATCTCGGGCCAAAGTCCTGGGCTGCTTCCTGATCACGAATATCGTCCTCAATCACCCACAGCTCCTCGTTGACCGCCTTCAGCTGCCTGCGAAGATCAGCGATTTCAGCCGCCTTGCCCTTTACCGCCTCGTCCCATATGGCACTGAGCTCGTCCAGTTCAAGCCGAACGTTTTTGAGCTTTGCTTCATCCTTGATTCGCTCGGATTTGATTTCAAGAATGGTGATCTTGTCCAGCACCTCACCGAAGGAGACCGGTACCTTGATTACGTCTGCCATGTGCTCGTTCCGTCAGTAAACAGGGTGTATTCAATAACAAAGCCGCCGGGCTGAAGCAGTCAACGGCGGCTTGAGACTCGTCTGGGATCAGCCTTTTACGTGAGTCAGCCAGCCGCTGTGCTCAGGCAGCTTTCCCTTGACCGCATCGAAGTACATGCCCTGAAGCTTCTCGGTCACCGGACCACGCTTGCCCGCACCGATGATTCGGCCATCCAGTTCACGGATCGGCAGTACTTCAGCGGCTGTGCCGGTAAAGAAGGCTTCATCAGCAATATACACTTCATCCCGGGTGATTCTGCGCTCCTTGACCGGAATATTCAGCTCGCGGGCAAAATCCAGGATCGTGGCACGGGTTATCCCTTCCAGGCAGGAGGTGAGCTCTGGCGTGTGCAGCACACCATCACGCATGATAAAAATATTCTCCCCGGAACCTTCGGCAACGTAGCCTTCGTTGTCGAGCAGCAGGGCTTCTTCGGCTCCGCCGGAAATGGCCTCGTTCAGAGCCAGCATCGAGTTGATGTAGTTGCCGTTCGCCTTGGCCTTGCACATGGTGATGTTGACGTGGTGGCGGGTGTAAGAGGAGGTGCGTACCTTGATCCCCATTTCCTTCGCTTCCGGAGACATGTACGACGGCCAGCTCCAGGCAGCTACCATCACGTGCACCTTTAGATTATCGGCCCGCAGCCCCATGCCCTCGGAACCTAGAAACGCCATCGGGCGGAGATACGCTTCGTCGAGGTTGTTCTCGCGAACCGCCGCACACTGCGCCTCATTCAGCTCGTCCTTACTGAACGGCATTTTCATGTTCAGAATGTGGGCGGAACGGAACAGTCGATCGGTATGCTCTTTCAGGCGGAAAATAGCCGGACCGTTCGCGGTATTGTAGGCCCGCACACCTTCAAAACAGCCCAGGCCGTAGTGCAGGGTGTGAGTCAGGACGTGAGTCTTGGCTTCCCGCCAGGGAACCATTTCACCGTCCAGCCAGATAACGCCATCGCGATCAGCCATCGACATTCTTCATTGCTCCTAAAAAAGCGTTTTTCGGGGAACCGGCATTCTAGCAGGAAAATCTGCCGGAATTGAATTTGCCTTACGTATCCATCATCACTTTTTTCCACATGGCGCGAATGTAGTCACGCTCGTCTGGGAAGGCGTCGCCCTCAACCTGGCTGTTGAGGTTCTGTAGCGCCCGGCGGTGGATTGTGGAACGAAGGGTTATGAAGGTTTTCCTCAGCTTTTCAGTGTCTTCCACCGCCATCACGCCTGCCCTGCCCAGCTCTTCCATCTGGCGGATATTGTCGGACCACTGGGTCAACTCGGGGTGCTCGGCGCACCAGGCCAGCATCAGGTATTGGACCATGAACTCGATATCGATGATGCCACCGGTGTCATGCTTGATGTGGAACACCTCGGCCTGCCGGCTCTCCGGTGTACCCAGGCTGGCCCGCATTTTTTCCCGCATCTGGACCACCTCGGTACGAAGCTTGTTACGGTCCCGAGGCTGGCAAAGGATGTCATGGCGTATGGTTTCGAACGCTTCAAGCGTTTCCTCGCATCCAGCGACACCCCGGGCACGGGCCAGTGCCTGATGCTCCCAGGTCCAGGCATCCTCACGCTGGTATTTATCGAACGCCTGCAGAGTGCTCACAAGCAGGCCCGAGTTACCGGACGGTCGCAAACGCATATCCACCTCGTAGAGTTGCCCGGATGGCGTCTGGGTATTGAGGATATGGACAATCCGCTGCCCCAGGCGGGTGTAGAACACCGCATTATCGATGGGCTTCTCGCCATCGGTAGCCAGTTCCGGATCGGCCTTGTGAACAAACACCAGGTCGAGGTCGGAGGTATACCCCAGCTCGATCCCGCCCAGCTTGCCGTAACCAATGATGGCGAAATCGGTTTCACAGGCAGACCCATCTTCCCTACGCGGATAACCGTGGCGACTGACCAGATTGGCAAAGGCCACATCCACTACGTGGTCGAGGACAACCTCGGCGATCCAGGTCAGGTAGTCACTGACCTTCATCAGAGGCAAGGTACCTTTGAGCTCGGAGGCGGCTACCCGCAGAATGTGAGCTTTCTTGAAGTGGCGGAGGGATTCCATCTGGTCTTCCAGATCCTCAAACGGAATCCGCAGCATCTGCTGGCGCAGATCGTCCTGCAACTCAGCCTTGGCCGGCGGATGATAGAGGCTCTCGGCGTTCAGCAGCTCATCCAGCAGCAACGGCGTTTCCGCCAGCTGCCGGGCAATCCAGGGACTTTCACTGCACAAACGGACCAGTTGGGTGCAGGCACCGGGGTTCTCCAGCAGCAACACCATGTAAGCCGTTCGACGCAGAATCGCCTCTACCAGCTGCAGCACCCGGGACAGGGTCTCCGAGGGATTATCCACCTGGGTGAGGGCCTCCAGCAGCATGGGCATGAACTGATTGAGTCGTTTCCTGCCCTGGGTCTGGAGCGTCTGCACGGTCCGGTTATCACGCAGGTCCGCCAACTCGGCAACGGTTCCCTCCGGATTCTCGTAGCCCCGGGATTTCAGCCATTCCAGGGCTGCACCTTCCTCCATTTCCGCCAGCCAGATTTCAAACCAGCCTTCTTCAAGCGACTCCTGACTTTCGTCCTCATCGTCCTCGGTGGCAATGATGTTGGCAAAATGGGTGGCCACCCTCTCCCGATGCTCCCTGAGGCTCTGCTCACAGGCCTGCCAGCTCTCAAAACCCATGATAGTGGCCACACGTGATTGGGAGAGCTCGTCCTCAGGCAACAACTGGGTCTGCTTGTCTTCCATGCCCTGAAGCGCATGTTCCAGATTTCTCAGGAACACATAGGCCTCACGAAGTTCACGAACCACCGGTGAAGGCAATAGCTCAAGCTCTTCAAGCTCCTTCAGAATGACCAGCAATTCCCGCTGCTGGAGCTCCCGGTCCCGGCCGCCTCGAATGAGCTGGAAGGCCTGGACCACGAACTCAATCTCCCGGATACCGCCACTGCCCAGCTTGATGTTGTTTTCCAGACCCTTGCGACGCACTTCCCGGCCGATCATGGCCTTCATGCTGCGAAGGGATTCGAACGCACTGAAATCGATGTACTTGCGATAGACAAAGGGGCGCAGACTCTCCATGAGCACGGCTCCCGCCCTTTGATCGCCAGCCACCACACGAGCCTTGACCATGGCGTAGCGCTCCCAGTCCCGGCCCTGGTCCTGGTAGTAGGTTTCCAACGCAGCAAAGCTCAGGGCCAGTGCACCGCTCTGGCCGTAGGGGCGCAGCCGCATGTCCACCCGGAACACGAAACCATCCGCCGTTATCTGGTCCAGCGCCTGGATCAGCCGCTGCCCCAATCGGACAAAAAACTGCTGGTTGTCCAGTGACCGGCGCCCGCCCACGGTTTCGCCCTTGCTCGGGAAGGCAAAGATCAGGTCAATGTCCGAGGATACGTTCAGCTCCCGGCCGCCCAACTTGCCCATGCCCAGAACGACCATTTTCTGGTCGGCATCCTGGCCGGTAACCGGGTCCGCACCGCGAGGCGTGCCGTATTGTTCGCAGGCATCCTGGTACAACCAGTCCAGCGCGCCATCGATGCAGATATCAGCAAAGGCACTGGTGGCCGCCATCGTTTCGGCCAGGTCGGCCCACCGCATCAGGTCGCGCCAGATAATCCGGAATTGCGATTCCATACGAAATCGTCGGAGTGCTGAATGCAACGACGGCTCGCCGTCGATGTCTGCCAGATAATCCTGCCATCGGCTCTCAAGGTACTCGGGGGTAGTGGGCTCGGTGAGCAAACGCGATGCAAGCAAGGCCTGAACCTGCCCGGGGTGACGTTCCAGCGTCTGGCGAAGAAACAGGCTGCGAGACAACGCGGCGGCCACCACGGCATCATTCATGCCTTCCGAAGAGGTAAGCCAGCCTGGTACCCCGTCCGGGAACATCGACTGCCAGCAACCGGACACATCATCGGCCAGCAGTTTCGGAAGGCTGTGCCAAGGCTCAGACATAATGCAAACCCCTGTCTCTCTGTTATATTTCCGGTACTGTATAACGAACTCACCCGCAACTGAACAGGCCGCCGACACGGATGCAACGAAACCGCCGCCCCCTGAATCCGGAGCATCAACGAACCCACCTGCCCATGGGGGGGCTGATCCGGAACCGGATCAAGCGACTGTTTGCGATTCTTGGGGCGCTGCTTTCCATCCAGATTCTGATCATCTGGACAGTGGAAGACCTGTCCCTTTTCGAGTCGGCCTGGCTCACCATGACCACACTGGTCACGGTGGGTTACGGTGACTACGCGCCCCAGACAATGATCGGTCGCTTCAGCACCATCGTGTTGATGTTTATCACCTCAATAACATTGCTGACACTGATTGTCAGTGACTACATCGAGTACCGGTTCTATCGCCGGGAACGTATTCTGTCAGGCAGATGGATCTACAAAATGAACGAGCACATCATCATTGTGAACACCCCCCAACATGGCGGCGAAAAGTACTTCATGCGGTTCGCGTCCCAGATTCGGGCGATTCCGGGCTACGATACGGTTCCTATCATGATCCTGACACGCCAGTTTCCCATGGGCCTTCCAACCGAACTCTCAGATGTTGGCGTCGTGCACTACCATGGCGCGGGCTTTGATCCGGAAGCTCTGAAAGCGGTGCATGCCGGGAGTGCGAGACATATCATCGTACTTGCTGCCGACGAGGCGGACCCATCCTCCGACAGCCTGACCTTTGACATCGCTCATCGATTGGCAGAACTGAATCTCGGGGGCCGCACCATTGTTGAATGCGTGAATGATGAGAATCGCGGTCGCTTCAAGGCGCTCGGGGTCCGAACGATCCTTCGACCGGTCCGAACCTACCCTGAAATCATGGTGCGTTCAGTCGTGGCGCCCGGCTCGGAGAAAGTCCTGGAAGACCTGTTCAACTACGAGCATGACCACCCTCACCGATACGACCTGAAACTGGATGACCTGAACTGGGCCGATATCGTGAGCGCCCTCGTGCGCCACGGCATAGGTACGGCCCTTGCCTACATTGACAACGACAATGAGGTTATCTGCCACCCGCCAACCAACGAAGAAATTGAAGGCAAGGGGCTGATAGTGCTGGTTAAATCCGATGAAACGCCAGAAGTTTCCGTTGTGGAGGAAGCGCTTGAGCGTTACCGGGCATTCCTGAAGCAGTGGCGCGATCATTCCGCCGCCGAAAAGACCGGCGACGCGGAGCCAGCACAAAACGGCTCCGGCGATTAATATCGTCGCCTTGATGTAATGGCCCTTTAGCGGTCTGCCACTGCGGCTAGCTGCAACTGGAGAACCCCCAGCTCAGTGGAACCGTTGGCGAGGTCGCGAACATCCACTCCCGTAGCCAGTTCTGAGGTCACACGCTCCCAAAGCTCGCTGCATCCTGCGATTTCAGCCGCCCTCGCGACGACCGACAGGTCATAATCGCTTACCGGGAATGGCTTTTCGAGCAGCCAACACACGCTCAGCCTGTGCAGAAACTCGATGACCGAGGGCAGTTCGCCTTTGGGCCCAATGCCCGGTCGATAGAGACCGGCAAGAAAATAACCCTGCTCGGCCTTGCTGACCAGGTTCAGAAATACGGGCACCTTTCTGGCCAGGGCAAGTGCCCAGGCCACCAGCTTTCCGGCGTCCCCGCTTTTCAGTTCAAACTCCACCTCATGCAGAGGCCAACTGGCATCATTGCCAGACACACGGCCTCTATCAAATGCTATCTCAATGGCAGTCTGCGCCTCCTCCAGCCAGAGGACCCGCCGCTGGAAATTGGTCTCAAACACCACCTGAAGACTTTGAAGGTCCAGATCGGCTTTCAGCGGCGTTTCTTCCAATAACGACAAGTCCAGTTCCGGACCGGCTATAGGCCACTCCCACTCTTCGCGGCGATGAGCGCCATCCACGAATTCACCCCGGGTTTTCAGAGTCTGGATATAATCATCACCCGCTTTGCGAACCCTCAGGGCAGCCTTGACCCGGTTCAGGTCTGCGTGGGGCGTGTCGAAATAGCGATTGATCAGCTTCTTCGTTTTTCCGGGGCGCACAGCAGGGAGAGCGGACAGCCACTCGAAAGCCATCTTCTGCGCAGCTTCAGAAACACTGAGCTTGATTTCCAGTTCGGTTGCCATGCCATCCGCCTTATTCTTCAGGATCCAGAAATGCAAAAACCGGCGACCCAAGGGTCGCCGGTTTTCATACTACAGGATTAGCCGGTTGGCTGATCAGAAGTAGTAAACAGCACCAACAGAAGCGATGGACTGCTCGTCACCGGAAGTACCTTCCACGGTGTACTGGTTTGCTGCGTCGGCACCTGACAGGTAGCCTTCGAAGTAAACGTACATGTGGTCAGACACGTTATGCAGAGCCTGCAGAATGATGGTGTCGTTCTGGTCGCCTGAAGCGTCATCGTCCAGCATCTGGTAAGACAGCGCGAACTGGTTGGCGCCCATGGTGTAAACACCCATCAGGCCGATTACGTCAGCAACGTCTTTACGGGTTTCGTAGGAGGCAGTCAGACGCAGGTTATCGAGGTTATAGCTACCACGAAGACCATAGGAGTTTTCGTTGTTTACACCGTCAGCACCATCGTTGGAGTCAACGGCAAAAGCCAGCTCCAGAGCGTCCATTTCATACATGGCTGCCAGCTGGAACGGATAGGACTTTTCACCTTCTGCATCGCCATTAACTTGAACAGCCGCACCAACGGTCAGGCCACCAAAAGACGGAGACGCGTACTGGATGAGATCACCTTCACCAGTGTCGTAATTGAAGCCGATATCAGAACCTACTTCGTGGAACTGGGCCACTTCGTCTACCGCGCGCTCGTAGGTAGAGTCGTCAGAACCGATCCAGATCTGTCCAAAGCTGTCGCCCTTGATACCGATGTAAGCTTCGTCCAGCTTGTCGATACCACTACTGTTGCTCTTGTCGTCGGCATTGATACCTTCAAGCTCGAGCTTGAAGAAACCGGTGATGCCCGGAGCGATTTCATGGTCATGCTTGATACCCAGGGTAGAACCGTTGTCAGCGTGCTCCAGCTCAGAGCCGCCGCCGTCTACGTTGGTATGCTTCAGTACGTACTGAATGTTGCCGTATACGGTCGGCATGGAATCCATCTTGGCAGCCAGCTCAGAAGCAGTAGCGGTAGTCTGTGCAGCGGCAGCGCCAGAGAAGGTTGCGACTGCGATAGCAGATGCGAGGAGCGTTTTTTTCATGTTGCGTCTTCCTTTTTGAGTTAACTCAGGTTTTAGCGACGGGTTCTTATCCCGATTTTGTAAGGCTTCACCAGTCAGGCTGGATGAGGCCGATTCTGCATTACCCCTATGTCAGTTTTATGACAAAGGAATAACTTTTCTTCTTTTTCGAATAAATCTGACAGATTCCAGATTTATGCAGCTCAAACACTTACAGAGCTTTCTTAAAGCTCTGGATGATGAAACTGTTTTAATACAATCATTCTCATTTTGCAAATTTTTGCCGGTGCATTTTTAGCCCTTTTAGCAGCAGAAACGCAACTGTTTATGCACTAAAGTGCGCACCGGCACTGTTTCAGTAACGTTTCAATTCCGAGGCCAGATTGGATTAAACCCTTTAAAATCAGACGTCTACACCTATAAAAACAACACATCGGAGCAAGCAAACCCTGATTCCAGCTCGTTTCTGCACCATCAGAACTCACCAACTGGCAAGATGCCCAATACTAGTGCAACTACTTACCTGCCACTTTGCCCAATCTCAAGCATGAACGTTACAGGGCCATCATTTAACAGGCCGACTTTCATATCCGCACCGAACCGCCCTTCCCCGACTTTCTCCACACCCAGGCCGGCACGTGCTTCGGCCAGAAACAACCGATATAACCGGTTTGCGTCCTCAGGGCTCGCTGCAAGCGAAAACCCGGGCCTTGTTCCGGAAGACGTATCGGCTGCCAAAGTAAACTGAGGAACAACAAGGAGGGAACTACCGACATCCAGCAGACTGCGGTTCATCCGCCCTGCGTCATCGGGAAACACACGGTAAGTGAGAATTTTTCGGCAAAGTTCCCTTGCCTCGCGCTCGCCATCTCCCTTTTCAACGCCCAGCAGCATCAAAAGCCCTGCGTCTATCGAGGCTATTTGCTCACCGTCCACGGTAACACTGGCGTGCGACACTCGCTGGATCAATCCTTTCATTAACTGCCCTGGGGACGGTTGAACAGGCATACATTAAGATGGGGCAAGAGTGTATCCATGCCGATTACGGGCCGCAACCCCGAAAACGGAATTCAGCCAGCACTTTTCTCGGTTTTCGCGACAACAGACTCCACGCCACGAATCAGTGCATCGATGATGGCAGGCTCAGAGGCCGAGTGACCCGCATCCCGGATAATCTGGAATTCCGCCTCTGGCCAGGCTTTACTCAGAACCAGGGCATTCTCCAGCGGGCAAACCATATCGTATCGACCGTGGACGATAACTCCGGGAATGTTCGCCAGGCGGCCCGCATTCCGCAGAATCTGATCGGGCTGGAGAAATGCGGAGTTCATGAAATAGTGACATTCGATGCGGGCCAGGGCGATAGCAACGTGCGGATGGCCGAAATGCTCAACCACCCTGGGGTTCGGGTGCAGGGTCGCACACCGCCCCTCCCAGATCGACCAGGCCTTGGCCGCCTGAATCTGCTCCAGTTCGTTGGCACTGGTCAGTTTTCGGTAGTAAGCCGCGACCATGTCATCCCGCTCAGCCTCCGGAACCTGCGCCTCGAAGTCAGCCCAGTAGTCCGGGAACACCCGGCTGGCACCGTCCTGATAAAACCACTGAATATCCCGGGGACGGCAGAGGAAGATCCCGCGCAACACCAGACCTGAGACCCGCTCCGGATGCGTCTGGGCATAGACAAGGCTGAGAGTCGACCCCCAACTGCCGCCGAACAGAAGCCACCTGTCGATACCCAGGAACGAACGTACCGCCTCCATATCTTCAACCAGCTTGTCCGTGCTGTTGCCTTCAAGCTCTGCCAGCGGAGTAGACCTTCCCGCGCCTCGCTGATCCATCAGAATGATCCGGAACCTCTCAGCATCAAAGAACCTCCGGTGGTAATCCTCACAACCACCACCAGGGCCGCCATGGACCACAAGAACCGGTATCCCTTCCGGGTTCCCGCTTTCCTCGACGTAGAGTTCGTGGGGCGGATCAACGGCAATACGGTGCTGGGCGTTAGGTTTGATTTCCGGGTACAGAGTGAGCATGTAGCGCTCCGTTTAGAGGATTTAACCGGAGTTTAGCTTAAGCAAACGGAAAGGGGCATAGAGAGGAGGTGATGAAAAAGGGGCAGATGAAAGCTTTCATCCGCCCCTATATTCACATTACTTCTTGTTGGCTCGCTTACGCTCGTTTTCAGTCAGGAGCTTCTTGCGCAGCCGGATGGATTTCGGTGTCACTTCCACCAGCTCGTCATCGTCAATAAACTCCAGCGCCTGCTCAAGCGTGAACTTGATGGGCGGCACCAGCCCGATGACCTCATCCTTGCCGGATGCGCGCATGTTGTCGAGTTTCTTGCCCTTGGTGGGGTTAACCACCAGGTCATTATCCCGACTGTGAATCCCACACAGCTGCCCTTCATAAATTTCCTGGCCAGGATCCAGGAACAGTTTGCCGCGGCTCTGCAGGGTTTCCAGCGAGTAAGTCAGGGCTGTACCTGTGGCCATGGACACAATGACGCCGTTCTGACGGCTGGTTACATCGCCGACTTTGATCGGGCCATAGTGGCTGAAAGTCGAGGTCAGGATGCCAGTACCTGATGTCATGGTCAGGAAGGTGTTCCGGAAACCGATCAGGCCGCGAGCAGGAATAGTGTACTCAAGGCGCATCCGCCCCTTGCCATCCGGCACCATGTTGGTCAGATCGCCCTTACGCAGGCCCATCTGTTCCATGATCGGGCCCTGGTGCTGCTCCTCGATGTCGACGATAACGCTTTCGTACGGCTCCTGCTTTACGCCATCCACTTCCTTGATAACCACTTCCGGGCGGCCAACGGCCAGCTCAAAATTCTCGCGGCGCATGTTCTCGATCAGTACCGACAGGTGCAGCTCACCACGACCAGACACCTTGAACTTGTCCGCCGACTCGCCTTCTTCAACGCGCAACGCCACGTTGTGCAGCAGCTCCTTCTCGAGGCGCTCCTTGATGTTCCGGCTGGTCACGTACTTGCCTTCCTTGCCAGCGAAGGGCGAATCGTTAACCTGGAACGTCATGGATACGGTCGGCTCATCCACCGTCAGCGCGGGCAGCGCCTCAACGTTGGCCTGATCACAAAGGGTATCGGAGATGAACAGCTCATCCATCCCGCTGACACAGACGATGTCACCAGCCTGGGCCTCGTCCACTTCAACACGCTGCAGACCGGAATGCCCCATGATCTTGAGGATACGACCATTGCGCTTCTTGCCGTTGGCGCCAATGGCGGTGACCGGTGAATTGGTCTTGATCTTGCCCCGCATGATACGCCCAATACCGATCACACCCAGGAAGCTGTTGTAGTCCAGCTGGGAGATCTGCATCTGGAACGGACCGTCAGGGTCCACGTTCGGTGCAGGCACGTGATCAACAATCGCCTGGAACACGGCATCCATGTTGTCATCCAGGTTTTCATGATCCATTCCGGCAATGCCGTTCAGCGCGCTGGCATAGACAATCGGGAAATCCAGCTGCTCGTCCGTCGCACCCAGGTTGTCAAACAGGTCGAATACCTGATCCACAACCCAATCCGGACGGGCGCCCGGACGGTCAATCTTGTTGACGACCACGATCGGGCGCAGGCCCGCGGCAAACGCCTTCTGGGTAACGAACCGGGTCTGGGGCATGGGGCCGTCGATGGAATCAACCACCAGCAGCACACAGTCCACCATACTCATCACCCGCTCAACCTCACCGCCGAAATCAGCGTGGCCCGGGGTGTCGACAATATTGATGTCGTAGCCGTTCCATTTCAGGGCGGTGTTTTTCGCCAGGATGGTAATGCCCCGCTCTTTTTCCTGGTCATTGGAATCCATGACCCGCTCGTTCTCGAGCTCTTTCCGGTCCAGCGTACCGGACTGGCGAAGAAGCTTGTCGACGAGGGTGGTTTTACCATGGTCAACGTGGGCGATGATGGCGATATTACGAAGTTTTTCAATCACAAAAATAGTCCTGCGGCATGCACTCAATGACCTGAGAAGGTCGTTCGCAGGGGGAATCCCAGCACATGCCGTCTCAAATCCGTAAAATGAACTCATTCACCGGAGCTGGCTGCCCGGCACCCTGCACGGTGCTTTCCGATCCGGGATCTGAAAATGACAGGGTAAAAAATGAAGCGGCGCGCAGTATATCGAAAAGTCTGTGTCGTTAATATGAAGAAAAACGCCTATTCTTTATTCAAGGCAGCCGCACTCAATTGGGGCAATCACTCAATAAACGCACCAACACAGTGCACCAATTAAGTGCAAGTTACACCTGCAGAGTGACTAATTTCCTTTGAATATGCCCCAAACCCTTGCAGTTGCGCCGTTCTGGAGCATGCCCTAAAAATTGGCAAGCGCCTTGCTTTATCGAAATCAGCCGAAATTTGCAGGTAAGACGCACTGGCATTTGCTAAGCTGCGCGAACCTGAGAAACAGATCGGAACCCGTTAACCCGGGCGATCCGGCACCACGAACATGAATACAGCCGCCTGTGCGGTATAACTTACGGAGCATGCACAATGTCCAAGACAGTTGATTTGATCAAAGAACACGAAGTCAAATGGGTTGACCTGCGCTTCACTGACAGCCGCGGCAAAGAGCAGCACGTGACGCTGCCCGCCACCGAAGTGGATGAAGACTTTTTTGCCGACGGCAAAATGTTTGACGGCTCCTCCATCGCCGGCTGGAAAGGCATCAACGAATCCGACATGATCCTGATGCCGGACGACGAGACTTCCGTACTCGATCCGTTCACCGAAGAAACCACTGTAAACATCACCTGCAACATCGTAGAACCTTCTACCATGCAGGGTTACGAGCGAGACCCGCGTTCCGTTGCCCGTCGCGCAGAGGAATACCTCAAGTCCACCGGCATCGCCGATGGTGCCCTGTTTGGCCCGGAGCCGGAATTCTTCGTGTTTGATTCCGTCAAGTGGAACGTGGACATGCAAGGCGCTTCCTATAGCATTCACTCTGAAGAAGCTGCCTGGGTATCCGGCGAAGATTTCGATCGCAACAACATTGGTCACCGCCCGGGCGTCAAAGGCGGCTATTTCCCGGTTCCGCCGGTAGACAGCCTGCACGACCTGCGTGGCGCCATGTGTGCCGCCATGGAGTCCATGGGCCTGGAAATTGAAGTACACCACCACGAAGTGGGCACCGCTGGCCAGTGTGAAATCGGCGTTGGCGCCAACACCCTGACCCGCAAGGCTGACGAAGTACAGATCCTCAAGTACTGCGTTCACAACGTAGCTCACGCCTATGGCAAGACGGCAACCTTCATGCCCAAGCCGGTCGTAGGTGATAACGGCTCCGGCATGCACGTACACATGTCCCTGAGCAAAGACGGCAAGAACCTGTTCGCAGGCGACAGCTATGCCGGCCTGAGCGAAGCGGCTCTTTACTACATCGGTGGTGTCATCAAGCATGCCAAGGCCATCAACGCCTTCACCAACCCGGCGACCAACAGCTACAAGCGCCTGGTTCCCGGCTTCGAAGCACCGGTAATGCTGGCTTACTCTGCCCGTAACCGTTCCGCCTCCATCCGTATTCCGTACGTGAACAGCCCGAAAGCGCGCCGGATTGAAGTACGCTTCCCTGACCCGGCGGCCAACCCGTACCTCGCTTTCGCGGCGCTGATGATGGCCGGCCTGGACGGTATCCAGAACAAGATCCACCCGGGCGATGCCATGGACAAGGATCTGTACGACCTTCCGAAGGAAGAAGCGCTGAGCATTCCGAAAGTCGCCGAAACCCTGTCTGAAGCCCTGGATTGCCTGGAAGCAGATCACGAGTTCCTGACTCGTGGTGGCGTATTCACCGAAGACATGATCGCAGGTTACGTGGATCTGAAGCGCGGTGAAGTCGAGAAACTGAACATGACCACTCACCCGGTCGAGTTCGAGCTGTACTACTCCTGCTAAAACCTCTCTCACGAGAGGACAAGCAGCAAAGCCCCGCCTCAGTGCGGGGCTTTTTTGTGAGCAAAAGCACAGTGCCTGCAGCCCTTAACGATATGTAACCAACATCCGGTGCTACAGACGTTGAAAAGACTCTGGGCGCCACCGATAATCGGGAAAACCCAATAACAGGTGAGCTTATGAATCCAAAGTCTGGATTGGTGACCGGCCTTCTGTTTCTCCTGGCGTCTCCGGTCTCCGCGGAGGTTTACCGCAATGTCGATGCCCACGGCAACGTGACCTATTCTGATGAGCCCAGCGACGGTTCTGAAACAGTCGAGGTCAAGCCGGTCACGACAATCACCCTGCCCAAGCCTGAGGCTGTGCAGGAAACCGAGAAGCTGCTCGAGGAGGTTCAGAGAGAGGGCGCAGCCTATGAGAGCGTTTCCTTTTCCTCTCCGGACGACGATCAGGCTTTCCACAGCGGCAGCGGTGACGTCCAGTTTGAAGTTCGCAGTACGCCCGGCCTCCAGTCCGGCCATAAATACGAGGTAACCCTGGACGGTCAGCCGGTTGGGCAGAGCACCTCTGGTTCTATCACCGTCAATAACGTCTTCCGCGGAACCCACGAAGCCCAGGTTCATATCGTCGATGAGAACGGAGTTCAGGTTAAATCCGGCTCACCGATCACGTTCACCGTTCATCGCCCGTCCGTGGCAAACTAGGCATACCCGGAAAACAATGCGCACTATTATGGTGCGCGCGCACCAGAAAAAAGCCATACTCTGATCAGCAACAGGGCGAACTTTCCAGGCTGGTCGGAGCGCCTCCTCCCATTTGCACCAGCTTACGGCACGTTTCAACGCCATTGCGCCCTTCTGCCCGCACTTTGCCCATTCATTTGTGAACCCGGCCCAAAGTGGTTCGCTTTTTGCAAAACTCCGGAGGTCACACTTTGTCGAACCAACGGGATTCAAGCATGGCACTGCCTTCGGCCCAGCAAACCGGATACAAAAGTATACTCGACAGCCTCACCACGGCCGTCCTGGTACTTGAGGATAACCTGACCATCCAGTATCTCAATCCGGCCGCCGAAAGCCTGTTCGAAACCAGCATGACCCGAAGCCAGGGCCAGCCCTTCCAGGACATTCTGGTCGAATCCGAAGACGCCCTGAAAACACTGTTTGCCGCCGTCCGGAACGGGCAATCGTACACTCGCCGGGAAGCCGAGTTTCTTCTGACCAGCGGCTCGCGACTGACCGTCGACTACTCGGTTACGCCGATCAGTCTGGAACCGACGGAACTGCTGATCGAAATCCAGCCGAGAGACCGGCTGATGCGGATCAGCCGTGAAGAAGACATCATCTCCCAGCAGGAGACCACCCGCATCCTGGTCCGGGGCATGGCCCATGAGATCAAGAATCCGCTTGGCGGCATACGCGGCGCGGCGCAGCTTCTTGACCGGGAACTCAACAGTGAAGACCAGCGGGAATACACCCGCGTCATCATCGACGAAGCAGATCGCCTGAGAAGCCTTGTCGACCGGATGCTGGGTCCAAACAAGGCACTGAAGCTAGCACCAACCAATATCCATGAGGTTCTGGAACGCGTGGGCACGCTACTTGAGGCAGAAAGCAAAGGTCGACTGAATTTCGAACGCGACTACGACCCAAGCATCCCAGAATTCAAAGGTGATAAGGAGCAACTGATCCAGGCGTTCCTGAACATTGCCAGAAACGCCATGGAAGCTGCCTTTGAAAACCAGGCGAGCCACCATTCCGAGGAGCCGCCGACGATCACCTTCCGAACCCGCACTCTGCGTCAGTTCACGATTGGTAACCGGCGCCATCGGCTGGTGTGTCGGGTCGACGTAATCGACAACGGCCCAGGCATTCCGCCGGAGCTCGTACAGAATATTTTCTATCCGATGATCAGTGGTCGTGCCAGCGGCACAGGCCTGGGCCTGTCCATTACCCAGAGCATCATCGGCCAACACCGTGGACTGGTTGAATGCGAGAGCGAGCCAGGCCGAACTGATTTCATCATCTTCCTGCCTCTGGAGGACACCCCATGAGCCAACCGGCGAACGTCTGGATCATAGACGACGACCGCAGTATTCGCTGGGTGCTGGAGCGCGCCCTTAACCAGGCCGGTATGCAGCCCCGAGTTTTTGACAGTGGTGAAAGCATCATGATGCGGCTGGAACACGAACAGCCGGATGCCATCGTGAGCGATATCCGGATGCCAGGCGTCGACGGCATCACCCTGCTTTCCCAGATAGTGGACGTTCACCCGGACGTGCCCGTCATCATCATGACCGCCCACTCCGATCTCGAAAGTGCGGTAACCAGCTATCAGACCGGTGCCTTCGAATACCTGCCCAAACCGTTCGATGTGGATGATGCCGTAGCACTGGTCAAACGCGCCATTGCCCACAGCCACGAAAAGCGGGCCAGTGCTGAACCCCAGGCCGAGATGGCCCAGCGCAACGCCGAAATCATTGGCGAAGCACCGGCCATGCAGGAAGTCTTCCGGGCGATCGGCCGGCTTTCTCACTCCAACATCACCGTTCTGATCAACGGCGAAAGCGGCACGGGCAAGGAACTGGTGGCCCAGGCGCTGCATAATCACAGCCCCAGGGCGAACCATCCGTTCATTGCCCTGAACATGGCCGCCATCCCGAAGGATCTGATTGAATCCGAGCTGTTTGGCCACGAGAAAGGCGCGTTCACAGGCGCCGGCGCCGCCCGGCAGGGTCGTTTCGAACAGGCCAACGGCGGCACCCTGTTCCTCGATGAAATCGGCGACATGCCCGCGGACACCCAGACCCGGCTGCTGCGGGTTCTGGCCGATGGCGAGTTTTACCGGGTGGGTGGTACAACGCCCATCAAGGTGGACGTACGGATCATCGCTGCCACACACCAGGATCTGGAAAAACTGGTGCAGGCTGGCACCTTCCGGGAAGACCTGTTCCACCGCCTGAACGTGATTCGCGTACATCTGCCCAAGCTGGCCGAGCGTCGGGAGGATATCCCACGGCTGATGCAGCATTTCCTGAAGCGCGCAGCGAAAGAGTTGGCCGTAGAGCCCAAGATCCTGCGCGAAGAAGCTGAAGAATACCTCACCACCCTGCCCTGGCCCGGCAACGTCCGCCAGCTGGAGAACACCTGCCGTTGGCTGACGGTTATGGCCAGTGGCCGGGAGATTCACATAGATGACCTGCCCCCTGAACTACTGCACCAGGCAGAGGCTCCAACCACCGGGACGACCTGGCAGGAAGGCCTGAAAAACTGGGCGGAACAGGAACTCAAGCGGGGCAAGAAAGGGATTCTCGATACCGCAGTGCCGGAGTTCGAGAAGATCATGATCGAGACGGCACTGAAGCACACTGGCGGTCGACGCCGCGACGCCTCAATTCTGCTCGGCTGGGGGCGGAATACGTTGACCCGGAAGATCAATGAACTGGGGATGGATCATCCGGAGCATGAAGAGGATTGACGATTGGCGAGCCGCCGGGGTTCGTTGATTTTTGGGGGCAAGACCCGAGTCTTGCCCCTTTTTTTATCGCTCCTGCCAGTGAATCACCCTGTCATGCCCCCGGTAGACTCCGAAAGTTGCGAGGCCTGTAGGGTCCTCGAGCACGCCATCATCGTTCCAATCAAATTCCAGCCAGGAGTCGACGTTCCAAACCAGCGTATCGGTACCGCGGGTTCCATCGGGCACGAGCGCCAGCGGCGCGGCCTGCCCCATTGAGAACACCCCGCTCGAGGGCGCACTGGAATCAATGGAATGATGGTTTGCCGAGTTGGTAAGGTCAGACGTACTCCAGGCTGTACAACTGTCGTCCGCATGAGTCACGAAGCGGGCGCCGTCCCAATACTCCAGCCTGAACGGCATCTCGAGTGAAGCAATGTTCTCCGGTCCATACACGTTCTCCAACAAAAAACGGCCAAACCGGACATCGAACACGGCGGCAGGTGTAAACAGGTAGGGAGCAGCAGAGGCGTCAACGCCGTCCGAGTCAATCACGCTGGTGATGGCAAATTCCAGTTGAGGAGTGAACGGCGCTATCAGGGAAGCTGAGGTTTTGCTGTAGGCAAAGCTGTCAGACGCAGAGAAATCGTATCGCATCAGTCCATTGCCCAGCACTGACACCGGGGCCGAAAGACTGCCCCCAACCTCGGTTGGGATAAGCGCCATGGGCCCGCCAGCCTGATCAACAGCCGAACTGTCCGCGAGTGGGTATGAGCGATCAATATCCGATGCCACCAGTTTCTGGAAGCCACTGAATGTATAATTCAGGGTTCGCGTTCCCCGTGCTGACAAAGGCTCAATCGTCAGAGATGGCGTGACCAGCCATTCGAACTCCTGACCCGTATAAACAAAAGGGGAGCCCGTCGTGCATTGCGCTTCAAACTCGCCCGGATCCACCGATACCCTGAAACGATCCGGATAGAAGCGCCCTATTGGCGCACTGCGGCCATCAGGAACATCTCGCCCGAGATAGCTCCCTGGCCTCGGAGATACTTCAAATTGAAAAACACCTACCTCTGACATCTCTGTCGAAACAGTCTCCACTGCGGAGGCGGATCTGGTGTGGGAATAACTGACGGGTGTCACGGACCCCGATGCGCCACCTGCAGGTTGAATCAGCGTTGCCGATAAAGGGATGTCGAGCAGTCGGAAATTCGGCGTCACCGGATTACCCTGGCACAGGTCACTGTCGCCGTTCTGCTGCCAGCCTACCGCAGTAATCGAAAGATCAAACGGCTGTCCGGCTTTCCGGAAGGCAGGACAGGTCGAATCACCGGCCGGACAATCCCCCGCCGATGTCACACAGAACCCGGCTGGCACGCTGACAAAACTGTCCGCTCCCGGCATTTGCAAGCCATCATCATCGGTGGCTGCCGAACCAAGGTAGAGGGCATCCAGGTTGAGGAGACCTGCGTCGGGGTAGACCACATCCACTTCCGCAATGCCGCCCGGCCCGAATTGAAGATCAATCGGTGTAGCGTTGGCCTGACCAGAACCGACCGCTGTATTCTCCACGATTACCGGGCGGCTCTCGGGACGACCGTTTGGCCCCGGATCGACATAAGTTGACCAGAAACTGACTTCCCGTTGGACATTTTCAAAAGCCGGAACGCATGCGCCAGTCTGGTTGTCTCGACGCACCGCACTTATCTGCACTGAGTTTGCTGGTTGGTGTGAGGTCAGATCGGGTATATCAAAGGCCAGGCCGGCATCGAAAAACGGTAGTTCACACGCGGCTGCGGTAACGTTGCCACTCCCATTATCACAAAGAGTCTGTGTGAACGCCTTCGTCGAAGGATCTGACGATGCGATGGCCAAGGTAGCCGTCCCGGCAGTCGTATTCTGCAACTGCCGCGTGGCCTGACCACCACTGAAAGTGAAACTGTCGCCGCCGACCCAACCCGAAGGGCTCAGCGTCACATCGACCGGATCCGTGAACAGCACACTGCAATCGGCATTTTCACAGGCCCTGACCGTGACCGTCTCCGGCTGACATGTCAGCGCAGTACCGTCGTGCACAAACTCGAAGTGATCAACCAGCTTCCCGACAGGATTCAGCTTTTCGGCACAAAGCTGCAGGTTATCAAGCTCGTGAATGTTTGTGGATCCGCCCGTTGAGCCAGTCAATGACAAGTAGAAGTTCTGAGGAGTCGCCGGCTGATCCGGAAAACTGCTCAAGTCCAGCTGAACCAGTTGCTGGAAGTTATTACCTGTACCTGAAACATCCCGCTCGACGGAAACAATCGGACCGACACCTCCCCTCGAATCAACAATAATCCGATAACGGTGAGGCGTTGGATTATTGCCGGGCTGATCGATTCCCGGACTCAGGGAACCGGTTCCCCCAAGGTATTGGTAGTTACTCTGGGCAGCACCACGAATTGCAACTGCATCCCTGACAAAGCCGATACCACCCACGCGCCCTTCGGTGGCATTGGAAAAGTTTCCGAATTCGTCCAGACCAATACCAAGCCAGCCACCCGCGAATCCGGGATCGCCATTATTGCGCTGGGCATAGCCGAGCGATCCCCCGAAGCTACCAGGCTGAGGCGTAACAGACGCATCCGACAGCACAACCGTCAGGCCATCGGCGCCATTACCACCGTACGCAAAATAGTCGAATTCCAGTCGAACGTAGTTGTCCGCTCCGGGGATCAGATTCTGAAACGTTGCGGCTGTCGCCTGATTGCCAGAGGCCTCTGTCATACGAAGGCGACCATTGACAATACCCGGTGTAAAGCTGCCGCTGGATACATTCGTAATCCAGTCATCGGGCGAAAGCGTGCCGGTTCCAAAGGTATCACCTGCACAAGTCAGCGGCGACGAGGAGCCATCAATGACGACATCGTCGATGTGCCAGAAATCAAAGTTACCGGTGTTGCCGGATTCCTGAACAAAACGCATCCGGAAATTGTTATGGAATGCATCAGGCGGGAGAGTGAAGACTACGTCACCAGACTCGCCGGTGGTCCCGTTACCGGGATATCGGTCAATCAGTTCCCAGTTGCCGGCATCATCAAGATACTCAACCCGAAGGTCTTCACCGCCATCCGGATCTTCACTGAAGGCATCGTCGCCCCGCCTCCACCAATAGGCGACGGTGCCGGATGTCAGCCCGGAAAGATCGAGAGGCGCAAGCGTAACCTCGGCAAAGCCGCTGGAGGTATACAGAGAGCGAACGGGACTCTTGCTGGTTTGCGCACTGATACCGGCATTACCGCCGGACGCTGTTACCACAGACCAATCGGGCCCAAGAGAGCCGCGTTCGAAATCGTCGCAGAAAAGGGCCGTCACTGTGCTGCAGAACCCGCCGGTCTCCTCATTGCCGATAACAAAGAAGGTTCCCGGATCAGACAGGTTGTTGTAGTGGGTCCTGAGCCAGCCACCGGAACGGGCCCGGGAGGAGATCCGGACCTCATCAACATCGCCATTGAGAACGGTTTCACCGTTGCCCTGCACAATGCCGTAGCCAGATCTGTATGGCTGGGAGGTTACGTTCAGGCTTCTGCCCGCGCAGTCATTATCGGACGCGACCTGCTGGCCGTTGATGTAGGCACGGGTCGTAGTGCCGTCGAAACTGATGGCATAGTGGGCCCAACCTGTACTGGCACTGCCTCCATCGAACCAGGCCTCGGTGTTGCCGCAGGTAACTCCCCACGTAATGCCGTTGTTCTGCCTGACGGCAATTCGAAAAAAGTAGTTGGCGCCCCAGCCGATGACGTTGCCCTTCCAGAAGATCGGGTGATGATCGTTTCCGGACTGATTCGCCGATACCCTTGCCCAGGCCTCGGCAGTAAAGCTCGATGATAAACCCGGGTCTCCGAAATCTGAGAAACCCACAAGTGAATCAGGCGAATTCCCGGGTGACAGCTGACCGGTGTGGGACCTTGCACCGTTGGCAATACCGCCGGAAAGGTACGTTGGCACATTATTTCCACGGCCGAACACTTCACCATCGTGTCCATTTCTTGTCGAGTCGAAAAGGTCGGTCCCATCGCCTCCCGGCTCTTCCAGATGGTGAACCATCTGAAAATCGTCATCCCAGGTATCGAACGCTTCTTCCTGATTGCCAGCTGACGGATTTCCGTAGTAAAGGAAGAGATTGGTATTAGCGGATGCCAACAGGGTCGGAATCCTGATCCAGGCAACGAGCTCACCAGTATTTCCATCATATCGCTCTAGCTCATGATCAAGCTTGGTTCCATCCTCAAGAGCGAAAACAATGTCATCGCCGTCGGCTTGTGCGGAATTGGCCAGATCTGCGTCTGTCGCTCTGAACATAACCGCAAAATCCGCCTGGTCGCCCACCACCTGACTGGCCTGGATCTGAATCGCCTTGCGGTAATTCCAGTCCTGATCAAACCAGGCGGCCTCGGACACGGTTGTCCAGGCCATTAAAGCCAGCATGGAGAGCACACCGGACATCGGGCGGTTGATTCTGATCCACTTCATCTGACGCGCACCTCGATTATCCGGACAGCCTGATCAGGCCCACTACCACACTGCCCTGTACTGGCGATTGAAAAAACCGTGTTGCCACCGGGGCCATTGATGTTCTCTGTCACTGATTCACAGCTGAGGGCTGCGCTGCAGCCATTGAGGGCTGATGCAGAGAAAGACAGAGGCGTTGTCAAAGCACTGCAACTGCCTGCCTCCAGCACGTCCCTCACGGCTACCTGGGCGCCGCTTTCCGCTGCATAAAATGCCCTCTGGGACTGGATCTGGAGACTGATAGACTCGCCACTCATCTGCTGCAGTTGCGCCATGCCAATCACCAGCAGGGCCAACACAGTGATAATGAACAGGGCAACGGGCAGCCCGGCGCCGCCCTGACGGTCCAGACTTCGAGGTTCAGGGCACATTGCGAATCTGGACCTCCTGGCTGATAGTTGTGGTCTCTCCGGAATCCGGGTCGGCCAGCACAAAGCTGAATGACACCACCGCGGCACGCTGCAGGCTCGGGGGTGTTACCTGAAAATCGAGGGAATTGTTGGCCAGTGTCGCTGCCATCACTTCCCGATCCGGGTAGTTTGAGGGTAACCCGGTCGACGGCGATGTGTTGATGCCGTAGTTCCGGTAGCGATAAAGAAACGCACCCACCTGACACACGGAAACCGGCTCGCCCACGATGTAGAAACGACGTTCAGGCGACTGCGCCGAGAACCGGTGGGTTGCGCCTGAATCGAAGATGACAGTCACAGGGGAAGCACCGGAAGGCAAAGTCGCCGGTGGCGAAATCGGCCCCGGGCTACCAGGATTGTAGACGTCGGAGCCATACCCATAGACCACCACCCGGCCGGCAGCAGAAGCTCCGTTCGCCAGGGGGACAGCCTGAAAGGAGTCCGGATTGCCCCCTCGTGGGAGATCCAGGTAGTTCGACGCTGCCAGAATGGGCATCCACTCGAGACAGTTTCCAGCGGCATTGGTTCTGATTGAGGTAGGCAGTGCTTCCCGCACCTCACGGCTGATCTGCTCGCTGATAACAACGCCGGCCAGGGAACGCTGTTGCCGGGCGCTGACATCCAGTGCACCTTGGGTGGACAGGCTGACGAAGCGGACCGAAATGGTTGCCACGATGGCCAACAACACGATGACCATAACCAGCTCCACGAGGGTGAAACCGCGGGCCCGGAGCATCAGAAGTTGGCCCTGTATGCCGTGAAAGAAAACGACTGGTTTCCGGGCGCTGTGATATCGAGATCAATCCGCTTGGCTTCCGCCGCAGGCAGGCCCACCTCTGTTCCGGCACAGGATACAGCGATTGAAATCGAAAACCCGGAGTAGCCACTCAGTGCAGCACCGGTAGCCGTTGACGGCGCACCGCTAAGACCGTCGTAATCATCCACATCGTCGAAGGTCGCTCGATCTTCAGAACCCTCGGCGCCGATGGTGCAGAGCCCGGTATACTTGGGAAAACCGCCCTGAGGCGTCTGGTCATCGTACTTCTGGCTCAGAATCTCATCCATATAGAGCTGCGCGAGCTTGACGGCGCGAGCCTGGTTAAGAGGATCCGCGCTCCGCCCCGCTATCAGCGAAAACGCACCAACCACACCGGCGATGGCAACACTGATAATCACGATCGTAATGACCAGTTCTACCAGAGTTGCGCCATTGTGAGTTGACCTCATGACTGACAGCTCCCGACGTACACAGCGCCCAGGGAACTGAGGCAGGTTTGAAACGTACTGTCACCGGAAAAGGTGAATTGCAGATTGGTGCCGCTTGATGGCGCACCTTTTTTGTCAAAGGTCAGAGTCAATGGCAACCCACCCGGCGCTGACAGACTGGTGCCTTCCCGGGCTATTTCGAAAATTCTCGAATTGCCGGAACCAGCGCCCACAATAAACCGGAAGTTGTCGCCACCCTGCTCAATGGTCAGGGTATTGGCGGGATTCCCCGCCAGCGCTGCCTGTTGCGCAAGCAGCGTGGCGGAGGCAAGTTGCTGGGTGGCCAGCAAGGGGGAGAAGGCCGAGCGGCTGGCGAACAGACCAATGCCCAGAGCGGAGAGGACTCCGATCAGGATGATGACCATCACCAGCTCAACGAGGGTGAAGCCCGAGATCTTAGACTTGCTCTCTAATCCCATGTCCCTCCCGATTACCGAAAATGGCACCCAAAACTAAGCTTAGGCAGTCCTGACTATCACCCTTAGACTCAAACCTTAATTACAGGTGGTGGTTCCAGCATATTGAGGAGGCGTGATATTACCACTACCATCATCTTCCGCTTCTTGATACTCAATAGTGCAGTCAGAGTCTAAAGTAATAGTTGTAACGCCACTATTGTGGCCTATTGTTCCAGCATCAATCTGCGCCGCCGCAACGATCCCGTCATCCGTTGCATTAGGGTATCCATAAGCCAGATCAATCGTTACTCCCTCGAGCTCAACAGTCTCGCCAGTTGCCGCCGACTGATCACAACTAGAGCTCGCCAAACAGCGGGCACGGGTAATACCAACAGCTGATTTCATAGCTCCCACAACACCGGCTCTAGCGGCTTTTTCAGCATCTCCCCCAAAATCCGCAAACCTCGGCAAAGCAAACGCCGCCAGAATCCCCAGAATTACAATCACCATAACCAGTTCGATCAAGGTGAAACCTTTCTCTTTTCTTGCTGCAATGGCTGTCATCGCTTTCATAGTACTACTCCGTTTTTATCGCCAGTTGGCTTTCAGATTGATTAATTAATCGTTGTGTTTATTTCGCCAGTATCCGCGTCATACTCGATGGTGCTGCCCTGGTTATCAGCCTGATAGGTGAACACACAATCACCGTTATCAATAGTAATGAGATATTCGGGCGTGCCAGCGGTACCCACCGTCGGTGCATTTGACTGCAACACGCCCAGCCAGACTTCCTGACACTTGGTCGCGTTCATGGCAGTCGTTGTGTCATCTGAATCAACGGATGTTGGCCAGCCGTCATCACTGACATCCACGTTGTCGTTACCAAAGCCCACCACATCCGTTTCTGCTGCAGTGAAACCATTGGATACCCACTGGGTTTTTGCCAAGGCAACACCCGCTGCCAGAGCCCCCGCAGTTGCCCGAATACTGGATTGATGCGCCTGCTCGGAAAGCTGGGCAAATCGTGGCAGAGCGAAGGCGGCAAGAATTGCCAGGATGGCAATGACGACCACCAGCTCAATCAGGGTGAACCCCTGCTGTTTTCGTGTATCTGTTTCCCACTTCATAGGTCGGCCTCGTTACGGTTGTGTTCATCCGTCTGGTCAGCGTTGGGCATCCTGCGTTTGCGCTGCTTCTTCTGTCAACGACACCGGAGCCAGTTTTAACCCCGTCAGCCGTTCTTCCTGCTCCCGCACGCCATTGCCGTTGCGGTCTGCAAATTCCGTGGTCACTGCCCAGGCCAGAGGCTGCTCTTCATTGGCTTGCCGACTGTCTATGGTTATCGGCTGCCCCGGGTTATAAATTAACCAGCCTTTGGGCCCGTTTTCTGTTTCTTTTTGTTCAACAACCCGAAAACACCAGGTTGCAGGTGCCAGTTGTTCGGGCTGGCATCGCCCTGCGTAATTGCCCCACTGGTGTTCCACCAGCTCGAACGGGTTGATGCCATGGTGCTCCGTAAGGCGTCCGTCTCGGCTCAGCATTACCTCGGCGCCCTTGATCACCAGTGCCGATTTCAACTGCCCGACCACCATATTGGCAGCCCGTTCTTCGGCGTTTCGGGTTTCCCGCTCCAGTACGCCCAGCAGGAACCACCACAGAACACCCAGCACCAAAACCACGACCGCCAGACGAAACTTGCGGGAAAGCGCAAGCCCGCTGGCATCCGACAACCTTGCCGCTGGCACTCAGCCCCGCCCCATGGCGGCGGCCCCCAGATCCCAGATCGGGAGGAACACGCCCAGCGCCAGAATCAACACCAGGATGCCCATGGCCACAATCAGTATCGGTTCGATGGATTCCGCCAGCCGTTTAAGGCCGTAATCCACGTCTTCATCGTAAAAGTCGGCCACGTTGTTGAGCATGTCGTCCACGGAACCGGTTTCCTCGCCCACTGCAATCATCTGCAGAATCAGCGGGGTGAACATTTCGCTGTGCCGGGCAGTTCTGAGCAGGCTCTCGCCCCGCTCGATGCCGGCGCGCATATCCTTTATGTGGGTCGAGATCCAGGCGTTATCCGTGGTGTCAGCCACCACGGTTAATGCGGTTGTTACGGGCATGCCGGCGGACAGCATGGTAGCAAAGTTCCTCGCGAACCGACTGAGCGTGATCAATTCCAGCAACGGTCCGATAATCGGCAACCTGAGTTTGTAGCGGTCCCAGGTCAGTCGGCCCTGTTCCGTCTGCTTCCACTGCCTAAGCAACAGTCCGCCAGCGGCAGCAGCGAACAACATTACGTACCAGTAGGCCAGGAGGAAATTGGAAGTTCCAACCAATACCTGGGTCAGGAACGGCAGATCGGCCCCCAGCTTGTTGAACACCGAGGCAAACTTCGGGATGACCAGGAAGTTCACGACCATCAGAGCCGACAACAGCGCAATGATGACGAATGTCGGGTAGCGCATGGCCTGCTTCAGACGCCGCTTGGTATCTCTCTCAAGTTCGAGAATTTCTGACAGGCGGCGGAAGGCGTCGTCCAGCATCCCGGTGTTCTCACCCACATGGATCATGGCAATGAACAGCTCGGAGAAGACCTTCGGGTGCGCCTGCATGGCCGTTGCCATGGTTGTGCCGCCTTCAAGCCGGGTGGTCACATCCTCCAGAACTTCTGCCAGCACCGGCGAGCGAGTGGTCTCCGCAAGGCCACGCATGGTTCGAATCAGGGGAATGCCTGCCTTGGTCAGGGCATGCATCTGTCGGCAAAACACAATCAGCTCATCGAGGGTGACCTTCTTCCGGAAGATCGGCAGCCGGTTCAATCGATCAACCACCGATTCCGTTTCCTGAACCTCGCGGATGGCGAGCGGGGTAATACCCCGACGCATCAGTTCGGTGGCAGCGGCATCGGCATTGGGCGCGCCCAGCAAACCCTGCTGGACACTGCCTCGATTATCCTTGCCCCGGTAGCTGAACTGCATCAGGCACCTCCCCCGATCGGCTCATCCGGCAGGGGAACTTCATCTTCCGGTGAGAACTCGCCCTCAGAGGTAGCCGCTACCCGGGCCACCTCGTCCAGCGTGGTTGTCCCCTGCAACGCAAAATCCATCGCGCACTGTCCAAGGGGCCGGTAGAGAGGGCTCAGCCGGGCGGCTTTGGTGAACTCAGAGACATCCTGCCGGCGCAGGGCATCCAGCATGGCCTCGTTCATTTCCAGCATTTCGTAGACGCCAATCCGGCCTTTATAGCCCGTGTTACTGCACTGGTAACACCCGCGGCCATGCACGAACCCGGCTTCCATATCCAGCGGATCGAGATCAAAGCTGCGCAGCCAGACCATTTCCTGCTCTGTGGGCGCGTAGGCCTCGGCGCAGTTATCGCAGACCCGCCGAACCAGTCGCTGGGCCACAACGCCCAGCAGGGAACTGGCCACCAGGAAGGGCTCCGCACCCATATCAATCAGTCGCATGGCACTGCTGATGGAATCGTTGGTGTGCAGGGTAGAGAGCACCAGGTGACCGGTCATGGCCGCCCGCAGGCCGATTTCAACGGTTTCACGGTCCCGCATTTCACCCACCAGGATGACGTCCGGATCCTGACGCAGCGCGGCCCGGAGTACATTGGCGAACTCCAGCCCGATTTTCGGGTTCACCTGGACCTGGGTAATCCGGGGCAGGCGGTATTCCACCGGGTCCTCGGCGGTGATGATTTTCACTTCTGGACGGTTCAGTTCCGTCAACGCGCCATAGAGCGTGGTGGTTTTACCGCTACCGGTGGGCCCGGTCACCAGAATCATGCCGTGGGGCTTTTTGATCATCCTGCGGAACCGTTCCAGCAATTGAGACGGCATCCCGGTGCCGTCGAGGTTCAACATGCCCTGGCTCTGGTCCAGCAGACGCATGACCACCGATTCGCCGTACTGTACCGGCATGGTGGATACCCGCACGTCGATACTGCGGCCCTTCACCCGAACATTGAAGCGCCCGTCCTGGGGCATTCGCTTCTCGGAGATGTTCAGACCAGCCATCAGCTTCAGGCGAAGAACCAGTGCGGCATTGACCCGCTTTTCCTTCATCACCTGTTCCTGGAGCACGCCATCCACCCGCTGCCGGATGCGGACGACTGTCTCGTCCGGCTCGATGTGAATGTCCGAGCTTCGGGCCTGAACCGCGTCCTCGAACAGCGTTTGCAGCAGCTTGACCACCGGCGCCTCAGCGCTTTCGGATTCGGCGGACAGATCGGCGAGGTCGAAGGCATCGTCGCCCAGTTCGTCTTCCAGCTCTTCCGCCAGCGATGCGATCTCATCCGTGCGTCGGTACACCAGATCCAGCGTGTTCAGCAGCTCGCTTTCACGCACCACCGCCTGTTTGATGGGCTGTTTGAGAATGCGGACCAGCTCGTCGTAGGCAAAAATGTCCAGGGGATCGGCCATGCCCACCAGCAGTTCGCCACCTTGCTCCGCGAGTACAATGCTGCGGAACCGTCGGGCCATGGCTTCCGGCAGCTTCTTTACCAGCTCGTTGTTGAACTGGTAATGGCGCAACTGAACGAAGGGCACGTCCAACTGCCGGGACAGGATATTGAGCAGGCTATCCTCGTCCACATAGCCGAGGTCGGTCAGGGTCTTGCCAAGTTTCCGCCCCGTGCTTTTCTGCTCGCGCAGGGCTGTCATCAGTTGCTGCTCAGTAATGACATCATTCTGAACCAGCAGGTCGCCTAACCGGACTTTCTTTTTGGGCTCTGTTGTCATCATCCCGCCTGCAAGGATTTCAGTCGTTCACGAACGTAGTCCACCAGGGACGGCGAAAGACCGGGTAACTGTGCGGCCTGGCTGTAGGCACGAACCGCGCTATTGATTTCGCCGCCTGTTTCCAGGGCAATCGCCAGGCCCACCCACCAGGCCGCGCGGCTGTCATCCTCGGCGATCAGGGCTGACCAGTGTCGCGCAGCATCGGTATTGCGGCCCGCCTGTTGCAACAAGGTGGCCAGGGTCACCCGATACTCCGCGTGCTGATCCACCGCAGGCACAGCGCTCTCAAGGGTAGCCAGTGCTGCAGGCAGCTTGCCGCTGGCATGCAGCGCCCTGGCTCTGAGCAAACGCAGCCCGGCATCGCTCTCGGTGACGGACTCCGGCAACCACGCCAGTGCCCGGTCGGCCATACCCTGGACCAGCATCTGACGGGCAAAGACTTCCCGACTGGCCGTGGCTACCTGAGTAGACGCCAGCTCCTGCAACCGCTGCTCAGCCTCTCGGGTTTCACCGCTTCGGAGTAATGACGACAGCTCCCGACTGACTCGGCGGTCGATGGCTTCCGGCGTCTCACGTGCCTGCTTCACCGGCGGCGTTGGCGTCTCTGCTTCCTGGGCTGGCTGGTTCTCTGCCACCACCGGCTCACTGGCGGCGGTTTCCGGTTCGGAGGCCTCGACGCTCACTGGCTCGGGCTCACGCGCCTTGGCGACTTCCTGAGCTGTCGCTTCTGGCGGGGCCGCCGTGTCTGGCTTGGGGGCAGGTGGCGGCTCGCTGACCGGCTCATTTTCCACCTCGGTCATGACTGGCTCAGCGACTACCTGGACGCTGTCCGCTGGCTGTGAATCGGCAAGATTGATCTCGCTCACCTCGCCTGCGCCTGCTTCAGGCTCCGGAATGGTTTCAGACACTGGCTCGATGCTGGCCTCGGCTGGCATTTCTTCACCGCTGTTCCGGGTCATGAACCAGAAAGCAGAAGCGCCAATCAAGCCAGCCGCTAGCAGCAGCACCATTGCCCATAGCCCCGACCGCCGGTGCCCACGCGAATGGGCGTGACCAGCATAGGCCGCAGCCACCTCAGGCCGGTTCTGCCGCTGTTCAGCGGCCCGCAGGGCGTCATTCAGGAGGCTCATAACCACCTCCCGATCAGGCCCGGAGACCGTACGCTATCGGTATCGCGGATAGCCTGCAGGGCATGGCCGCGCTCAATCAGGCGATCGCCCCGACCCCAGGCCGCCAGCATGGACTTGTGAGCAAGAATATTGACCAGCCTGGGAATACCGCCAGAAGCCCGGGTGATCAGGCGCAAGGCACCCGGCGCAAACAGATCGGCACCGTTGTATCCTGCCTGTGCCAGACGATGCCGCAGATACTGGGCAACGGAGTCGCGGTCCAGTGGAGCAAGGCGATAGTGGAAGGTGATGCGTTGATTCAGTTGCCTCAGGCTCTGCTTCTGAAGCAGCACATCCAGCTCCGGCTGGCCAAACAGGACCACCTGCAACAGCCGGATACTTTCGGTCTCGAGGTTCGTGAGCAGGCGCAACGCCTCAATGGTCTCCTCCGGCATTGCCTGGGCCTCATCAATCACGAGGACCACCGGCTTCTGTTCCATGGCGTGGGCAATCAACCGTTCGTTGATGGCCTTGAGAACCTGATGGGCATTGGCACACCCTGACATATCCACACCCAGCTCCTCGGCCACCGCTTCGTAAAGGGTTTCCGGCGTAAGGTGCGGATTCGGAATGTAGGCGGTATGGGCAATCTGCTCCAGCTCATTAAGCAGCAACCGGCACAACAGCGTTTTACCGGTGCCCACCTCGCCAGAGATCTTGATAAAGCCTTCCCGCTCTTTCAGCGCCACCAAAAGCAACTCCAGCGCATCACCATGGCTGGGCGCCCGCAGGAAATAGCGGGTATTGGGCGTCAATGCAAACGGTGCTTCCTGCAGTCCGAAATGGGCTTCGTACATGCTATCGAACGGCTTTCTCCGGTTCCGGTGTGACGGATTCAGACGATTGCAGCAACTCGCGCAGCACATTCATGCGCTCCCGGCTGGCAGAGACATCGGCGTTCATCTCTGGCGTTCCGGCCACAACTGGCCGTAAAAGGATCACCAGCTCGCTCTTGCGCGACTGGAAGCGACGCTGCTTGAACAGCTCTCCCACCAGCGGGATGTCGCTGAAGAAAGGCACTGCGGAGTTATTGTCTTCACTGGAGTTCTGGATCAGACCGCCGATCACGACAATCTGCCCGCTCTCGGCCCGAATAACGCTGTCAGTTTCACGCACCGTGCTGCTGGCCAGGGGCAGTGTCACATCACGCTCGCCGATGGTAATCACCTTTTCCTGATCGGTCACTTCACTGACAGAGGGATGAACATGCAGTGTAATCACGCCACTCTCGGAAATCTGCGGAGTGACATCGAGGGAAATCCCGGAGAAAAACGGCGTCAGTTCCACAGAGGTCGATGTTGAATCGGTGGCTGTCACGGCGGAGTTGTTATCATCAAAATCAATATCTGTGACGAAGAACTCGTCAGTACCCACCTTGATCACGGCTTTCTGGTTATTCACCGTTGAAATTCGGGGGCTGGAGAGAATCTGCACGTTGCCCTGCTCACCAAGCAGCTCGATGAGCCCGGTAAAGTCGCCGGCCCGCACGCTGGCAGAAAACAGCCCCCCGATATCCGACGTCTGAATCACCTGGCCGGCCAGTGCCTGTGCGGTAAAATCCTCCGGCAGACCATCCGAGGCGGTAATACTCGACGCGCTCTGGATATCCGACCAGTTGATTCCCTGCTGATAGCCCTCGTTGAGCGCGATCTCCAGGATCTTGGCTTCCAGGATCACCTGGCGCTGCATGATCAGCTCGGTGCGGCGCAGATACTCCTCAACCATCCGCAAATCCTCGGAACCGGCACGGACCATCACCAGACCTGCGCCCGGATTAACGATGACCTGTTGGCCATCATTGCCACCGACAATCATGCTCAGCGCGGTTTGAATGTCCTGCCAGAAATCCGAAGCCGTTTCCGTGGAAATGGTTGTTCCCACCAGGTTGCGGGTCTCACCGGAACCGGTGCTATCGCCACTGCTATCAGATCCGCCGGAACTGCCGCCACGAGCACCGGTCACCTGGCCCGAGCTGACCCGGGTCTCCGAGCCGCCCTTGCGTTTGAAATGCAGGTAATCGATCGGGAACAGCCGGGTCTGCACCTGATCAGCCCGAACACGGAAAAGCCGACCATTGCGGTGGATATCCAGCCCATAGAGCTCCCCTGCAATATCCATCACCTCCGGAACGGTTACATCCCCCAGCCGCAGGTCGATACTGGCGCTGACATCGGGGTGAACCACCACGTTGTAGCGGGTTCCGTCCACCAGCGATTCAAAAAAGCTTGCCGCAGGCACGCCACGAGCGTTGACGTCAAAGCGCTCGTCCAGATCGGCGCCGTCGGAGAGCGGCGGGAGCAATGCGGCGCTCACATCGGCAGGCAATGACGCAGGAGCCGGTTTCGCTTTGGGGTTTGTTGCCTCTGCCCGCCCAGCCTCTTCGAGGCTCTGATCAATCGCATCGGCGGCGTCGGTTGATGTAGCCGTTGCCGAGCGCATCAATGGATTGTTACTGCATGCCGTCAACACCAGGCTCAGAGCCAGTGCACCGGTGATTTTAATCGTTGTCATGAAAATCCGATTATCTGTCATTGAGTTCCCCGAACCTGCGGAAGTCTCTCCAGGTACAACACCCGTTCGCGGCCGTTATCCGTTACCAGAACACGATTGGCATAAATCCGGATAACCCGCACGTTGTCAAAACCCTGGCCTTCCCTGAGGGCCTCACCTTCGATAACGGCGACACGCCTGTCCTTGCTGAAAAGAATTGAATCCAGTGCCAGAGCGCGTTCTGGCGCTGGCTTGGCAGCAGTTTCTTCAAGGCCTGGCGGCCTGGTCGGATCCTGCAGCCCATGGGACGCACCGGGCAAAAGAACCAGCGTACACGCTGCCAGTAAAACCCACCGGTGTGTTAACGCACCCAAACGCTTGCTCATCTCACACCCCCAGCCAGGCCTGATCCAGGCTCAGTGTCCGAACCCGGATAACGGCCTCACCGGAAGGCCAGTCACCAGCGCTGTATTCAAGCCGGATCCACCCGAGACGTTCGTCCATCGCCTCAAGCCTCTCCAGATAGTTCAGCACATTGAGGTAGCTCCCCTTGATGTGGAGCTCGACATCGTGTGCATAGAGCAGTGGCTCTGGTGATTCCGGTTGCTCTTGCGAGGATTGTTCGGCCCGTTCCGGGGAAAAAACCGGGGTCGGGGTCTGGAGTTCCAGTGCCTGCAACTCCAGTGATTCCTGGGCTGCCAGAATGTCACGTAACAGCACCACCATGGCCTTGGGCGCAATCAATTGCCCGGTGGTGTCGGCGATTTGCCGGTTGAGTCGCTCCAGCCTCTGCTGACGGGTGTTCAACCGGTTCCGCAATTCCCGGGAAGGATCCGTGGCAAGCTGCTCATCAAGCATCTGTTGCTGCGCCAGCAGATCGTCCCGGCTGCTGGAGAGTAATTGAAGACGACTTTCCAGGCTCCCGTTCTTCTGCAGCAATGGTGTAACAGCGAGCTCCCAGGCCACAAACAGAACAAGCACCAGGGCCGTCAGCAGGATCAGCGCCCGCTCACGGATGGGGCGCTGGTTATACCAGTCTGCAGCCCGGGCAAAGGAACCTGACGACACATTTGCCATCAGCGCCCCTCCCCGTCTGGTTTGGTGGAGACGTGAAAATCAATCCAGCGGCCTTCGTCGGGCCGTGACAATCTGAACACGCCAAAGGTTCGTCCGGTGAACGCGGGTTCCTCACCCAGATTTTCGAGGTAGACGGGTACCTGGGCCCCGGCACGGCTGCGGCCTTCAATGGTAACCTTGTCAGACCCCGAGTCCAGAATAACGCCTGTTAACCAGACATCTTCGGGAATCTGTCTCGCAAGGGCCGCCATCTGCGGTGAGAAATGGCGACCTTCGGACAGCACGAGATTCTCCACTTTTTCAAGCAAACGCTGACGACGGGCAATGGTCTGGGTAACCCGATCCAGCGCCTCTTCGACTTCCGAATCCGGCTGACGGGCCTGCACGGCCGACCTGAGTTCGGCCACCGCCTGCTCGAGCCGTTCATTCTGACGCTCCAGGTTCGAGACCTCGGTTGCCAACGAGGCATTCTTGTAGGCAAACAGGCCAGCCACCGAGACAACCATGATCAGTCCCAATACAAGAATACCCAACGCCGTGCCCGCCTGGAGCCTTTCCCTGCGAGGCCGAAGCTCCTCAGTGTAGAGGTTGACCTGCTGGATCATCGGCGACCATCCTCCGGCATCGGCAGCGCCGCACTCCAGGCCGGCAGGCATCGACTGTCCAGATCAGACTCCAGACCAAGGGCACGCCAATCGAGGGTTTCAATACCGGCGGCGACATAGGAAGAAAGCATCGAGGCAAGCGGCAGTACGCTGTCACGGGCGACGAGACGAATCATCGCTGGCGGCACCTGGCCCAGCTGGCTCTCGTAATAATCCAGGGAGCGCTGCATTTCCAGGGCCAGAGACTGTACCGCAGATTCCTGCCGGGCCGCATCCCGGAGATCCTCGGAGGTAACATCGAGGCGGCGGGACAGATACAGGGTATCGTCTTTACAGATCACCATCTGGCCATAGCCCTCTTTGAGATGCACCAGCGCGGCACCTCGCTTGTTGTCATCCAGCCTGCACACCAGATTACGCAACGCGAGTTCAGCAATATCAATGCGCTCCAGCTCCAGGCCAGCGTCCTGAACCAGCGCCACCAACTCTGAAACCAGAGATTTTCTGGCCGCAACAACATTCACCAGCTCGCCACGGCCGCGGGACGCATCCTTGGGAAATGGAAACACATCGGAAACCGCCTCAGAGGGGGTGAAATCGAGAAAATCCTTCAATTTCCACTTCAAGGCATCGCTCAGCTCCGACTCTTCGATGCCCTCCGGACGATCCATCTGGAATACCTGATACTGATCAAGGGGCAAAACAAGCGTGGTTGCAGCACCTGACCAGCCGTGATCGTCCACCAACCCGAGCAGGGCCGCCTGGCGCTTCGCTGGCAGACAATCGGCAAAGCCTGACCGCCCGGCTCCGGGACCGCCGGATTCCGACCAGGCGATGCCGTCCGGGCGAATCTCAAGACACACCCGCAGACGTGCTCCGGGGTGCCCGAACAGACCGGTCAGTTTTCTGAGCATTGATGTCTTTGTCATGGAGTCCGCTAGAGAAGGATCCGGAGGCCACTCGCCGGCCTCAAGTCGTTATTATGCTGCCTAAAAAACAGGCGCTTTTTACAATCGATTACATGATAGATGAGAAAGTGAACGTAACTCCACGTTTTTTTGGCTGATTTCACATCGTTTTTGCAAGTCCGTAACAATAAAGCCCCCGCATGGCGGAGGCCTTATTCACTTCGGATATCCAGATCCTGAGGAAGTTTCCATCAGAAGGGGATGTCATCATCAAAATCGTCAACCGGCTCTGGCATGCTGCCCTGTGACGACTGGTTGCTATAGCCCCCGGACTGCGACTGTGGTGGCGGATTGTTCTGCTGGCCGGCCGGCGCGTTGTAGCCGGACTGCTGCGGGCGGCCCGCCGGGGCACCCTGGTTCATCCCGCCTTCGCCTCCACGGCTGTCCAGCATCTGCATCTGGCCGCTGATATCCACCACAACCTCGGTGGTGTATACATCCTGCCCTTCCTTGTTCTGCCATTTGCGGGTCTGAAGTTTGCCCTCAATGTAAACCTTGGAGCCCTTGCGCAGGTACTGGCCCGCCACCTCTGCCACTTTCCCGAACAGAACCACCCGGTGCCATTCCGTTTTTGGAACCAGCTGACCGGTCTGACGATCCTTGTAGCTTTCGTCGGTTGCAAGATTCAGGTTCACCACGGCATTGCCGTTGGGGGTGTAGCGGGTATCCGGGTCCTGTCCCAGATTACCGATTAGAATTACTTTATTAACGCCTCGTGCCATGTTCTGCTCCTGACTCTGTTTTCAGGGATGCCCGCGTTCCGTGCGGGCTTCCGGATTTCAAGAATTGCTAGCCTGCCGGACAAAGGAAAAGTCCGCAAGTAACGCTTCATCAAATTGCTGCCGATCCACCTTAAGATAGGCGGTGCCAGCCTCTTCCACAATCACCACGTCCTGCACGCCTGGAAGGCGACGGAGATTGTCATCAATATCGTCGTACTGCCCGCTCATAACCTGGTGCAACTGTACCACGAAACTGGCGGTATAGCCGGGTGCCGGCATGGTAAGCGCCACCAGCAACCAGAGGCCAAGCACCGCCACCATAAACCAGAGCACAGCCTGGATGCCTGCCACCTCCAGCAGGAAACCACCCAACGCGCCACCGAGGAATGCGCCCATGAACTGGGAGGTGGAATAGACACCCATGGCGGTCCCTTTGCTGGCGGCAGGCGCTTCCTTGCTGATCAGTGACGGCAGACTGGCCTCAAGCAGATTGAAGGCCATGAAGAAGAAAAACAGCACGCCCCAGGCCGCCATCAGACTACCAGATACACCAGCAAACCCGGCGGTAGCCAGTGTCAGCAGCGCAATCGCCCCGCACAGCACTGGCTTCATCTTGCGTTTTTTCTCCCCGATGATGATAAAGGGCACCATGGCAAAGAACGACGTCACCATCACGCTCAGGTAGAACCACCAATGGGAACCGGTGGCCAGACCAAACTGCTCCTGTAACATTGAAGGAAACACCAGAAACAAAGCCGTCAGAACGAGATGTAGCGCGAAAATTCCGAAATCAAGACGCAACAGGCGGCCGTCCGAAAGCACGCGACCCAGCATCTCCCTGGCGGGATGAGTATCGGCGCTGGTTTTGTGTTGATGAGGGGTCGGAACCAGGCGATGAACAATTACCAGAGCCAGCACGGCCAGCGCCGCCGTCACATAGAAAATACCAGACAATCCCCACCAGGCGCCAAGAAGAGGCCCAAGCACCAGTGAGACAGAAAACGACAAGCCAATGGTGATGCCCACGGACGCCATGGCCTTGGTTCGCTCTTCTTCCCGGGTCAAGTCACTGAGAAGCGCCATCAGGACACTGGCGATCGCACCGGCGCCCTGAAGAATCCGACCGGCAATCACAACGTATATGGAATCCGTGGCCCCGGCCAGAAGACTGCCGGCAGCAAAGAGCACAAGGCCGATGTAAATCATTCGCTTGCGGCCAACCCGGTCAGACAGCATGCCGAAGGGAATCTGTAACAGGGCCTGACTGAGCCCGTAGGCGCCAATGGCGAAGCCAAGCAGGGCCGGCGTGGCACCTTTCAGGTCTTCTCCGAGCAGCATGAACACCGGCATGACCATGAACAGTCCGAGCATGCGCATGGCGTAGACAGACGCCAGGGCCGAAACGGAGCGTTTTTCCAGCGCATTCATGGCAAGTACGTACCTCAGCCGGGGTTGAAAGCGGTCAGATTGAGGGCACATATCCCTCGCAGGCGGCGCATTGTAGCAGAAGGTTCCGAAACGGGGGACCGATCACGAAGCGCCTGATCCGCCATCATTTTCGCCGCAGCGGGCCCAACGCGGTATAATTTTCGTTTTTATCCGAGCGAGGTGTTATGGACCATATCCAGATCAAAGGGGCGCGAACCCACAACCTGAAGAACATCGACCTGGATATGCCAAGGGACAAACTCATCGTAATCACCGGCCTCTCTGGTTCCGGCAAATCGTCCCTTGCGTTCGATACACTCTATGCCGAAGGTCAGCGCCGCTACGTGGAGTCGTTGTCCACCTATGCCCGCCAGTTTCTCTCGATGATGGAGAAGCCGGATGTGGACCACATCGAAGGCCTGTCGCCGGCCATCTCCATCGAGCAGAAGTCCACCTCCCACAACCCCCGCTCCACCGTAGGCACCATCACCGAAATCTACGATTACCTGCGCCTGCTCTTTGCCCGGGCCGGCGAGCCCCGATGCCCCGACCATGGGCAACCCCTGGAGGCGCAGACCATCAGCCAGATGGTAGACCAGGTGGTCGCCATGCCAGAGGACAGCAAGCTGATGATCCTGGCTCCGGTGATCCGGGACCGGAAGGGCGAGCATCTGCAAGTCATTGAAACCATGCGCAGCCAGGGCTTCATCCGCCTGCGAGTGGATGGAACGGTTTACGACATTGACGATGTGCCGGACCTGGACAAGAAACGCAAGCACCAGATTGATGTGGTCGTTGATCGGTTCAAGGTCAAGCCGGGCCTGGAGCAGCGGCTGGCAGAGAGTTTCGAAACCGCCCTGCAACTCGCAGACGGTATTGCCCTGGTCGCGCCTATGACCGGCGAAGGGGAAGAACACACCTTCTCCGCCCGTTACGCCTGCACCCAATGCGGCTACGCCCTGAGCGAACTCGAGCCAAAACTGTTTTCCTTTAACAATCCCGCAGGCGCCTGCCCTACCTGCGACGGTCTGGGCGTCAAACAGTTCTTCGATCCCGAGAAAATTGTCCACCATCCCGAGGCAACCCTGGCATCCGGGGCCATCAAGGGCTGGGACCGCCGGGCCGTCTACTACTTCCAGATGCTGGGCAGCGTGGCAGACCATTACGGTATTGACCTGGAAACGCCGTGGGTGGACCTACCCGAGGACTTCCGCAACGTACTGTTGTTTGGCTCAGGCGATGAAGACATTCCTTTTCGCTACGTGAACTCCCGTGGCCATATCATGGAGAAGGCTCATCCGTTCGAGGGCATTCTGCCCAACCTTGAGCGGCGCTACCGTGAGACCGACTCACAGAGCATGCGGGAGGAACTGGCTCGGAACCTGAGCACCCAACCGTGCAAGGAGTGCGGAGGGTCCCGACTGCGCCGAAGCGCCCGCCATGTCTTTATTGAAGAAAACAATATTTCTGATGTTACCCACTTGCCGGTTGGCGAGGCCCACAATTACTTCGAAACCCTGGCGCTCCCGGGCCGAAAAGGCGAAATTGCCGAGAAAATCCTGAAGGAAGTACGCCAGAGGCTTCAGTTCCTGGTAAACGTCGGCCTCGAATACCTGACTCTTGAGCGCAGCGCCGATACCCTCTCCGGCGGCGAGGCGCAGCGCATTCGCCTGGCAAGCCAGATTGGCGCCGGGCTGGTGGGCGTTATGTACATTCTGGACGAACCGTCCATCGGGCTACACCAGCGGGACAATGACCGGCTGCTGGCCACCCTCACCCACCTGCGGGACCTGGGCAACACGGTGATTGTTGTCGAGCACGATGAGGACGCCATCCGCGCCGCCGATCATGTGATTGATATCGGTCCGGGCGCCGGGGTCCACGGCGGCCACATTATCGGCCAGGGAACGCCACAACAGATCATCGAAAACCCCGACTCTCTTACCGGCCAGTATCTGAATGGGTCCCGGGAGATAGCGATCCCCAAGCAGCGAAACAAGGGCAGCGGGAAGTCGGTAACACTGGCTGGCGCCACGGGCAACAACCTGAAAGACGTGACCCTGAACCTGCCTTTGGGCATCATGACCTGCATCACCGGCGTGTCCGGGTCCGGCAAGTCGACTCTGATCAACAGCACCCTCTATCCGGTCGCCGCAGCCAAACTCAACAAGGCGACCAGCCTTAACCATGCGCCCTATCAATCACTCAAGGGGCTGGATAACCTGGACAAGGTCATCGACATTGACCAGAGCCCTATCGGCCGCACCCCACGCTCAAACCCGGCCACCTATACCGGCCTGTTCACCCCGATCCGCGAACTCTTCGCGGGCACCCAGGAGGCACGCTCCCGCGGCTACAAGCCCGGGCGTTTTTCCTTCAACGTCAAAGGTGGCCGGTGCGAAGCCTGCCAGGGCGACGGCGTGATCAAGGTGGAAATGCACTTCCTGCCGGATGTCTACGTTCCCTGCGATGTCTGCAAGGGCAAGCGCTATAACCGTGAGACTCTGGAAGTGCGCTACAAGGGCAAGAACATCAACGAAGTGCTGGAAATGACCGTTGAGGAGGGGCGCGAGTTCTTCGACGCCGTTCCTTTCCTGGCCCGTAAACTCCAGACACTGATCGACGTGGGCCTCTCCTACATTCGCCTGGGCCAGAGCGCCGTGACACTTTCCGGGGGCGAAGCCCAGCGGGTCAAACTGGCCAAGGAACTGTCCAAGCGGGATACCGGCAAGACGCTCTATATTCTGGACGAGCCCACCACCGGCCTGCACTTCTACGACATCCAGCAACTGCTGAACGTCTTGGAGCGGTTACGAGATCACGGCAATACCATTGTGGTGATCGAACACAACCTGGATGTCATCAAGACCGCAGACTGGATTATCGACCTGGGCCCGGAAGGCGGCTCCGGGGGCGGTCAGATCATCGCTGAGGGCACACCGGAGGAGGTTGCGAACAACCCGTCATCCCATACCGGCCGCTATCTCAAGCCGATGCTGGGAAAAGGTAAATTGAAGCCTCAGACCTGAACACGGGGTCAGAAGAAAGCTTTCTCCTGCCCCCAAGTTTAACTCCAGGCACAAAAAAACCGGGTACCTTTCGGAACCCGGTTTTTTCAGGGGCGAATCCGAGGCGATTAATCCTCGTCTTCGTCCACCTCTTCGGCTTCGATATCCAGCGGACGACCAACCAGCTCAACAAACGCCATAGGGGCGTTGTCGCCGGCACGGAAGCCGCACTTCAGGATACGAAGGTATCCACCCGGACGCTCGCTGTAACGGGGACCAAGCTCATCAAACAGCTTGGCAACCGCTGCATCGTCACGCAGGCGTGAGAACGCCAGACGACGATTCGCGACCGAATCATTCTTGGAGAGCGTGATCAAAGGCTCAGCTACACGACGAAGCTCTTTGGCTTTCGGCAGCGTTGTTTTGATCAGCTCGTGTTCAACCAGTGACGCAGTCATGTTACGGAACATGGCCTTGCGATGCGCACTGGTCCTGCTGAACTTACGACCACTCTTACGATGACGCATTGCTCTGATTCCTTACCTTAAACTAATCGGCGATTAACCGCCCAGAACCCGGTCGTCGCCACGAAGGCTAGCCGGCGGCCAGTTATCAAGACGCATGCCCAGTGACAGACCACGGGACGCCAGAACGTCCTTGATCTCGGTCAGCGACTTTTTACCAAGGTTAGGCGTCTTCAACAGCTCAACTTCTGTGCGCTGGATAAGATCGCCGATGTAGTAAATGTTCTCAGCCTTCAAGCAGTTAGCTGAACGCACTGTCAATTCCAGATCATCAACCGGACGCAAAAGGATCGGATCGATTTCTTCCTCTTCCTCAACGCGCTCGGGCTCTTTCTCATGATCGAAATCAACAAACACCGCCAGTTGCTGCTGGAGGATGGTGGCCGCCCGGCGAATTGCTTCTTCCGGGTCGATGGTGCCATTGGTCTCCAGATCAATAACCAGCTTGTCCAGATCGGTCCGCTGCTCTACCCGTGCACTTTCCACGGCGTAAGCCACGCGGCGAACCGGGCTGAATGTTGCATCCAGCTGCAGGCGTCCGATGGCGCGAGTTTCGTCCTCGTCAAGACCACGCTGGTCTGCCGGCTCATAGCCGCGACCGCGGGCAACACGGAGACGCATGTTCACTTCACCATTCTCGCTCAGGTGACAGATCACGTGCTCCGGGTTGGCAATCTCGACGTCATGATCCAGCTTGATATCACCGGCTGTCACAACGCCCGGGCCTTTTTTGCTGAGCGTGAGCTCGGCATCGTCCCGACCGTTCATTTTTACGGCGACGCCTTTGAGATTCAGCAGAATCTCAATGACATCTTCCTGGACACCCTCAATGGCGCTGTACTCGTGCAGGACACCGTCAATCTGCGCTTCAGTCACGGCGCAGCCCGGCATCGAAGACAAGAGAATCCGGCGCAATGCGCTGCCCAGGGTGTGGCCAAAGCCCCTTTCAAGAGGCTCAAGCGTAACCTTGGCACGTGTGGCGCTTGATTCCTTCACGTCAATGGTACGAGGTGTCAATAACTCATGTACTGAACGCTGCATAGACGCCCCTATCTGCTATCGTTGCTAACTGGGCTTTACTTGGAGTAAAGCTCGACGATGAGGTTCTCGTTGATGTCGGCCGGCAGTTCAGTACGCTCGGGTACTGACTTGTAAACGCCGGACATCTTGTTGGCGTCGACCTCTACCCAGCTCACCGGTGCACGGCTTGCAGACAGATCCAGTGCGCCTTTAACACGCAGCTGGTTCTTCGCCTTTTCACGCACGCTCACAACATCACCCGGACGGACCTGGTAGGACGGAATGTTTACCGTCTTGTCGTTGACCAGGATCGCCTTGTGAGAGACGAGCTGACGGGCTTCTGCACGGGTAGAACCAAAGCCCATGCGATATACAACGTTATCGAGACGACCTTCCAGGAGCTGCAGCAGGTTTTCACCGGTTGCACCTTTTCCTCGGGCTGCCTCTTTGTAGTAGTTACGGAACTGCTTTTCCAGAACGCCGTAGATACGACGAACTTTCTGTTTTTCACGCAGCTGTACGCCGTACTCGGACAGACGACCGCGACGCGCGCCGTGCATACCCGGCGGAGTCTCGATGTTGCACTTTGAATCGAGCGCGCGAACACCGCTCTTCAGAAAAAGATCTGTCCCTTCACGACGAGACAGCTTGCACTTCGGGCCTATATAACGAGCCATAATTCACTGTCTCCTGTGTTAGACGCGGCGCTTCTTGGGCGGACGACAGCCGTTGTGGGGAATCGGCGTCACATCTGTGATGTTGGTGATCTTGTAGCCACACGCATTCAGCGCGCGAACTGCAGACTCACGTCCGGGCCCAGGACCCTTAACCTCTACGTCCAGGTTTTTAAGGCCGTATTCAGCAGCCGCATTACCGGCTCTTTCAGCTGCTACCTGCGCAGCAAAAGGTGTACTCTTGCGTGACCCACGGAAACCGGAACCACCAGAGGTAGCCCAGGACAGGACGTTGCCCTGACGGTCAGAAATGGTCACGATAGTGTTGTTGAAGGACGCGTGAATGTGCGCGACGCCATCAACAACCGTCTTTTTCACCTTTTTACGGGTACGTGTACCTGGCTTTGCCATGTTTGCCTACCTGTTACTTACGAATAGGTTTGCGTGGACCTTTACGGGTGCGTGCGTTGGTCTTGGTGCGCTGGCCACGGACTGGAAGCCCATGACGATGACGCAGACCACGGTGGCATCCGAGATCCTTCAAACGCTTGATGTTCATCTGTACTTCACGACGCAGATCGCCTTCGACAGACACCTTGCCCACTTCAGTACGAAGTGCTTCAAGCTGCTCGTCGCTAAGGTCTTTGACCTTGACGTCCGGCTTAACGCCGGTTGCATCGCAAAGCTTCTGGGCTGTTGTCTTGCCAACACCAAAGATATAGGTCAGCGAGATAACAGCATGTTTGTGATCGGGTATATTGACACCGGCTATACGTGCCATCCAAATTACTCCGCGTTCAAAGCTTTGCTGTGTGAATTTTCCGCCACAAAAAGGGCGCGAAATAATAGCGCCTGACCCCGCATGGAGTCAAGCGCCATCATTTCGAAACCCTGCAATGTCAGGAAGGCTTCCTTTCGGAATCAGCCCTGGCGTTGCTTGTGACGAGGCTCCGAGCAAATGACTCGTACCGAGCCATTGCGACGAATTACTTTGCAGTTACGGCAAATTTTCTTTACCGAAGCGCGTACTTTCATTGTCGACTCCAGTTTTCAAGGGGAACGGGATTAACCGTTCCGACCATAGCCCTTGAGATTGGACTTCTTCATCAGTGATTCATACTGATGGGACATCAGGTGCGACTGAACCTGAGCCATGAAATCCATCACCACGACTACAACAATCAGCAGAGAGGTTCCGCCCAGATAGAACGGAACATTCCCGGCCACCATCAGGAACTGAGGGAACAGGGAAACTGCTGCAATGTACATTGCACCGAACAGCGTCAGGCGCGTCAGAACACCATCGATATACTTGGCGGTCTGATCACCAGGACGAATGCCCGGAATAAACGCTCCAGAGCGCTTGAGGTTATCCGCAACTTCTTTCGGGTTATACATCAACGCTGTGTAGAAGAAGCAGAAGAAAACCACTGCTGCCGCAAACAGGATGATATACAACGGCTGGCTTGGCGCCAGAGCCTGGGAGACATCGCTCAGCCACTCCATGCCCTCGCCCTGACCAAACCACTGACCCAGCGATGCCGGGAAAAGCAGGATGGACGAAGCAAAGATGGGCGGGATTACACCGGCCATATTCACTTTCAGGGGCAGATGGCTGGATTGCTGGGCGAACACCCGGCGACCCTGTTGGCGCTTGGCGTAGTTGATCGTCAACCGACGCTGACCACGCTCCATAAACACCACGAAGCCAATGACCGCAACAGCCAGAACGCCAATGCCGAGCACGACCAGCAGGCTCATCTCACCGTTACGAGCCTGTTCGAGCGTCTGACCGATAGCGCCGGGCAACCCGGCCACAATACCGGCGAAGATCAGCAGTGAAATGCCGTTGCCGACACCTCGCTCAGTGATCTGCTCACCCAGCCACATCATGAACACGGCGCCACTTACGAATGACACAACCGCCACGAAGTGGAAGCTGAAGCTGTCATTGAAGGTGACACCCTGAGATGCCAGACCGACAGAAATACCAAAGCCCTGAACCAGGGCCAGGATAACCGTACCATACCGGGTGTACTGACTGATCTTTCGACGGCCAGCTTCGCCTTCCTTCTTCAACTGCTCAAGCTGCGGACTCACCGCAGTCATGAGCTGCATGATAATGGAGGCCGAAATGTACGGCATGATACCGAGAGCGAAGATACTCATGCGCTCAAGCGCACCACCAGAAAACATGTTGAACATGCTCAGGATTGTGCCCTGGTTCTGTTCAAACAGTGCCGCCAGACGGTCGGGGTTGATACCCGGCACCGGAATGTGGGCACCAATCCGGTACACCAGCAATGCCAGGAAGACAAACCAGAGCCGCGATCGCAGCTCTGCCAGTCCTTTACCCGCGCCCGCAGGCAATGATGCGTTCTTGGCCATTTAGTCCTCGACTCGCCTTAGTCTTCGACTTTACCACCCGCGGCAGAAATTGCCTCGCGCGCGCCTTTGGTTACCCGAAGTCCCTTCACGGTTACCGCACGGCTCAGTTCGCCGGACAGGATAACCTTGGCTTCACGGATCTCTCCGCGAATGATATCCGCCTTCTTCAGAGCCTCCAGATCAACCACATCGCCTTCTACCTTAGCCAGTTCATTCAGGCGAATCTCAGCAACGTAACGCTGCTGACGAGACGTGAAGCCAAATTTCGGCAGACGACGGGCCAATGGCTGCTGGCCACCCTCAAAACCAGGCGCCACGCTGCCACCGGAACGGGCTTTCAGACCTTTATGACCACGACCGCCGGTTTTACCGAGACCGCTACCGATACCACGACCAACCCGCTTGGGGGCCTGACGTGAACCGGGCTCCGGACTAAGTTCGTTCAGACGCATCTTAGTTCTCCTCAACCCGAACCAGGTAATCAACCCGGTTGATCATGCCGCGGATAGAAGGTGTATCTTCCACTTCCACGGTGTGACCGATTTTACGAAGACCCAGGCCCTTCACACACAACTTGTGCTTGGGCTGGCAGCCGATGGGGCTGCGGGTCAGAGTTACTTTGATCGTTTTTGCGTTCGCCATGACTTCAACCCAGAATCTCTTCCACGGTCTTACCGCGCTTGGCTGCAATATCTTCAGGCGCCTGTGTCGCCTGGAGACCCTTGATGGTGGAACGTACCACGTTCACCGGGTTAGTAGACCCGTAACACTTGGACAGTACGTTCTGAACACCCGCCACTTCCAGTACTGCACGCATCGCACCGCCGGCGATGATACCAGTACCTTCGGACGCTGGCTGCATGTAAACCTTGGAGCCGCCATGCTGAGCCTTGACCGGGTATTGCAGGGTAGTACCGTCAAGCGGAACTTCTACCATGTTCTTGCGCGCAGCCTCCATGGCCTTCTGGATGGCGACCGGCACTTCACGCGCCTTGCCACGACCGAAACCAACGCGACCTTTACCATCACCCACTACAGTCAGTGCGGTGAAGGCGAAAATACGGCCACCCTTGACAACCTTGGCGACACGATTGACCTGAACCAGCTTCTCCTGGAGCTCAGGCGCCTTCTGTTCGTTAACGCTCATCTTCTCCACCTCTTAGAATTGCAAGCCAGCTTCACGGGCTGCGTCGGCCAGAGCCTGAACCCGGCCGTGATAACGGTAACCGGAGCGGTCAAAAGCAACCTGCTCAACACCTGCCGCCTTGGCACGCTCAGCAATCAACTGACCGACCTTTTTGGCAGCGTCCACGTTACCGGTTGCACCCTGGCGCAGTTCCTTATCCAACGTGGAGGCAGTGGCAAGCACTTTGCTGCCATCTGCAGTGGTGACCTGGGCGTACATGTGACGCGGTGTGCGATGAACGCACAGACGATTGGTACCCAGCTCACGGATCTTCATGCGCACTTTGCGTGCGCGACGCAATCTTTCGTTATTCGCGCTCATAGTCCCGCCTTATTTCTTCTTGGCTTCTTTGCGTCTGACCTGCTCATCCGCATAACGAACACCCTTGCCCTTATAAGGCTCGGGCGGACGGAACGCGCGGACTTCCGCAGCGACCTGGCCAACCTGTTGCTTGTCGATACCGCGAATCACTACTTCCGTATTGGACGGAGTTTCTGCGGTAATCCCCTCGGGCAGCTCATACTCGACCGGGTGTGAAAAACCCAGTGTCAGATTGAGCTTCTTACCTTGCGCCTGGGCACGGTAACCTACGCCCGTCAGCTGGAGTTTACGCTCCCAGCCTGTGGAAACACCGGTCACCATGTTGTTGACCAGTGCACGAGTAGTACCAGCAAGAGCGCGGGACTGTTTAGCACCATCGCGGGCCGCAAAGCGCAGAACATTTTCTTCCTGCTTTACTTCAACCGCCTGGTGAATGGTGATTTGAAGCGCTCCCTTGGAACCCTTCACATTAATTTCCTGTCCGTTCAGCTTAACCTCAACACCGGAAGGCAGCACGACAGGATTATTGGCAACCCTGGACATGTGGTTCTCCTAGAATACGGTGCAGATGACTTCGCCACCCACGCCAGCAGCACGTGCGGCGCGGTCTGTCATAACGCCCTTGGACGTTGAGACAATCGCGACTCCCAGACCACCGGATACCTTCGGCAGCTCCCCAGCGCCTTTATACTGGCGCAGACTCGGACGGCTGACCCGTTTGATCTCTTCAATAACCGGCTTACCGCCGAAATATTTCAGGGTGATCGTCAGCTCGGGCTTCGCGTCGGCTGAAACGGAGAAATCGTCAACGTAACCTTCGTCCTTCAGGACCTGGGCTACGGAGATCTTCATCTTTGAGGATGGCATCGTAACATCTGCTTTTGATGCCATCTGTGCATTACGGATACGGGTAAACATATCCGCAAGCGTGTCTTGCATACTCATTGGTATGAGGCTCCTGATCTTTTTAGTTGTGCAGCGGCTTGCCGCACCGCTTACCAACAGGCACCTGACCGAGGTCAGGGTGCCTATCTTACCAGCTTGCCTTGGTCAGGCCCGGAACGTCGCCACGCATGCCGTATTCACGGAGTTTGATCCGTGAAAGCTCGAACTTGCGCAAAACGCCGTGGGGACGACCAGTCACCTGGCAACGATTACGAAGACGCGAAGGAGAAGCATCGCGAGGAAGCTGCTGCAGCTTCATCTGTGCGTCCCAACGGTCATCATCGCTGGTATTCGGGTTCTTGATAATCGCCTTGAGTTCAGCGCGCTTCGCTGCAAACTTCGCAACGGTCTTTTCGCGCTTCAGCTCACGGTTCTTCATGGAAACCTTAGCCATTACACTCGTTCCTTATTTCTTGAACGGAAAGCCAAAGGCTTTCAACAGTTCACGACCTTCATCGTCGGTACCGGCAGTGGTGGTAATGGTGATGTCCAGACCACGGATCTTGTCGACCTTGTCGTACTCGATCTCAGGGAAAATGATCTGCTCACGCACACCCATGCTGTAGTTACCGCGACCGTCGAACGATTTGGGATTCAGACCGCGGAAGTCACGAATGCGGGGAACCGCAATGTGAACCAGGCGATCGAAGAAGTCCCACATACGCTCGCCGCGGAGGGTAACCTTACAACCGATAGGCCAACCCTCACGGATCTTGAAACCCGCAACGGATTTACGCGCCTTGGTAACAACCACTTTCTGGCCTGCCAGGCGCTCAAGATCCGCCACGGCATTTTCAATCAGCTTCTTGTCACCAACCGCTTCGCCGACACCCATGTTAAGGGTGATCTTTTCGATACGCGGCACCTGCATAATGTTCTTGTAGCCGAACTCTTTCTGCAGGGCGGGTACCACTTCCTTACTGTACTGCTCTTTCATATTAAGCATCGTAACCACCACCGCTTACTGGTTATCGACAGCTTCGTTCGTGGACTTGAAGATCCGCACTTTCGCGCCGTCTTCCTTGATCTGGAAGCCTACACGATCGGCTTTGCCGGTCTGCGGATTAAAAATAGCCACGTTGGAAGCCTGGATAGGTGCTTCTTTTTCGACGATGCCACCTGGGGTGCCCAGCATCGGGTTCGGCTTGGTGTGCTTCTTGATCATATTGATACCAGAAACAACCATACGGCCATCGTCCTGAACCTTCAGAACTTTACCACGTTTGCCTTTATCTTTCCCCGTGGTGACGATTACTTCGTCATCTCGTTTGATCTTTTTCATAACCGGCCTCTGGTCCTTTAAAGTACTTCGGGTGCCAGTGAGATAATTTTCATGAACTTTTCATTACGCAGTTCACGGGTAACCGGTCCGAAGATACGGGTACCAATAGGAGCGTCCTGATTGTTCAGAAGTACTGCCGCGTTTCCGTCGAAACGGATCAGCGAACCGTCGGGACGGCGAACACCCTTGCGGGTGCGTACCACGACAGCTTTCAGGACCTGGCCTTTCTTCACTTTACCGCGGGGGATGGCTTCCTTTACGGTCACCTTGATGATATCCCCTACGCTGGCATAACGCCGATGTGAACCGCCCAGGACCTTGATGCACATCACCTGACGCGCACCGCTGTTATCCGCGACTTCAAGCATTGTTTGAGTCTGAATCATGGTTGTTCTCCGGGCGAATTACACCTTGGATGCACGTTCAGTGACTTCCACCAGGGCCCAGCTCTTGGTCTTGGAGACCGGACGGGTTTCCTGAATGGTCACAGTGTCACCAATGTTGCACTGATTGCTCTCATCGTGAGCGTGGATCTTGGTTGAACGCTTCATGTACTTACCGTACAGCGGGTGTTTCACCTGACGCTCGACCAACACCACGATGGATTTCTCCATCTTGTTGCTCACGACCTTGCCGCTCAGAGTTCTGGCAGTTTGGGTAGCTTCGGTCATGTCACTGTCCTGCCTTTTCGTTCAATACTGTTTTCACGCGAGCGATATCGCGCTTCACCTTGCCGAGAAGGTGAGACTGATTCAGCTGACCTGTCGCCTTACGCATGCGCAGGTTGAACTGCTCCTTCAGGAGGTCGATCAGCTCTTTGTTCAGCTCCTCGACTGACTTTTCACGCAGCTCTGTTGCTTTCATCACATCACCGTCCTCGTTACAAAGGTGGTCTGTACCGGCAGTTTGGCCGCGGCGAGAGTGAACGCATCCCGAGCAATTTCCTCAGAAACACCTTCCATCTCGTAGAGCATGCGGCCTGGCTGGATTTCAGCCACCCAATACTCGACAGAACCCTTACCTTTACCCATTCGAACTTCAAGCGGCTTACCGGTGATCGGCTTGTCCGGGAATACCCGGATCCAGATCTTCCCGCCCCGCTTGATGCGACGAGTCATGGTACGACGCGCTGCCTCAATCTGGCGCGCAGTTATACGCCCACGGCTCGTAGCCTTCAATCCGTATTCACCGAAGCTCACCTTGTTGGCGCGGTGAGCAAGACCGGTGTTACGGCCTTTCATTACCTTGCGGAATTTGGTGCGTTTTGGTTGCAGCATAAGAGTGCCCCTTTACTTAGAACCTTTCTTCCCAGAGGCTTTCTTGTCAGCACGGACCTGCTCCATACCACCAAGAATCTCACCTTTGAAGATCCATACCTTGACGCCGATTACGCCGTAAGTGGTATGCGCTTCGTAGGTTGCGTAATCAATATCTGCACGCAGTGTGTGCAGAGGAACACGACCTTCGCGATACCACTCGGAACGCGCGATTTCAGCACCCCCGAGACGACCGCCTACCTGGATCTTGATACCCTTGGCACCCTGGCGCATGGCGTTCTGTACCGCACGCTTCATAGCGCGACGGAACATCACACGACGCTCCAGCTGGCCGGCAACGTTTTGCGCTACCAGGCGGGCATCGAGGTCCGGCTTGCGGACTTCTTCGATGTTGATGTGCACAGGCACACCCATCATGTCGCTGACTTCGCGACGCAGACGATCAACATCTTCACCCTTCTTACCGATAACAATACCGGGACGGGCAGTATGGATCGTGATACGGGCGTTCTGAGCAGGGCGCTCGATCACAATCTTGCTGACAGACGCCTTAACCAGGCGCTTGTCGAGGAATTCACGAACCTGAATGTCGTTCAACAGGTTTTTCGCATATTCCTTTTTGTCGGCATACCAGACTGAGTTGTGCTCTTTGATCACACCCAGGCGAATGCCGGTTGGATTTACTTTATGACCCATCTGAGCATCTCCTACTTGTCGGCGACCTTGACGGTGATATGGCAGGTGCGCTTGAAAATACGGTCAGCGCGCCCCTTGGCTCGAGCTTTGATTCGCTTGAGCGTCGGACCCTCATCCACCATGACGGTGGAAACCCGCAGTTCGTCAACGTCCAGACCTTCGTTATGCTCAGCGTTGGCGATGGCGGACTCAAGAGCTTTCTTGATCACGCCCGCCGCCTTCTTCGGGCTGAAAGTCAGAATGTTCAGGGCGTCCTCAACAGCCTTGCCGCGTACTTGGTCAGCGACAAGACGTGCTTTCTGAGCTGAGAGGCGAGCGCCCTTATACTTGGCTGCTACTTCCATTTCGATTACCTCAGAATCAGCGTTTAGCTTTCTTGTCGGCCGCATGACCACGATAAGTACGCGTTGCCGCGAACTCACCCAGCTTATGTCCAACCATATCTTCGGTGACATAAACCGGCACGTGCTGCTTGCCGTTGTGGACTGCAATGGTCAGGCCTACCATCTCCGGAAAGACTGTCGACCGGCGGGACCAGGTTTTGATCGGCCGCTTGTCGTTAGCTTCCAGAGCTGCCTCGACCTTCTTCAACAGATGCAGGTCTATAAAAGGACCTTTCTTCAAAGAACGTGGCACAGCAATTACCTCTATGTAGTCGTTTACTTGGCCGAACGA
>NZ_JAWLCH010000017.1:0-55422 GCF_041687235.1 Marinobacter sp. | reverse complement strand
GATTTCAGGAAACCGCACCATGACACCCGAGCAATTCGCCGAGCTCGCCAACGCCGGCTTTAACCGCATCCCTGTGTATCGCGAGGTTCTGGCCGACCTTGATACACCGCTGAGCACCTATCTGAAACTCGCCAGCGGGCCTTACTCCTATCTGTTCGAATCCGTCCAGGGCGGCGAGAAATGGGGCCGTTATTCGATCATTGGTTTGCCCAGCCACGAGGTGCTGAAGGTCTTTGACCACCGGGTGGAGATCAGCCGAGGTGGGGAGATCGTCGAAACCGAGGAAGTGGACGACCCGCTCGCCTTTGTCGAGGCTTATCAGAAACGCTTCCATGCGCCGGACCTGGACGAACTGCCCCGGTTCAACGGGGGCCTGGTGGGCTACTTCGGCTACGACACCGTGCGCTACATCGAAAAGCGGCTGCGCAAGAGCTGTCCGCCGGACAAAATCGGCACGCCCGATATCCTGCTGATGGTGTCCAACGAGATCGTGGTGTTCGACAACCTTCGGGGCAAGCTGCACCTGATCGTGCATGCCGATCCCGCCGAGGAAGGCGCCTTTGACAAGGCACAGACCCGAATTGATGAACTGGAGAACCGCCTGCACAGGCAAACCGCGGACGCCCCACGCACGCCCGAACACCTTCGTGGCAAGACGGTGGACGAAAGCGACTTCATCTCCGGCTTTACCCAGGACAAATTCGAAGCCGCCGTGGACAAGATCAAGGGCTACGTGCTCGACGGTGACGTAATGCAAACCGTCATCTCTCAGCGCATGTCCATTCCGTTCGAGGCACCGCCCCTGAACCTGTACCGGTCCCTGCGGGTGCTGAACCCGTCGCCCTACATGTATTTCCTGGATCTCGAGGACTTCCACATCGTGGGTTCCTCCCCGGAAATCCTGGCCCGGGTGGAAGACGAGGAAGTCACCGTGCGCCCCATCGCCGGCACCCGCAAGCGCGGTGCCACCGATGCCGAGGACAAGGCGCTGGAGGCGGAACTGCTGGCCGATCCGAAAGAGATCGCTGAGCACCTGATGCTGATCGATCTGGGCCGAAACGATGCCGGCCGGGTTTCAGAAACCGGCACAGTCCGGCTGACCGACAAGATGATTGTGGAGCGCTACTCCCACGTGATGCACATTGTCTCCAACGTCACCGGCCGGCTGAAAGACAACACCAGCTGCCTGGACGTGCTGCGCGCCACCCTGCCCGCCGGCACCCTCAGTGGGGCTCCCAAGATCCGGGCCATGGAAATCATTGACGAACTGGAGCCGGTCAAGCGCGGCGTTTACGGCGGCGCCGTGGGCTACCTGTCGTTCAATGGCAACATGGACACCGCCATCGCCATCCGCACTGCGGTGATCAAGGACAGCACGCTGCATATCCAGGCCGGCGCCGGCGTGGTGGCCGATTCGGTGCCCCGCCTCGAGTGGAAGGAAACCATGAATAAGGGCCGCGCGATTTTCCGGGCGGTGGCCATGACCTACAACGCTTTCGACCACTGAGGCGGAGGAACGGATTATGTTGCTGATGATCGATAACTACGATTCCTTCACCTACAACGTGGTGCAGTATCTGGCCGAACTGGGCGCGGACGTGCAGGTTTACCGGAACGATGAAATCACCATCGAACAGATTGAAGCCCTGAACCCGGAACGGCTGGTGATTTCCCCCGGCCCCTGCACGCCCAACGAGGCCGGCATCTCCATGGCCGCCATACGCCACTTCGCCGGCAAGCTGCCGATTCTGGGCATCTGTCTCGGCCACCAGGCCATCGGTCAGGTTTACGGCGGCGATGTCATCCGCGCCGGTCGGGTCATGCACGGCAAGGTATCCCCGGTATTCCACAAGGATACGGGCGTATTCCGTGGCCTGAGCAACCCGCTGCAGGCGACCCGCTACCACAGCCTGGTGATCGACAAGACCACCCTGCCCGACTGCCTGGAAGTCACCGCCTGGACCCGCAACGACGACGGTTCCATCGAGGAAATCATGGGGGTTCGCCACAAGACGCTGCCCATTGAAGGCGTGCAGTTCCATCCGGAGTCTATTATGACGGAACAGGGCCACGAGCTGCTGCGCAACTTTCTGAGAACACAATAAGAGGCCGACACATGGACATGAAAGAAGCTCTCAACCGCATCGCCTCCAACCTGGACCTGTCCCGGGAGGAAATGAAGGACGTGATGCGTATCGTCATGAACGGCGAGGCTACGGACGCCCAGATTGGCGCCTTTCTCATGGGGTTGCGTCTGAAGAGCGAAACCATTGATGAAATTACCGGCGCCACCGAGGTCATGCGCGAGCTGGCCACCGGGGTAACGGTGAAGGCCGAGCCGCTGATCGATATCGTCGGCACCGGCGGCGACGGCGCCAACCTGTTCAACGTATCTTCCGCTGCGTCTTTCGTGGTGGCCGCCGCCGGCGGCTTTGTCGCCAAACACGGCAACCGGGCGGTGTCTTCCAAAAGCGGCAGCGCCGACCTGCTAGAGAAGCTGGGCATCAACCTGAGCATGGGGCCGGAAGAGGTGGCCCGATGCGTCGAAGAAATCGGCGTCGGCTTCATGTTCGCCCCGGCCCATCACGGCGCCATGAAACACGCCATCGGTCCCCGCAAGGAACTCGGCTGCCGGACGATTTTCAATATCCTCGGCCCGATGACCAATCCGGCCGGTGTTAAACGCCAACTGGTGGGCGTGTTCAACCGGGAACTGTGTCGCCCGATGGCAGAAGTGCTGCATCGTCTTGGCGCCGAGCACATTATGGTGGTCCATTCCAAAGACGGGCTGGATGAGATCAGTCTGGCCAGCGCGACCCACGTGGCGGAACTTAAAGATGGCAAAGTCACCGAATACGACATCACGCCCGAGGATCTGGGGATCAAGAGCCAGTCGCTGGTGGGCCTGACTGTAGACACAGCCGAGGATTCCCTGAAGCTGATCAAGGCGGCCTTCGGCCGTGGCCACGACGAAATGGCCGAGAAAGCGCGGGACCTGATTGCTCTGAACGCTGGCGCAGCGATTTACGTTGCAGGACTGGCAAGCAACGCCAAAGAAGGCGTCGATATGGCCCTGGACGCCATGGGCTCTGGCCTCGCTGCCGGCAAGATGTCGGAGCTGGCTGATTTTTCTCAGTGCTTTTGATCCTGGCCTGCTGATTTTGCAGCCGGACGAGTCGGAGGGGAGGGAGCTTCCAAAACACGCCCGTGAATACGTCCCTGTAGGGCTTGGCTGCAGCCATCCGTGGCTGCAGACAGTTTTGGAAGCTCCCTCCCCTCCGTCTCTCGCTAACTTTGTACAGGCCTGATATGACTGACAGACATTTGGATAAGACGCCTACGATTCTTCGGAAAATTGTTGATCGGAAGTGGGAAGAAATCGAGGAGCGCAAGGGAAAGGTTTCCGTTGCAGACTTGAAAGCCAAAGCTGGTGATCAACCGGCGGCTAGAGGCTTTGCCAACGCCCTGCGCAGCCGAATTGAACAGCGGACTCCCGCTGTTATCGCGGAGATCAAGAAAGCCTCACCGAGCAAGGGCATCCTGCGCGATCCCTTCGAGCCAGCCGTCATTGCCGAGAGCTACGAGAACGGCGGCGCGGCCTGCTTGTCCGTGCTTACCGACCGCGATTTCTTCCAGGGCCACGAGGACTATCTGGTTGCCGCCCGCAATGCCTGCAGTCTGCCGGTGATTCGCAAGGACTTCATGGTCGCGCCCTACCAGGTCTACGAAAGCCGCGCCATCGGCGCCGACTGCATACTCCTGATTGCCGCCTGCCTGACCAAAGACCAGATGCAGGAACTGGAGGGCATTGCCCATGAGATCGGTCTGGATGTGCTGGTGGAAGTGCACGATGGTGAGGAACTGGACGATGCGTTGACGCTTACGACGCCTCTGGTCGGCATCAATAACCGCAATCTGCATACCTTTGATGTGTCTCTGGACACCACCTTTGATCTGCACGAGCGGATTTCACAGGACCGGCTGACTATTACAGAAAGTGGCATCATGACCCGCAGTGACGTCGAGGCCATGACCAACCGAGGGATCTACGGGTTCCTGGTGGGCGAATCGTTTATGCGGGCCGAGGAGCCAGGTGGCAAGTTGAGGGAATTGTTTTTCTGAGCAGCCCTACCTGCCGCCCCGTGCACTGATTCAAAGACCACAAAGTTACTCTTCAGGCTCCGCCAAAGCCTCCTGCAGCAACTCCAACAAATGCGCCGGCATACCCTCCGCCAGCTTGAGTGCCGCTTCGTGCCCGCGGGGCGACATCTTGCCCCAGGTCCGGCGCACGATGCGCAGCCACTTCTCCCGGTCGTAGTCCGCTTTTTCCGCGTAGAAATCCGCGAAATATCGCTCCAGAAAGACCATGCAGGCAACGTCTTCCAGGAGCTGGGTATCCTCATCCTGCCTCAGTTCCCGCTTGGTCAGGATGGTTTCCACCCGCTCGCACTCGGCCGGCGGATAACCACAGTCCGCCATAATTTCCGCCGCCCGACGGCCGTGCATCCGGCCACAGGCCTGGCGCCACTGGTAATAGGCTTTACGGCCCTCCGGATAGTGCTTGCGGGGCAGGGTCCAGCGCTCGATATGCTGGGCGCGGCAGGCGATCTGCATGCGCTCGGAAGGATCGGATTCAAGCTCGAACAACCAACGGGTCATATGAAGACTGTAGGCGTACTCCTTGGGCAGGCGTTCGTCGCCGACACATTCCTGGTTCGGGTCGGCCTGATTCGCCTTGTCGATGGCAGCCAGCGCGCATTGGAGGCTTGAATCCGCTGTGGTCATTAACATCTCTCTTCCAGTTTCAGGGTAGCCGGGGCCTCAGGCCTGGGCCGAAGGACGGGCCTTGATGCGGTCGTACCAGGCCTGCAGGTTGGTTTGCTCCGGCTTGATGCGGATATTCACCACCCGTGCGAACGCCACCGTGGTAAACGCATTGATGTCCGCCGCAGTGAACCTGTCGCAGCAGATGTACTCTTTGCCCTCCAGCTCTTTGTCGAGGAAATGCATGAACTTCTCGACATTCTGACCACATTCCTCACCCCATTCCCTGATCGGATTCATTCGGTCCTTGAAGTAACCGGTGGTGTGCTGGAAACACATGCCGGTCGGCATGAAAAAGTAATACTCGATCCAGCGCAGCCACTGTTCGAGTTTTGCTCTCTCCAGCGGCGTGTCACCCAGAAGACTCGGGGTATCAGGATAGCTTTCCTCGAAGTAGCGGCAGATCGCCATGGTTTCAGCGATGCAGGTGCCGTCGTCGAGTTCCATCACCGGCACTTTCTTCATCGGGTTTCGGGCGACGTATTCAGGCGTCAGGTTTTCGCCCTTCTGCAGGTCGATCTCGATGAATTCGGCCTTGTCCAGCAGGCCCTTTTCAGCGAGGAACATACGGACACGACGGGGGTTGGGTGCAGTTTTGGTTTCAAAGATTTTCATTGTTATCAGCTCCGCTCTTTATCAATGACGGCTTCGGCGTTTGAAAACGAGAAGACTGACCGGAAAGAAGAGTTGCGTCAAGCAACCAACGCTATCGGGGCAACCAGTTTCGAATCTGCTGGATAATCCAGTCCGGATCATCCAGGGGAAGGTCATGGCCGGCATCCGGGTGCAGTTTCATAGTCCACTGCCAACGCTGCTCGAGAGCGGCACTGCAGCGCCAGTGAACTATCCGGTCACCACGGCTGGCCAGCACCAGGGCTTCCGGCAAGGGGCGTTTTTTGCCGGGTGTGTAGCGAGCCGCCGCGGCCAGCTGATTCAGAGCGTTGCGGACACAGACCGGGCGCTGGCGCTGGATGCTGTACCATTGCTTCGCCAGTGACAGTGGCACCTCACGATTGGAGGTAAGCCTGAGAATGTCCCGCTCACGATCAAACAGTTCCCGGCGGGCCAACAGGCGCAGAATTTTCGGCCAGGCACCCGGTCGCATGCGCTGCCATGGCGGGCTGAAGCCGGAACTGGTGTTGAGGAGGACCAGATTCTGGATCTGGCCCTCGGGGGCATGCTGGGCCCAATCCAGCGCCACCATGCCGCCCATCGAGAGTGCCAGGACGCTGAAGGGGCCAGGAATATGGCTGACGTTGCTGCAAACTTTCTCGCGGATGGCAGCTACGGTTGACGGACAGTCCTCCCGGTAATGCACGCCAGTGCCGGGAAGGTCGACCATGTGGAACTGGTGTTCCGGAAACGCATCCCGGAGGCGGGCCGGAAAGCTCCCCCAGTGCGCTTGCTCCCGAGTGAGGCCCCGCAACAGAATCCAGTGCATACGAGCGTTCCGTTTGATTGATGCCCAGACCCACTGATTCGCTAGTGAGAATCGCGATACCAGTGCATGATGGCGGCTTCCCTCAGCATGGACTCCTCTTCCCGGACCGGCAACCAGTTTTCGTGGCTGGCAGCGGCATTGACCAGGAAATCCATCCAGGCCAGATGACTGCGCAGGACCCGCTTGTGCCGATGGGGAACCAGGGGATTGAAAAAGCCGTCCAGCCTCAGTAGCTGCCGGGGACGCTTGCGGATCCAGCGCCAGGAACCCATCTCCAGAGTGAGCGGCAGGAAAACGCCTGCATTTTCACGATTGACCTGTTTGTAGAAATAGTCCCACAAATCACCGTGGGTCAGGTAATGACGGGACTGGGGCTCAAACCGATAGTCGTGGTTGGGGTATGCCTGTTCCCAGATCAGTTTCAGCGCCATGACCGAGGCTATTCGGCGCATGGGACGCCGGCGGTAGGCGTAGGGAAACCAGATCTGATCCTGCATACCGAATCCGGAATGGCAGTCGAGCGCCACGCTGAACGGTCTGCCTGGCAGCAGTTCCTGTATCACGGCTTCCAGCGCCTGGTTCTCAGGCTCCATGCCCTGCTCCGGGTCTCCGGTATACCAGGGCAACCGGGGCGAGAACCGCTGCCCACCAAGCAGGAACGCGCTGCGGTCCTGGGCGGTGATCGGCGCATTGCGCATCAGATCCACACCATTTGGATTACTGCGCTGGTTCAGGTACATGCCACCCGGATTGAGGATAGGTAACAGGGTAATCCGCACTTTCTGTAACAAGGCTGCCAGGTGTTCGTCCCAGGTTACTCTGGCCAGCAGCGACTTGAGCCAGGCAGTGACCACCTGGCTGCCAATCCGTTCCAGACCATGCACGCCGCCAACGACAAGCACAACGGGGACATCGGGCCGGGTTGAGCCGATATCCGCCCGGTAGACAGGCAGCGACAGGTCTTTCATTGCCACCCTTTGAACCACACGGGTGGCCACCTGATCCGGCGCCTCCGCCAGCAGACGCTCAAGGGTAACCAGTTCCGGAAGAAAGGTTCGCAGCAACCGGCGCTGACGACCATCACGGCTGGCCTGCTCCTGGGTAATCGACGTGTGTGGCGTCAGGTCGCGCAGTTCTGTCATGGCGTTCTCCGGTGTTAGGTCCGCGGAGTATAGCCACGGATTGCTACAACTTATTGACACCTCCCGGGCGACATAATGTGTCTCTCTTATATACGGATTTGGAATACGCCCTTGTAACTGAGTCTTGGTTCGTTATTCTTGTACGTAGGTATTAACCGAGACGTCCTGATTTGCTTTACCGCAACAGCAACCATAAAACAGCTGTTTTTCCGATCCCTCTGGATCGCGGCTCCCCTGTATCGGCATTGACACCGACAACATCTTCCAAGAATCACAAACCCTGAAAAGGAGAAGTGACTATGCGAAAGCTTAAGTCTGCTGTATTGCTCTGCGCGCTATCCTCACCCCTCGTAGCCCAGGCCGACTGCGGCGAGGTATCCATCACAGAAATGAACTGGGCGTCGAACACGATCGTCACCAACGTGGCCACCTTTATCATGGAACAGGGTTATGGCTGTGATGTCACCATTGTTCCTTCCGATACCGTCCCTGCAGTGACCTCGGTTGCCGAAAATGGTGAACCTGACATTGTTACCGAGCTGTGGCTGAATTCCGCAGGCGAGGCCTATCTGCGCCTGGAAGAGCAGGGCAAGGTCGAACGGGTCAGCAAGGTTCTGGACCCGGGCGGTGTTGAGGGCTGGTGGATTCCCACCTACCTCGCTGAAAAGCACCCGGAACTGACCACCATTGAAGGCGTGATGGAAAATCCCGAGCTCGTTGGGGGCCGCTTCAACAACTGTCCGGACGGCTGGGGTTGCCGTGTTGTCAGTGACAACCTGGTACGCGCCCTGGATCTGGAAGACTCCGGCATTGAAGTCTTCAATCATGGTTCCGGGGAGACTCTGGCATCGTCCATGGCGTCAGCTGTCCAGAATGAAGAGCCATGGTTCGGCTATTATTGGGGTCCCACCGTGCCTCTCGGCAAATATGACATGACCCGCGTGGACCTCGGCGACGTCAAGCCGGACGTACACCAGAAGAACCAGACAGCCGATGCAGACAACCCGGGGGTCTCCGATTTCCCGGCGGCAACAATCCTGACGTCAATCACTACTGACTTTAAAGAGCGTGAGCCGGAAGTCGCCGAGATGCTGAGCAAGCTGACATTCAAAACCGAGACCATGAGCTCCATCCTGGCCTGGATGGACGCCAACAATGCGTCGGGCGAGGAAGCTGCGGTTTACTACCTCAGCAACAACAGCGACGAGTGGTCAACCTGGCTGGACGACGCCGCAAGACAGCGGCTGGCCAAAATCCTTAACTGATCAACCTGCCTCTCCCGGGACATCCTGTTGGGGATGTCCCGGGCCGTTTACCGAAAACCGTTCCGATTTCAGAAGCGCGCAGGAGAGACTGACCGCCCATGGCAACCTACGATTCCCTTTTTTCATCACTGGGCCTTGAGCAATGGTGCTCGGAAGGCAAAAGCAGCGGCCCCATGTCGATGGCCGATTTGCTGAACCAAACCAGGGGAGAGAGCGCCGAACCGGCCTCGTTATGGGAACTCCCGTTTCCGTCCATGGATGCACTCAACGAATCCTGTGCGGCTTTTCCCCAGTCCCGGGAACTCACCAAGGGGCTGGAACAGGGCTTCCTGGCAGTGAAGGACAGCCTGAGCCTGGTTCTAGACCCGCTGACACAGCCACTCAGCTGGTTTCTGGATGGGGCTCTTTACGCCATGCTGAATACGCCCTGGTGGATCGTGATCCCATTGCTTTTAGCGGTTGTCTATCTGGTGACCAAATCCTGGAAGCTGATGCTGTTTGTCGGCGGCAGTATCGTGCTGCTGGCCTTCATTGACCACTACGATTACGCCATGCAGACCCTGGCGATCATCTTCGTCTGCGCCTTCCTGTGCGTGTTGCTCGGGGTACCCATAGGCATCGCCATGGCCCGGAGTAATTCATTGCAGCGAATGATCATACCGGTTCTGGACATGCTACAGACGCTGCCACCCTTTGTTTACCTGATCCCGCTTATCTTCCTGTTCAGTGTCACCGAGTCAAAACTGTACGGAATCGCCATCATTCTCTACGCCATCGTTCCGGTTATCCGGTTGACCAATCTGGGCATCCGGCTGGTCGACAAGGACGTGATCGAGGCCGCCGATGCCTTCGGCATGACGCCCCGACAGAAACTCTACAAGGTGCAGATTCCACTGGCATTGCCCAACATCATGGCCGGGGTCAACCAGACCATCATGATGAGTCTTGCCATGGTCGTGATCGCATCGCTGGTGTCCGCACCCGGCCTTGGTGTCCTGGTTCTGCGGGGTATCCGTAATCTGGAGCTGGGTGTTGGCCTGGTCTCCGGCCTTGGCATCGTGATCCTGGCGGTTATTCTCGACCGGGTAACCAAGGCATCCCTGGCACGCATTAACGTCTCTCAGAAGCAGTGAGGAAAGCCCCCATGGCGAAAGACATCAAGATTTCGATCCGGAACCTGTACAAGATCTTCGGGCCGACCCCGGATGTTGCCCTGGAGTATGTTCGCAGAGGGATGGGTAAAGCCGAACTGCTGGAAAAACAAAGGCACGTCCTTGGTCTTCGGGACATCAATGTGGATATGCACGACGGCGAGATCACAGTGATCATGGGCCTGTCCGGCTCCGGAAAATCCACCCTGATCCGGCACCTGAACCGGCTGATAGACCCCACTGCCGGCGAGATACGCGTCGACGGTGAAGACATCATGAGCTACACCGAGGAGCAACTTCGACAGCTCCGCCGTGAGCGTATGTCGATGGTGTTCCAGAAGTTCGCGCTCCTGCCCCACAAGACCGTGCTCGAGAACGCGGGCATGGCCAAGGACATCCGGGGCTACACGACATCGGATTTCGAGGCGGATGCCCGCAAATGGCTTGCACGGGTCGGACTGGAAGGGAACGAATACCAGTACCCACATCAGTTGTCCGGCGGCATGCAGCAGCGCGTTGGTATCGCCCGGGCACTGGTGTCCGACGCCCCCATCATGCTGATGGACGAAGCCTTCTCGGCATTGGACCCCTTGATTCGCTCGGATATGCAGGACCTGCTGCTGGAATTGCAGGAAGAACTGAAGAAAACGATTGTGTTCATCACCCACGACCTGGATGAAGCCCTGAAACTGGCAGACCACCTGGTTATTCTGAAAGACGGCGAGGTCGTGCAGCAGGGAGACCCTCAGGAGATTCTGCTCAACCCCGGTGATCCCTATATTGTCGACTTCATCAGTGATATCAATCGGGCCCGGGTGCTTCGGGTACGGTCGGTGATGACCCCGGCGGATAACGCCGACACACCGTTTGCCGGCGATGTCTCCGAGAAGGACAACCTGGAATCGGTACTCCTGAAATCCCAGGGCGACATGTCCCTGCATTTCCGGGTGGTGAGGGACAATCAGCACGTGGGCACATTGCACATGGAGGATCTGGCACGGGCCCTGGTGCCGACAGCGGCATCGGCAGACAGAAACAAAAACGCGGCCTAGTGGCCCTTCGAGCCATTACAAAACCCGGGCCAGGGTCTATGCTTTCAGATAAAGCCGACGTCTCCGGCATTGCGGTTTTATCGCCATGGCAAAAACCCTGGTTGTTTCTATCGTTTTCTTTCTTGTCGCCTGCTCAGAGCCGGAGGACCCTCTTCCACTGGTTTCTGAAACGTCGGCGAAGACGGAACAGACTGTTCGTGCAGTACCGGCAGCCGACCCCCGCCGGAGCGTTGTCATTGCCGCTGATCCCTGGTGTCCCCACAACTGTGAGGCCGGATCCGACCACGAAGGCTACATGATCGACATAGCCAGGGAGGCGTTCGGCCTGGCGGGTATCGATGTGGAGTATGTCAACATGAGCTGGGCACGGGCGCTTCAACAGGCCCGGGACGGCTATGTGGACGCCGTTGTCGGAGCCTTGCCGGGGGATGCGCCGGATTTCGTGTTCCCGGACGCTGCCATTGGTTACTCCAGAATTGCGCTCTACACCCACCCCGATAACACCTGGCAGTATGGTGGCATCGAATCGCTTAAAGATTTCACCCTCCTGGCGATCAATGGCTACGCGTACTCACCGGAACTCGATGACTATATTGCGAGCTACCAGGACAACCCCGAGCGGGTCTGGGTGCTGTCCGGGCCCGCTCCCCTCGGCCGAGCGATTGAACTGCTGCATCAACGCCGTTCCGACGTGTTCCCTGAAGACCGTTACGTGATGCAGTGGCAACTTGAACAGGATGACAGCACCGAAAGCCTGAGAATGGCCGGCGTGATCCACGAATCGCCACTGTACGTTGCGTTTTCACCGGTCGGAAGCGACTCCCCCGAGCTCGCAGGGGTCCTGTCAGAAGGCGCCAAAACCCTGCAGAGCACGGGGCGGGTTGCTGAGATCCTGGCGCGCTACGGGCTCTCATGGTCGGACTGAAACGCCCGGATCGTGTCGCCCTCCGGTGTCGACAGGAGCAGCTCGCCCTGTCGTCCGATCTGTACCTCAGTCACCTGTTTCAGCAGGGTCAGGAACCGGTCCTCCTGATTCATCAACGCAGGCGCGCACGCCATCCTGGTTGATGCCACGGGTCCGATACCAACCCCTTCGCCCCGGAGCTCATAAGTACCGGTGTATCGATTGCAGGAAGCCCGGCCAGCGAGCCGATTCCCCTCAAGGAACTCGATCGTAATCCGGGAACGGTCGATGATGCCCGCGCCTGCGAGATCCTCAACAACCCACACCGCGCCCTGGAACAGCCGTTGGCGATCGCCGCCACATCCGGTGAATTCCTCATTGCCGACCACCAGGCGAACCTGGGCCGGATATTGAGCCCCCGACATGCTGTCCTCGCAAAGTTGTCGGGCCACGGTGAGCGTTATGGGAAGGTCGTCCAGAGTCGCCTTGAACTCCCGACCGTGCCGGTTGGCGGTTTTCAGTTCCACCGGAATACGACGGGTTTGCTGCTCTTCAAAGGGACGGGTCAGCAACAGTTCGTCCCCCTCAATGGTCGCATGCCAGAAGGGTTCGTTGCCCCTTGCCTCAAAGGGCATTTCCAGATCGCCCGCCTGCAGACATTCCGGGTAAGTCTGGCCCTGTATTGTCAGGGTCGCTTTTTCACCTTTGCTCCAGAAGCGGGTCTGGTCATCGCCGGGGGCAACATACAGTGCACCCGAGCCAGCCACTTTCGGCTTGAGCAGCACACGCCGATCCAGATAATCAACACTGATCAGGTCGCTGTTCTCTTTCCCGGACACAGCAATGTCAAGCTGGCCGCAGGCATATTCCCCGTACACCGGCTGGCCGGCTTCAGGTAATGAGGAACAGGCAGAGAGGGCGAGCCCGGCCGCGGTGACGACGGACAACATCACAACTCGTCGTGAGTACATGGTCAGTTCCCTTGTAGGCATGATTTTCGACCGACAGTTTAAAACCCAAAGACCACGGAGGCCAACGGGAGTATTCGACGAGGCTTCTTATGCTGCGTTACCAACAGTATGCTAGAGCAGAAACTCAGGAGACATCCCATGGCGCTGAAACTCTATCAATTTGCCATTTCGCACTACTGCGAGAAAATCCGCTGGGCCCTGGACTACAAGGGCCTCAACTACGAAGCGGTCAACCTGCTGCCCGGCCAGCATGTAAAAGCCATACGGAAACTGACCGGTGAGGCATCCTCGGTTCCGGTGCTGGCCCATGATGGGCAGGTGGTTCAGGGCTCAGCCGCCATTCTCGATTACCTGGACAAGGCCTTTCCCGAGCCGCCCCTGACACCCGCCGACCCGGACCTTCGCGAGCAGGCACTGGCCTGGGAACGCCGACTGGACGAAGAAGCCGGTCCGGCCATTCGCTGTTATTCCTACCACCACTTTCTTCAACGGCCGAAAATCGTGGTACCCATGCTGGCCGCCGGAACGCCGTTCTATAACCGGATTTTGCTCAGCCTGGCCTTCAGCCGGGTCGACGAAGTCATGCGCCAATGGATGAAGATCAACGAGAAAACCGCAGGCAAGTCCCGGCAGGTCATGGAGGACCTGCTCACCGAGCTGGCTGAGATCTACAGCCAACGTCCTTTCCTGGTTGGCAATCAGTTCACCCGGGCCGATCTGACCGCCGCCGCGCTGTTCGCGCCCATATTCCAGCCAGCAGAATACCCGGTGCCCTGGCCCAAGCCTGAGCGGATTCCCAAGGACATCAAGACCTGGCTCGATCAGTGGCAACCGCAGATCCGTGCTCTGGAGAAAATCTACCGGGATAACCGCCAGCCGGCCTGAGGTTGCCCCTGGCGGAAATCGCCAGCCAATCTGGCGTGAACCGACATTCCACCTGCAGGGTTCCGTGCCAGAATAGGCATATAAGGACAGGAAACCGGCAGGAACCCTATGGCTTTGACCGACATGATGCTGACCGTGCTTGAGGAAAGCGGTCTACTGGCACTCTGGCAAGTGGCGTCGCCCTGGCTGGCGTTGGATGAGCGCCAACTGATTTTTGTGGTTGCAACCCCGGTTTTCGTGGCCGTCACCCTCTGGGAATATCTCAGGATCCGTCACGACCCGAGGTTGATGGATACCCGTGAAGCGGTAAGGAACTTTGCGCTGGGCGCCGGCTATCAGGTTACCGAGCTGCTCTTTGCCGGCCTCATTGCGTTTCCCGTCTACGCCCTCTGCTATCACTATCGGCTGTTTGATGTGGAACTGAACGGGCTCACCGCCCTGCTGACCTTCCTGGGCGTGGATTTCTGTTTCTACTGGATGCACCGGGCGAGCCACAGAATGCGCTGGTTCTGGGCAGCGCATGTGGTGCATCATTCCTCCGAGCGGATGAACTTCTCCACCGCCATGCGCCAGAATGCCACCAACATCTTCAACGGCATGTGGGTTTTCTACCTGCCCCTGGCATTGCTGGGACTCAATCCCGTCTGGATCGGCGTAGCCTATGCCCTGTCACTGGTGTACCAGTTCTTCATTCACACCACCCTGGTGGGAAAACTGCCCGGCTGGGTCGAACTGATCTTCAACACCCCGAGCCATCACCGGGTCCATCATGGTCGCAATCCCGGTTACATTGACCGGAATTACGGTGGCACCCTGATCCTGTGGGATCGCCTGTTCGGCACCTTCGTGGATGAAGACGCCCAGCACCCACCTGAGTACGGCATTACCCGTCCGGTTCACTCCAACAACCTGATTGTTCTCTGGACCCACGAATACGTGGACCTGTTCCGCGACATGGCCCAGCCTGGCGGATTATTGTCTCGCCTCACACATCTGTGGAAACCGCCGGAGTGGCAACGCCCGGCAACGGAGAACAACAACAAGGAACCGGGCAGTCACAATGAACGAACACCCCCTGACGCTGAACGCACCTGATGGCCACACCATAACCGGAACGGTCTACACCCCTTCGGAGCCTGCCGCCATTCTGGTCATCAGCCACGGCATGGCCGAACACGGCGACCGATACAGACCACTGGCACGCTGGCTCAGCGGACAGGGCGTGGCCGTTGTCACCTTTCATCATCGCGGCCATGGTCCGGCCTGCTGCCCCGATAACCTGGGGCACTATGCCAACCAACATGGCTGGGCCAGTGTGGTTGCCGATCTGCACCGGGTGGTTCAACACGGCCGTTCGCAATTCCCCGGGCTGCCGCTGCATCTGCTGGGCCATAGCATGGGCTCCTTTATCGCCCAGAGCTACGCCCAGCAACATGGCAGCAACCTGGACTCTCTGATTCTCAGCGCCACCAACCGCATTGACCGGAGCCACCTCCTCGCATCCCGGGGTATCATCGGCCTGATCCGCCTGGTTCGCGGCAGGCGTCACCGGAGCCGCCTGGTTGCCCGTATGACCTTCGAGCAGTTCAACCGCAGATTCCGCCCGAACCGCACCACCGCCGACTGGCTGAGCCGGGACCAGGAACAGGTGGACCGTTACATCTCCGATCCCCTCTGTGGGTTCGACTGCACGGTCGGCCTCTGGAGCGATTTTATCGGCGGGATGTTGAGCATTTCGCCATCACACTGGCGCAAGGACCTGCCGGTGCACCTGTTCTCGGGCACAGAAGACGCAGTGGGCGAAATGGGGCGCGGTGTGCGTCGGCATTTCCAGATGATCCGGGAAGCGGGTCTGGAGAAAGTCACCCTGCGATTGTTCGAAGGCGGCCGACATGAGATGCTCAACGAGACCAACCGGGATGAGGTCTGGGGATATCTTCAGTCCCTGTGCCAGCCATCGGACTCACCGCTGACGTCCGTGCACCCGGGAGAGTCTGCACAGACTCATGCCATCATTGATTGAACCTGTAAGGACGTTGTATGGGTTATCCTCGAGCCCGAGGGATGCTCCGGGCCCTGGCGCTGCTGCTGTCCGGTATTGCCACGACTGGCGCTGTGGCAGGCGAAGTCAGTATCGGGGTCGCTGCCAATTTTACCGATACCACCCGGGAACTTGCTGAGCAATTTGAAGCCGAAACCGGCCACAGGGTGTCCGCCAGCTTCGGCTCTACCGGCAAGCTGTACGCCCAGATCAGAAATGGCGCTCCTTTCGACGTATTCATGGCTGCCGACGAGCGCAGACCAGCACTGATAGAAAAGGAGGGGCTCGGAGTCCCGGGCAGCCGTTTCACCTATGCCCGTGGCAAACTGGTGCTCTGGAGCCCGACGCCGAACGCTTTCGAAAAGGCCAAGGACTATCTGGCCCAACAACCGTTCGCCAGGCTGTCGATGGCCAATCCGAAAACGGCCCCCTATGGCCTTGCGGCAAGGCAGGTGCTGGAGCACCTGGGCCATTGGGAGGCCCTGCAGGCGAAACTGGTCCGCGGCGAATCCATTGCACAGGCCTTCCAGTTTGTTGTCAGTCGCAACGCCCAGGCCGGCTTTTTGGCCCTGTCTCAGGTAGAATCCTGGTCAGACGACGAGGGCACCCTGTGGCATGTGCCCCAGGCCTACTACCAGCCCATTGATCAACAGGCCATCCTGTTGGAACGTGGCGCAGGCAAAGAGGCTGCGACGGCCTGGATGGACTTCCTTAAATCAGAGACCGCCACTGCCATTATTCGGGGCTATGGTTACGACACGGCCAACTGATGCTTGAAACCTACTGGGATCCGGTCTGGCTGACGCTCAAGCTGGCCACAATGACAACCCTCCTGCTATTGCTCATCGGCACTCCCATTGCCTGGTGGCTGGCCCGGACTCGCCATTGGCTTCGGCAGCCGATAGCCGCCGTTGTGGCACTGCCCCTGGTGCTGCCGCCAACCGTGCTCGGTTTCTACCTGCTGCTGGTCATGGGACCGGAGGGCTGGGTCGGCCAGATGACCCAGTCGCTGGGCATCGGGCTGCTGCCCTTCACGTTCGAGGGCCTGGTGGTGGCATCCATTATTTATTCCCTTCCCTTTACCGTTCAGCCACTGCAAAACGCTTTTGAATCAGTCGGTGACGGCTTTCTGGAAGTTGCGTCCACACTCCGGGCAGCGCCCTGGGACCGGTTTCTTTTTGTCGCCGTGCCCCTGGCCCGGAACGGTTTCCTGACCGCAGCCGTGCTGACCTTTGCCCACACCATCGGAGAATTTGGCGTAATCCTGATGATCGGGGGCAACATCCCGGGTGAAACCAAGGTGCTGTCCGTCGCCATCTACGACCATGTGGAATCTCTGGAATACACCGAGGCTCACTGGCTGTCTGCGGGCATGGTGGTGTTCTCCTTCGTGGTTCTGGTAACCCTCTACGCCCTTAACGGAAAAGCCCGCTCCGGAGCGATCAGATGACCGACTCCAGGACCATCCATGCCCGTTTCCAGTGCACATTTCCAGGCTTCAGCCTGGACGTCGACCTGACTCTCCCGGGCACGGGTATCACCGCCCTGTTCGGGCACTCGGGCTGTGGCAAGACCACCTTGCTGCGTTGCATGGCAGGCCTGCACAACGCCCCTGGCACCATGACCGTTCTTGGGGAGCCCTGGCAGGCCGGCGAGATCATACGCCCAGTCCACAAGCGGTCTCTGGCCTACGTGTTCCAGGAGACCCACCTGTTCCCGCACCTGAACGTCCGCAGGAACCTGGAATTCGGTTACCGGCGCATTCCCGCCCGGGAGCGACAGATCGGTTTCGAGGATGCTGTTCACTGGCTGGGTCTGGAATCACACCTGGCCCGCATGCCGGCAGGCCTGTCCGGCGGCGAACGTCAGCGGGTCGCGATAGCGCGGGCGCTGCTGACCAGCCCCAGGCTCCTGCTGATGGACGAGCCATTGTCTGCCCTGGACCTTGCCAGCAAACAGGAGATCCTCCCCTATCTGGAGCGGCTTCGGGACACCCTGGCTATTCCGATCATCTATGTCTCCCATTCCACCCCGGAAGTCGCCCGTCTGGCGGATCATATTGTAATGATGGAGGCCGGACGGGTCGTCGCGCAGGGGCCGCTGCGAGAAACCCTGGCCGGTACCGACAACCCTTTCCGCCTGGAGGACAATGCCGGGGTCCTGCTGGAAGGCCGCATAATGGAACTGGACGACCAATGGCATCTGGCCCTGTTCAGATTCGAGGGCGGCCAGCTCTGGCTGCGCAGGGATGACAGGGTAAAAACCGGAGACAGGGTGCGGGTTCAGGTACTGGCCAGGGATATCAGCCTCGCGCTGGCCGAATACTCCGACCAGAGTATCCAGAACCTGGTTCCGGCAACCATCGACCAGATCGATCCGGATGTCGCTCCGGGCGTCACCCTGGTGCGGCTGCTGGCCGGCCCGACCGCGTTCCTATCGCGGTTGACCACCCGCGCGGTCGCCCAGTTGGGCCTCACGCCGGGGATGCAAGTCTGGATGCAGATAAAGTCCGTTGCCCTGGTGGAGTGACTCTACTTAGCGCATTCGTTGGCCAGACAAGCCATTTAACGCAAAAGGCCGCTGATGTCAGCGGCCTTTTCAGAACTGCGAGAGTCATTGAGCTTAACGGGTGCCGTACACCACCATGGTCTTACCCTTGACCCTGACCAGCCCCTGATCTTCCAGGGTTTTCAGAACCCGACCCACCATCTCCCGGGAGCAGCCGACAATGCGACCGATTTCCTGGCGGGTGATCTTGATCTGCATGCCATCCGGGTGGGTCATGGCATCCGGTTCCTTGCACAGATCCAAAAGGGTACGGGCAACTCGACCGGTGACATCCAGGAACGCCAGGTCACCCACCTTGCGGGTGGTCTGGCGCAGACGGGAGGCCATCTGTTCGCCAATGAAGTAAAGCACCCTGGGATCCTGCTGGGCAATTTCCCGGAACTTGGTGTAGCTGATTTCCGCCACTTCGCATTCGGTCTTGGCTTTCACCCAGGCGCTGCGGGAATCCATGTTGTCGAACAGCCCCATCTCACCGAAGAAGTCGCCGGCGTTCAGGTAGGCCATGATCATCTCACGGCCGTCGTCGTCTTCGATGATGACGGTTACCGACCCCTTGACGATGTAGAACAGGGAATCGCTCTTGTCACCGGCATAGATAATTGTGCTCTTGGCTGGGTAACGGCGGCGATGGCACTGCGAAAGGAAATAGTCGAGATGCTTGGTTTTCTGCTCAACCGGCTTGACGATAGTGGCCATAATGCGAGTCGTGCCTCCTCAGGTACTGGCGGGTCCCAATGTTTGTTATTCACCCGGCTTTCCATGCGGGTTCGTTCTTTTTTATTGCAAAACTGCGCAACTTATAACAAGAAGGTCTGTTGCGGGCAACCGGAAAGAGTATACAACATGTATCCGTGATCGGCCTGCCTGGCGGGGCCAGTTGTGCTAGCATCCAGCCTCATATCCTCGTTATCGGGCCGCAGACACCGTTGGCCCTGTGCAATCACAAGGGAGAGGCGCCCCATGAAAGCAACCGTAGACTGGACCGGTAATGCCAGTTTCAAAGTCACCAGCGGCAGCGGCCACAGCGTCCAGCTTGACGGCCCGCCGGATCATGGTGGTGAAAACCTGGGTCCCCGCCCGATGGAAATGCTGCTGATGGGTCTCGGTGGCTGCTCCTCTTTTGATGTCATGAACATTCTCAGGAAAAGTCGGCAGGATGTGACCGCCTGCCACGCGGAGCTGGAGGCGGAGCGGGCAGATGCCGTACCGGCGGTGTTTACCCGGATTCATCTGCATTTTGTCGTGACCGGCAACGGCATCAAGGAAAACCTGGTCAAACGGGCCGTCAGCCTCTCGGCGGAGAAGTACTGTTCGGCCTCTATCATGCTGGAACAGGCTGGCGTTGAGATCAGCCACAGCTATGAGATTCACGAGGCAGGCCAGAGCACCGACGGACTGGCGCGATAAGCGCCTTTCCGGCCCTTCGTGAGGTGCACCCCCTGGAGCCGGATGCAGGGGAAATCACGAATGCTAAAATGTCATTGCGAATACTATTCAACGTCACTTGCGGTGTGCATAATACGCACCCTCTCCGCCGGTCTGCGCAAAAGGTGAACAACCCGGTCAGTAGTCGGTGGCGGCCTCGGCAGAGCGCAGTAATGCAGCTCTGCAGTCATTCATCTCCACGATCCGGAGGGGCTGAGCATGGAATCAAAACTCCAGCTGCATGGTTTCAACAACCTGACCAAATCCCTGAGCTTTAACATCTACGATATCTGTTATGCGCAGACCGAAGAGCAACGCACGGCCTACATTGACTACATCGATGAGATGTACAACGCTGAGCGTCTGACCCAGATTCTGACCGACGTCGTCAAGATTATCGGCGCCAACGTGCTGAACATTGCACGGCAGGATTACGAGCCCCACGGCGCCTCTGTCACCATGCTGATTGCGGAGCATGAGCTCACCAACGGTGAAGAGCCCGATAACGAAGAATCTCCGGGGCCACTGCCGGATACCATCGTGGCGCACCTGGACAAGAGCCACGTCACCGTGCACACCTACCCGGAAAGCCACCCCCACGATGGCGTCAGCACCTTCCGGGCGGACATTGATGTGTCCACCTGTGGCCTGATTTCACCGCTGAAAGTGCTGAACTACCTGATCCACAGCTTCGATTCCGACGTGGTCACCGTGGACTACCGGGTTCGCGGCTTCACCCGGGACGTGGATGGCACCAAGCACTACATCGATCACGACATCAACTCGATCCAGAACTACCTGACCGAGGATACCCAGAACGCCTATCAGATGATCGACGTCAACGTGTACCAGGAAAATCTGTTTCACACCAAGATGATGCTGAAGAACTTCAACCTCGACAACTATGTGTTCGGGGTGAACGCCGGTGATCTCGATCCCGCCGAGGCTCAGTCCATTGAGGACCGTCTGCGCCGGGAAATGCTGGAGATCTTCTACTCCCGCAACGTGGAGTAATGGCCTGCGGTGACGCCCGCCAATGGGCGTCACCGGTCCTTCAGTTTTTTTGATGTCACCCGCCAGATTTCTGCGTTTTATTCTTTCCTCCCATCCCGTTTAAATAGGCACAAGAGCCAACGAGAGGAGGACACCATGACCCTGCGCTCCCTGAAACAGATTATCCCTGCCCTGGAAACCTCTGATGGCGCCGGCGTTCGTATCAAGCGCTCCATTGGCCAGCAACAGAACATTCGCCTCGATCCGTTTCTGATGCTGGACGAATTCGGTTCTGCGGATGCGGCCGACTACATGGCTGGCTTTCCATCGCACCCCCATCGGGGTTTTGAAACCGTTACCTACATGATCGAAGGTCACATGCTGCATGAGGATCATCTGGGGAACCGAGGCAATCTGCGCAACGGCGGCGTTCAGTGGATGACCGCCGGTCGTGGCATTATTCATTCCGAGATGCCTCAGCAGGAAGAAGGCGTGATGCGCGGCTTCCAGCTATGGCTGAACCTGCCCGCCGCAGAAAAGATGACGGAAGCCGGCTACCGGGACATTCAGCCGGAAGACATTCCGGAAATTGCTTTTGAGGGCGGCACCTTGAAACTTATCGCCGGATCAGTGACCGTCAACGGCCAGGCCCATGAAGGGGCAGTGCCGGATCGCAGTACCCAGCCGGTGTACGCTGACATCCATCTGGCACCGGGCGGCACCCTTGCCCTGCCCGTGCCGAAGACCCACAGCGGCATGCTTTACCTCTACGAGGGCACGGCCAGCCTTGGAGACAGCGAACTGCAACGCAGCGCCGCCAATATTCTTGGCGACGACGGCGACAAGATTGAACTGAATGCCGGAGAAACCGGTGCCCGCCTGCTGCTGATTGCCGGCAGGCCTATCGGTGAGCCGGTGGTCCAGTACGGTCCGTTCGTGATGAACACCCGGGAGGAGATCGAACAGACGCTCCGTGACTACCGGGATGGCCGACTGACCGCCTGACCGATCAGGCGAATGGCTTTCTCGCCATCAGCCGCTGCACCATGGGCCTGACAATCAGATCCATGGCCAGCGGCATTTTTGTGCCTGGAATCACAAGGGTGTCGTGCCGTGACAGACTGCTGCCGGAAATCACCTGCAACAGGTAGGGGAAATCCACCTCCGACTGGTCCCGGAACCGGATTACCAGCATGCTCTCATCCTCTGTGGGGACATCACGGACGACAAAGGGGTTGGACGTATCCACCAGCGGAATCCGCTGGAAGTTGATATGGGTATGGGAAAACTGGGGCACGATGTCGTGAACGTAGTCGTCCATCCGGTTGATAATGGTTTCGACCACCGCTTCCTGACTGTATCCCCGCTTGTGTGTGTCCCGGTGAATCTTCTGAATCCATTCCAGGTTAACGATCGGCACCACGCCAATCAAAAGATCCACGTACTGGGCAATATTACAGGTTTCGCTGACCACGCCCCCGTGCAACCCCTCGTAGAACAGCAGGTCCGTGTCGGCAGGTAACGGGCCCCATGGCGTGAACGTCCCGGGTTTATGACCAGCTTCCACCAGTTTGCGGTCTTCATCGTGGACATATTGCCGGTAACGGCCATTGCCGGTGTGGCCGTAATCGTAGAAAAGCGCTTCCAGCTTATCGATGTGATTGGCTGCCAGGGCAAAATGGTTACGCTCACCAAACTGGCCTTTGGCCGCCAGCCTTGCCATCTGCTCCCGGTTGTAACGGTGGAAACTGTCCCCGCTGACCATGGCCGCGTTCAGACCCTCACTGGCAAACATCCGACTGAAAATCTGGCCGGTGGTGGTTGTTCCTGCACCGGAGGAACCGGTGACCGCAATAATCGGATGGCGTTTTGACATAGGGGGAGACTGCCGGAATCAGGTGAGACTGTCGAGCAACCGGGGTTTCTCGACGACAAATCCCTGAGCGTAATCGACGCCCAGCTGTCTGAGCATATCCAGAACGTCCCGAGATTCAACCTGCGAGGCAATCACCTCGCGGTTCATGTAATGGGCCATGTCCACCATCGAGCGAACCATTGCCCGGTCCGTCTCGCTGTTGGACAGCTGGCCAGTGAACGCACTGTCGATCTTGATCAGGTCCACCGGCAACGAACGCATGAACTCGAAAGAACTGGGGCCACTGCCAAAGTTACCCAGGCAGAACCGGCAGCCAAGCTCCTTCATTTCCAGGATAAAATCCGCCACAGACTGAACGTCATTGATGGCCGAGGCCTCGGTAAGCTCGAACCAGAGCCGTTCAATGGGTGCATCTTTTTCACTCAGTTTTTCGTAGATGAATTCCAGCAGCGACTGATCGTTCATGGAATAGCCGGACAGGTTAATGCAGACACCGCCAAAATGGCGCGGATCCGGCGCCTGCTCCCTGAGCCAGTCCAGCATATGCCCCACCACCCAGCGGTCCACCGCTTGCATACGATCATAGCGCTCAGCCATGCGAACGAAGTCCCGGCCGGTAATCAGCATGCCCTCATCATCGTACATGCTGATCAGCACCTCATACTGTGCCGCCATGGAGGCATTGGCGTGCAGAGGAATGATCTTCTGGCAGCGCAGCAGCATTCGCTCCTCATTCAGATCGCTGAGGCTGGCAACCTTGGCCGCAATCTGCTCCTGACGGGCCTGATCCTCTGCCCCCAGGGAATATTCCGACACTTTGCCATGGCCCTGCTGTCGGGACGCCGCCAACGCCTGCTCAGAGGCCCTCAGCCAGCGCTCGGCGCTGACCAGCGCAGGTAGCGTGGGAACCACCCCGGCGCTGGCCGAGAGCCTGTATTCCCGGCCACCAAAACTGAACTCGGCGGCCTCGATTGCCCGCACAAGCTCACTTGCCGCATCGCTGGCACTCTCAGAGGGCACCAGCATGGCGAACTCGTTTCCGGCCAGTCTGGCTACGGGCATACCGTCGCCCACGTGGCTCCGGAGAATATCGGCCACCCGCTTGAGCGTCTCGTCGCCGGCCTGGTAACCGGCCGTGTCGTTCAACAGACGAAAGCGTCGAAGATCGAGGCGCACGAGGGAGCGCTCGTCCTCCCGACGAGCCAGTTGCTGGTCCAGCATGCGCTCGAATTCCCGACGCCCGAGCAGGCCGGTCAGCTCATCGTGAGTCGACGCCCAGGACAGCTGGTCATAAACCTTGCGAACCATCCGGTCAATACTCTCGTCAACCAGGGGCCGCTCATACTGGCTGTCAGGTACGATGATCCCCTTGCGCATCTGCCGCGCCAGGGCCTCAAGCTCCAGCTCCACCACGCGCATGCCCTGATGGTTCACAAACACAAAGCGACTGAAACCGCGGGCAATCCAGACCAGACGGATGTACTGGGGCTCGTCCGGTTTCTCCTGGTCCCGAAGCCAGTCGCCGGTGCGCAGCTGCTGGGCCCGGTTGATCCAGCGCTGAAGGCTGCGCTGTTCCCGGTCCGACAATTTCTTCGTATCCGGCTCCTCCGGCTTTGTCGCCGGAATTTCAACCAGCTCTGGGCTTTTATCAGGGCTGCGGACCAGGAACTGTTTGAGTTCGTCGCGGATCTGGGAGGACGGCATATGATTGCTGGAAATAGAAGCCAGGCCATCCTGAATGACCCTCAGCAACTCTGGCAGATTGATGGAACTGTTGGGATCGTCTGCAAAAGACAGCAGGGAATCGATCACCGCCAGGTAATCCTGCCACAGCTGGCTGTCCGGCCCCTGTCGGATCCAGGTCAGTGAAAGCAGGTCCCGCCAGCCACCATCCAGCAGGCTGAGCACTGCCTTGGGCACCTTGCGCCCGCCCAACTTCTGGTCCAGCACATCGGCCACGGCCTTCTTGGATTCGGCGACCTTCTGGGCCCCCTCCGCAGCGGCGGTAACACGCTCGACGTTCCTGCGATAAACGAGATTCTGGCGGTCAATCAGGGTGTCCAGTTCCTGAACTGTCTGTTCGAATACCCCGGTGTCCTGCTCGAAATCGGTGGTGATCCGCTGGATCAGTTCATCTACCCGACGCTGCACCACCGGGTTGATCCGGCCACCCTTGACGCCCAGTTGCGCCAGACGGTTCATCACACCGCGGACGGGGCTGTCCTGATCGTCAAAGAACTCGGGGTCCCGCATGACAACCTTGAGTACCGGCACTTCAAGCTGCCGCATACGCTGCTGGGCATAGTCACTGAGCTTGGGGCTTTCCACCACCGACTTGAAAAACCGGTCGACCACATCGACCGTTTCCTGCTGGTCGTCATCCAGCCGGTTATCACCGCTTGCCTTTACTTTCTCTACCACCCGCTCCTTCAGAGGCGCCAACTCCTCGCCAGCATCAACAGGCTCTGCCTGAAGTTGCTGGAGCTCTCTCTGGAACTCTCCGGACGAAAGAGGCCTGGCGTTGGGCTGAAACGGCAAAGGCTCCGGATCACCACGGGCCACACGACTTGCACTCAGAGTATTCAGCAGGTTGCGCACCGTTGCGAACGCAGTCTGGGCGGCCTGGGCATAGCCCCGAAACTCGCCTCCCAGCATCCCGGGTTTCCTACGTGGCTGAGCCTTTTTGGCAGCCTCCTCATCCGTCTTCGGTTTCGATTTCGGCTCCGCAGCGGCACTCTCCTTGGTAACCGGCTCTGGCCGAATCGGCTTTTTGTTTTCCTCGGGCTTTACCGCGGCCTGCTCGCTCAGATATTTGCTGAGATCCAGGTCTGGCAAAATACCGTGGCGAATCAGAATATCATTCAGTTCTTTGTACAGGGGGCCCAGCTGCTGCAGCACCGTCTGCTCAAAGACCCGCAGACAGACCTTCTCCACCTCACGGGTCGCTTTGAGTTGATTGAGACCATGGTGGAACGCCTCACAGACCAGTGAGGGTCCGAGGGGGTTGTGGTGCCCCGTGGCATTGGCAATGCCAAGCTTGTCCAGCCGAAGCTTGAGCTGAAGCAGATCACCCCGGTACTGGGTATCGGCTTTGGTCACCATCACCCGGATGGTCAGCCAGTCTTCGAACTCACCTTTGTCCACTACCGAGAGCTCTGAGCCAGGAAACCCCTTCGGGGTGGGTTTCAGTGGCGACTCAAGGCTGCGCGCCATCTGGTGCCACATAACCCGTTGCCGGGCCTGGATCTGACCCGACGCATCCATGTATTCGTTAGCCTGCTGGTCGTTCGAGGCTTTCTGGGCCGCCTGCTTGAGGCCTTCAACCATCTGCACAAAACAGGCATCCATCAGTGGCTCAATGAACTGGATCACCGCCTTGGCAGACTGATGCAGAACAAACTGGACCCTGTCGCTGGGCGCACGGAGAGAGGAGCGGTCCTGTCGACGGGAGCCACCGCATTGTTGCAGCATGGCGTCAACCGCCTCAGGATTCGGGCGGCTGAAATTGACACCCATCGCACCGTCAATGCGGCGGACAATGCTGACATGCAGCTCATGACGGCGCGCGCCGTCCAGACCACGGAAACGTATCACCAGTTCCGGCGGTGTACCGGAAGCAAAGGCCCGGTCCAGCTTCTTCGAGGTTTCGCTCGAATAGCGAACGAAAAGACCCTCCGCACAGAAATCAGCAATCTGGCACGGCCAGGCTTCACCGGTTCCCAGGTCGATCTGGGCGGCAAGCTTGATGGGTTGGCGGGGGCTGCTACGACGTTCTCTCGGATCCATGAACTACCTGATATCTCGCAAAGCCGGAACTGTCACCGGACACATTGCCCGATACCGACTCACGTCCCTGAAACGATGGCGGATGCCACCTGCTGCTACTATAGAGACCATGACTGTACTATAGCGGCCTGGCCCCCTCAGGCAAACCAATCCACTATAACATCCTGACCCATGAAACAGCTTAGTCAGATCTATCTACTTTTGCTACTGGTAACAATGCTTAACGGGTGTTCGACCATTGGCTACTATTCGCAGGCGGTCACTGGTCATCTATCCCTGATGATGTCCGGGGAACCGGTGGGCGAGGTCCTCTCGGACAGCACCACACCACAGGAGCTGCGGGAAAGACTGGCTTTGGCGCAACAGGCCCGGGACTTCGCCGAACAACGACTGGCACTGCCAGTTGGAGGCGCCTTTCGCGACTATGTGCGGCTGGACAGACCCTGGGTGGTGGTGAATCTGGTGGCCGTGGCCGAGTTCTCACTGGAGCCACACCGCTGGTGCTACCCGGTTCTCGGTTGTCAGGCCTACCGGGGATACTTCAGCCTTGAAGATGCGCGCGCCGAGGAAAAGCAATTCCTCACTAACGGCTTCGACACCTTCATTGGCGGCGTGACCGCCTATTCCACCCTGGGCTGGTTTGATGATCCGCTGCACACCGGGTTTACCCAACTGGCGGAAGACCGCATGGTCGCCCTGATGTTCCACGAACTGGCCCATCGGGTGGTCTATATTGCCGATGATACGGCGTTCAACGAGAGCTTTGCGACAGCGGTTGAGCTGGAAGGTCTCAGACTGTGGCTGCTGGAGCGAGGCAAGCCCGGACAATTCGATGAGGCGCTGGAACGCCTCGATCGTCGAAACCAGACCCTTGCCCTGGTCGAGGACTTCAGCGCCCGACTGGAGGCACTGTATGCCAGGCAGGACAGATTGCCAGACGACCAGTTACGCCACCGCAAGGCGGCCATCTTCAAGGACCTGGCCCTTGCCTACCAGGAACTTACCGCAGACTGGCCCGAACCCGGCCCGTTCGGCCCCGCACCGGTCAGCCTGAACAATGCCAACCTGGCACTGTTTCGTCAGTACAATCAGCATGTACCTGCATTCCGGCAGATGCTTCGGGACGCAGAGTACGACTTCCCGGACTTTTACCAGGCCGTCGAGGCGCTATCAGAAAAACCCGAACCCCAGAGGTCCGACTATCTGGCTGCCCTGTCAGAGCGGTTTGAAGAAGACCTTTGAGTTTCGCTGGGTGTTATAGGAGGCCAGTTTCGGCCCCGGCAGGGCCTGCACGGTGGAAGGCTGAAAACCCCGCTCCCGAAACCAGTGCTCCGTCTGGGTAGTCAGTACAAACAGCTTCTGGATACCCTGCCCCCTGGCCAGCTTCTCGACCATTGCCAGAATCTCATCCCCCCGTCCGGCCCGACGATAGTTCGGATCGACGGCAAAACAGGACAACTCCCCGGCGCCCTCCTCGGGGTAACTGTAGAGGGCTGCACAACCCACGATGGTGCCGTCGCGCTCGGCGACCACAAACCGGTCAATCTCGGTTTCCAGCATCTCCCTGGAACGGCGAACCAGAACGCCCTGCTCTTCCAATGGCTGGATCAGCTCGAGAATCCCGCCGATGTCCTCCACCCGGGCCTGACGGAACTGCTCGTAGTGATCACCACTGACCAGCGTGCCGGCCCCGTCCCGCGTGAACAGCTCCTTCAGCAAGGCGCCATCGTCCACATAGCTGATGATGTGGGCCCGCCGTACGCCCTTCACACAGGCATCACAGGCCGCCCTGAGCAGGTCAGCATCGTGACCGGTAACCGCACCGGCAGCCAGCCGTTCCGACGCCTGGCGCGCCGACAGCTCACGGATCAGGGCACCGTCCTCTTCCTGCAAGCCGGGATCGTCAATAAACACCATCAGCTTCTCGGCCTGAAGGGCCGCCGCCACCTGGCTGCCAACATCCTCGTAGGATAGGTTGAAGGTATCTCCCGTGGGCGAATAACCCATGGGCGGCAACAAAACAATGTGACCAAGCTCCAGCAGTTTTTCGATGCCAGCCACATCGACCCGGCGCACCTTGCCGGTATGGCCAAAATCAATACCGTCCAGCACCCCGACAGGCTTGGCCGCCACATAGTTACCGCCACTCACCCGGATACGGGCATTGTGCATCGGCGAATTCACCAGCCCCATGGACAGGTGACTCTCCAGGTAGGCTCGCAGGCCTCCGATGGCCTCCATCACCATGCCAAGATGGTCTTCCGGCGTAATCCGCAGACCTTTGGCAAACGACGATTCCACGCCGGCTGCGTCCAGCCGCGCCTGAATCTGAGGGCGGGCGCCAAAAGCAACGACCAGTCGCACACCAAGGCTGCTCAGCAGCGCGATGTCATGGATGATGTTGATGAAGTTCCCGTGCTCAATGGCATCCCCCGGAATGGTCAGCACCACCGTGCGCCCGCGATGGGCGTTGATGTAGGGGGATGAATGCCGGAATCCATGCAGCCAGTCGTTTGATTTCAATTCGAATACTCCAAGCTTTTTTCTTTACGCGACCTGCAATTCAGCCTGACGAACACTGTCGGGAGCCCTCTCCAAAACCGTGGAGCGCCAGGGATGGCGCGACCGAGCCCTACAGGGACGTATTTACGGGCGTGTTTTGGAGAGGGCTCCCGACAGTGTTCAGCCCCCTATTTGACCCGGACTCCAGCCTAAAGGCAAAACTGTCGGATGAGACCCTGCAGAATCTTCACGGTTGGTTCCAGTTGAGACAGCTCTATAAATTCATCTGGCTGATGCGCCTGATCGATGGACCCGGGCCCCATCACCAGGGTTTCCAAGCCGAGCTTTTGCAACCAAGGGGCTTCCGTGGCGAACGCAACGGCATGGGCCGTGTGACCGGTCAGCTGCTCGCAGGCTTTAACCAGTGCCGCATCCGCCGGCGTCTCAAATGGGGGCACGCCGTCGAACAAGGGCTCGAACACCATGGATAACTCACGGCGTTCGGCCACCGGTTGAACCTTGTTCAGGATCGTCTGGCGCAGGGATTCCATGTTCATGCCCGGCAGAGGGCGCAGATCGAAGTGAAGCTCACACCGGGCGCAGATGCGGTTGGGATTGTCACCGCCGTGGATACAGCCAAGGTTCAGGGTTGGAAACTGAACCTCGAAGTTCGGGTTCCGGTACTTTTCCTGCCATTTTGACCGGAGTGCCAGAAGCTCGGTCATGGCTTCATGCATGCCTTCCATGGCGTTGCGGCCCAAAGCCGGGTTGGAAGAATGGCCGGACTGGCCCTCGAACTTCAGACGCTCCATCATGATGCCCTTGTGCATACGCACAGGCCTCAGGCTCGTGGGCTCGCCGATGACCGCGTAGCGGGCCTTGGGCTTGCCGGCTTCCGCCAGTGCCCTGGCGCCATCCATGGAACTCTCCTCGTCGGCGGTAGCGAGAATGATCAGCGGCTGTTTCAGATCTTCCCCGACAAAGGTCCTGGCCGCTTCGATGGCCAGCGGGAAAAAGCCTTTCATGTCGCAGGTGCCCAGCCCGTACCAGCGGTTTTCCCGCTCGGTCAGGGTAAAGGGGTCGCTCTGCCAGCGCTTGTCATCGAAAGGCACCGTGTCGGTGTGGCCGGACAGCACCAGACCGCCCGGGCCGCTGCCCAGGGTTCCGATCAGGTTGAACTTTCCCGGCATACCGGGTACTTCCAGGATTTCCACGGCAAACCCGAGAGCCTCCAGCCACTCCGCCAGGGTTCTCACCACCGGCTCGTTGCTGTGATCCCACTTCGCCGAGGCGCTGCTGATGGAAGGCAGGGATATCAATCGGGCAAGCATGTCACGAATGCCCGGTACCACTGCGGATTTGCTATCGGACTGCGACATAGTTTCCTCTCAGATTCCCGTTGGAATCATTGTGCACGGCCACGACGCCACACTTCAAAGTTGGTAATAGCCCGGATCAGCATCGGATAGGCGACTTCACCACCGGCAACGACACGGGCCACTTCCAGCTCCCGCTCGCTGACACTCACCAGTCGACCTTCCACCACATTGTCATTGGAAAGCGTCACCCTGACCTGACGGTCAATCCACTGTCCGGCAGTCTCAATGTCGGCCGGGTACCAGCTCTGGGTACCCGGATCCTCCCTTGGCACAACCGGCTCCACCGCCACATCGGGCGATGCCTGAACCACCGGCTCCACCTCGGTGAGATACACATCGGGAACAACCGCACCGTTATAACGAACGTCCCAGCTCCGACCCGCTTCGTCAATCATGTCTGCTCTGACCGGGATACCAAAGAGTGGCTCACCTGGCTGTACACTCACCGTAATCTCGCCACCTTCAAGCAACCACTGCCGGTAAAGCGCCATCAGTTGATCACTGGCCTCCAGGCCCCGCGCCTCCAGCCCGGCAATCAGCGCATCCATTGAACGGCTAGCCCAATCGCCAGTTTCAACACCGGCTTCACGGGCACAATAGGCGGCGACCCGGCGCATCAGCCCGCCATCCCGAAGAGTCAGTCTTAATGGCTCTGCCCCGTCCGACAATGTCCACTCCTTATCCTGAAAGCGGAGGCGGCTACCAGGCCAATACAGCTCAAGGCTGCCGGTACTGATGGTATTCAGCTCGGCATGAATTCCCTCAGGACTCTGCCTGAGAAAGCCTTCACCACCGACTGCAGTAATGCCCATCCGGATCAGGTCACCGCTACCGAGCTGTTGGCGGGGGTCGGGCGCGCAGGAGAGAACAAACAGAGCCTGGACACCTTCGCTGTCAGATCCTTCCGCTGTCACCCAATTACGCAGCATGGTGGGGTCAAGGGGCAAGCCCAGGCCATCCAGCCTCAAGGTCCACTCGGTCGGCAGGCTGGAAGGATCGGCAAGCCCGGCAAGGAGGCTCACGGGGGAACCGGTATCCAGCTCTGCCCGGGCTATGTCCAGGGGTTGGGTCAGTTCAAAATCCTGCCAGCTGGCGCCGTTTAGAACGACGCGCCCCTCGATACCCGAACGGATCGTGCCCCGATGCAGAACGCCAAACGATTCCAGCGCCTGCCGTGCCTCGGCCATTCGCTGGTCCGCCAGCCACCAGACGCCCGCCTTGAACGCGGCAAAGCCGACCAGAACCAGTATTACCAGCGTCGCAAGCAGGCGCTTCATCCGGAGACTCCTTGTCGGGTGCCGTCAGTTACGGGAAATCAGGGTGCCGACACCCTCATCGGTAAAGATCTCCAGCAGACACGCATGGGCGACCCTGCCATCGATGATATGGGAGGTGCGGACGCCATTCTCCACCGCGCTCAGGGCACAGCGAATCTTGGGCAGCATACCGCCATGGATGGTGCCATCTTCAATAAGATCGTTGACCTGCTTGGCCGTGAGCCCGGTCAGCACCTTGTCGTCCTTGCTCTTCAACCCGGAAACATTGGTCAGAAGGATCAGCTTCTCGGCTTTCATGGCTTCGGCCACCTTGCCCGCCACCAGATCGGCATTGATGTTGTAGGAGGCGCCGTCAGGGCCCACGCCTATGGGCGCGATCACCGGAATCAGATTACTGCGGGTGAGCATGTCGATCACGTCCACATTCACGCTGGCGACCTCGCCAACATGGCCAATGTCGATGATTTCCGGCCGCTCCAGCTCCGGAGAACGGTTGACCACCTCCAACTTGCGAGCCCGGATCAGGTTGGCGTCCTTTCCGGTAAGCCCCACGGCCATTCCGCCGTGTGAATTGATCAGTGACACAATTTCCTTGTTGACCTGGCCGCCAAGCACCATCTCCACCACATCCATGGTTTCGGAATCCGTGACCCGCATGCCATTGACGAACCGGGACTGGATATTCAGACGCTCCAGGAGCTCACCGATCTGGGGTCCACCGCCATGCACGACAATCGGGTTGATGCCCACCAGCTTCATCAGCACCACATCGCGGGCGAAGCTGCTTTTGAGCTCTTCGTTCTCCATGGCGTTGCCGCCGTATTTGATGACCACGGTCTTACCGGTGAATCTCTGGATATAAGGCAGCCCCCGGCTCAGTACCGAGGCCACCTGCATTGCTGTTTCACGATCCAACGCCATGTTTTTGCCTTGTTAATCCTGAATGAATACGTACCTGCGAATCACCGGACGGGGAACCGATCAAAAATCCGCCACCAGATCCGGCGCCGCCTTCTTCAGCTGTTCCCGGAACACCGACTTGATACGTTCGAGTGCTTCCCCGGTCTCCGCCTCGAAGCGCAGAACCAGCACCGGCGTGGTGTTCGATGCCCGGCACAGACCCCAGCCATCGGTGTAGTCGACACGGACACCATCAATGGTGCTGATATTGCCGTCTCCAAAGTCCCCGGCCTCGCTGAGCCGTGCAATGATGTCGAACTTGGAACTCTCAGTCACCTCGACATTCAGCTCGGGGGTGCTGACATCTTCCGGGAAGTCCTCGAAAACCTCATCACTGTGCCGGTCTTCCACGCCAAGGATTTCGAGCAACCTGGCAGCCGAGTAGAGGCCGTCATCAAACCCGTACCAGCGTTCCCCGAAAAAGATGTGGCCGCTCATTTCACCGGCCAGAAGGGCGCCGGTTTCTTTCATCTTGGCCTTCATCAAAGAGTGGCCGGTTTTCCACATGATCGGCCGGCCGCCAGCTTCGGAAACCACACCTGCCAGCCTGCGGCTGCACTTTACGTCGTAAAGCACGTCGGCGCCGGGATTGCGGGAGACCACGTCCCGGGCGAACAGCATCATCAGGCGATCGGGCCAGATAATCTTGCCGGAATTGGTTACAACACCCAGGCGGTCGCCGTCACCATCGAAGGCCAGCCCGATATCAGCGCCTTCCGACTCAACCCGGGCAATCAGGTCCGCAAGGTTCGCCGGCTTGCCAGGGTCGGGATGATGGTTCGGGAAATCACCATCCACATCGCAGTAAAGCGGAATCACTTCACAACCCAGCTCCTCGATCAGCATGGGGCCGAGCTCACCGGCAATACCATTGCCGGCATCCACCACCACCTTCAGCGGTGCCGCCACCGCGATGTCGCCGACAATCCGGTCCAGATAGGCACGGCGGACATCCTCTGAGGACTGACTGCCCTGACCGCTGGCGAAATCGCCGGTCTGGATGCGCTGGTAAAGTTTCTGAATGGCCTCGCCCGAGAGGGTTTCCCCACCCAGCATGATTTTGAGCCCATTATAGTTGGCCGGATTGTGACTGCCTGTCACCATGACGCCAGAGCCGGTCTGGAGCTCGTGGGTGGCAAAGTAGAGCACCGGCGTGGGCACCGCACCCACATGAATCACGTTGCATCCCGCAGCCATCACCCCACGTGCCAGTGCATCCGCCAGGTCCGGGCTGGAGTGCCTTCCGTCGTAACCGATACAGAGACTGTTAACGCCCCGCTCCAGGGCTTCGGAACCAATCGCCCGGCCGATCACCTGAACGCCCTCAGCCGTGAGGGTATCGCCCACAATACCGCGGATGTCATAGGCCCGGAAGATGTCCGGGGAGAGCTCCACCTGGGGCAGGGCCACCTCTTCGACGTCCGGGGTATCCCCGGAACCAAAGACCGTATCGTCACCGCTGCCAAAACCGAGAACATCCTCATCGCCATCCAGCATGTCGATGTCGGGCATATCCTTGTCCTGGAACAGGGGCTCTTCGCTACCCTTGGCGGCACCGGTGCCAGACTTTCCGGAACCGGACGGCTTGGGCCTTGCCATCTCTCCGGCCTTGGCGACCCGCTTGTCGACAACCTGGGACAAGCGGTACAGGACCTCACCGGTTGAGGCCACCATATCCCAGCGGAACGTCGGCAGTTTCACCCGTTCTCCGCCGAACACCTTGTGGGCCCACTGGATCAAGGCAGTCACATCCTGACGCAGGCCCTTCTGGGCACCGCCGAGCAGAACCCAGACAATGATTGCAGCGACCAGCGCGGGAACACCAACCAGGATCGCGATCATGACCGTATCCACCGGCGCCGCGGACGCAGTAGCAGGGGTGTAGGTCACTGACCAGTCCGGGTTACTCAGCCTTCGGGATTCAGCGTTTCCAGAGCCGGTACCGTTGCTGACCACCGTCCGGGATGAGCCCGACACGGTCTGAACCAGGGCGAGCTGCCCACCCAGGCTGCCATTAACCACTTGCAGCAACGGCTGGATCTGACCAGTCTCGAAAATGATCAGCAGGCTTCCGATAACGGCGTTACTCGTGGGATTCCGCACCGGCGTCGCTACCTGGACGAACCAGCGGTTATCCCTGGGAAAGGCATCGGGAAAAAACCTTTGGCCGGTTTCGGCGCGCCGGGCCAGCTCGAGACCCGAGAAACCGATCAGCCCATCACCGCTCGACGCACGCGGAATCTGGCGGTAAGGAAACAGGTGCACCTCTTCAATACCAGGCAGGGCATCCGCCAGCTGTTGTTCCGTTTCGGATACGCCACTTCGGTTACCCAGGGCCTGAATGACGTGCGGCTGTGTAGCCAGGCCATTGACGCTTTTTTGAACCTGGTCAAAATACTGATTCAGCCGAAGCGCTGCGGCATCGGCCTCCAGCGCTTTCAGTGACTCGAAACGCTCCTCCGCCGAAGGCTGAACCACCAGAAAATGAAGCAATGCTACAGCGATCGCACCCGCCAGAACCACAACAAGTGACTGGTTCACTGCCACGGAGTTAAGCCGTTTCAGCTTTGGCCCGGAGGCTTTTGGCTTTTCCTTTTTTGCCGGCTTCTTGGCCGGCTTTTCATCTACGGACGCCTCGGCAGTCTTCTTTTTACCCAGCTTCATAGTCCATCCTGCAGTTGTAATTTTATCGTCCTGGACAAGCAGTTATCCGCAAAGTATAGACGCCGGCGCGACGTTCTGCGTGGCCGGCTTACCCGGTCACCGCGTACCGGTGGAACCAAAGCCACCGTCACCACGGGCACTGGCGTCGAATTCGGAGACCACCTCAAAATCTGCCTGAACGACGGGCACCAACACCAGCTGGGCCAGACGCTCACCCACATCAACCGTAAAGCTGGTACGCCCCCGGTTCCAGCAGGACACCATCAACTCACCCTGGTAATCCGAATCAATCAGCCCAACCAGATTGCCAAGCACGATCCCGTGTTTATGACCGAGACCGCTTCGGGGCAGGATCATGGCCGCCAGTGACGGGTCGGCAATGTGAATCGACAACCCGGTCCGGATCAATTGCGTATCACCCGGCTCCAGGGTCAGTGGCTCATCCAGGCAGGCCCGAAGATCAAGGCCGGCAGAGCCTTCGGTGGCATACTCGGGAAAAGGAATCTGGTTGCCAATGCGGTCATCCAGAATGCGTACCTGAAGATTTTTCCTGGTCATGAAGGATCCTGTCGGTTGTGCGGCCTGGCACCCTGCGCTGAATCAGCGGGCGGTCTGACCAAGTTGTTCGCCTATCATTGCCACAAGGTGTCGGGCAATGCTCGCTTTACTGTCCGGGCCGATCGACTCCTGGCCTCCCGGCCAGAACACGGTGACCGCGTTGTTCTCACTGTTAAAGCCCAGCCCGGGAGTCGACACATCGTTGGCCACGATCATGTTCAGCTTCTTACGCTGCATCTTGTCGGTAGCGTATCGGGCCACATCGGTGGTTTCGGCGGCGAAACCCACGGTAAAGGGCGCGTCCTCACGCCCGGCAATGGTTGCCAGGGTGTCTGGATTACGAACCAGCGAAAGCGCCATGGCCTCACTGGACTTCTTGATCTTGTCTCCGGCACAGGTCTCAGGGCGGTAATCCGCCACCGCAGCCGTCGCTATGAAAAGGTCGCAGCCCTCATCCACGGCAACCGACGCTTCACGCAACATGTCCTCCGCTGTTATCACCTGGCGCACTTCGACACCGACAGGGGGCGCGAGAGTCACCGGGCCGCTCACGAGAACCACACGGGCGCCTGCCTTTCGGGCCGCACTGGCCAGGGCATAGCCCATTTTCCCGGAACTGTGATTGCTGATATAGCGAACCGGATCAATGGGTTCACGAGTGGGACCGGCGGTAATCACGACCCTCTTGCCAGCAAGCACTCCGGTGGTTCCGGCATCAACGAGGCCAAGGATCGCCTCGGGTTCCAGCATTCGTCCCGGGCCGGTATCGCCGCAGGCCTGGGCGCCCTGGTCGGGGCCCCACAATGCGATCTGGGGATCCTCTTCCAGCAGCCTGAGATTTCGCTGGGTACGACCATTGCTCCACATGGCCTGATTCATCGCTGGCGCGACGGCGATGGGCGCTTCGGTCGCACAACACACCGTGGTCAGCAGATCGTCCGCCATGCCCTGCGCCAACCGGGCAATAAAATCCGCGGATGCCGGGGCAATCACCACCTGATCGGCCCATTTGGCCAGTTCGATGTGCCCCATGCCTGCCTCTGCTTCAGGGTCCAGCAAGGATGTCCGGACCGGCTCTCCGCTGAGGGCCTGAAAGGTCAGAGGTGTCACGAAGGCTTCCGCCCCCCGGGTCATGACCACCCGTACCTCGTGGCCCGCCTTCTTCAGCTGGCGCACCAGCTCGGCACTCTTATAGGCGGCAATACCACCGGTCACTCCCAGAAGGATTCGTCTGGCGGCCATAGGGGCTCCGTTTCCACATAAAATGAAAGGCTTATAAGATAGCATGCTCTGGCCGGAGCGACAGCCCGGCTGATCGGACATACGTTTACCGATTGTTACTTTTTAAAGTAACCTTTGTAACCTTGAGACACCCGTCGCGGCGCAGGAAGCGCCACGAAAACCCATACCCAACGCAAGGAAGCCATGATGACTGACTCCGCCTGGCCCACGGATGAACGTCCGCGGGAACGCCTGCTCGCCCATGGGGCACAAACTCTCTCCGACGCCGAACTCCTCGCCATTTTTCTTCGCACCGGCACCACCGGCATGCCGGTCATGGCGCTGGCGCGTTACCTGATTGAGGAGTTTTCCGGGCTCCGGGGGCTATTGACCGCCTCCCGACGCCAATTCTGCGACGTTAAAGGCCTGGGAACGGCAAAGTATGCCCAGGTGCAGGCGGCCATGGAAATGGCGCGCAGGGTCATGGATGAGCCACTCCGCCAGGGAGACCCCCTGCGATCCCCCGAAGATACCCGCCGGTTCCTTACCAGCCGCCTGGGCACCTATCCCCATGAGGTGTTCGCCGGGCTGTTCCTGGATAACCGCCATCGCGTCATCCAATACCGGGAACTGTTCCGGGGCACCATCGACGGCGCCGCCGTATACCCAAGGGAAGTGGTGCGACAGGCCCTTGAAGACAACGCAGCAGCGGTAATCTTCGCCCACAACCACCCCTCGGGCGTGGCGGAGCCCAGCCAGGCTGACATTTCCCTGACCCGTCGACTGAAGGAGGCCCTGGGCCTGGTGGATATCAGGGTTCTTGACCATATGGTTGTTGGTCATGGTGAGGTAATATCGCTCGCTGAACGGGGTCTGATGTAAAGCCTGATGTATGACAGTGCACGGCGATGCCGGAAAACTGGCCAAATTCCCAACAATTTTTTGCGTTGGGGGGCGAGTTCTGGTATAAAAGCGTCCCTTTCTGGCGGCGTCTGGCGAGCAGCGTTCAGTTTAGAGGCGCGAATGGGAGTGTAACGGCTCCTTAGCAACCAGAGACGCATTAAAAACGAATTCGTATTATTGAGACCATTGCTCAGGTCGGAGGCAAGTATGTCCAGAGTTTGTCAGGTTACCGGTAAGCGTCCGGTATCCGGTAACAACGTTTCCCACGCGATGAACCACACTCGTCGTCGTTTTCTGCCGAATCTGCAGAACCATCGTTTCTGGGTTGAGTCCGAGAAGCGTTTCGTGAAGCTGCGCGTATCCACCAAGGGCATGCGCATCATCGATAAAAAAGGCATTGACGCTGTGCTGGCCGATCTTCGTGCCCGCGGCGAGAAATTTTAAGGAGCCGCATCATGCGCGAGAAAATCAAGCTGGTTTCATCAGCAGGCACTGGTCACTTCTACACGACCAAGAAGAACAAGCGTAACACGCCGGAAAAAATCGAGATCAAAAAGTACGATCCGGTTGTCCGCAAGCACGTTGCGTACAAGGAAGCCAAGATCAAGTAATTCCTGATCCGGCATCCACAAAAAAGCCCGGCCAAAGCGCCGGGCTTTTTTGTGGGCCTGACATTCTCAGAATTTTTCCAGATAGCCTTCTGGCAGGGCCACATCCATGGCGATAGGCAGGTGATCTGACATCGGGTAACTCACCACTTCCGAGCGCCGGATTTCCAGCGAGGGGCTCACCAGAATATGATCGAGTGCCTTCTCGGGCCGCCAGCTTGGAAAACTGTGGGCAGTGTCCGGCAAAGGGACGAGATCAGTCTCCCTAAGGGGGGTCTGTGTCAGCAGCTGCTCTGCATGGGCATTCATATCTCCCATCAAAACCACATGCCGGTAATCGGCTATCAGCTCGCGGATGTAGCCCAATTGGCGCTGCTGTGCCGCTTTGCTGAGGGAAAGGTGCATTAACACCAGCACCAGCGGATCATGCTCGGTTCCGTAACGGGCAATAATGGCACCTCGACCTGGAATCAGCCCCGGCAACTTATGTTCAGTAACATCCAGGGGCCGGTATCGGCTTAACAGACCATTGCTGTGTTGGGCGATCTGTCCGAGATTCCGGTTCAGCTGTTGATACCAATAGGGAATACCCGCCGCTTCAGCCAGATACTGCACCTGGTTGATATATCCGCTGCGCAGACTGCCCCCGTCGCACTCCTGTAACGCCACCACATCATAGCCACGCAGCAGGGAGGCAATGCGATCGAGATTTTCGATACGGTTGCGATGAGGCAGTATGTGCTGCCAGCTCCGGGTAAGGTAATGGCGGTAGGACGATGTGTTGATACCCACCTGGATGTTGAAGGTGAGCAGGCGGATGTGCCGTTGCGGCTCGAACTCGGGTACATGCTCGGTCCCGGAACAGGCACCCCTTGGCCCGCCGGCCGGCTTCAGGATGCCATTTAACTGCTTTCGGATATGCTTGTACATAGTGGCGGACTCGACCGACCGGCTGCTTTTCGTCGTCAGGTCAGATTCGGTAACGCGGCGTTATTCCACCTCACCACGCTCTTTGGCGACAAGGTAATCAACCACCTCCAGAACCGCCTCATGGCTGCCGGCCATGGATGCACTGACAGTGTACTTGCCATTAACCAGCATAGTCGGGGTTCCGGTGATCCGCGCGCCCCGGATTTTCGATTGTGCTTTCTGCATACGGGCATTCACGCCAAAGCTCTTGTAAGTGCTGACAAATTCATCCGGATCCACACCGTATTCCGCGACGAAGTCGGCCAGGGCTTCCGGCGTATTCAGGGGCCGGCGCTCGCCAGCAAGCGCCTCGAACAGCGCGTCGTGAACTTTATCCAGCTCACCCATTGCCTCGAGGGCATAGAACGCGTAGGCGTGGGGCTCCCAGTTCCGCCCAAGCGCGGCCGGAATTTTCACGTAATCGACATAGTCAGGCGCTTTCTCGGCCCAGTCCTCAATCAGGGGCTTGAAGGTATAGCAATGGGGACAGCCGTACCAGAAGACTTCCGCCACCTCGACACCGGAATCGCTGTCGGTGCGCACGGAGGAATCCAGTCGGTTGTAATGGGTACCCTCTTTCCACTCTGCGGCATTCGCCAGACCAGAGACCGAAAGCGCCAACAGGAGCAGGAAGGCCGTTCTGAAGGATCGAAACATGAAAAATCTCCGAGTATTTGAATATCGTTTTGGGAGGATTATGACCCAGCGTACCTGAAAAGTTCCACAGGTCGGCAGTTACAGAAACGAAAGACAACAAAAAACCCCGCACCAGGCGGGGTTTTCGGCACAGTCCGGCGACGTTAGTTCAGGCCGGAAATGTAGCTGGAGACCGCTTCGATCTCGGCATCTGTCAGTTTCGAAGCAACGTCCATCATGATGGCGGCATTGGAGCCAGCGGCGCGGTCACCGTCGCGGTATGCCTTCAGCTGCTCGACCAGGTACTCGGCGTTCTGGCCGCCCAGGGCAGGGTAGCCCGCTGGCTCATTACCAGTGCCCTGCGGACTGTGGCAGCCAGCACAGGCGGGAACGCCGGATGCCATATTGCCGCCACGATACAGGGCTGAACCCTGATCAACCAGATCGGGATCTGCCTGGCTGACAACCATGTCCTGGTCATTATAATACGCCGCCAGGTCCTGCAGATCCTGGTCAGACATGTCGTCCAGAAGACCTGTCATCTCGGGAATGGCACGATCGCCGTCCTTGATAGCTACCAGCTGGTTGTAAAGATACTTCTCTCCCAGACCGGACAGCTTCGGGTACACACCCATCACCGGCTTGGCACCACCCTGGCCGTGACAACCGGCACATACCGCTGCGTTCTCTTCGCCTGCCTTAGGATCTCCCGCCCCGTGCGCCATCGCTGTGAGGCCAACACCGAGAACTACTCCTGCGATCAGTTTTTTCATGCTCGCTCCGCTTCTCTCATCTTTTAAGGGTATTCTTCGCTACGCAGCCGGCAGGCGCTGACCAGTCAGGCTCAAAACCGGGGCTGACAGCGGTCGCGCGCAGCGCGCCGCCCGGAATTGGTGTAGCATTATACATTAATCCCTGATAACTGAAATCCAAAGGAAAGCCAACCACTGTGGACCCTGATCTGACTCAAAAAAGCCTCTCGTTCAACAGCGCCCGTTTTCTCATCAGCGCTTCCCGTCTGGATGAGTGCCCACCTGACATCGGCGCCGAAGTTGCCTTTGCCGGCCGCTCCAACGCCGGCAAATCCAGTGCGCTTAACGCCATTACCGCGAACGGCAAGCTGGCCCGCACCAGCAAGACCCCCGGCCGTACTCGGCTGATCAACTTTTTCTCCCTCAATCGGGAGCAGTGCCGCCTGGTCGATCTGCCCGGGTATGGTTATGCCAAAGTCTCCAGGGACATGAAAGACGACTGGCAACAACACCTGGGCCACTATCTGAATGACCGGCGCTGCCTGCGCGGCCTGGTTCTGGTGATGGACATCCGCCACCCGCTAACCGATTTTGACCAAATGATGGTGGAATGGTGCGAGCATAACAACCTGCCGCTGATGATTCTGGCCACCAAGGCAGACAAACTGAAGTTTGGTCAGGCCAAGACCGCCATGCTGGGTATTGCCAGGGATCTGAAAGCCTACACCTGCGTGGAGCACCTGATCATGTTCTCCGCGACGTCAAAGCGTGGCGTGGACGAGTGCCGGGATGCATTGATCAACTGGCTGGAAGGCGATTTCGGGGAAGAAGATGCGGCCCTCTGAGCAGGCTAAAAAAAACCGGCCTGCCAGATGACAGACCGGTGAAACGTCAGGGTTTGCGACGTGCTAAAACCTGAGATCGCACTCAGGAGACGCAAGGAATGTCCGAATTCCCGACGTCACCCCCTATGAGTGATTTTTTCGTCGAAAGTTCCGGGTTAGATCATTTTTTGACCATATTTTCGGGTTTCACTTACACACAGTGGTATCCATATCGCCCCTGTCGTGCAGTGACGGCCGATATTTCTCTCTCAGCGCCATCACCCGGTCCCTGTAGGCCGGGGTCAGGTAGGGAATCTCGAGGGTAAGCACCTGGTAGATGCCCTGTTTCAGCTCAGTGAGCGTCAGGCAGGCCGATTCTTCGGCTGCGTGGGCCGTTTTCAGGAACGCCATCCAGTTGGTAATCACAAGCCATACGTTCAGCGACATGGCCGACCGCAGGTCTTCCTCCTGCGGCTCAATGATGCCCGCTTCCGCCAACTTCTCGAAGATCCGACTGATTGACGCCAGACAGCGGTTGGTGAAGTCGCGATAGTCCTGTCGCAGCCGCTTGTCGCTGTCCAGAAGATATTCCAGATCCCGATGGAAGAACCGGTAACTCCAGAGACCGTCAAAAACCGACTCCAGATAGAAGGTCATGTCATCCAGGGTCATGGCCCGGTCTTCCGGAATGTCCAGATAGAAATCCACCAGCTTTTCGTATTCCAGGAAGATCTCGTAAATGATGTCCGACTTGTTGCGAAAGTGGTAATAGAGGTTGCCCGGCGAGATCGCCAGGTGCGCGGCAATGTGATTGGTGGTGACATTGCGCTCACCCCGTTCGTTGAACAACTCCAGGCTGGAGAGCAGTATTTTGTCTCTTGTCTTCATAGACCCGTCGGCGTTTGTTGTTGTAAAGCTCACAGATGGCCTGATTCGCCACCCGCCTCCGCTTGACTCACTAGAGTATATACTCTAATAATACCCTCAGACGCAAATTGAACACTTTTTCGCCAACCGTTCAATACCTGAGATAACAGGTCGCTGACTGACTCTGATCAGCGCCAAAGAGGAGAAAGCATCATGGGAGCCACTGTCGTCCAGCTCACCGAGAGCAAGAAACAGATCCAGCACACTCACCGGGTGTTTGGGGATCAGAAAAAGGCGTTCCGTAACAATCCCATGCCTTCCCTGACCGAACGGCAGGAAAACCTGAAACGCCTGAAGCGGGTACTGCTCAATAATCAGGATCGGCTTCTGGATGCCATTGACCGTGATTTCAGCTGCCGCTCGAAGGACGAGTCCCTGATTGCCGAGGTCATGCCATCCATCCAGGGCATCAACTACACGCTGAAAAATCTCAGCGGCTGGATGAAGCCGTCCAAACGCCACGTATCCGTTCTGTTCCAACCGGCCAGCAACAAGGTCCACTATCAGCCCAAGGGTGTAGTGGGAGTGATCGTGCCCTGGAACTACCCCCTCTATCTTGCGGTGGGCCCCCTGGTCGCCTCTCTGGCTGCGGGCAACCGCACCATGATCAAGATGTCGGAATACACACCCCACACCTCCGCCCTGTTCAAGGAACTGATCGAAGCCAGTTTTCCGGAGGACCTGGTCTCGGTCATCAATGGTGAGGCCGATGTCGCGGCGGACTTCTCGTCACGCCCATTTGATCACCTGCTGTTTACCGGTTCCACGTCTGTGGGCAAGTTGGTCATGCGGGCGGCCGCGGAGAACCTGACACCGGTCACGCTGGAGCTGGGCGGCAAATCACCGGCCATTGTATCGCCGGATATCCCGATGGAAGACGCGGCCCAGCGAATTGCCTTCGGCAAGGCGTTCAACGCAGGACAGACCTGTGTCGCGCCGGACTACGTGCTCTGCCCGGCCGACCGGGTTCAGTCGTTTGTGGACGAATTCCGCTCCCGCTTTTCCGAGATGTATCCGAGTCTGCGGGACAACGACGATTTCACGGCCATCATCAACGAGCGACAGTATGATCGTCTTCAGGGCTACCTGGAGGACGCGCGGAAGAAAGGTGCTGAGCTGGTGGAGATCAATCCGGCCCGGGAAAACCTTAAGGACGGCACCCGCAAGATCCCGCTGACGCTGGTTCTGAAGACTACGCCGGATATGAAAGTGATGCAGGATGAAATCTTTGGCCCGATTCTGCCAGTCGTCAGTTATGGCAGCCTGGATGAGGCGATCCACTATATCAATGACCGTCCACGGCCCCTGGCCCTGTATTTCTTCGGTTACGACAAGACCCAGCAGCAGCATGTGGTGGATAACACCCACTCCGGCGGCATGTGTATCAACGATTCCCTGATGCATGTGGCCCAGGACGACCTGCCGTTTGGCGGCATCGGGGATTCCGGCATGGGTCACTACCACGGCCGCGAAGGGTTCCTGACCTTCTCCCATCACCGGGCCATTTTCACCAAGCAGAAGTTCAACAGCGGCAAGTTTGTCTACGCGCCCCACGGAACGACTGCACACAAGATGGTTTACAAGTTCTTTATCCGCTGAGACCCGGGAATCTGTCGAGCGCTGGTAGCCCCTTCCAAAACACGCCGTGAATACGTCCGTGTAGGCTTGAGCAAAACATCCCTGTTTTGCACAGTTTTGGAAGGGGCTACCAGCCCTCGACGATTCGGCATTTTCCCCGCTATCCAAAAACAATAAAGAGAAGCGATTCATGAACAACGCGACCTCTGATCCGTCAGATCAATCCCAGCTAACCAACATTGATCGCCGAAGCTTTCTGAAAACCGGACTGGGCGGCGCTCTGTTTCTGGGTACCGTCAGTGTGACCGCCGGCCTGAGCGGTTGTGCCACGCAGCCGGCGGGTCGGCTGAGTGCCGTTGGCACCCGGATGGATGCCAGTTACCAGTTCCGGTTTTTGACCAAGGAGGACATTGCGTTGTTCGAGGCCCTGTTGCCGGCCATGATTGGCCCGGGGTTGCCGGAGCAGCCCCAGGCCAGGAACAGTGCAATTGCCGGGACAATCGAGCGGATTGATGCCGGCATCCACAAATTCGGGCCGGCCAACCAGAAGGAACTGCGGCGGTTGTTCGATCTGCTGAACTTCGGGCTCACCCGGGTGACCGTTGCCCGGGTCTGGTCCAGCTGGCCAAATGTAACCACAGAGGAAGCCCATGCGTTTCTGGAGCGCTGGCGTACGAGCCGGATCGGGCTGTTCAACAACGGCTACATTGCGCTGACCAAGATCAGCAACGTGGCATTCTATGGCTACCGGGATTTCTGGCATTTGTCCGGTTATCCCGGACCGCCGCAATACGCGGTCGACGCATTGCCACAATTTCAAAATGCCTGATTGCCAGCTGATCTGACGGAGCCAACCATGTCATTAACCGATCGCATTGCCCAGGGCCTGGAATCCGGCTGGAAGGTCACCGACGGCGCCCACCTGACCGAGAACCTGACCACAGAAGCCGACGTTGTTGTTGTAGGAACCGGTGCCGGTGGCGGCACCACAGCAGAAATTCTCGCCCGCAGCGGGTTATCGGTAATTCTTGTGGAAGAGGGCCGATTTTACTACCAGAAAGACTTCAAAATGGACGAGCAGACCTCCTATGCCAATCTGTATCAGGAGGGCATGAGCCGGGTAACCCGGGATGGCGCCATAGCCATTTTACAAGGCCGCTGTGTGGGCGGTTCCACCACCGTAAACTGGACCAGCAGCTTCCGGACACCAGCACCGACCCTTGATTACTGGGCCGAGCGGTTTGGCCTGGAAGAACTCCGGCCAGACGCCATGGCGCCCTGGTTTGATGGCCGGGAACAACGGCATTCCATGTCGCCCTGGCAGGCAGACCCCAACGTCAACAATGACATCTTGCGCCAGGGCTGCGAGAAACTGGGCTACAGCTGGCAGATCATTCCCCGCAACGTCAAAGGCTGCTGGAACCTGGGCTATTGCGGCGTCGGCTGCCCGACCAACGCCAAACAGGGCGCCCTGATGACCACCATCCCGGGCGCGCTCGATAACAACGCCCGGTTATTCCACAGCCTGCGCGCCGACCGCCTGGTCATGAAACAGGACCAGATCGACCACCTGGAAGCCTCCGCGTTCGCGACCGATGGCGTGACTCGGACCGGGGTCAAAGTCACGCTCAAAGCCAGACACTTCGTGGTCGCCGCCAGCGCCATCGGCAGCCCCGGCCTGCTCCTTCGCTCCGAGATTCCGGACCCGAACCAACGCATCGGCAAGCGGTCGTTCATCCACCCGGTCAACGCCACCGTGGCCCAGATGCCGCAACGAGTCGAACCATACTATGGCGCTCCGCAGTCCATCTACTCGGACGAGTTCAACTTCCGCAACGGCGTTGACGGCCCGGTTGGCTACAAACTGGAGGTACCGCCATTGCACCCGGGAATGTCCAGCGGTGTCATCCCGGGCCACGGCGAGAACCAGATCAACAACATGGCCGGCCTGCCCTACATGCAATCCGTCATCGCCCTGCTCCGGGACGGCTTCCACCCTGAAAGCCCCGGCGGCACCGTGTCGCTGCGAGACGACGGCAGCCCGGTACTGGACTACCCGGTCACCGACTACCTCTGGACCGGCATCCGCGAAGCCTTCCACACCATGGCCGAAATCCAGTTCGCCGCCGGCGCCGACAAAGTCCGCCTCATGCACCTGGATTCCGACTGGTACACCAACTGGGCCGACGCCAAAGCCGCCATCAACCAACTCCCCATGGCACCCCACCGGGCCCGCCTGTTCACCGCCCACCAGATGGGCGGCTGCGCCATGGGAAGCAATCCGCAAGACTCGGTCGTCAACGGCTTTGGCGAACACCACCACGTCAGCAATCTGAGCATCCACGATGCCTCCATCTTCCCCACCAGCATCGGCGCAAACCCGCAGCTATCGGTTTACGCTTTAGCCGCAAGAAACAGCACCAGGCTTGCGCAGAAACTGTCTTGATCATCCGGCTAACGCTGCCAGTCGGGGAGACTTGCACGGGGATGATAGGGCCGGCTGGAAGGGCTGATCCGGGAATGTGAGAAGCCAGGGATGGCTTCGCTCAAGCGCACATGGGTGAGGCAAGCGATTATGAAGCGAAGCTTCATGCGCAGGCGAACGACAGCAATCTGTGATTGCTGGCCGGACCCCGAAGGGGTGCTCGTAGCGTTTCCCGGATCAGCGCTTCCAGCTGGCACCACCCGCATAGCCAACATGCATTTACCAATGCCCTGGCCGCCAACTACAGGTGGCCCAAAAATGCTGCTATCCTAGGCTCTTGCAAAGAAAGGAGCTGTGCATGTCCAAAGTCATCTATCCGGGCACCTTCGATCCCATCACCAACGGCCACACCGACCTGATCGAACGGGCCGGCAGAATGTTTGATGAAATCGTCGTCGCCATCGCCTACAACCCCAAGAAACAGCCACTTCTCGATCTGGAAGAACGCTGCGAACTGGTCCGCCAGGCTACTGCGCACCTCCCCAATGTCAGCGTTACCGGCTTCAGCAACCTGCTCGCCGACTTCGTCCGTGAACAGGGCGCCACCGTGATCCTGCGTGGCCTTCGCGCCGTGTCCGATTTTGAATATGAATTCCAGCTGGCCGACATGAACCGTCGCCTCGCGCCGGAAGTGGAGAGTGTATTCCTGACACCGGCCAATCACCTGTCCTACATCTCCTCCACCCTGATCCGGGAGATCGCATCCCTGGGCGGGGATGTCTCGGAATTTGTCGACCCGGCAGTAGAGGCAGCCCTGAAAAAGAAGTTCAGCTAAGCCTCTAGACAGAAAAAAGCCCCGAGGAACGGGGCTTTTTTTGACACTGGATCAGGGTTCAGAGCAACGGCGGCAGAGGAATCTCCACCCCGTTCACATCAAGCATCAGATCATTCATGCTGGCATTCAGAACCAATCGGTCCCCCTTCTGGACCAGTAGCCCTTGCTTGATCATGGGCGCCAGCTGCATCTGGAATTCCGGGTATTCCTCCGCCAGGGCCAGAGGCAGACTGAGGCCCATTTCCCCGGTGAGCTGCTGCATCACCATCAGCATCTCGGCTTTCTGATCCGCAGTCAGCTCAGGATGGGTAATCCGGGCGCTGCCCTCGATCACGCCTTCCGGGGTTGTTATGGTCAGTTCCGGAAAACCAACCGAAAACCCGGCAGCAGCAAGGTCACGTACGGCGGTGTTTACCTGCTGCATGGCAACCATCTGCTGTTCAAACGATTCCGGACCGCCGGACGTCTGGCTGATGGCCAGCGTCTGCAATGCGGACAGGCTCTCCGTCAGGCCACCCCAGGCCGCCACATCCAGGCCCGACAGTGCGAACACCAGCCGCTGCGGGCCGTAACGGTCATCGGCCACTGACACCCCGGCAACCTCAAAGGCCATTTGTGAATCCAGACGCTCGCCATCATTCACGGGCTCGCTGCTGCTGCGAACCGAAATATCCTGCAGGCTGAAGGGCGGCTCCTGCCCTGCCGTAACAGCAACAGAATCCACCACAATCTCGCCGGAGCCGGTCCAGACATCACCGGTGAGGTGGCTCATGGTCTGTTCCAGCCGGAAGTCACTGACCCGGATATCCACGTCAGGACCTGACAGGGCCAATCCGGGCCACACCATCAAAGCGTCAGCCTGGGTACCCGCGTCACTGATCTCGATTCTTGCCAAACCACCGCTTGAGGTCAGCGTCTCCCCGGTATCCGCGTCTGTCACGCTCATTTGAGGCGCTTCCAGTTCCAGCACCGCGGTACCCCAGAGTCGGGTTTCCAGGGTCAGCCTTGGCTCCTCATCCGAAAACCACTCGGTATCCCCGGAAGACCAGCCATCTTCGGGCTGGAAATCCATCAGACTGCCGGTCACCCCATGGGTTACATTGGCGCGATAGGCGAACTGCCGGGATTCTCCGGTTTCCGGATTCTTCAGGTTCACCGAACCCGTGAACCGGGCTCCAAGCATGCCCCGCTGATAATCATCAGTTTCCAGGCGCAGGAACGGCTGTGAATTGTTCACCTCCTCCGTTGCCTGCTGCCACTGCTGTTCAGTAACGTACCCCACAACCCAGGGCAGACCGCCCGCCACAACCAGCACACCGGCGCCGGCAATCATCCATTTGGCATTCAAACGCTTTCTCCAGTTCGGGAATCAGGTCTTTCCAGTCAGCCGTTCCAGCAAAACAAGCTGGGAGGCCAGGCGTTCTTCATCTTCTGCAGGCTGGTTCTGGATATAACTGCCGTCCGGTTGCAACACCCAGGACTGGCAATTGTCGGCCAGGTAGGTGTCCAGATCTTCTCTGACCCGGGCAGCCAGCTCCGGATCATCCAGGGGAAACGCGGTTTCCACACGGCTGAGCAGGTTCCGTTCCATGCCGTCAGCGCTCGAGCAATACACATCCGGTCGACCATTATTACCGAAGTAATACACCCGGGTGTGCTCAAGGAAACGACCAATGATGGATCTTACCCGAATGTTCTCGGAAAGACCCGGCACCTCCGGACGCAGACAGCAGATACCACGGATAATCAGATCGATTTTCACACCCGCCTGGGAGGCCCGGTAAAGTGCCTTGATCAACTGGATCTCCGTAAGTGCATTGAACTTGAAGATAATCCGGCCATCCTCACCGTAACCCGCTTCGCGTTCAATCAGGCTGAGCAGGCGCGAATGCAGGGTGAACGGCGAATGGAAGAGCTTCTTGATCTTCAGGGCCTTGCCCATGCCCGTCAGCTGCTGGAACAGTTTGTTGACATCATCACTGATGGATTCGTCGCAGGTCATGAAGCTGTAATCGGTGTAAAGACGGGCGTTACCTGCGTGATAGTTGCCTGTGCCCAGGTGCACATAACGACGCAGCCGACCCTCTTCGCGGCGGACAATCAGGATCATCTTGGCGTGGGTCTTGTAGCCCACAACGCCGTACACCACGATCACCCCGGCCTCCTGCAGCCGGCTGGCCAGCTCCAGGTTCTCGGCCTCGCTGAAACGGGCCCGCAGCTCGATGACTGCGGTAACCTCTTTGCCACGGCGCGCGGCATCCGCCAGGGCTTCCACGATTTCCGAATCGGCGCCGGTACGATAGAGGGTTTGTCGAATCGCCAGGACCTGGGGGTCCTTGGCGGCCTGGCGCAGCAGATCCACCACCGGGCTGAAATTCTCATAGGGATGCAGCAGCAGGATCGGGCGCTTGCGGATGGCGTCGAACATCGATTCCTTGCTGCGGATCTGCTTGGGGATCGACGGCGAAAAGCCGGAATAGGTAAGGTCCGGCCGGTCCACCAGCCCACCGACCGCCATCAGCCGGGTCAGGTTGACCGGGCCATGCACCTGGTAAAGATCCCGCTCGGTCAGACCGAACTCCTTGAGCAGGAACTGCACCAGCTCTTCCGGGCAGTTGTCAGCAACCTCAAGACGCACCCCGTCACCAAACCGGCGGCTGAGCAGCTCACCGCGCAGGGCCGAGGCCAGGTCCTCCAGGTCGTCCTCAAGCTCAAGGTCGGCGTTGCGGGTCAGCCGGAACTGATAGCAGCCTTTCACTTCCATGCCGGGGAACAGTTCATCGGCATGGGCGTGGATCATGGACGACAGGAACACCAGGTTTTCGCCACCGTTGCAAACATCGTCGGGCAGCCGCACCAGACGCGGAAGCGAACGGGGAGCCGGCACGATCGCCATGCCGGTTTCCCGGCCGAAGGCGTCCTTGCCATCCAGTTCCACGATAAAGTTCAGGCTCTTGTTTACCAGGCGGGGGAATGGGTGTGACGGATCCAGCCCGATGGGGCTGACCACCGGCAGAATCTCTTCTTCAAAATAGTTGCGTACCCACTCCGCCTGCGCCGGCGTCCACTCACGGCGCCTTACAAAGTGGATGTTTTCCTGCTCCATCTCGGGAATCAGGACATTGTTGAGTATGTCGTATTGCTCGCGAATGTACTCGTGGGCAACCCGGCTAATTTCCGCCAGCGCCTGGTCCGGCATCATGCCGTCGGCACCGACCGTCTCCCGGCCGTATTTCATCTGTTGCCGAAGCCCCGCCACACGGATCTCGAAGAACTCGTCCATGTTGCTGCTGAAGATGCAGCAGAAGATGAGACGGTTAATCAGCGGGTGCGTGGTATCCAGGGCCTGCTTGAGCACCCGGTAATTAAACTGGAGCTGGCTCAGCTCCCGGTTAAAGTAGTTTTCATTGGCATCCAGGTTGATCTCCTCACCAACCGGGGGTACCTCTACCGGCGCAGGCACACTCCGCTCATCCCCTGCCGTCTGATTCTTCGCCGTTTCCGTTGTCATATTCCTCGATTCCAGTGTGTTCGCCGCTACCGGCGAATGACTTGCTTGGCTTATCCGTTCTGACGATCCCGCATCAATCGGGCCGCGCGCACGGCAAAATAAGTGAGGATGCCGTCGGCACCTGCCCTGCGCATGGCCATCAGGCTTTCCATCATCACTGCATCGCCGTCCAGCCAGCCGTTCTGGGCCGCAGCCATGTGCATGGCGTACTCACCGCTGACCTGATAGACAAAGGTCGGCACCCGCAATTCCGTCTTCACCCGGTGCACGATATCGAGATACGGCATACCCGGCTTGATCATCACCATATCCGCGCCTTCGGCCAGGTCCATGGCGACCTCATGCAATGCCTCATCGCCGTTGGCCGGATCCATCTGATAGGTGGCCTTGTTACCCTTGCCAAGGTTGGCCGCCGAACCCACCGCATCCCGGAAAGGTCCGTAATAGCTTGATGCGTACTTGGCAGAATAGGCCAGTATCCGGGTATTCACATGGCCGCCGTTCTCCAGGGCTTCGCGAATGGCGCCAATCCGCCCATCCATCATGTCTGACGGTGCCACCACATCGGCGCCGGCGTCGGCATGGGAAAGCGCCTGATTGACCAGCGCCTCGATGGTTACGTCATTGAGAACATACCCGTCATTGTCGATGATGCCGTCCTGGCCATGGGTGGTGAACGGGTCCAGCGCCACGTCTGTAATCACACCCAGTTCCGGATGGGCGGCTTTCAGGGCGCGAACCGCTCTCTGGGCCAGACCGTCGGAATCCCAGGCCCCGGAGCCGGAGAGATTTTTCTTCTCAACCGGAACCACCGGAAACAGGGCAATGGCCGGGATCCCCAAGTCCACCAGCTCCGCCGCCTGCTCCACCAGCAGATCTATACTCAGACGCTCCACCCCCGGCATGGAAGGCACCTGTTCCCGCTGGCCCTCACCCTCCAGCACGAACACCGGATAGATCAGGTTGTCCGGCGTGAGCTGGTTTTCCCGAACCAGGCGACGGGAAAAGTCACTGGCCCGGTTACGGCGAAGACGGGTGGCGGGAAAAGCACGGGGAGTCGGAATCGGCACTGACAACCTCCTGAATGGCTGAACAAAAAGTCTGATGGACCGTCACGGCATCCGCCGGGCGCCCTTTGCGCCATCATACACGGCCAGCGCCGCTGGTTGCAGACTCCCTCAGCAGGATAAAGCGATTAAATGACAGACTGATTACCGGATCGAATCCAGCGCCTCGGCACGAATTCGTTCGGTCTCGTTGAAGTAGCTTGCCCTGAGCCGTTCCAGTGCCTCCTGGCGCTCGGGTGCTGCCAGCCCGGACGACATCAGCCGGTGCCGGTCCCGGGAATAGCTCTGCCAGCGACTGTCCCAGTCCTTTTGTTCTTCCTCAAGCCGGGCCAGCTTACCGGCCACCTCCTCACCAAAGGCCTCCTGCCGCCAGGCCTCAAGGGCCCGGGGATCATCGGCCAGCGCCAGACGTGCCTGCTCATAGTCAGAAAACCGGCGGGTTTCCTCCCTGGCCTTCCGCAGAGGGGCAGGCAACGAAGACTCGGCCCGTTGCAAAGCCTCAGCTTTCTGCGCGTCCGTCAGGCTGTCATCTCCGGCAATCTTCAGCTTTTCTATCTGGAAGTGGTCCACCGCCTCATCATCGGCAAAGAAAGCGTCAGCCGTATCCGCGTCCAGCCAGGTCCGGCGCAAGGCCTGAATCTCGGCCATACGCCGCTGCATTTCCCCGGCTTCAAGCCCGGACACCTGACTGTAACTCTGCTCCAGCTCTGAAACCGCAAGTTTGTACTCCAGGTAGGCACCAAGGGTCGCCAGAGCCTGGGACCTTGCTGGCTCCTCCAGTGCCGAGAGTGCCGCTTCGATGCGGGCCACCAACTGTTCCAGCGTCTCCTCGCCCAGGGCCGAAAGAAAATACTCAAACAGTTGCCGCAGGTGTGGGGTTGGTACCAGATTCCCGTGCCGATCGGTCTGCGCCCAGCCACCCGGGACCGAAGTGCCGGCAAGCGAGGGGGGCACCTGCTCCGGAACATCGACCGAAGACACCCTGCCAACCAGTTCCGAAGGTCCTGTACCACCAGTCTCTTGGGCAGCAACGGATACCGGAGGTTCGTTCGCCGATCCCGAATCGGCCGGTCCGGCCGCCCCTCCCGGATCTCTGCCCATCAGCCAGAAGCCGCCGACAACTGCTATTATCACGGGTAATATAAGAAAAAGACGGATACGGGATGTCATGGCCACAGGGGTCCGGAATCATCGGGTGACTGGCGATTTGCCCCGGTTAGCGGGACAGGGTAATAGAAAACGAGGATAAACCAGACTGACAAGCCATACCGAGACCGGGATCAAAAACAGGGCCGGGGCGGAACGCCCCGGACCGTCATGCCAGCGTTCAGAGGGAGCGGTTGTTAAAACCCACTTCCACTTTACGCGGAGTGTCAGAGCGGAAGGAGGTATCCACTTCCTGTATTTTCCCGCCCTGGCTCAAAAACGCCTCGATGTCTGCCTGCAACTGCGCACGAACCCGCGCGCGGCCGGCGATGGAATGGTTGTCGTCACTGTCGCTGGTCCAGCTTCCGGACTGCTCCAGGTTGCTTTCGTCGAATTCACTCATGATCTTTTCTCCATCAACGAAAACAGATGGTCGAGTGCTGCGACCCCGCAGGGAACCTCACTCCGTATCGACGAACGACCGCCTGCGGCTTCGTCTTGGCGTCTTTATAATCTGCTTTTTGTGACCACGCTATTTCCTGGCAACGTCTTTTTTGTAATTTTTTGTAACTATCAACAACCAATTGAATTGTATCAGGAAATTTTATAATCGTCTGTAGCTCAAAAAATTGACACAAGAAATGAATAGTGATTCACTGCTTATAGGGAGCCGGAATGGCCTATCGAGAAACGGAGAAAATGCGCCAGCGTAAGGCCGAGGCGCGAAAACGGATCGTGGACTGCACCTATCAGTGCGTGGCCGAAGGCGGTTTCAGAAGCGCCCGGGTGACCCGTATCGCTGGCTTGGCCGGTGTTGCCACAGGAACTATTTACCGGCATTTCGAGTCCAGAGAAGACCTGTTCGCCGAAATTTTCCGACTGGCGACCCAGCGGGAAGTCGACAAGGTCGCCGAAGCCCTGGCATCTGGCGGGAATGGCGCCGAGCGGCTGGAGCGGGCCCTGAGACAATTTGCCGAGCGGGCGCTGAAAGGCCCGCAAATGGCGTGGTCACTGATTGCCGAGCCGGTCGACCCGAAAGTTGAGGAGGAACGGCTGGCGTACCGCAAGGCCTACGCCAATCTGTTCGAGAAAGCGATCCGCGAAGGCATTGAAGAAGAATGCATCCCGGATCAGGACGCCCGCCAGAGCAGTACATGCCTGGTCGGCGCCATCGCGGAAAGCCTGGTTGGCCCACTGTCACCAACACAAACCAGCCAGGAAAACAGCGCAACAGAAGACAACAATGACCCGCTGGTCAATTCCATCATCCGCTTTTGTATGCAGGGGTTGACCGGCACCAGGAGGTAGCTATGAACGCGCGGCAGCCCCGGCCCGACATGCCATCAACTGATCAGGATGACCGTTACCTGGCCAGCACTCACGAGGTCTTCAATCAGCCCCCGGCTCTGGAGAACTACAACCTGTTCGAGCAGGATGTCGCTCTGCAGGAGGCTGCCCTCCGGGAAGGTGCCGGCAAAGCCGCCGAGGACCTCAAGGCATTCGGCGCCCTGGCCGGAGCTGCCGGGACTATCGATCTTGGCTTCCGCGCCAACGCCAACAAGCCGGTATTCAATACCCACGACCGGTTTGGCCACCGCATCGACGAAGTGGACTTCCATCCGGCCTATCACGAGCTAATGCGGATTGCCTTCGACAATGGCCTGCACAGCAGCCCCTGGAGCCATCCCGGTCAGGGCGCCCATGTGGCCCGCGCCGCCAAGTATTACATGCACTCCCAGGTTGAGGCCGCCCACTGCTGCCCCGTGACCATGACCTTCGCCGCCATTCCGTCGATCCGCAAACAACCGGAGCTCGCGGCGGACTGGGAAGCCCGGATATTGGCCGACAGCTACGATCCCCGTAACCTGCCAGACGGCCAGAAAACCTCGGTCACCATCGGCATGGCCATGACCGAGAAACAGGGTGGCAGTGACGTTCGTGCCAACAGCACCAGAGGCTATCCGATCGGCGCAGGAGGCCCCGGCCAGGCCTATGAGCTGGTGGGCCATAAATGGTTCGTCTCTGCGCCCATGTGCGACGCCTTCCTGGTTCTGGCTCAGACACAGGCGGGACTGTCCTGCTTTCTGATGCCCCGCTGGCGCCCGGACGGCACCAAGAACCCCTGGCAGGTCCAGCGCCTGAAGAACAAGATGGGCAACGTCGCCAACGCCTCCAGCGAAGCCGAACTGCGCGGTGCCCTGGCCTGGATGGTTGGTGAAGAAGGCCGTGGTGTACCCACCATCATCGAAATGGTGGCCATGACCCGCTTCGACTGCATGATCGGAAGCTCCGCCGGCATGCGTCAGGCCATCGCCCAGGCCAGTCACCACTGCCGTCACCGCAGCGCCTTCGGCGC
>NZ_JAWLCH010000016.1:27316-84131 GCF_041687235.1 Marinobacter sp. | reverse complement strand
AGTCGAAGTTTTCCATGGTATGGCCCGAAACAAACGGGGCCACAGCAGCGAGGATGAAAGCGACCATTATCGCATTCGAGGCTGGTTCGATCTGTACTGCACACATGCGGAGCGGGACACCGCCAAATTCAGCGAACTGGCTGAGAAGCATCGGCATTTCTCCGTGGCGCATACGGGCTGGCCAAAGCTGGACCCGCTTTTATCCCAGCCGGTGCGTGGGCCAAGGTTACGGGAGGCGGATGAACCGCCGGTGGTGTTCTATGCATCCACATTCAGCCGATCGGTTACGTCGGCGCCGGCTCTGGTTGAAAAAATCGGCGAGCTCTCCAGAAGTGGCCGCTGGCGGTTCATCGTGACTCTGCATCCAAAAATGGATCCGCAGGTCGTCGAGCAGTACCGGAAACTGGCCGGCGACAACCTGCGTTTTGTGGAGAGCGATGAGGACCTTCTTCCGATTCTCCCGCAAGCAGACGTGATGCTCTGCGATACGTCCTCAATCATGTTCGAATTCATGTTTCTGGATCGGCCAGTCGTTACCTACAGGACAAAAATGCCCGGGCCTTACCTGATCGATGTGGATGACATTGGAGAAGTTGAGGCTGCGTTGTCGAAAGCGATGGAGTACCCGGTTGAGCTGATGGAAGCAACGCGGGAGCTCTGCAACGATCTTCACAGTTTCCGTGATGGTTGTTCCAGTGTTCGAGTCATGGACGCCGTGGACGACTTTTTGGAGAACCAACAGGGGAGGCTCCGGCGCAAACCCCTCAATATTGTGCGGAAACTGAAGGTCCGCCGCAGGTTGGCTCGCGAGATGCGTTTGAATTCTTTCTAAAGGCGGTTTTCACGATAGTCGGCTCGGAGTCTTTCCAGGGCGGAGTTCTGTCGCTCGAGAATCTGGCTAAGTGCCGCGTCGGAGGACAACTGCTCTTCCCTGTGCTCCGTCAATGACCTCAGACTGGCGATTAGCTGATCTCTTTGCCTGGACGGTGAAGCCCTTAATGCATAGGGTAGTCTCGCCCACTTCTCTGGCCCCACGCCCATCCTGTTTAGCCACCTTTTCCCACGATTTTCCAACCCTCTCCAAAACGGCGGCGTCTGTTGGTAGACCATCGGTAGCGGCTGGATTTTCAATTCGAGGGACATGGATTCTGCCCAGTCAAACCATTTCTCGGCATTGAAGTTTGGTGCAAAGCTGACCGCAACCCAGGGAATTCTCAAAATATCAGAGGTGATTGCTCCATGCATTGCTTCGGTGATGACGGCTCTACACTGCGAAATCGAGTCGATAAAGGACTCTACCGACTGCCTTGGTGAGATAAACGTCAAGCCAGCAGCGTCGCACACTGATTGCCAGTCAACGTAACGTTCACTTCCGTGATGGGGCACGAAACCGATTTCGCCGCCGGGGTGTTTGATATTACCCTGAGGCAGGTTCTTTAGCAGGTAGGCTCCGTCACCGATTACGTGCTCTGGTGTAAGTCCGAGTGCCCGGGCCGTTCTTGGGCCCCTGACGCCATACACACGGCAACGATGGTCGAGAACTGGAAGGTCGACGCCCCAGCTCCCCGACGAAAAGACCACTATCCGACGAGTCTGAGCCAGCTTGGTCTCGAACCTGCGAGCCTTCAGCAAGGTCCCGATTCCGAGAAAATGAATTCCGTCGGTCTCACTGAGGCATTCCGGCATAAGTTTGGGCCAGAGCCAGGCATTCAGGTCGTCCCCAAAATTCATTTTCTCTGGAGCGTGTTTATCAATCTTCATCTTTATCCAATGGTTGACCTGAGGCGGGACGTCCCAATGTCCACAGTCCTGCGTATTTGTTGAACGTAACCTGTGCATACGTTACAGCCGTAAGATAGCCCACAGCGCCGTCCAGAAAACCGAACCGAATGAAGTAAACCTGCAAAAATGTCATCAACCCTCGCACGGTGGGGTAGATCATGGTTCGGGTTTTTTTGCCCCTCCGGTGTTTCTCCTTCGCCCCCAGCCAGGCATATTTGGCGCTCTTTTCCAGGGAGTGACCGAAATCCCGGTGGGTGTAATGGGTCAGGCGACCGCGAAGTGTTCTGGTTTTGCGTCCACCGGGGATCAGAATTCGTTCGTGCACCAGTGCATCGGAAAAGCGGACGCCTTCCCGGCGGAAAAGCCGCAGGGGCGCACGGCCACTGCGCCCGAAGTCCAGCCGCTTCCCGTAGATGGTTACCGCCCAGGGCAGTTTGTATGCGTCTGCGTCCGGGTCTGCCAGGTGGTGATTTATCTCACGGGCCAGCTCCGTGGTAATCCGCTCGTCGGCATCCAGTGAAAGCACCCAGTCGCCAGTCGCTCTTTCCAGAGCCCTCTGTTTCTGTACACCGAATCCGGGCCAGTCTGTAACCTCAACAACGTCGGCATATTCTCTGGCGATATCCGCGGTTCGGTCACTGCTGCCACTGTCGAGAACGATGATCTCATCGGCCACAAGTCTGGCCGATTTCAGGCAGTCAGCGATGTGCTCCTCTTCGTTCTTGGCAATAATTGTCGCAGAGACTTTCACCTTCCGCTTACGGGTAAAAGAAGCGTTCAGTTCGGTGAACAATGCTGAGGCCAGAGCTGAAATCGAGAGCAGGTAGAAGGTAAGAAACAGGCTTCGGTTGAAGGTGGCTTCTGTCAGCCCGAACACCAGGTATCCGATGCTGACCATGGTGCCTGCCACGGCGATATGTGCCGTGGGTTGGTGTTTGTTAAAGAGATTTCTGGCGAATACAGCCAGCGGTATGAAAATGAGGAACGCCCAGCTCAGTACTCCAGGTATGCCGCTTGTTGCCGCGTTATTGAGCAGGTCGTTGTGGGCGTGCCCGGTACAGCAGGCTGCCAGATGGGCGTGTTCCGGTTCTGACTCTGCTACCTGCTCAACATGAGTGGTGTAACCACCCAGGCCGACGCCTGTCCAGGGTTGGTCCACGAACATGCCTGCTGCTACTTGCCAAAGCTCCAGGCGTATTTCGATTCCCGGGTCAAGTTTTTCGCCCTCAAGGGCATTTTCGATAGACTGCTGCATGCGGTCACTGCTGAATAAAAAGATCAGCGATATAAGCGCGATGGCGGCAAGACCCGCTAGACGCAGTTTCCGGCTGACCAGGGGTAGGAGCAGAAACAGGAGAACGGGAAGGGCAATGAGGTTGCTTCGGGTTCCTGAAAGCATCGAGATGATGATGGCACAAGCGCCAAGCCCGAAGACAGCGATTGCCACCCCTGATTTGCCGGTCTTCAAGAAATAGGAGCCACCCACAAGGGCGAGGGAACCCCCAAGCAAGGAAAGGTTGCCGAAGCTGATCGGATTGATACCGGCACCGAAGCGCGTCTGAAGCAGCTGGCTCAAGCTTTCATATTCAGTTGCGAGGGCCACCAGTAACGCGACTACCGAAGAAAGGGCAACAATCGCGGTGGTTGCGAACAGATGGTTGGCACGAAACCCTGAAACCGTAAAGGCAATCACCAGAGGCCAGAACAGAATAAAGCGCGCGTGGGTACCCAGGGTTTTTCCGCCTTCATAATCAAACCCTTCCATAGTCCATGAAAAGGCACTCGCAAGCACGAAGAACCAGAATGCGAAATGCAATAACCGGAGCTCTTTTGGCGTGTCCCAACCTGCTTTGGGCAAGGCCCTGGTTTTGATGAACGCCAGCCCGAAAATTGCCGCAAGCAAGGTCGCAGCGGCCAGGATGCTGGACGAAAGAAGTGCTCCTCCGAGACCGACCATAATCAGGACAGTGGGAAGCAGGCGAATCGGTTGGGTCATAGCGTTGGTATCCGTTCTCAGCTTTTTAGCAGACTCTGTCGGGATTGTAGGGGTTGATCTCTCCCGGCGGCCGATGGCGCATACGCTTGTACTCCCATTGATACTGCTCGGGGATTTCTCTTACGCACTGTTCAATGGCGTGATTCATCGCGGTGGTTGCGGCAACCGGGTCTTTGTCTCCCAGGCCGGGGCCAGTCTCGCGCACGACGATCCGGAACCCGGAAGCGTCCGGAAGGCGTTCCGCATAGGTGATCAGCACGTTGGCGCCGGTGCGCTGGATCAGCTTGGACACCAGGGTCATGGTCTTCACTTCCATGCCAAAGAACGGCGCAAAGGCGTTGCCTTTCCCTCGGGGAGACTGGTCCGGCAGGATGCCGGCAACGCCCCCTTCCCGGAGAATCGAGGCGAGTCGGGCGAGGCCCCTGCGGTCGCCCCGGACCAACTCCGAACCAAGTCGCCCGCGGACCTTGATCATATAATCCTCAAACTCCGGCATATTCGGGGGGCTGTAAAGCGCTGCCATTTTGTACCGCGAGGAAAAGAACAACCCGGCCAGTTCCCAGTTGCCCAGGTGCGGCGCGAGCAGGATCAGCCCCGTGTCGCCGGCCATGGCCTTGTCGATCAGTTCCAGACCTTCGGTTTCCCGGATCAGGCCAAGGCATTTCTCCACCGGCCATTCCCACATAAGGGGAACCTCGAGCATGGTCATGCCGGTCTGGGCAAGGGACCTTTTTGACATGACTGCGCGTTGGGTGTCTGAAAGCTCCGGCAAGCAGATGGACAGGTTAATGTCGGTTACCTGTCTGGACTTGGAAGGCAGTCGCCATACCAGATAGCCTACGAAACGACCCACCCGCTGAGCGCCAGCAAGGGTTAACCAGCCGGCAACCCTGAGCAGCCCGGCAATGACGAAATACTTGAGCTTGCTCATTTCCGGCCGTACCGATCCTCGTAACGGACAATATCGTCCTCACCCAGGTAAGAGCCCGACTGGACTTCGATCAGTTCCAGGTCAATGACCCCCGGATTCTCCAGCGAGTGCACCTGGCCAACCGGAATGTAGGTGGACTGGTTCTCGGTGACCAGATAGGTTTTCTCGCCGTTGGTGACCCGGGCGGTGCCACTGACTACGATCCAGTGCTCGGCTCGATGGTGATGCATCTGCACAGAGAGCTTGGCGCCAGGTTTTACCGTGATGCGCTTGACCTGGTAGCGGGCGCCGTTATCGATGGAATCGTAAACACCCCAGGGCCGGTAGACTTCCCGATGGTTCATATGTTCGTGGCGGCCATCGGTCTTGATCCGTTCCACCACGGTTTTGACGTCCTGAACGCTGTCTTTATGGGCAACCAGCAGGGCGTCCTTGGTTTCGATCACCACCAGGTTGTCCACGCCAACCGTTGCCACCAGCCGGCTATCGGCACGGACCAGGGTGTTGGTGGTGTTATGGGTGATGACGTCGCCGGTCAGGCTGTTGCCGTCTGCGTCCTTGTCACTGACTTCCCAGAGCGCAGACCAGGAGCCGATATCGCTCCATCCCGCATCCAGGGAAACCACGGCGGCCCTATCGGTCTTCTCCATGACGGCATAATCGACGGAGTCTGAGGGGCACTCCGCGAATCGTTCGGCGTTGATCCGGGTGAAGTGCAGGTCATCGGCGGTATCCGCGATGGCGGCACGGCACGCGTCCAGGATATCCGGGCGATGGGCTTCCAGCTCCTCGAGGTATTGACGGGCACCGAACAGGAACATGCCGCTATTCCAGAGGTACTCGCCGGAATCCAGGTAGCGGTTTGCCGTCGCCTGGTCCGGCTTTTCGACAAACTTGTCCACCAGGTAGCTGTCGGGACCCAGTTCTTTGCCACGATGGATGTAGCCGTAGCCGGTTTCCGGATGGTTCGGGACAATGCCGAAGGTGACCAGTTTCCCTTCCCGTGCGAGCGGAATGGCTTTTTTCACCCCTTCCTGAAAGGCGGTGACGTCCTTGATCAGGTGGTCAGCTGCCAACACCAGCATCAGGGGATCATCGGCTCCATTTTCTGCAGCCTCGGTCAGCTGTAGTGCTGCCAGTGCAATGGCCGGTGCTGTATTGCGGCCGCAGGGCTCAAGAATGATCCGCGTATCCTCGTGGCCGGATTGGCGCATTTGTTCCGCAGCCAGGAACCGGTGTTCCTCGTTGCAGATCAGAAGAGGATTTGCTGCGTCCATGCCCTCAAGCCGCGCAACGGTGGCCTGCAGCATCGACAGAGGGCCGTTGGTCAGTTTCAGGAACTGTTTCGGATTCAGCTGGCGCGACATCGGCCAAAGGCGCGAGCCGGTGCCGCCAGCCATAATGACGGGGTGAATCATCTGTACACTCCGGGCTTGAGTTAGAGAATTCCATTAAAAACATCGAAATCAGGCGCGTCATCTTATCATAAGGCAACCGTGATATTGTTCTGACCACGCCGTAAACTGAATGCGCTGACACCAGGATTTGTGATGAAGCTACCGCTGTCCGTTTATTACATCACCCAGGACGAAGAACTGCGACTGCCAGAGTCCCTGGCGAAGGTTTCGGGTTGGGTCGATGAGATTATCGTAGTCGATTCCGGGAGTACTGACAGAACCCGGGAAATCGCAGAAGCGGCGGGTGCCCGGTTCGTACACAATGACTGGCAGGGGTTTGCCTGCCAGAAAGCCTTCGCCGCAAGCCTGTGCCGCAATAACTGGGTGCTGGATCTGGATGCGGATGAGGTGCTGTCGGATGAGCTTGTGGCCAACATCAAGAACCTGTTTTCTAAGCCGGTTGACCCGGATATTGCGGGGTTCCGGATGCGCTGGGTGCTGTCCCAGCCGGATCCCCGGCATCCGTTCCGCCACGACAAATCGAAAATGATCCTCAGGCTCTATAATCGCAACAAGGCGGTCATTGAGGCAGAAAAAGACAGCAACAACGACAGGCCCCAGGTGAAGAGCGGGACCGTTCAGGACCTCAGGGGTGATGTGTTGCATCGCACGCTGATTTCACTGGAGCAGATGGAGCGCAAGTATTGCCAGTTATCGACGGAGCAGGCCCGTTTTCTTGCTGCAAAGGGCCGACGTATCTCGAGCGCGCGTCTGTTTGCGGAGTTTCCCCTGAAGTTCCTGAAGTACTATCTGCTGCATCGGCAGATCCTGAACGGATGGTTTGGCCTGAGCGTCGCTATTACGGCGGCCAATCGCAATTTTATGCGACTGGCCAAGGCCCGGGAGATGCAGATGCTGTCGAAGTTTGAGGATGAAAATACCCGGTAACACTGAGCCTATCGCCATGGTTTGTGAGTGACTGGGCGTTCACGGATTGCTTTCACGTAAAGGGCTTCTGTCTGTTCAGCCATGGCGTTAACGGTCAGCGTTTCATGGGCGAACGCCATGGCGGACTGTTGGCTATGCCTCAATGCCTCCAGATTCGCAAGCGCCCGGGAGATAAGATCGACGAGGTCCTGAACCTGGTGTCCGGCGCTGAGAGATGAGTCCGGGAGGAGGTCCCGGGGACCTGACACTGGCGTGGAGACGACCGGACAGCCGTAAAGCAGGGATTCGACCAGAACATAGGGGAAGCCCTCACGCTCGGAGCTGATCACCGTCAGGCTGGCCTTGCGGTAGACCGACGCCAGGTTTCGGCTGAATCCGGCCAGGGTAACCGAGTTTTCGAGTCCAGACTGTTGGATCAACCGTTCAAGATGTGGCCGCTGGGTTCCCTCGCCAAAGATCGTTAGGTGGGCATTGCCTAAAAACGTGCCCAGTTTGGCCCAGGCCCTGATCAACGTCTCAAAACCTTTGACGGGTTCCAGTCGCCCCGCGGCGATGACGTTGGTAACTCCTTCCGGGAGTCGCGGCCCGGTTTCTGGTCGATCGTTCTGAGGTTGGGTTTTCACGCCGTTATAGATCAGGTGCTTTTCGGGGTGTCGCAGAGCTATCAGGATCTGGGGGCTTACCGCGATGACATAGTCAAGGCGGTCAAAGGCTTTGTGGCTGGATTTGATGCCGTGAACTGTCCCCAGGCGCACCCGGGCGAGTTTCCCGGTTTTGCCTGCCAATTGCGCGGCCTTGTTGCCCTGGGCGTGCAGAACATCCGGTGACAGCTCCCGAAGGCGCCTGCGAAACATGAGTTGGAGCCAGAGATTTCGCCGCCCGAGTTGAACCGGTATCGGATGAAAATCGACAGCAGCCGGGAATTTGTCCCGGTAGGTTCTGTGGCCAAAAACATGTACGTTATGTCCCCGTTCGGCCAGCGCGCCCGCAAGGTCAGCGGTGTGCTGCTCCATGCCGCCCCAGGTGGTGCCGGGTGTGGCAAGCAGAAGGGCAATGGTTAATGGCTGTGAGGTGATCATGATCGGCCAGCGGCGCTCTTCAGGACGTTTTCATACACCTGCAAGGTCGCCTCGGTCTGTGCTTCCAGCCGGAATCGATGGGGGATCTCGATGGCCGGCGGTTCGGCATCCAGCAGCCGGGAAACGGCCAGGGCAAACGCCTCGACGTCATCCGGAGGCACCAGTCCATCCCGGAAACAGGCCTGGAGTGTTTCCGCTGCGCCTCCGCGGTTATAGGCGACGACGGGCGTTCCGGATGCCAGGGCTTCGGTCACCGTCCGGCCGAAGGGTTCCGGCTTGGTGCTCATGTGGCACACCACATCGGCAAGCAGGTACAGCGTGGTCATGTCATTGCGCTGGCCAAGAAAGCTGACCTTGTCGGTCAGGTTCAGGCGGGCGCGTTCCTTTTCCAGTTCCTCAAGAAAGTGCTCCTTGCCCGGTTCCGCACCTCCCACGATGATGCCATGGCAATCGGGTCGCTCCCGCACCAGTTTCGACATCATCGCGAGAAAATCCAGTTGGCCTTTCCAGCGGGAAATCCGCCCGGGCATCATGATGATTTTCTGGCCGGCGAGCTGGGGGTATTGCCGGAACCAGCGGTCCAGCCATTGCTGGCTGAGTTCCCGCTGGTGAAAGGCATCCACATCGACACCACGCTGAATGACGGTCAGCTTTTCCGCCGGCACCGGATAGTTGCTCATGACGTAGTCTCTTACACACTGGGACACAGCAATGATGTGATCCGCGCGGGTCATGATGGCGCTGTAGGGCGTGACGGAGTACATGCCATGGAATGTGGATACAATCGCAGGGCGTTCCTGCTTCGGAATGCTTTTCAGGGCCAGGAAGATAATCCAGGCGGGCATGCGCGAGCGGACATGAACGATGTCCGGTTTCAGCTCGAGAAGCAGTTTCCGCATCGGCAGTATCTGCCCGAAGGATGCCGGGGTCTTCCGGTGTATCGGCATGAAGATGTGCTTTGAGCCCTGTCCACGCAATTGCTCGGCCATAGGGCCGCCCTTGGAGACGACAAAGGATTCGTGACCGCGCTTGACGAGATCGGCGGCGAACTCGACGGTGCCTCGTTCCACCCCGCCGCTGTAAAGCGCTGGAAGCGCCTGAAGAATTCTCAAGTCTGAGCCCCTTTATGCTTGCCTTGTATGGTTTGAGTGTTCTGTGGCAACAGTCCCTGTTCGAGCACCCATCGGGCGGCGCGGTTGGCTTCCCAGAGCGTTCGATCATGGTCAGCCCGGCCTGCCATAACGCTGGCGTGATCTGTCCATTGGGCGACATAACCGCCCCGCACCAGTCGTTCCACACCGTCCACCACCCGGCTTCCGGCTCGGGCCGGCAACTCAAACAGCCCGGTCGGTACACCGGACGTTGCCGCCTCGCAGACCATGGACATGCTGTCAGGAGTCACCCAAACCGCCCGGGAGGCAGAAAGTTGATGGCTCAGCCAATCCTCGTGAGTCTGCTCGGGATGAACAACGGTAATCCGAAGCCCGGCCATGTCGTTAAGTCGCTCCTTCATGGGCTCCGGTGTTCGCCGCGAGGTGCTGATGGTCCAGCGCCAGTCGGGATAGTGGCCGATCAGGTGAGCTACCTGGCCGAGGACGACATCGTCGTCCCAGTCGAAATGGGGTGACGGCCCACCAATAAGCAAAAGCGCTTCCCGCTTTTCGGTGATTCTGGCCAGGGGTGTAATGGTATTCAAAACGCCTTCGGTTAACAGGATTCTCGGGCCTGGCTGGACGCGATCATGAGCTGGAATCAGGGCGCCACTTACCAGGCCCAGCGGAAACGCGGGCTTCATCATAACCAGCGTCCGGGTTCGGCGGCGTTTTCGCAGTGCAAGCAGCAATCGATGCGTGCCGGACCCTGCGGCAATCACCAGATCGGGGCGCGGCAGATGCGCGTCCATCCGGGGCGGCGAAGCCAGCAAGGCCCGCCAGAGCGGTACCCTGACTGACAATGTATCGACCCAGTAGGTGCTCGCTCCTGCCAGGACGCGGAGCCGGTTGCCAAGCCCTTTCAGCTGGTTCCGGTGGCCCGGCTTGTTGTCGGTCAGAAGCCACACCACGGGGGCGGGTTCGTCCTGCTTCCTGGACTCGGGTCTGGCCATGGCGTTCCGGCATGCAATGCCGGCCTCCGTATTGCCTGAGTTCTTTGGTTTCACCGGCGTTTGTAGAAGCCCGGATCGTTTTCATCCGGGCGAGTTTTGAAACGCCGGTGCATCCAGAGGTACTGATCCGGTGCGCGCCGAACTTCTCGCTCGATAGTCTGGTTGACCAATGTTGCATCCTTGAGATCATCTCCGCTGGGAAAATTCTCAAGGGCAGGGTGGAAGTAAATGTCATAGCCCGGTCCATCGTCACGCCGAAAATGGCTGAACGGAACCACCTTGCACCCGCTCCGCTCTGCAATCCTTGATGTAGCGGTAATGGTGCCAGCGGGAATGCCGAAAAACGGCGCAAACACGATATCCTTACGGCCATAGTCCTGATCGGTGGCGTACCAGACTGCCCGGTTTTTCTTGAGGCTGCGGAACAGGCCACGCAGGTCTCTGGCGCCCAGAACGGTGCCGTAGCGACGCTCCCGGGCTCGGGTCATCACGGCGTTCATCAGGGGGTTATTGTGGTCCCTCTGCATGACGTCCGCCTCGATGAACTCGGTCACCAGACTCCCTCCAAGATCCAGGGTGCTGTAATGGCCGCCAAGCAACAAAACGCCTTTGCCTTCGGCTCGCGCTTGCTCGAAATGCTCAAGGCCATGGACTTGTGTGATGTCTGTCAATTTGGCGGGATTGCGAAACCAGGCGATGCCAAGTTCCAGCAAACCGATACCATTGGCAATAAACGCATTCCTGACCAGCGCTGATTGCTGAGCGGCCGTAAGTTCCGGAAAACAAAGCTTGATATTCACCTCGGCGATGTGCCGGCGACTGCGGGCAAAGCGGAACGCCAGCAGTCCCGCCAGCTTGCCTAACCCCCACTGAACACGAATTGGCAGCCGGGATACACACCACATCAAAGCAATTCCCAGCCAGGTTGGCCACCAACGGGGATGGCGGTAGGCTGAGTAATCGGTGTTTCGCGGTAATTTGCGGTATTTCTTTTTCACGTAAAGCGGGTCCTGCCAGGTCTGAATCGATTGAAGGTGGCACAATGGCTCAAGCGATCAATCGGAAGCAAATCAATAGGTTTTACGCTATGATAGCGCACTGTTTTGCCCGGAGTCCTGTGTGCTGCAATTTATCTACTCCCAGCTTATTAGGCTGATTCTGCCTTTCATTTTACTGCGTCTGTGGTGGAATGGTCGTCGAGCTCCAGAACTCAGACGCAACTGGTATCAGCGCCTTGGGATCGTGCCGAGGGCGAGCGGTACGGTGGTGTGGGTTCATGCCGTCTCTGTGGGCGAAACCATCGCGGCGGCGCCGATGGTCCGGCGTCTGTTGGCTCGTAACCCCGGGATTACCATCCTGATGACCGCCATGACTGACACCGGTCTGGCCCAGGCGCGCAAGATGTTCGGTGACCAGGTGCAGTATGCTTACGCGCCCTATGACACGCCGGGCGCGATACGTCGGTTCCTCGACCGGGCCAACCCCCGGATCCTGGTCATCATGGAGACCGAGATCTGGCCAAACATGATTCGCCAGTGCCGGGCACGCCGGGTACCGGTGTTTCTCATAAATGCCCGCCTCTCAGAACGTTCCGCCCGAGGCTATGAACGAATTCGCAGCCTCGCTGCCCCCATTATGCGCAGTATCAGCTGGGTAGCTGCCCAGGCCGAGAAAGACGCCGAGCGGTTCCGGCGAATCGGTGTTGCGTCAGAAAAAGTGGCCGTCACGGGCAGTGTGAAATTTGACGTCGATATTCCAGACGATGTGCGAAATGCCGCAATGGAACTCCGGAAAGACCTGGCGGATCGGCCAGTATGGATTGCCGGCAGCACCCACGGTGGCGAGAACGACCAGCTGCTGGCGGCTCATGGAAAAGTCCTGGAAAGGCATCCCGATGCCCTGCTGATCCTGGTCCCGAGGCACCCCGACCGATTCGTGCCCGTGGCGGAAAAGGCGGTCAGAGAGGGGCTGACGCTTGCCCGGCGGTCCTTGGGGGAGAATCCCTCCTCGGCGCAGGTGTACCTCGGAGATACCATGGGGGAACTGATGATGCTCTACGGAGCCAGCGACCTGGCTTTTGTTGGCGGTTCGCTGATTGAGCGCGGTGGGCACAACCCCCTCGAGCCGGCAGGGTGGGGCATCCCGGTTTTTTCAGGCCCTCATATCTTTAACTTCGAGACGATTTACCAGCGCCTGCTTGATGACCGGGGCGTTAAGCTGGTTGGAGATGCAGACGAGCTGGCCGAGCATGTGTCGTCACTTTTCAGTGATGAGCAGGAGCGAAAAGAGATTGGCCAGAGAGCGTTGAAAGTGGTCAATAAAAACCGGGGCGCCCTGGACAAGGTCGTCGATGGCATCATCGAGCGAGTCTGAGACGCTTCCAGAGTGACCCGTGGGCGAGCCGTCAGGCCCGCCCAGCCGAGACGTTACTGGGTCGGATCGTCCAGAATCTCTTCTTCGTTTGCCAGTGCCTCGATGCCCGGTGCGGCCGCGCTCAACCAGTTGTTCAGGTCAATCAGGTCCCGGGGACTCAGCGTGCCTGCGGCCTGTTTCAGCTGGAGCGAATTGATCACATAGTCGTAACGGGCGTTGGCATAATCTCTCAGGGCAACGTAATAGGCCCTCTCTGCATCCAGCACTTCCACTATGTTTCGTGTTCCTACCTCATACCCTGCACGCGTGGCGTCCAGTGCGCTGCGGCGGGATACTATCGTCTGCTCCAGTGCGGAGGCGGTTTCAACGTTGTTGTTGACGGTCAGGAACAGGCTGCGGGTGTTCACCCGGACATCGCGACGAACGGTATTCAGGGATTGTTCAGCGACTGTCACCAGCGACCGCTGCTGGCGCACGCCGGCCTGGGTACCGCCCCCGGAATAGAGGGGGACATTCAGCGTGAGCCCGATGGTTCCGCGGGTCGTTGTGCCGTCCCTCTGGGTTTGAATGCTGGCCGGGTCTTCAATGCCATCCAGGTCGGTTTTGCCATAGGACGCGTTCAGATCCACGGTCGGGTAGTGTCCGGCCTTGGCTTCCCGGAGGCTGGCTTCATTGGCATTGAGCTCGTAAAGAGCCGACTGGATAGACCAGTTCTGCTCCAGAGCGGTTGCTTCCCAGGCGGAAGGATCCATCGGATCCGGGCGACCGAGGGGGAAGTTCCGGCGCAGGTTGTCCAGTTCCTCAGCGTATTCGCCTGTCAGCCGGGCCAGTTGTTCCCGGGCGACATTAAGCTGGTTCTCGGCTGCAATGCGCTGGCTCTTGCTGTCGTCGTAGCTGGCCCGCGCCTCATACACCTCGGTGATGGCGATCAGCCCCACATCAAACCGTTCCTGGGCCTGTTCGTACTGGCGCTGAATAGCGGCCTCGGTTGCTCGTGCGGTGGTGACCGTGTCCCGGGCCCGCAGCACGTTGAAGTAAGCAGTTGCTACGTCCAGAATCAGCTGCTGTTGGGCCAGATTGTATTCTGCCTGCGCGGATTCTGTCTGAAACTTGCTGGCGTCATAACGGAACCAGGCGTCGGCCCGGAACAGGGGTTGGGTCAGCTGAAGACCGTAGTTCAGCTCCCGGTAGCTGTTATCCTGGTTGGGACCGTCCACATCGATGTAATTGCCTTCGCCGTAAGCGCCGATCTGGGGCAGTAATGTGCTCAGGCTGACATCGCTGGCTGCCTGCTGCGCCTCAAAGCTTGCCCGGGCAGCGGCAATGCCGGAGTCGTAGGAAAGCGCTTTCTCATAGGTCTCGACCAGATCCATGGAAAGGGCGGACTGGGCGGCCATGAGGCCAATAAGTCCGGAAAGCAATCGCTTCTTCATTCTATCTCCTGAATACAGTTACGCATCTTTGCCCGGTAGTCGGGGGGCATGTCAGGCTGGCAGCCACGCATCTTTGCCCCGTTATTGTGGGCCGACGGGTCTGGTTGGCCATTATGGACAATAATTGCCCGCAGCTCTACACTTGCAAATGGCACTCATTGTGGGTGTCATGCATTACAGATTCGCGTCTTGACGGGGTGCTGGTCTGCTTTCCGGAAACTGGAAGCAACCGGCTGAGATTGCATCGCAGAACCCGCGACCTGATCCGGATAATACCGGCGTAGGGATTTAAGACCACAGTGCTGCCTGACCAGTATTCTCCCCAGAGAGAAACCGTGTCGAAAGCTCCGTCATACGCGACCCGAAATCCAAAAATTGTTCCGGGAGCGAATGATGACTGACTTGCCTGATTACCTCAGCGATTCCGCAAAGGTGGATTCCGCCGCCATCAAACCCCTGCCAAGCTCACGCAAGATCTACGTACAGGGTAGCCGACCCGATCTGCGGGTGCCCATGCGGGAAATTACCGTGCAGGACACGCCAACCGAGATGGGCGGTGAAAAGAATCCGCCGGTGGTGGTGTACGACACCTCTGGTCCCTATACCGATCCGGACGCGACCATTGACCTGCGCAGGGGGCTTAAGCCTGTGAGGGCCGGCTGGATTGCAGAGCGTGGCGATGTGGAACAACTTTCCGGTTATTCCTCCGAGTTCACCCGCCGCCGCATGAAAGATCCGCAGCTCGACCCACTGCGGTTTATGGACGAGCGCAAACCCCTGCGTGCAAAACCGGGCTATAACGTTTCCCAGATGCATTACGCCCGTCAGGGCATTGTTACCCCGGAAATGGAGTACATCGCCATTCGGGAAAATATGAAACTGCAGGAAGCCCGGAAGCGGGGGCTGCTGAAAGACCAGCATCCCGGTCAGTCCTTCGGCGCCAATTTGCCTCCGGAAATCACACCGGCATTCGTCCGCGATGAGGTGGCTCGTGGTCGTGCGATTATCCCGGCCAACATCAATCACCCGGAAATCGAACCGATGATCATCGGTCGCAACTTCCTGGTGAAGATCAACGGCAATATTGGCAACTCTGCGGTCAGTTCCTCCATTGAAGAAGAGGTGGAGAAACTCACCTGGGGCATCCGCTGGGGCGCCGACACCATCATGGATCTGTCCACCGGCAAGAACATCCATGAAACCCGTGAGTGGATCATCCGCAACTCGCCGGTTCCCATCGGCACCGTTCCAATCTATCAGGCGCTGGAGAAAGTCGGCGGTGTGGCCGAGGACCTGACCTGGGAAATCTTCCGGGATACGCTGATTGAGCAGGCCGAGCAGGGGGTGGATTACTTTACCATCCACGCGGGCGTTCGCCTGCATCATGTGCCCATGACTGCAAAGCGCACCACGGGCATTGTTTCGCGGGGCGGTTCGATCATGGCCAAATGGTGCCTGGCCCACCACAAGGAAAGCTTCCTGTACGAGCATTTCGACGACATCTGCGAAATCATGAAAGCCTACGACGTGTCCTTCAGCCTCGGCGACGGGCTGCGCCCCGGCTCCATCGCCGATGCCAACGACGCGGCCCAGTTTGGCGAACTGGAAACTCTGGGGGAGCTCACGAAAATCGCCTGGAAGCACGACGTCCAGTGCATGATCGAAGGCCCGGGCCACGTGCCCATGCATCTGGTGAAGGAGAACATGGACAAGCAGCTCGAATGCTGCGACGAAGCCCCGTTCTACACCCTCGGCCCGCTGATCACCGACATTGCGCCAGGTTACGATCACATCACCTCCGGCATCGGTGCCGCCATGATCGGCTGGTACGGCTGCGCCATGCTCTGCTACGTAACTCCCAAGGAGCACCTGGGCCTGCCAAACAAGGACGACGTGAAAACTGGCATTATCACCTATAAGATCGCCGCCCATGCGGCAGACCTGGCCAAAGGGCATCCAGGCGCCCAGATCCGCGACAATGCGCTCTCCAAGGCTCGCTTCGAGTTCCGCTGGGAAGATCAGTTCAACCTGGGGTTGGATCCGGACACGGCTCGTGCCTATCACGACGAAACCCTGCCGAAAGAATCCGCCAAGATGGCCCACTTCTGTTCGATGTGCGGACCGAAGTTCTGCTCCATGCAGATTTCCCAGGAGGTTCGGGATTATGCCAGGGAGCATGGTCTTGATGAGGTGTCAGCAGTGGATGTTGGCATGCAGGAGAAATCCCGCGAGTTCGTGGAGTCCGGGAGTAAGCTGTACGACAAGGTTTGAACTTGAAGTAATACCCAACTAAAGGCTATCGTTCCAAGTCGATTCAACGACCGGACAAAAAATGGCCAAACCGTTCCAGTTCAAAGCCAGCGACGTCAACGTCGAAAAGCGTGAAACCGTCTTCCAGGGCTTCTTCCGCATGGATAAGCTCTGGTTGACCCACCCGCGTTTTGATGGCCGGGATATGCCTTTGTTTACCCGGGAGCTTTTTATTCGGGGGGATGCGACCTGCGTGCTTCCCTACGACCCGGAGCGGGACGAAGTGGTACTGCTGGAACAGTTTCGCCTCGGTGCATTGGGCCGAGACCAGTCGCCCTGGTTGCTGGAGCTGGTGGCCGGCATGAACGAAGACGGCGAAACCCCGGAAGAGGTGGCTCAGCGGGAAGGGCAGGAAGAGGCCGGGCTGACGTTTGAGCCGCTGGAAAAGATTTGCGATTACCTGGTTTCGCCCGGCGGCAGTACCGAGATGATTCATCTGTACTGCGGCCGCGTGAGCACCGAAGACGCGGGTGGGCTGTATGGTATGGAGCATGAGCACGAGGATATCCGCGCCCATGTGGTGTCATCCGACGATGCCATAGCGATGATCCACGATGGCCGTATCAACAATGCTGCGGCCATTATTGCCCTTCAGTGGCTCGAGCTGAATCGGGCCCGTTTGAGAGAAGGGTGGCAGTGATGGGTGAGTGGACCATGAAGCCCAAGCGGTACGTTCCGGATCTGCGACAGCTCGGTGCCCTGTGTGATGGGAACTATCAGCGGTTAAAGAAACTGCGGCAGCTGGAGGTGGACGGCAAGCCCGTCTGCGAATTCGAGCTGCACCGTGAAAACCATTATCTGGGGCGAGTCCGGATTCAAGTGCTGCAGACTGCAAAATTCACCGAAACCCTGTTGCTTGAACAGGTTCATAACTCGGGACGCTGGCTCAACAACCCGCAGATGACCGTGCGGGTCTACCACGACGCCAATATGGCCGAGGTGATCAGTTGCTACCGTGATCGCCAGATTGCCCCTGTAAACGATTACCCGAATCGCTTCATGCACCACCCGGACGAGAAGGTGCAGGTAAACGGTTTTCTTGCCGACTGGCTGGATTACTGTCTGCGATTTGGTCACCTACCCATGGAACATGCCGCCTGGTCTGCCGGTGAAGGCGTCGACTGAGGCGGCCTGTTAAGGATCCAGGCAGGACTAAAGTGGTGTGGCTATGGCCTGTTGATGTGCCATAGTTGTCAAAAATTGCAATATTTCGCCAGCGTCTGGCCAGAATGTGACCCCCGTTCGATTCGAAAGTGATAAATCCGCGAACCGGCGTCGTACACTTGGGTTCAGACCACGTATTGCCAGTGAGTAGATCCAGAAAGCCATGACCACGAAGGAACAAACCCGGCCACTGCGGGTACTGCAGCTGACTGATCCGCACCTGATGGCGCATGCCGACGGAGACCTGCTGGGCGTAAAAACCCGGGAAAGCCTGCAGGCCGTGATTGCAGAAGTGTTGAAAGTGCACGGCCAGCCGGATCTGATTCTGGCAACCGGCGATCTTGCCCAGGACGGGTCGGTGGAAGCATACCGGGTGTTCGGCGACAGCCTGAAGGTCTTTTCCTGCCCTTCAGTCTGGATTGCCGGCAACCATGACCACGTTGATCATCTGGTCAAGGTAGCAGGCGAGTATGATGCCAATGCCCGCCATGTTGTTCAGGGGGGCTGGCAATTCGTCATGCTCGACTCCTCTGTGCCCGGCAAGGTGTTTGGTGCGCTGGCCGATTCGGAACTGGCATTTCTGGAGGAAACCCTGGCGCAGCATCCGGACCTGCCAGCTGTAATTGCCTTGCATCACCATCCGGTAGACATCGGATCGGACTGGATGGAAAAGATCGGCCTTACCAACCGCGATGCGTTCTGGCAGGTGGTGGAGCGGTTTCCTCAGGTCCGGATCGTTCTGTGGGGCCATATCCATCAGGAACATGAGCGGGAACGTAACGGGGTACAATTGATGGCAACCCCGTCTACCTGTATCCAGTTCACCTCCGGTTCCAGTAAATTCTCGGTTGAAGACTTGCCGCCGGGTTACCGATGGTTCGAGTTCCATGACTCCGGGGACTTCACTACGGAAGTCCGCCGGGCCACAGATTTTCAGTTCGATCTGGATCAGAACAGCACAGGTTACTGAACCCCCTCCCGCAGTTCCCGGGCTGCAGCCACCATGCTTTCAAGCGCAGGAATTACCTCCTCCCACTGACGGGTCTTCAGACCACAGTCCGGATTGACCCAGAGCCGCTCCGCCGGTATGCGCTCTGCGGCCTTCACCATCAACGATCGGATTTGCTCGCGGTCAGGGATGTTGGGTGAGTGGATGTCGTAGACTCCGGGACCGATGTCGTTCGGATACTGGAAGCCCCGGAAGGCATCGAGAAGCTCCATGTCGGACCGGGAGGTTTCGATGGTGATGACATCCGCGTCCATCCGGGCGATGGCCTCGATAATGTCGTTGAACTCCGAGTAGCACATGTGGGTGTGGATCTGGGTTTCGTCTCGAACGCCATTGGCGGCAATCCGGAATGCGTCAATCGCCCAGTCCAGGTATTGGTTCCAATCGGATTTCCGCAGTGGCAAGCCCTCTCTCAGGGCCGCTTCATCAATCTGGATAATGCCCACGCCGGCGGCTTCCAGATCAAGAACCTCCTCCCGAATGGCCAGTGCCAGTTGGAGGCAGCTCTCCCGCCGGGGCTGGTCGTCCCGAACAAACGACCAGTTAAGGATGGTCACGGGGCCGGTCAGCATGCCCTTGAGAGGCTTTTTGGTCAGGGACTGGGCATACCGGATCCACTCGACAGTCATGGCCTTTGGTCGGGAGATATCGCCGAACAGGATGGGTGGTTTTACGCACCGGGAACCGTAGGACTGAACCCAGCCGAACTGGCTGAATGTGTAGCCGGCCAGCTGCTCGCCGAAATATTCCACCATGTCGTTCCTTTCGGCTTCACCGTGTACGAGAACATCGAGCCCAAGAGCTTCCTGCTCGGCAATGCAGCGGCGCACTTCCTCTCGAATCCGGGTGGTATAGTCTGCCTCGGTCAGTTCGCCCTTGCGGAACTGGCGCCGTGTTTGGCGGATATCCCGGGTCTGGGGGAAAGACCCGATGGTGGTAGTCGGAAAACGCGGCAAGCCAAGCTTCTGCTGTTGGGCAGTGATGCGTTCCGGGTAGGGGGTTCGACGCTGACCGAGCGCCGGGTTGATCTCTGCGGTTCGGGCCCGAACCGCCGGGTTGTGGACTCGTTCGGATGTTTTCCTGCTGTTGATGGCTGCAGTCGATTCCGCGAGTTGTTTGAGAACCACAGTTCTGCCGTGATTCAGCGCGGTGGCGAGAACATGCAGTTCATCAAGCTTCTGGTTTGCGAATGCCAGCCAGTTGCGGATTTCCGGATCCAGCGTCTGTTCGTTGGCCAGATCCACCGGCACGTGCAGTAGTGAGCATGAGGGAGCGATCCAGAGGCGGTTTCCCAGTTTTTCATGGACGGGTTCCAGCCAGTCCAGGGTTTTTTCCAGATCGGTTCGCCAGATATTCCGGCCGTTAACGACCCCCAGCGAAAGCTGTTTGTGTGGTGGCAGCCAGTCAACCACCCGGGCGACTTCCTGTGGCGCGCTGACAGCATCGATGTGCAACCCCGCCACCGGCAGTTCGAAGGCCAGCTGCAGGTTTTCTCGCAATTCGCCGAAGTAAGTGGTTACCAACAGCTTTGGCGCGCTGGTTTTCAGGTGGTGGTAGGCCAGGCTGAAAGCGTGGCGCCAGTCTGCCTCCAGATCAGTAACAAGGGCGGGCTCGTCCACCTGGACCCAATCGACGCCCTGATCTGCCAGTACACTCAGAAGCTCTGAATAAACCGGCAGGAGTGACTCCAGCAGCGCCAGTCGATCGCTTTCATCCTTGGCCTTACCCAACCAGAGATAGGTGATCGGCCCGATGATGACCGGCTTTGGTGTGAGACCCTGGTGTCGGGCCTCGGCGAGTTGTTCAATCAACCGGTCAGCGTTGAGCTGGAAGCGGGTGTGCTGGTGGAACTCGGGCACGATATAGTGGTAGTTGGTGTCGAACCACTTGGTCATTTCCCCCGCCTGCACGCCGCAGCACGAAGACTCCTGTCCGGAGCGACCCCGGGCTACCCGGAAGTACCGTTCGAGCTCGCTGCCTCCGGATTCTCTGACCCGTTCAGGCAGATTGCCCAGGGTGACGCTCATATCCAGTACCTGATCGTAAAAGGAGAAGTCCCCCACGGGCACCCGGTCGAGGTGCTGCTGACTCTGCCAATGCCTGCGACGCAGATCCGCGCCGGTTATCTGCAGCTCCTCTTCGCTGACCTGCCCCTTCCAGAAGGCTTCCTGAGCAAACTTCAGCTCGCGGCGGGTTCCGATACGAGGGAATCCGAGATTGTGTGTGGTTACCATGCTGGGTCCTCTGCTTGATCCGTTGGTTTGCAAGAGGGGGCAGAATATCCGCTCGATGTGATGAAGAATAATGGTAATATTTCAGGTATCGATGAATATTAGTCATGCATGGGGTGGTAATGATCGAACGTAGCCATCTGGCGATTCTCAGGGCAGTCAGTCAGCAGGGTTCTCTCACAGCGGCGGCCGAGCACCTGCATCTCACCCAGTCTGCCCTCAGCCATTCCGTTCGTAAGCTTGAGCATCAGTTAGGCACCGATATCTGGATCCGGGAAGGGCGACAGCTTCGGTTGACCCAGTCAGGTGAGTATCTTCTGTCACTTGCCACCAGGCTGTTGCCACAGCTGGAACACGCGGAGATGCTGATTGGCCAGTTCGCCCGGGGGCAGCGTGGCACTCTTCGCATCGGAATGGAGTGTCATCCCTGTTACCAGTGGCTGCTGAAAGTGGTCGGTCCTTACCTTGAGCGCTGGCCTGGCGTGGATGTGGATGTGAAGCAGAAATTCCAGTTCGGTGGCATTGGGGCTCTGTTCGGTCACGATATCGATATGCTGGTGACCCCGGACCCGTTGCATAGGCCGGGGCTGGTTTTTGAACCCGTGTTCGACTACGAGCAGGTGCTTGTTGTGGGCGAAGACCATCCGTTGGCAGGCAAGGCCTGGGCTGAACCCGAGGATCTTGAGAAGGAGGTTCTGATTACCTACCCGGTGGAAATTGAGCGGCTGGATATCTATACGCGTTTCCTGCTGCCGGCCCACACCAGTCCGGCGCGGCACAAAACCATTGAAACGACGGATATCATGCTGCAAATGGTCGCCGCAGGGCGTGGCGTGGCAGCTCTTCCGCGCTGGTTGGTAGAGGATTACGGTGCCCGGATGCCGGTTCGACCGGTCCAGCTTGGTGAGGCTGGTATTCCCAAGCAGATCTTCCTGGGCCTTCGTGAGCGGGACCGGGAAGTGGATTACCTGAATTCGTTCATGAAGCTGGCAAGTGAGGTTCGCTGGAGCTAACGTCTTCGGTTAAACTGCGCAAAAAATTTTCTCAGGAAAACAGACTATGAGCGAGATACCCGCAGATCTGAAATACATTGAGACCCACCAGTGGGTTCGCGTGTCCGATGATGGCACGGCGACGGTCGGCATTACGGATTTTGCCCAGGAGCAGCTGGGTGATGTGGTTTATATCGGGGTTCCGGATGTGGGCGCTACGGTTAACGGTGGTGAAGAGGCTGGTGTGGCCGAGTCGGTCAAGTCGGCTTCGGATGTGTTCAGCCCGGTGACGGGCGAGGTTATTGAGGTGAATGAGAGCCTTGAGGATGAGCCGGAGAAGGTCAACGAAGATCCTTATGGCGACGGCTGGCTCTACAAGGTTCGGCTGGAGGATGCCGGTGAGCTGGATGGCCTGATGGATGCTTCGGCTTATGCGGAGCATGTGGCTGCCGAGGAATAATACTTCCATTTGGGAGGCTGGCCTGACGGGGCGGGCCTTCCAAAACACGCTGTGAATACGTCCCTGTACGCTTGGCTCCGCACAGTTTTGGAAGGCCCGCCCCGTCAGCCCGTCATACATCGGTATCAGTTTCAACTCATCTTGTATAATCCCTGTCTTTCCTTTCCAGGTGGTCTTTATGAATTTTCCGGTTCTGTATCTTCGAAAAGGCGCAGAGCGCCGTCTCCGTGCTGGCCATCTCTGGGTATACAGTAATGAGGTGGACACCCGCCGCAGCCCGCTGACGGATTTCGAGGCCGGTGTTCAGGCGGAGCTTCGTGCCTCGAATGACAAGCCATTGGGCACGGTGTTCGTGAACCCCCATGCGCTGATTTGTGGCCGGCTGATCAGTCGGGACCCGGGCCATGGTATGACGCCGCAGCGCTTGACCCAGAGGATGGAAGCCGCGCTGGCGTTGCGGGAGCGGCTTTTTGACAAGCCGTTTTATCGTTGGGTGTTTGGCGACAGTGACGGGCTGTCGGGGCTGGTAATTGACCGGTTTGATTCCACGGTGGTGGTGCAGATTTCCACGGCCGGTATGGAGGCGATGAAGGAAGCGGTTGTTCGGGCGGTGCAGCGGCTGGCGCATCCGGATGCGATCATCCTCAAGAACGATGGCAAGATGCGCAAGGTGGAGGGGCTGGATACCTACGTGGAGCAGGCTCATGGCGCTGAAATCCGTCTTCTGGAGGTGGAGGAGAACGGTGTCCGGTTCGAGGTGCCTTTGGAAGGCGGCCAGAAAACCGGCTGGTTCTATGATCACCGGATGAATCGTGCTCGTTTGCAGGCCTATGCCCCGGGCAAGCGGGTTCTGGATGTGTTCAGTTACGTTGGTGGCTGGGGTATCCAGGCGGCTTGTGCGGGGGCCACCCAGGTGACTTGTGTGGACAGTTCCGCCAGTGCCATTGATTCGGTCCACCATAACGCCAGGCTCAACGGCCTGGATAATGTGGAAACCATTGAAGGAGATGCCTTCGAGGCCCTGAAGGCGCTGGCGGATGAGAAGGAGAAGTTTGATGTGGTGGTGCTGGATCCGCCGGCACTGATTCCCCGGCGCAGGGATCAGAAGGCGGGGGAGGAGGCCTATGCCCGCCTGAATCAGCTTGGTCTGCGGTTATTGGAGCGCGACGGCATTCTGGTGTCCGCGTCCTGTTCCATGCACCTCTCGCAGGAGAAGCTGGTGGACATCATTCGTGGAAGCGGCCGGAAGATCGACCGCTTTGTCCAGTTGCTGGAGCAGGGGCATCAGGCTCCGGATCATCCGGTGATTCCGGGTATTCCCGAGACCGATTACATCAAATCCTGCTTTGTTCGCTCACTGACTGGCTTCTTCTGAGAAAGCTAAAGCCGGGGTCCGATGAACGCTTTCATCGGACCTCATGTTCACGTTTCAGCCTCTCAATGACATCACTTTCCAGCCGTTGTCCCGGGCAAATTGCTCCAGGGTCGGGTCCGGGTCGACGGCCACCGGGTTGTCCACTTTCTTCAGCAGCGGCAGGTCATTGTGGGAGTCGCTGTAGAACCACGCCCCCTCAAGTGTCCTGTTATGGGCTGCCAGCCAGTCATCCAGGCGCGTGACCTTGCCATCCTGAAAGCTTGGAGTGCCAGCCACTTCGCCTGTGTAGCGGCCGTTGACCAGCTCTGGTTCGGTGGCAATCAGGTGTTCTATTCCGAGTGCTTCGGCAATCGGCTCGGTTACGAAGCGGTTGGTGGCGGTGATGATCATCAGCGTATGGCCCTGCTCCCGGTGGCTGTCCAGAAGGGTGTTCGCGCTGGGCTGCATCATGGGGCGTACTTTTTTTTCCATGAAGGCGTCCCGCCAGGCCAGCAGCTCGCTCATGTTATGACTGGCCAGCGGCTGAAGGGCAAAGCCCAGGTAATGCAGGATATCCAGTTCACCGTTCAGGTATTCCTGGTAGAAGCGATCGTTGGCAAGGCGGTATTCCTCGGCATCGACGATGCCTTCCTCTACCAGAAACTCGCCCCAGGCGTGGTCGCTGTCGCCGGCCAGAAGGGTGTTGTCCAGATCAAAAATTGCGAGCGTCAAGCGGTTACCTCCGGTGATCACAGGGCTTGCAGGAAAACGCCAAGTCTACCACGACCTGTCCCCAACGGCTCCGTTTGCCGAACCCTTGGGATTCTGTAAGAATGAGAGCAACTTGGACAAATCCGACCGGTGAATTTTTGTGCCGGTCCACCGACTTTTGAGAGGACTGTGCCGTGATCGATTCAGACGGTTTCAGACCCAACGTCGGAATCATTCTGGCCAACCACAGGGGAGAAGTTCTCTGGGCAAGGCGAATAGGGCAGGACTCCTGGCAGTTCCCCCAGGGTGGCATCAAACACGATGAATCCCCAGAGGACGCACTGTACCGGGAGCTTGGAGAGGAAATCGGTCTCTGTGCAAACGATGTGGAAATCATCAGCTGCACGCGAGGCTGGCTGAGGTATCGACTCCCGAGGAGGATGGTACGCCAAAACTCCCACCCCGTTTGTGTGGGCCAAAAACAGAAATGGTTCCTGCTGAGGATGTTATCGCCGGATGCGCAGGTTTGCGTGGACGGCACGGATTCACCGGAATTCGATGGCTGGCAGTGGGTAAGCTACTGGTATCCGTTGGGACAGGTGGTTTCCTTCAAGCGAGAAGTGTATCGACGTGCGCTGAGAGAGCTTGCGCCGCGGCTGTTTTACAACATGGAACAGTGGCATCAGGCGGAACAGGGGCAGCGCTTACAGGAACATACGAAATGACGGACTGATACCGCCATGCTGAGCATTCTGCGAAGTCTTGTACAAGAGGTAAACAGCGCCCGCGATCTGCAGGAGGCGCTGGATATCATTGTATCGCGGGTGCAGAAGGCCATGGGAACCGAGGTCTGTTCCGTCTACCTGCTTGATCCGGCCACCAACCGCTACATTCTGATGGCGACGGAAGGCCTCTACCGCAAGGCGGTGGGTCAGGTGAGCCTGGCCTATTCCGAAGGCCTTGTGGGACTCGTGGGTTCGCGCGAAGAGCCGATCAATCTGGAAGATGCACCCTCCCATCCCCGTTATCGCTATTTCCCGGAGACCGGGGAAGAACGTTTCCGCTCTTTCCTCGGTGTTCCGATTATTCACCATCGCCGGGTATTGGGGGTTCTTGTTGTCCAGCAGCGGGAAAGTTCCCGGTGCTTTGATGAAGGCGAAGAGGCCTTTCTGGTTACCGTCTCCGCACAGCTGGCCGGGGTTATCGCTCACAGTGAGGCGACCGGCGCCATCAGCGGGCTGTCCCTGACCGGTGAAGAGGCTCACGATGTCAGCTTCAACGGTGTGCCAGGCGCTCCGGGTGTTGCCATCGGCAGTGGCGTCGTCGTTTACCCGTCGGCCGATCTGGATGTGGTTCCGGAAAAGCCCACCGACGATATCGATCAGGAGCTGGAACTCTTTGGCGCTTCGGTCAAGGCAGTCAGGGAAGATATCGAGCGCGTCGCCAAACGGCTGGCTTCGCAGCTGCGCCCGGAAGAGCAGGCGTTGTTCGATGTCTATCTCAGAATGCTGGGCGACGATGCCATGCCCGGGGAGGTCGCTAACAAGATCCGGGAAGGTATCTGGGCCCAGGGCGCGCTGAAGCAGGTGGTACAGCAGTATATCCGTCACTTCGAGATGATGGATGATCATTACCTCCAGGAGCGCGCTGTTGATATCCGGGATCTGGGTCGCCGCCTGCTGTCTCACCTGCAGGAGGGGGAGCAGAAACACCTGAATTATCCCGAGCGAACGGTGCTGGTCAGCGAGGAGCTCACACCAGCCATGCTGGGCGAGGTTCCCAAGGGGCAATTGATTGGCCTGGTGTCGGTCAAGGGCTCCAGTAATTCCCACGTGGCCATTCTTGCCCGCGCCATGGGCGTGCCCACGGTCATGGGGCTGGTGGACATTCCAGTCAACCAGCTCGATGGCAAGGAACTGATTGTTGATGGTTTTGAAGGTCAGATCTTTGCATCACCCTCCTCAGATCTCCGTTCCTATTACCAGGCAATCTGCGATGAAGAAGACGAGCTGATCCGGGGGCTTGAGGTCCTCAAGGACAAGCCCTGTGAAACCACGGATCATCACCGGGTTTCGCTGCTGGTGAACACCGGTTTGATGACCGATGTTGTCCGTTCGCTCTCCCACGGTGCTGAGGGTATCGGCCTGTACCGGACCGAAGTGCCGTTCATGATCAAGGATCGGTTCCCCTCTGAGCAGGAACAGCGCGAGTACTACCGGGAGCAGCTCGAAGCCTTTGCGCCCAGCCCGGTTACCATGCGTACACTGGACATTGGCGGCGACAAGGCGCTGACCTACTTTCCGATCCAGGAAGAAAACCCGTTCCTGGGCTGGCGTGGTATCCGGGTCACGCTTGACCATCCGGAGATCTTCCTGGTGCAGGTCAGGGCCATGCTCAAGGCCAGCGAGGGGCTGAACAACCTCCAGATCATGCTGCCGATGATCTCCAATATCTCGGAAGTGGAAGAGTCCCTGCACCTGATTTACCGGGTGTATCACGAGGTTCGCGAGGAGGGCTATGACATTCACATGCCCAAAGTGGGTGTGATGGTCGAGATTCCTGCTGCGGTCTACCAGATCCGGGAGCTGGCAGACCGGGTGGACTTCCTCTCTGTTGGTTCCAACGACCTGACCCAGTATCTGTTGGCGGTGGATCGGAACAACCCCCGGGTAGCCCAGCTTTATCATTCCTATCACCCGGCGGTGCTTCAGGCGCTGGTCCGGATTGCCCAGGACGCTCACTCTGTCGGTAAACCGGTTGGTATCTGTGGCGAGCTGGCGGGTGATCCCGGTGGTGCGCTGCTGCTGATGGCCATGGGGTACGATTCCCTGTCCATGAACGCGGCCAGTCTGCCGAAGGTCAAGTCGGTGATTCGTAGTGTCAGCCGGGAATGGGCCATCCAGTTGCTGGAAGATGTGCTGCTGCTGGATTCGCCTCATGTGATCAAGAGTTGTGTGGATCTGGCATTGCGAAATGCTGGCTTCGGCCGTTACCTGCGGCCTGGCAAGTCTACGGCCATGGCGGTATCGGAGGCGGCCGTTTCCTGATCACGGGCCCGATGTCGGCAATTATAGGGTGTGTACTCTAACTACGGTTGTTATCTTGGTACCTGAAGTATCCGGCGGTCCGTGTGACGGACCCGCATTCGTTATCCGGAAAAGGGAAGGCTATGAAGTCGCCAACTGATCATAAATCCGCGCCCCGCATCGGCCTCGCCCTCGGCGGTGGTGGCCCCTTGGGCGGAATTTATGAGATCGGAGCTCTCCGGGCTCTGGATGAAGCACTTGATGGTCTCGACTTCAACAATATTGATGTGTATGTGGGTGTGAATGCGGGTTCTTTCGTGGCGGCGAATCTGGCCAACCAGATGACCACCGCGCAATTGTGCCGGATTTTCGTGCGCAATGAAGCAGAGGTGCACCCGTTCCATCCTGAAGTGTTTTATCGGCCTGCCTTCCGGGAGATTGGCAGCCGTTTGCTGGCAATACCGGGTCTGGTTTCGACAGCGGTGAGCCGCTTCGTCAACAATCCCTACGACCAGAGCCTGCTTGAAGCCATGACGATCCTGGCGCAGGCAGCGCCCGCCGGGCTGTTTGATAACGAAGGCCTGCATGAGTACCTCAAGCGGGCCTTTACGATGCTCGGTCGTACCAATGATTTCCGTCAGCTCAAGCGAAGCCTCTACATAGTTGCTGCTGATGTCGAAAGCACCGAGGCTGTCTGCTTTGGCGCGCCGGGCTTTGATCACGTGCCTATTTCCAAGGCGATTCAGGCCAGCACCTCCTCGCCGGGCCTGTATGTGCCTGTGGATATTGATGGGCGCTATTACGTGGACGGTACCTTGCGCAAGGGGTTGCACGCCTCGGTTGCCTTTGAAGACGGTGCTGACCTGGTTTTCGCCGTTAATCCTCAGGTTCCGATTGACGCCAGCGCTGCGGTCCGGGCCGGCTCCATGAAGCCGGGCGAACTGACCCGCTCTGGCATGCCCCACCTTCTGTCGCAAACCTTCAGGACCATGGTGTACTCGAGGATGCAATCCGGTATTGCCCAGTACGCCCGGGATTATCCGGACAAGGACATCCTGCTGTTTGAACCCACCCGTGACGACGCCAAGCTGTTCTTCTCCAACGTATTCAGCTTCCAGTCCCGTAGAATGGTGTGTGAGCACGCCTACCAGATGACACGTCGTGATCTTCTGAACCGTGCCGATCAACTGGAGCCCAAGCTGGAAAAATATGGCATTACCCTGAGGCGGGATCGTCTGGAAGATGAACAGCGGACGATCAGTACCAGCCTTTATGGCGAAATGCTGCCACTTTATGTGGCCAAGGGCAGGAAGAAAAAAGCGGAAAAGGGTCGATTGGCGACCGGGTTGGGCAACGTCTCGCACCTGTTTTCAAAGGCGCAGTAATGCCGGGATAGAGTAAGTCGGGGCCAGACGAAGTTTCCCTCTGACCCCGGGTCGCTATTCAGAGAATATACCGGCTCAGATCCTCGTCTTCTGACAATTCTCCAAGCTTTTCATCGACGTATTCGGCGGTCACCTCAAAATCGTCGGTCACCTTGTCGCCGGCATCGAAAGACAGGGTTTCAAGCAACCGCTCAAGCACGGTATGCAGCCTGCGAGCGCCAATGTTTTCGGTGCTTTCGTTCACCTTCCAGGCAACCTCTGCAATGCGGGCGATCGCATCTTCCTGGAATGTCAGTTTGACACCTTCGGTCAGCATCAGTGCTTCGTACTGCTGCACCAGGGATGCATCCGGTTCGGTCAGGATTCGCTTGAAGTCCTCAGGCGTCAGTGCCTGAAGCTCAACACGAATCGGCAGACGGCCCTGAAGCTCGGGTATAAGATCCGAAGGCTTGGACAGGTGGAACGCGCCGGAAGCGATAAACAGAATGTGATCGGTGCGCACCGAACCGTATTTTGTACTCACAGTGCTGCCCTCAATCAGCGGCAACAGGTCACGCTGGACACCCTCGCGAGAAACATCCGAGGAGGTGTTTTCGGATCGCTTGGCTACCTTGTCGATCTCGTCCACAAATACGATGCCGTTCTGTTCTACCGCTTGAATGGCTTTCTGTTTGATCTCCTCCTCGTTGACCAGTTTGGCCGCTTCTTCTTCCTTGACCCGTTTGAGGGCGTCCGAGACCTTCATTTTTCGGGTCTTGCGCTTGTCGGAAGAGAGGTTGGAGAACATGCTTTGTAGCTGGTTGGTCATCTCCTCCATGCCCGGAGGTGCCATGATTTCCACACCGGCTCCGGAATTGCGCAGGTCAATTTCAATTTCCTTGTCATCCAGCTCGCCTTCCCTGAGCTTTTTCCGGAACAACTGCCGAGTGGAGCTATCTGAGCTGCGTTGGCTGTCTTCACCGAAATCCCTGGGGGGTGGGATCAATGCGTCCAGAATCCGCTCCTCCGCTGCGTCCAGTGCCCGCCCTTCGTGGCGCTTCATCTCGGCTTCGCGCAGCATTTTGACCGCCATATCTGCCAGATCACGGATAATGGATTCCACGTCACGGCCAACATAGCCGACCTCCGTGAACTTGGTGGCTTCCACTTTCAGGAACGGGGCGTCGGCCAGCTTCGCCAGGCGCCGGGCGATTTCGGTTTTACCGACACCGGTGGGGCCGATCATCAGAATATTCTTGGGGGTTACTTCATCGCGCAGGCTGCTGTCCAGCTGCATCCGGCGCCAGCGATTTCTCAGGGCGATCGCCACCGCCCGCTTGGCTTCTTCCTGGCCCACGATGTGTTTGTTGAGTTCGTGGACAATCTCACGGGGAGTCATTGCAGACATGGTCGCTCCGGATCAGTCGTTTTTGGAGAGCACTTCGAGGGTGCGGTTGTGGTTGGTGTAGATACAGATATCTGCGGCGATATCCAGACCTTTCTCGACAATCTCGTGGGCGGACAGGTCGGTGTTCTCAAGCAGAGCCCGGGCCGAAGCCTGAGCAAAGGGGCCACCCGAGCCGATGGCAATCAGGCCCTGTTCCGGCTCTATGACATCGCCATTGCCGGTGATAATCAGGGATGCGGTTTTGTCTGCCACGGCCAGCAAGGCTTCAAGTCTGCGCAGTGCACGGTCTGTCCGCCAATCTTTTGCCAGTTCAACTGCAGCTCTGGTGAGGTTGCCCTGATGCTTCTCAAGCTGGGCCTCGAAACGCTCGAACAGGGTAAAGGCATCGGCAGTGCCGCCCGCAAAACCGGCGATCACCTGGCCGTTGTAGAGACGGCGTACCTTCCGGGCATTGCCCTTCATCACGGTGTTGCCGAGGGAAACCTGGCCGTCGCCACCCATGGCAACTTCGTCATCACGCCTGACGGAAAGAATGGTAGTCATTTGGGCTCCAATTGCCTGATTGAAATTGGTATCCCGTTGTTATGGTGGCTTCTGGTGTGAATTCAAGGTGTACGCCCGGAGCGCGAAAGATCACCCTTCCTTGGGAATCTTTCGGACCAGGGGCTGGATATTCAGGGAAACCAGTTTGTCGATAGCGGAGTTCATCTGGCTTCGGGATGTGAACGGGCCAACGTTGACGCGGTACCAGACGGAACCGTTGTCCAGGTCAATCCTCTGAGTGCTCGCCCGCAGCCCTTGAAAGGCAATCTGGGCTCGCTGCCGCTCGGCATCTTCCTTGCTCCGGAAGGAACCGGATTGGAGCAGGTAGTGAAAGTCTGTCTGCGTCGGGCCGGGTGTGTATTCCTCGACCTTTGGCGGAATTACCTCAGACTCCGGAAGCATCTCGTAGAAACGGAAGCCGGGTTTATCCTCCTCGCTGGCCGTTTCAGCGGGCTTCTGGGCGGGTTTCTGCGCCGGTTTTTCAGTCACCGTCTGTTGTGGCCCGGGACTCGTCGGAAGAGAGTTAAGATACACGATAAACCCGATAAAGCCGCCCACAGCGGCCAGGGACAGTATCCACTTGAGTGACAAGCCGCCGTGCTGGGAGCGGGCACTAGGTGTGGACTTTGGCCGGGCTGCCTTTGGCTTTGACGGCTTCGCAGGTTTCCTGTGCGAAGTCGCTGAAGCCTTGGCGGGTCGATCCTTGCGGGCGTAGTCTCGGGACATTCGTTCTTACATCTCTTCCGGTGCGCTGACGCCCAGCAGGTCCAGGCCGTTGGCAATCACCTGCCTGATCGCCAGGTAGAGGCTGACCCTGGCATCGCGAACGGCGGTGTCCTCAATCAACACCTTGTGGGCGTTGTAGTAGGTATGGAACTGGCCCGCCAGATCCCGCAGATAGTGCGTGAGGTGGTGCGGTTCACGTTGGGCCGCGGAATTGGCAATCAGTTCCGGGTACTTTGCCAACTGGTTGGCCAGGTCTTTTTCCTCATCCAGCGTTAACAGAGAGAGGTCCCCGAGGCACTCGTTCCGGCCACGCTCCACGCCTTCATCGGCCAGTTTTCGAAGCACGCTGCAGATGCGCGCATGGGCATACTGAACGTAATAGACCGGGTTTTCATTGGTCTGGGAGCGGGCCAGATCGATATCGAAGGTCAACTGGGAATCCACCCGGCGCGCGGCCAGGAAGAACCGGGTGGCGTCGCGGCCAACTTCATCAATCAGGTCCCGGACGGTCACGTAGCTGCCAGCGCGTTTGGAGATTTTCACCTCCTGGCCGGAGCGGGTCACCATCACCATCTGGTGCAGTACATAGTCTGGCCAGCCTTCCGGAATACCGGCATTCAGCGCCTGCAAGCCGGCGCGAACGCGGGTAACGGTAGAGTGGTGGTCGGCACCCTGTTCGTTGATAACGGTGGTAAAGCCCCGTTGCCATTTGTCCAGGTGATAGGCGACATCCGGCAGGAAGTAGGTGTAGCCACCGTCCTTCTTGCGCATGACCCGATCCTTGTCGTCGCCGAACTCGGTGGTTTTCAGCCACATGGCGCCATCCTGCTCGTAGGTGTAGCCATTTTCCTGCAGGCGCTTGACCGTGGCTTCAACCTTGCCGTCTTCGTACAGGGAAGATTCCAGGAAATAGACATCAAACTGAACGCCAAAGGCTTTCAGGTCCAGATCCTGCTCCCGGCGCAGGTAGGCGACGGCAAATTCGCGGATGGCGTCGCGGTCTTCCGGATCCGCCTTGGCGGTCACTGCCCGATCGTCCGCCGTGACGGTATCGCCAGCAAGGTAGGCCTTGGCGACATCAACGATATAGTCTCCACGATAGCCGTCCGCCGGCCAGCTCTCGTCGTCCGGCGTCAGACCTTTCACCCGGGCCTGAACAGAACGCGCCAGGTTATCAATCTGGGCCCCGGCGTCGTTATAGTAGAACTCCCGGGTTACATCGTAACCGTTGGCTTCCAGCAGCCGGCAAAGGCAGTCACCGATCGCCGCGCCACGGCCGTGGCCAACGTGGAGGGGGCCTGTGGGGTTGGCCGAAACAAACTCCACCTGAACTTTTTCACCCTTGCCCTGATTGTTGCGCCCGAAACGATCGCCTTCATCAAGTATGGTGTTGATCACTTCGAAAGCGCTGGCCGTGCTCATGAAGAAGTTGATAAAACCGGGCCCGGCAATCTCCACTTTCTCCACGGCTTTGCTCTGCGGCAGATTGTCGATAAGGACCTCCGCCAGTTTGCGAGGCGGGCAACCGGCAGCCTTTGAGGCAACCAGGGCAATGTTGCAGGCGTAGTCCCCGTGAGACTTGTCCTTGGTGTTCCCCACCTGAGGAGTGAAGGACTGGTCCGCAGGCAGAGTGCCATCGGCTTGGAGTGCTGCCAGTGCAGACTGGAGCAGATCGGAAACGGTCTCTTTCATGCTGTCAGATGGCTCGGTTTACAGAAGAATTGGATTCGGGGCAGGAGGCCCGTTGAAAACAGAAGGCGGCTATTATCGCGGAAAGTTTGGCTGCAAGCAAAAGACCCGGGTGGTTGTGATCCATGTTCTCTTTAACCGGTCTCTTGCGGGTCAACATCAATCATCCATCTGGCCCCATTTGGCAGCTTTCTCTGGTCCAGTTCCTGACAGATTCCGGTCAGCAAACTGTTCAGTCGTTTCCGGTTCCGGGCATTAAGGATAAGTTGTGCCCTGTGCTTGTCGGCGCGCCGGGCAATCATCGCCGGCAGCGGGCCCCAGGTTTCAACGTCGGAACTATTGGCAAGCGGTTTTATGGCATCGAGAACTTGCAGGCTCTTTTCCATGGTGTCCGCCTCCGCCCGGAAGATCGCCATGGCGCGGAATGGCGGGAATTGGCCTTCTTCACGTTCTTTGAGGAGTTGGTCGGCGATATCGAGATACTGGCCTTCGCAGAGCGTTTTCAGTAACGGGTGGTCACTGTGGCAGGTTTGCACCAGAACTTTGCCGGGTTTTGTGCCGCGGCCGGCACGGCCGCTGACCTGCAGAAGGGTCTGAATCAGTTGTTCCGGGGCCCGGAAGTCCACGCTGAACAGCCCGCCGTCGGCGTTGACCACCACGACGAGCGTAACATTCGGGAAATCGTGCCCTTTGGCCAGCATCTGTGTACCGACGAGTACGCACGGCTTGCCACTGTTCACCTGGTTCAGGATGCCCTGAATGCTGCCTTTCCGCTGAGTGCTGTCGCGATCCACCCGCACCACAGGCGTATCCGGGAAGGTGGTGGCCAGAATGTCTTCCGTCCTTTCTGTGCCTTGTCCGACAGGTTTGAAGGCATCGCTCCGGCATTTGGGGCAATGCTCCGTGGCCGCAGTCTGGTAGTCGCAATGGTGGCACCGCATCGCCCGGTCCCGGCGATGATAGGTCAGGCGGGTGTCGCAGCGTGGGCACTCGACCATGTGGCCACAGTCAAAGCACATCATGACCGGGGCAAATCCCCGCCGATTAACGAAGACCAAGGCCTGCTCACCTTTTGCCAGGGCCTGCTTTATGGCGTTCAGGGCGGGGCGGGACAGGCCCCCTTCCAAGGGGCGACTGCGGATGTCGAGCAGGCTGATGACTGGTGGTGTCGCATTGCCGGCTCGTTCCTCCAGCTTGACCAGGTGGTATTTGGCCTGTTTCGCGTTGTACACGGATTCCAGTGATGGCGTTGCCGACCCCAGAATGACGGGGCAGTTGTTCAGATGTGCGCGATAGACGGCGAGGTCGCGGCCCGAGTAGCGGAATCCTTCACCTTGCTTATAGGAGTTGTCGTGTTCTTCATCAACGATAATCGTTCGCAGGCCAGTGAAGGGAAGCAATACCGCTGACCGGGTGCCAACCAGGATAACCGGTTCCCCGTTGCGGACCCTCAGCCAGGTTGTCAGGCGCTCCCCATCGTTCAGGGCCGAGTGCCAGACCACGATCCGCCTGCCGAAGTAACGTTGGAACCGGGCAACGGTTTGCGGTGTGAGATTGATCTCCGGAACCAGCACCAGGGCTTGATCCCTGTCTCCGAGTTGTTGTTTCAGATAGTGGAGGTAAATCTCGGTTTTTCCGCTGCCGGTAATACCGTATAGAAGGAAGGCGCCGAATCCTTCGCTGGGAGGTGCCAGCTCTTTCGCTGCAGAAGTCTGGGCGCCAGACAGGTCTGGCCGCCGAGCCAGAAGTTCAGGCTCCTCAGAGAATGCCTTCTGTAACGGAGGTAAGACAGTTTCGATCAATTGTCTTTCGCGAAGGGCGTTGAGCTGGGCTCGACCGAATCCGGCCTTGAGTACATCGGTTGCAGGGGCGCCCTCAGGGTGCTGGCTCAGCCAGTCGAAAAGCGCCTTTTGTTTATGGGCGTTCGCCGGGAGCGTTGCGTTGTTGTCGAGCACACGCCACCACTCCTCCGTTTTTTCTTCCGCTTTTCTCCCTCGTCTGAGAGCCGGGGGTAGGGCGGTGAACAGGCACTCGCCCAAAGGATGCTGGTAATAGTCGCTTGCCCAGCTGAGGAGCCTGAAGGTTTCGGGGGGGAGTGCTGGCCAATCCTCTACCACACCGGCCACAGGTTTGAGGTTGATGCCGGCCGGTGGCTCAACGCCGATCTCCACGACGAGGCCAATTGCTTGTTGTCGACCGAAGGGAATTCGCACTCGCTGGCCCGGGACCAGTTGCAGGTCGTCGGGAACAAGGTAATCGAAGAGTCGGCGTAGCGGACGATTTAGGGCAATGCGTGCGATCAGTGGCACTGAATGCTCCAGAGGATTACGGATGTCACGGTTTTTCCCTATCCTGTTGCGATCGCTGGCCTGCCGTGAATTCCGGAGTGGGCGAGCCTGTAGAACAGCGTGGTACTTGCCTGCGAGAATAATTGCAAGTAAGATTCGCGGTCTGTTTCCGGCAGGGCATGATTGTGCCCCGTCTTCTCAATTGATTCAAACATGCGGTGCCTGGCACCCGGGTGGTTTATCTGCCCCGTGATCAGGTAGCGGCATGACCCAACGAGGTTCGCCATGAAAGAAGGTATCCACCCCAAGTACGAAGAAATAACCGCAACCTGCTCCTGCGGCAATTCTTTCAAGACCCGCTCTACCTACACCCATGATCTGCAGCTGGATGTGTGCTCCCAGTGCCACCCGTTCTATACCGGCAAGCAGAAGGTTATGGATACCGGTGGTCGCATCGACCGTTTCCAGAAGCGTTTCGGTGGTCGCATCGGCGCCAAGAAAGACTGATCGCTGTGGATTGGGAAAAGCGCCTTCGGGCGCTTTTTTTGTGCCCGGAAATGAGTATGTATTCAAAGAGTACATACGCAATTAGCACTATTGACTGTTCACAAAATGTTCATGGGCCACTTGTCGTTTCGGGTCTGGCGGGCCATAATGGCGCGCTCCGCTGGCTAGGGAGCCTCCCTAGCTCCGGCGGTTCATTACCTTTAAACGTGACAAACGGAACAGTGGCAATGTCTCAAGATCTGAAAGAAGCAGCCCTTGAATATCACGCCAAGCCGCGGCCTGGTAAGCTGAGTGTAGAAATCACCAAGCCAACCAAGACTTCCCGCGACCTTTCCCTGGCGTATAGCCCCGGGGTTGCCGAACCGGTCCGCGAGATCGCAAAGGACCCGGAGAACGCATACAAATACACCGCCAAGGGCAACCTGGTGGCTGTTATCTCTGATGGTTCCGCGATTCTTGGTCTGGGTAACCTGGGTCCGCTGGCAAGCAAGCCGGTTATGGAAGGCAAGGGCGTACTGTTCAAGCGCTTTGCCGGAATTGATGTCTTCGACATCGAAGTCAATTCCGAAAGCCCGCAGGCGTTTATTGAAACAGTTGAGCGTATCGCAGACACCTTCGGTGGTATCAACCTGGAAGATATCAAGGCGCCTGAGTGCTTTGAGATTGAGCGCGCTCTGATCGAAAAGTGCAGCGTGCCCATCTTCCATGATGACCAGCACGGTACTGCGATTGTAACTGCAGCCGGCATGATCAATGCTCTTGAGCTGCAGGGTAAGAAGATTGAAGAGGCGAAGGTGGTCTGTCTGGGGGCCGGTGCAGCCGCTATTGCCTGCATGAAGCTGCTGATCAGCTGCGGCATTCGCTCTGAGAACATCTTCATGCTCGACCGCAAGGGTGTGATCCACTCTGGTCGTGATGACCTGAATCAGTACAAGGCGATGTTCGCCAATGACACCGACAAGCGTACTCTTGACGACGCTATTGATGGCGCTGACGTATTCCTGGGTCTGTCCGGTCCGGATCTGCTGACTGCGGACCAGCTCAAGAAAATGGCACCGAAGCCCATCGTTTTCGCCTGCTCCAACCCGGATCCGGAAATCAGTCCGGAAGTGGCCTTGGCAACCCGCGATGATCTGATCATGGCCACCGGCCGCTCTGATTATCCGAACCAGGTCAACAATGTGTTGGGCTTCCCCTTTATTTTCCGTGGAGCGTTGGACGTTCGTGCCACCGCGATCAACGAGGAAATGAAAGTCGCTGCCGTCAATGCAATCCGTGAGCTGGCCAAGGAGCCTGTGCCGCAGGAAATCTGTGAGGCTTATGGTGTAGATAGCTTTGAGTTCGGTAAGGAATACATCATTCCCAAGCCGATGGACGTTCGCCTGCTTGAGGTGGTTCCTGCAGCGGTTGCACGTGCTGCCGTGGATTCCGGGGTTGCCCGTAATTCATACCCGGCGCACTACCCGCTCAAGTCCATGGATGACATTATCTGATCTGTCGTTCAGGGCGAAAAAAAACCGGCGGTGATCCCGCCGGTTTTTTTGTGTCTGCCGTCTGGCGTCTCAGAAGATCCTGCGTGAAAGATCATCATCCTCGGACCCGCCGTTTGCGTCGTTCTCGCTTTCTGACGTCAGAGGTGGTGGTGCGTCTTCCTCGCGGAATACTTCAAAGACTCCGTCTTCGCCGGGTCTCGCCCGCTGCCCGGTTTCCGGGTTTATGCGGATGTTTACGATGCCGTTGGGTCTGGGCATGAGAGAAGATGGTCTTCCTTCAAGAGCCACTTTCATGTAGTCCAGCCAGATCGGTAGGGCGGTGCTGGCGCCAAACTCGCGTCTGCCGAGAGGTGCGGGCTGATCAAAGCCGACCCAGGTGGTGGTGGCCAGTTCGTGGTTGAAGCCCGCGAACCAAGTGTCCTTCTGCTCGTTGGTGGTTCCGGTTTTGCCGGCAATGTCATCTCGCCCGAGAGCTAGCGCCCTTCGACCGGTGCCGAGGCGAATTACGTCCTGCATCATAGAGTGAAGGATGAACACGGCGCGTTCGTCTGCGAGTCTGCGCATGACGCGGATTTCTGGCGATGTTTCATCGTCTGTTGACGCTTCTGCATCCGAATCTGAATCGCTTTTTTCAACGCCTGATGTCGCCAGTTCTGTGACTTCCTGGCAGTTTTCGTCGCACAGGATGGTTTCCGGAGCCTGGTAGACGGTGTCCCCTCTGGAATCGCTGATGCTCTCGATCAGGTAGGGTTCAACGTCATAGCCACCGTTAGCGATAACTGCCATGGCTCTGGCCAGTTCCATGGGGGTGAGTTGGCCGCTGCCGAGTGACAGCGACAGGTCGTCAGGCATGTTATCGACCGGGATTTCCAGTTGTGCCAGGTAATCAATAGTTTTCTTGATGCCCAGGTCCCGAAGCAGTCGGACCGAAACAAGATTCCGCGAGCGATAGAGTGCTTCTCGAAGGCGGGTCGGGCCGTAGAACTGTCCGGATGAGTTCTGGGGGCGCCAGGAGGTCTCCAGTTCGGAGTCGTCGAACACGATGGGCGCATCGTTATAGATGGTCGCGGGTGTCATTCCGTTTTCCAGCGCGCTCAGGTAAAGGAAGGGCTTGAAGGTTGAGCCCGGCTGTCTTCGTGCCTGGAGCGCCCGGTTATACTTGCTTTGACCGAAGCTGTATCCGCCGCTCAAGGCCTCAATGGCTCCGGTTTTTGCCTCAAGTGAGATCAGAGCACCTTCGGCCCTCGGAATCTGTGCCAGTGACACCGTTAGCGGCCCGAGTTGTTCTATCGCACCTGTGTCGGAATCCGCCTCGTCAGATTCGGGCTCAAGGGCGATGTGTTCAGGTTTTTCAACCCGGACATAAACGACATCGCCGGGGGCGACGACATCGGAAGGTTTCTCCGGTTCCGGGCCGACGAGGTTTTCGGTTTTGTACCGTCTTGCCCAGGTCATGGTTTCGAAGGGCATGATCGCCTGGCCGATGCGACGGACATAAGTCTCGACTTCACCGGATTCGTCATCAATGCCTGTAACGATGGCGGGCAGCAACGACTCGATCCGGGGATAGTTCAGAATGAGGTTGGACAAGTCGCCGTTGGCCAGCGTCTCCGGGTCAATCTGCCCGATCGCGCCCCGAAAGCCGTGGCGTCTGTCATAGGCTTCAAGGCCGGCTCTCAATGCGTCGGTGGCAACCTGCTGTTTTTCGCTGTCAACGGTCAGGGTGACGCTGTACCCGTCGGTATAGGCTTCTTCGCCAAAGCCTCTCACCATCTCGGAGCGTGCCATTTCCGCAACGTAGTCGGCGTCAACTTCTGTTTCGGTACTGTTGTAGCTGGCGGTAAGGGGGGCGGAAACCGCAAGTTCGTAGGCGTCCTGGGTTATATAGCCCAGATCCTGCATTCGCCCGAGGATCCAGTTTCGGCGGATCATCGCCCGGTTCGGGTTGGCCAGCGGATTGTAGGCTGAGGGGGCTTTGGGAAGTCCTGCCAGCATGGCCATCTGGGCCAGCGAAAGTTCCGAGACCGGTTTGTTGTAATAGACCTGCGCGGCGGCGGCAATTCCGTAAGCCCGGTTGCCGAGGTAAATCTTGTTGAGATAAAGCTCCAGGATGCGGTTTTTGTCCAGTTCACGTTCTATCTGAAGAGCCAGAAGTATCTCGTTGAACTTCCGGATAAAGGTCCTGTCGCGTGACAAAAAGTAATTTTTTGCAACCTGCATGGTGATGGTACTGCCCCCGGACTGTATCTCGCCGGTTGAGATCAGTTCGATGGCAGCCCGCGCCAGGCCTTTGATGTCGACCCCGAAGTGCTCGTAGAAGCGGGCATCTTCAGCGGCCATAAAGGCTTGTAACTGAATTGTTGGGATCTGTTCGATTGTGATGGGTGCCCTTCTCTTTTCACCGAATTCTGCTATTAATCTGTTGTCTTTGCTATAGACCCGTAATGGTGTCTGCAGCTTGATGTCCAGAAGCTGATGTACAGGCGGAAGGCCAGGGCGAAGGTAGAGATAGAAGCCTGAGGTTACGATAACGGCGACACTCAGTCCGGTAAGAAACAACCAGGCAAAAAGGCGAGATGTGCGCAACAAATGAGACATTTTTTTCTGACAACTGTTGGATATAGGTCTATCATTTGAGAAATTGCTTTAGGAAGGATGAGTCGCTTCACCGTTGCAATGGTTCTCAATTAAAGAAGAACACGCATTGTAGACGGAATACTGAAGAAATTCTCTTAAATAAAAAACACATAAGTTACGTAACCGGGTGCATCTAACCAGGTATAGGGTGAGCGCGTGTTCGGATTGTTAGGAAAGAAATCCAGTGCAGTGCTGGGCGTGGATATAAGCTCCAGCTCGGTCAAACTTCTGGAGCTGTCGAAGCAGGGCGATCGCTATAAGGTCGAAAGCTACGCGGTGGAGCCATTACCGGCCAATGCTGTGGTTGAGAAGAACATCACGGATGTCGAGGCGGTGGGTGAAGTGCTCAAGCGCGTGGCCTCCAAGTCCCGCACCGGCGTCAAGCAGGTAGCGGTGGCGGTCTCCGGATCTGCTGTTATTACCAAGGTCATTCAGATGGATGGCGGCCTCAACGAATTCGAGATGGAAGATCAGATTGCCCTGGAGGCAGATCAGTACATTCCCTATCCGTTGGACGAAGTTGCTATCGATTTTGAGGTTCAGGGTCCCTCTGAAACCAATCCCGACCAGGTGGACGTTCTTCTGGCGGCTTGCCGAAAAGAAAATGTCGACATACGTGAAGACGCGCTCGAGATTGCCTCGCTGACCACCAAGGTGGTGGATGTCGAAGCCTATGCTCTGGAGCGTGCCTATGCGCTGATCGAGCCGCAACTCGACTCCCAGGGAGAAGAGTTGGTGGTGGCCATCGTCGACATCGGCGCGACCATGACGACCCTGAGTGTTCTGGCCGGTGGCAAGACCGTTTACACCCGCGAGCAGATTTTCGGCGGCAAACAGCTGACCGAGGAAATCCAGCGTCGTTACGGCCTGTCCCTCGAAGAGGCCGGTCTCGCCAAGAAACAGGGCGGCCTGCCTGACGATTATGAATCTGAAGTGCTGACCCCGTTTCGCGAAGCTGTTGTGCAGCAGGTGGCCAGAGCGCTTCAGTTCTTCTTCGGTGCCAGTCAGTACAATGCTGTCGACTATGTGGTTCTGGCAGGCGGTACTGCCTCGATACAGGGGCTGACGGAGATGGTCGAAGAAAAAACAGGAACGCCGACGCTGGTTGCAAACCCGTTTGCAGATATGGCTGTAGGGTCCCGGGTCAATGCATCAGCACTGAGTAATGATGCTCCTTCTCTGATGATTGCCTGCGGCCTGGCAATGAGGAGCTTCGACTGATGGCAAAAATTAACCTTCGACCCTGGCGCGAGGAGCTTCGTGCCGAGAAGCAGAAGCAGTTCGTGGTCATGATTCTGGGAGCAGCGATCATTGCTGGCGGACTGGTCTTCCTCTGGAAATCCGACATGGACAGCCGTATCGCTTATCAGCAGTCGCGGAACGCCTATATTGAGACGGCCACCAAGAAGTTGGATCAGCAGATCAAGGAGATCGAGAACCTCAAGCGCAAGCGTGATGAATTGCTTGCCAGGATGCAGGTCATCCAGGACTTGCAGGGCAAGCGTCCGGTCATTGTTCGGGTCTTTGATGAGCTGGTGAGAACTTTGCCGGATGGTCTCTTCTATACGGATCTGAAACGCACCGGTGATCGTGTCGATATCGTCGGAATGGCCGAATCTAACAGCCGAGTTTCCACGCTGATGCGTCAGTTCGAGGAGTCCGACTGGTTCACGAATCCGAACCTTTCGAACGTCTCTGCCGCCGACAGCCGCCGGGCCGGTTACAGTCAGTTCAACCTGTCGGTACAACAAAAAACGCCCGAGCCCGAAGGGGAGGATAAGTAATGAGCCTCGCGGACTCTCTCAAAAGCCTTAACGAATTCGATATCAACGATCTCGACGTTAACAACGCCGGTATCTGGCCCGCTCCGGTCAAGGCCATCGTGGTTCTGATTATTTTCGGGTTAATTGCCGGGGGCGGGTACTGGTTCTTTATCAAGGATCAGTATGCACAGCTTGAACGCGTTGAGCAGACTGAACAGGACCTTCGCAAGAAGTACGAAGAGAAAGCGTATCAGGTAGCTAACCTCGAGGTCTTCAAGGCCCAGATGGCAGAAATGGAAGAAACCTTCGGAGCTTTGGTGAGGCAGCTGCCCAGCGAGACCGAAGTGCCAGGTTTGCTGGAAGATATTACCAATACCGCGCTGGGTAGCGGCCTGGCACTTCAGGAAGTAAAGCTGCAGCCGGAACGGCGTCGGGATTTCTATTCCGAGCTTCCGATCAATATCCGGGTGTCCGGCTCCTATCATGAGCTGGCGTCCTTTGTCAGTAGCGTGGCGAGCCTGCCACGGATTGTCACGCTGCATGACCTGACCATAAAACCAACTGGCGGAGACGGAGAACGGCTTGATATGCAGGTCGTGGCTCGTACTTACCGCTACCGGGCTGGAGAATGAGCATGACAGGAAAGCATGCGGTAAAGGCCTGGCTGGGTGTCTGTCTGGTGTCTCTCCTGACAGCCTGTTCCCAGGGCGGCGGATTTTCAGACCTTGATCAATTCATGGCCGAGACGCGGGCGAAACCGAGGGGATACGTTGAGCCCCTGCCCGAGTTCAAGGCCTACGAGGCTTTCAGCTACTCTGCGGCCGATCGGCGGGCGCCTTTTGAACCACCTATCGACGTTCAGTTGACCATGGTGGATGAGCAGCCGGTCAGTGACGTTGAGCCGGATCTGGATCGGCCCCGGGAGGTCCTTGAAAACTTTGATCTCAAGTCGCTTCAGATGGTGGGTACACTTCAGGGCGCATCAGGCAGCCTGTTTGCCCTTATTGAAGACGATAACGGTGGAATTCACCGGGTCCAAACCGGAAATTACATGGGGCAGAACTACGGCCGTATTGTCGGCGTCAGTGAAACCCGAATCGAGCTTATTGAAATCGTTCCCAATGGCCGGGGTGGCTGGGTCGAGCGTCCTCGCTCCCTGACCCTGGAAGAGGGCGAAGGCTAAGGAGCGGCTGGATGAAAGTTGAAAGAACCATGCACGTACAAAAAAGTTTAGGGTCGAGGCTAGCGATGTTCAGAAAACTCAATGTATACGTCAGCGTGATTGCTCTTGGGTTGTTCTCCGGCCTGGCCAACGCGGTCACGCTGGAAGACGTGTCGTTTTCGTCGCTACCGGGCGAGCGGCTTGAAATCACTTTGCAGTTTGATGGGGCGCCGCCGGAGCCCTCTGGCTACACTATTGAGCGCCCGGCTCGAATTGCAGTCGACCTTCGGGACACGACCAGTGGCCTCGACAGCCGAAGTGTCCCGCTGGGCTCTGGCAACGCCCAGAGTATGACCGTAGTGGAAACCAAGGACCGTACCCGGCTGATTTTTAATCTGGTCGAACTGGTTCCCTACGACACGGTTCGCTCCGGTAACTCTCTGGTCATGACAATCGGCGGAGAGTCAGACGGAACGGTAGCAAGCTCCCCGGCTTCTTCCTCTCAAAGCACTTCCGCCTCGGGCGCCGGGTCTGCCAATGCGCTGGCTGGAGTAGACTTCCGCCGCGGCAAGGACGGGGAAGGCCGGGTCCTTGTTGATCTTGGTAGCGCCAGCACACCGGTGGACCTGTCCGAGCAGGCCGGAAAGATCCGCCTGACGATGGATGGGATCTCGGTGCCTTCCGATCTTCGTCGTCGGCTTGATGTGACAGATTTCGCCACACCGGTGACCCGTATCGATACGTTTGTTGAAGACGGGAATGCCGTGGTCGAGATCAGCCCCGAAGGAAACTACGACTACATTGCCTATCAGTCCGGCAGCCAGTTTACCGTCAGCGTCGAGGAGTTGACCCAGGAAGAAGCAGAATCCCGCCGGGAAGAGAAGTTCCCTTATACCGGTGACAAGCTGTCTCTGAACTTCCAGGACATTGAGGTTCGTTCAGTCCTGCAGTTGATTGCCGACTTCACCGGCCTGAATCTCGTTGCCAGTGACACCGTGGGTGGCAGCATCACCCTGCGCCTGCAAAATGTTCCCTGGGACCAGGCGCTGGATCTGATCCTGAAGACTAAAGGTCTCGACAAGCGTCAGATCGGTAACGTGTTGCTGGTAGCTCCAGCGGATGAAATTGCCGCGCGGGAAAAACTGGAGCTCGAGACCAACAAGCAAATTGCTGAGCTGGCGCCGGTTCGCCTGGATATCGTTCAGGTTAATTACGCCAAGGCGGCGGACATCGTGGCTTTGATCAAGGAAGACGAAGAGCTGATTTCTGATCGCGGCTTTGTTTCTTCTGACGTTCGTACCAACACTATCAGTGTGCGTGAAACTGCTGAGAAGCTTGATGAAATCCGTCGCCTGGTGTCGACATGGGACGTGCCGGTGCGGCAGGTTTCTATCGAGGCTCGCATTGTGCGTGCCCAGACCAACGTGGCAGAGAATCTCGGTGTTCGCTGGGGTGGTGCCGCGTATGACATAAGCGGCGATAACATCTTTTCAGTCGGTGGCGGCCTTGACGGCGTGCAGGATGCAAGGGACTCCGCGGCCACTCCCGGGTCGTTTGAAACTTCATTCCCGGGCGCCCTTGCGGTTGACCTTGGGGTAAGCGGTGACGGCGCCTCCTCCTTCGCCATCGGCTGGGGTAGTGACGACTTCCTGGTAGACCTTGAGCTTTCAGCCCTTGAGAGTGATGGTCAGGCCGAGGTGGTATCCCAGCCCCGCGTGGTTACCGCCGATCGCCAGACAGCATCGATCAAGTCGGGTGAGGAAATTCCCTATCAGGAAGCGTCCTCAAGTGGTGCAACTTCCGTATCGTTCAAGGAAGCTGTGCTTTCCCTGGAGGTAACACCGCAGATTACACCGGATGACAAGATCATCATGGACCTGGTCGTCAATCAGGATTCCCGTGGCGAAGTCACTGCCGGTATTCCATCCATCAATACCAACGAAGTTACTACCCAGGTTCTGGTTGGCAATGGTGAGACAGTGGTCCTTGGCGGTATTTTCCAGTCTGAAGTGGCCACCCAGACTACTAAAACCCCGTTCCTTGGAGACATTCCCTACCTGGGCCGTATCTTCAAGCGTACAGAGCATATCGATGAGCGCAGTGAGCTGTTGATCTTCATCACGCCGAAGATCATCAAGAACGATCTCATCCGGTAATTGGGAGGGTCTTGAAAAGCCGCCGCTTGGAACCGGCGGCTTTTTTGTGTCTGTGTTACCGCCGTTTGGGGTCCTGAACTTATGCAATCTCCGGCCCTGTGATATTCTCACCCGCCTGAACAGAACTGAGCGGAAGTTATGTCTTTGCCGAAACGCGTTGTCCTCGTTGGCCCGATGGGAGCAGGAAAAAGCACGATTGGCCGGATGCTCGCCAAAGAGCTCGGCTATCGTTTTCTTGATTCTGATCGCATCATTGAAGAACGTTGCGGGGCCAACATACCCTGGATTTTTGATGTTGAGGGGGAGGAAGGATTCCGTTTGCGGGAAACGGCCATGCTGGATGAGTTGTCTCATGAAGACCGCACGGTGCTGGCCACCGGAGGTGGGGCAGTCATGCGTCAGGAGAACCACCCTATCCTGAAAAGGGATGCGACGGTCATCTATCTGAAAACGTCAATAGAGCAGCAGGTAGAGCGAACACGCAAAGACCGGAATCGGCCCCTGCTCCAGAACGACGATCCAGAGGCGGTTTTGCGGAAACTTTTCTCGATCCGCGATCCGCTGTATTCGAGCCTGGCAGACATCATTATGTACACAGACAGGAAAAGTCCCAGGCTTGTTGTGCGCCAGTTGGTTAACCGGCTGAATCCGAAAACCCCCCGCCAGAAAAGGCAGATCCGGAAGGAAGGTCGAAATCATGTCTAACCTGTTTCGCGAACTTACCGTCGAGCTCGGTGAGCGCAGCTATCCCATTTTTATCGGTCAGGACCTTCTCGAAACCCGGGATCTGTCTCCGTTTGTGGGCGGCAATCAGGCCATGATCGTAACCAATGAGACGGTGGCACCGCTCTATCTTGAGCGGGCAAAGGCGTGTTTCCCGCAAAAGCGGGTTGATACCGTGGTCCTTCCGGATGGCGAGAAATTCAAGGACTGGGAAACCCTCAACAGGATTTTTGACGGCCTCCTTGAGCAGCGCCATACCCGGAAAACGACACTGGTTGCGCTGGGAGGCGGTGTTGTTGGCGATATGGCGGGCTTTGCCGCAGCCTGTTATCAGCGAGGCGTGCCATTTATCCAGATTCCAACGACCCTGTTATCCCAAGTAGATTCATCGGTAGGTGGTAAAACCGGCATTAATCATCCCCTTGGGAAAAACATGATTGGTGCTTTCCATCAGCCGCAAGCGGTTCTGATCGACACTTCAAGCTTGCAGACCCTGCCCCCGCGCGAGGTGTCAGCGGGCCTGGCGGAAGTTATCAAGTATGGACTGATTCGCGACCAGGCGTTTCTTGCCTGGCTTGAAGAGCATATGGACGCTCTCGTCAGGCTGGATCCGGAGGCGCTTGGAGAAGCCATTTTCCGATCATGTGCCTGCAAGGCCGAGATTGTTGCACTCGACGAGCGTGAAGGTGGCCTCAGAGCGATACTGAATCTTGGACATACCTTTGGGCATGCCATTGAAACCTATGCCGGTTACGGCAACTGGCTCCACGGGGAAGCCGTGGGCACCGGGATGCTTATGGCCGCCGAACTGTCTGCCCTTGAGGGGATGATCAGCCGTGCCGATCGCGATCGGATAAATCGTTTGATCCTGAGTGCGGGATTGCCCGACACCCCCCCGTCAGGCATGACGGCCGATGATTTCATGACCCTGATGGCGGTTGACAAGAAAAATGTGGATGGATTGCTCAGGCTGGTCCTGCTTCGTTCGGTTGGCGATGCCATCGTAACGGCAGAGGCAAGCCCGGAGAATCTGGCGTTAACCTTTGCCCGGTTCTGTAGCCCGAAATGATGCCAGCCCGGCGGCGTTGAGGATTTGGTAACGGACCAGCAGACAAGGAAGACCCGTGACTGAAGAAAGCTTGAACAGTCTTGATGGCGGTGGCCTGTTTCCAAGGTTGCAGCAGCGCTATAGCCTTCGGGCTAATCCCCTGGAAATGGAGACGCCGTTTTTTCCGGATGCCATGCGTCATCACGCTCTCGAAGCGTTGCGTCATCTGTGTGGCTTTGGCGATATGGCGCTTTTACTGACTGGTGCGACGGGAGCGGGTAAGACAAGAATTCTGGCGGAGTTGGTCCGCAGTGAGTCGTCCCGGCTCGACTTTCACCGGATACCCGCCGCAGCCCTGACCAGCACGCAGGCCCTGGCCCGTGATCTGAAATCAGTTGCCCGTTCCAGTCTTGGCCCGGACGACAGTCCACGAGATCTGGTTTATCGTTTTTTCCGGTGGTCGGAATCCCGGGTTCGAAAGGGCCAGCGAATGGTATTGCTGATCGACGACGCTGATCGGGCACCCGTGGAGTTGCTCCGACTGATTCTGTCCGCTTACCTGGCTTCTGAGCGTGGATCTTCAGCCGTCCCGGTGTTTGCCGGAACCGATAATCTGGTGCAACTGCTGGCACTTGAAGATGCCTCCACAACTGTTCATCAGATCCACCTCCGCCCCCTCACAAAAGATGAAATCCTTGGCTACCTAGAGCCCAGGGTTCACGCGGCCGGCGGCAAGGCTGCCGAACTTCTCAGTCCGGCGAGGATTTCGAAAATTCATGCGCTGAGCCAGGGCAGTTTTGCCAGGCTCAAGCGGGTTACGCCCGGGGTCTGGCTGGACATGGTCGCTACGCCGAGTGCAAACAGCTCACGCGACCTGCCGTGGAAGCGGTTTCTGTGGCCAGGGCTGGCTTTGATCCTGCTTGCGGGTTCCTGGTGGTTTGTTTCTCGCCAGTATGATGAATCAGTTGCCGACGAGGCTGCGAACGCACCGGAGCCGGTAAGAAAGAGCGTCAGCATCGGGCCTGAGACCGAGAGCATCGCATCGTCTCCTGATGAGCCCGTCGATGAGCCTCCTGAAGTTCTGTTGACAGGGCCGGCCACGGAACCAGAAGCTATCCAGCCAGAGCCAGAGCCAGAGCCAGAGCCAGAGCCAGAGCCAGAGCCAGAGCCAGAGCCAGAGCCAGAGCCAGAGCCAGAGCCAGAGCCAGAGCCAGAGTTCAGTCCGGCGAATCCAGGGCGTTTTGTGGCCATTGACGAGTTTCGGGCCCGCAATGGCTGGACGATCCAGCTGGTTGCCGGCAATCTGGAACAGACCGCACTGAATGTCGTATCCAGCTATTCAGAGCTTGCCGACCTTGTGTATACCCGCGGGGAAAGGCAGGGGCAGCCCTGGTTTATGGTATTCTATGGTGAATTCCCGACCAGGGAGGCGGCGAACGCTGCAGCGTCCGATTTGCCAGAGGATCTGGCCTCGGGGTCGCCCTGGGTGCGTCCGTTCGACAATTTGTAGCGGTGCTGTTTCTGGCGCTAACTTGTTGTTCCGTAACCTTGTCGATTGGTAATTGCCGTTTCGGCATCCCACAATAACTCCACGCCGATTTGAGTACGTATTTCTACGTGTGTAAAATAGCCAGCCCCCATTTTCAGTGTCAAAGGGTGGTTGTATGGCTGCGCGCCAATTAACTCTTTGATTGAAAAGCATTTCTACGCGAGAGAACGCTTATGATGACAGGTTTGTATCATCCCGATGAATTCAGGGACAACTGCGGATTCGGTCTGATCGCCCATATGAAGGGCGAGGCCAGCCACAAGTTGTTGCAAACTGCCATCGAGTCTCTGACCTGCATGACCCACCGAGGTGGTATCGCTGCAGACGGTAAGACCGGCGATGGTTGTGGCCTTCTGATCCAGAGCCCGGATGGCTTCCTGAAAAAAGCCGCCAAGGCCGCCTTTGGTAAGGAGCCAGGTGACCTCTTTGCTGTGGGTCAGGTGTTCCTGAACCCGGATGAAACCAGGGCTTCTGCTGGTCGGGCAGCCATCGAAAAGCGGTTGACCGAACAGGGCCTGGAGATCCTCGGCTGGCGCGAAGTGCCAGTGGACGACAGCTGTCTGGGGCCCATGGCCCTGGATTGCCTGCCTCGTATTGAACAGGTTTTTGTGGTGCCTGGTGGCAAGGCAGAGCGTGATTTCGCGATCAGCCTGTTCGTAGGTCGCCGGCATGCCGAAAGCGATATGTCCGACGATCCTGAGTTTTACATCTGCAGCCTGTCGCACCGGACCCTGGCCTATAAAGGCCTGATGATGCCGGCGGACCTTGCCAACTTCTACAAGGATCTGGGTGATCCGGATCTAGAGACCGCAATCTGTGTATTCCATCAGCGGTTCTCCACCAATACCATGCCGCGCTGGCCGCTGGCCCAGCCGTTCCGTTATCTGGCCCATAACGGTGAGATAAACACCATCGACGGCAACCGCAACTGGGCCATTGCCCGGGCTGCCAAGTTCAGTTCACCGGAACTTCCGGATCTGCAGACCCTTCAGCCGCTGGTGAACCTCACAGGTTCCGATTCTTCGAGCATGGACAACATGCTGGAAGTGCTGCTTGCCGGTGGCGTCGACCTTTTCCGTGCCGTGCGCATGATGATCCCGCCGGCCTGGCAGAATGTCGACAGCATGGATTCGGAGTTGCGGGCGTTCTACGAATACAACTCCATGCACATGGAGCCCTGGGACGGCCCCGCCGGCCTTGTGATGTCAGACGGTCGTTACGCCGTTTGTATGCTGGACCGGAACGGTCTGCGTCCCGCCCGGTGGGTCATCACCAAGGACGACTTCATTACCCTGGCGTCGGAGATCGGCACCTACGGCTATCAGCCCGATGATGTGGTTGCCAAAGGCCGTGTCGGGCCGGGACAGATGCTGGCTATCGATACCGAATCCGGTGAAGTCCTGCATACCAAGGACATTGATCAGCGTCTGAAGACAGCCCAGCCCTACAAGCGTTGGTTGCGAGAGAACGCGCTCCGTGTGGAAACCACGCTGAACCAGGATACCCCGGATTTCAGGTTGATGGATTCCGACGAACTTCTGGTGCACCAGAAGATGTTCATGGTCTCCTTCGAGGAGCGTGATCAGGTATTGCGTCCGCTGGCCGAAAACGGCCAGGAAGCGGTCGGCTCCATGGGTGACGATACCCCGATGGCCGTGCTATCAAGCAAGGTGCGACATGTGGCGGACTATTTCCGCCAGAAGTTTGCCCAGGTTACCAACCCGGCGATTGACCCCCTGCGTGAAGCGATTGTCATGTCCCTGGAGACCTGTCTGGGGGCCGAGCGCAACGTGTTCGAGGAAACTGCCGATCACGCGGACCGCATTATCCTCACGACACCGGTTCTGTCGCCGGCCAAGTTCCTCAAGATCAGCAACAATGACCGGCCCGGATTTGAGGTGGCGCGAATCTCCATGAGCTACCGCCCTGAGCAGGGTCTTGAGCAAGCGATTCGCCAAGTCTGCGAGGAAGCGGAGCAGGCGGTGCGTGATGGCAAGGTCTTGCTGGTTCTGACCGATAAGGATCTCAAGGAAGGGGAGCTGCCGGTCAACGCCCTGATGGCAACCGGTGCGGTTCACCACCATCTGGTCCAGAAAGGTCTGCGCTGCGATTCCAACATCATTGTGGAAACCGGCTGGGCCCGGGATCCCCATCACTTTGCCGTGCTCTTCGGTTTCGGTGCCACGGCGGTATATCCGTACCTTGCCTACCAGGTCCTTAACGATCTGATCCGCACCGGCGAGCTGCTGATGGATCCGATCGATGCGAAGAACAATTACCGGAAGGGAATTAACAAGGGACTGCTGAAGATTCTCTCAAAGATGGGTATCTCGACCATCACTTCCTACCGTGGCGCCCAGTTGTTTGAGGCGATCGGCCTGGCTGATGAAGTGGTCGAGCTATGTTTCAAGGGTGTTCCAAGTCGTATCCAGGGTGCGAGCTTCTATGACTTCCAGCAGGACCAGGAGCAACTGGCTTCCGTTGCCTGGAAGCCGCGCAAGCCGATTATTCAGGGTGGTTTACTGAAGTATGTCCACGGTCAGGAGTACCACGCCTTCAATCCGGATGTGGTCGGCAAGCTTCAGGAAGCAGTAACCAGTGGCGACTACGGTCATTACAAGGAATATGCCGGTCTGGTCAATGAACGTCCGGTAGCGACCCTGCGGGACCTGCTGGGCTTCCGCCAGGATCTGAAACCGATCGACCTTTCCGAGGTTGAGCCTGTAGAGAATATCTTTCCGCGCTTTGATTCCGCGGCCATGTCCCTGGGTGCGTTGTCCCCCGAGGCCCACGAGGCTCTGGCAGTTGCTATGAATACCCTGGGTGGGCGCTCGAACTCAGGCGAGGGTGGTGAAGATCCGGCTCGCTACGGCACGGAGAAGCGGTCCAAGATCAAGCAAGTGGCTTCCGGGCGTTTCGGGGTTACTGCGGAATATCTGCGTAGCGCCGATGTCATGCAGATCAAGGTAGCCCAGGGCGCCAAGCCTGGCGAAGGCGGCCAGTTGCCGGGTGGTAAGGTCAACGATCTGATTGCGCGCCTGCGTTACTCGGTGCCCGGCGTGACGCTGATTTCACCGCCGCCGCACCATGATATCTACTCTATCGAGGACTTGGCCCAGCTGATTTTCGACCTTAAACAGGTCAACCCCCAGGCCCTGGTGTCTGTGAAGCTGGTCTCCGAGCCTGGTGTCGGCACGATTGCGGCGGGTGTTGCCAAGGCCTACGCCGACCTGATCACCGTTTCAGGTTACGATGGCGGCACCGCTGCAAGCCCGCTGACGTCCATCCGCTATGCCGGTTCCCCGTGGGAGCTCGGTCTGACGGAAACCCAGCAAGCGCTGCGTGCCAACGATCTGCGGGGCAAGATCCGCCTGCAGACGGATGGCGGCATCAAGACCGGTCTGGATGTGGTGAAAGGCGCGATCCTGGGTGCCGAGAGTTTTGGTTTCGGTACCACGCCGATGGTGGCTCTGGGCTGTAAATACCTCCGTATCTGCCACCTGAATAACTGCGCGACCGGTGTGGCAACCCAGAACGATCACCTGCGTGAAGAGCACTTCAAGGGCACGGTGGAAATGGCCATGAATTTCTTCCGCTTTGTGGCTGAGGAAACCCGTGAGTGGATGGCAAAGCTGGGTGTGCGCAGCCTTGAGGAACTGGTCGGGCGGGTTGATCTGCTGGAGCGCTTGCCGGGTGATACCGAGCGCCAGAAGAAGCTGGATCTCAGTCGCCTGCTGTCCAACGACCATATTTCGGCGGATAAACCGCAGACCTGCCAGGTTGAGCGGAACCATCCATTCGATGAGGGTAAGCTTGCGGAGCAGATGGTTCAGGATACCGCTGCGGCTATCAAGGAGAAGAGTGGTGGTGCCTGGTCCTACCGGGTAACCAACTGTGATCGCTCCATTGGCGCGCGTCTGTCCGGTGAAATCGCCCAGCTGCACGGCAATCAGGGGATGGTCGATGCCCCTATCACGCTGGATCTCACCGGCACAGCCGGCCAGAGTTTTGGTGTCTGGAACGTAGGTGGTCTCAACCTGATTCTGGAGGGTGACGCCAACGACTACGTGGGCAAAGGCATGACCGGCGGCAAGCTGGTGGTGAAGCCGCCCCGCGGCAGTGCCTTCAAGACCCAGGAAACTTCCATCGTCGGTAACACCTGCCTGTACGGTGCCACTGGCGGCAAGCTCTTTGCCGCTGGAACCGCCGGCGAGCGCTTCGCGGTTCGTAACTCCGGCGCCCATGCGGTTGTGGAAGGCGCTGGGGATCACTGCTGTGAGTACATGACAGGTGGTCTGGTGACCGTACTTGGCTCAACCGGGCACAATTTCGGTGCTGGTATGACCGGTGGCTTTGCCTATGTGATGGATCTCAACAACACCTTCGTGGACAAATACAACCACGAGCTGGTCGAGATCCAGCGGATTTCCAGCGAAGACATGGAGTCTTACCGAAATCACCTGCGTGGCGTCATCCGTGAGCACATCTCGGAAACCGGCAGTGAGTGGGCTGAGCACATTCTTGAGAATTTCGACGACTACATCGGCCGTTTCTGGCTGGTGAAACCCAAGGCTGCCAACCTGCGCAGTCTGCTGGCCAGCACCCGGGCGCGTCCGGAATAAGACGCTGGGAAGGTTTGGGGCGTGCAGCCTTGCTGTCGCCCTTGTCGAAATTGAGTTGATGAGAGCATCCTGATGAAAGAACGACTGAGTAACGACTTCCAGTTTGTCGAGGTTGGACGGATTGACCCGAAGAAGGTCCCGGCCAAGAAGCGGAAGAAAGAGTTTGGTGAAATCTACCACCCCTTCACGGCGGATAACGCGGCGTCCCAGTCCCACCGCTGTCTTGAGTGTGGTAATCCGTATTGCGAGTGGAAGTGCCCGGTTCACAACTACATCCCGAACTGGCTCAAGCTGGTTTCCGAGGGCAACATCATGCGGGCCGTTGAGTTGTGCCACCAGACCAACTCCCTTCCGGAGGTCTGCGGCCGGGTCTGCCCGCAGGATCGCCTGTGTGAGGGTGCCTGTACACTGAACGACGGCTATGGTGCAGTCACCATCGGCTCTGTCGAGAAGTACATCACCGACACCGCCTTTGCCCTGGGCTGGAAGCCGGATATGTCCGCCGTGAAGTGGACAGACAAGAAGGTTGCGGTTATCGGCGCCGGCCCTGCCGGTCTCGGATGCGCGGACGTTCTGGTTCGCAATGGCGTCAAGCCGGTTGTATTCGATATCTATCCGGAAATCGGCGGTCTGCTGACCTTCGGTATTCCAGAGTTCAAGCTGGAAAAATCCGTCATGACCCGTCGCCGCAAGGTGTTCGAGGAAATGGGCGTGGAATTCCGCCTGTCCACCGAGGTGGGCAAGGACGTTCAGCTGCAGGACATCATTGACGAATACGATGCCGTCTTCATGGGCATGGGCACCTACACCTACATGAAGGGCGGTTTCCCGGGTGAGAACCTGCCTGGCGTCTACGACGCTCTGCCGTTCCTGGTCTCCAACGTCAACCGCCGTCTGGGTTTCGAGAAAGACGAAGCAGACTTCATTGACATGAAGGGCAAGCGGGTTGTTGTTCTCGGTGGCGGTGATACCGCCATGGACTGCAACCGCACCTCGATCCGTCAGCAGGCCGAGAGCGTTACCTGTGCCTACCGCCGGGATGAGGCCAACATGCCGGGTTCCCGTCGTGAAGTGGCCAACGCCAAGGAAGAGGGCGTCAAGTTCCTCTTCAACCGTCAGCCCATTGCCATCATTGGCGAAGATCGGGTTGAAGGTGTGAAAGTGGTTCAGACACGCCTGGGCGAGCCTGATGAAAACGGCCGTCGCCGCCCCGAAGTGGTTCCGGGCAGTGAGGAAGTCATTCCTGCCGATGCGGTGCTGGTGGCGTTCGGTTTCCGTCCGAGTCCGGCTGACTGGTTCGACGAGCTGAAAGTGAATACTGACGACTCGGGCCGGGTAACAGCGCCGGAAGAGGCCGAGTTTGCTTTCCAGACCAGCAACGAGAAAATCTTCGCGGGCGGTGACATGGTCCGCGGCTCGGATCTTGTCGTAACGGCTATCTGGGAGGGCCGTCAGGCCGCCGAAGGTATCATGGATTACCTGGATATCTGATTGCTGGATTGATCCTGATCAGAAGGGCGGTTTCCTAAGGGAAAGCCGCCCTTTTTTATTCCCGCAAACCGGGTATTATGGCTCCCCATCCAATTTTCCCCTTTGTACAGAACACGCTGGATTTCCTATGACCGAGCTGAAGAATGATCGTTTCCTCCGCGCCCTGATGCGCCAGCCCGTGGACCGCACCCCGGTCTGGATGATGCGACAGGCGGGGCGTTACCTGCCGGAATACCGTGCGACAAGGGCGAAGGCCGGGGATTTTCTCAGCTTGTGCAAGAACACCCCGTTGGCCTGCGAAGTGACGCTGCAACCCCTGGAGCGCTTCCCGCTGGATGCGGCCATCCTGTTCTCGGACATCCTGACCATTCCGGATGCTCTGGGTCTCGGCCTGTACTTCGAAACGGGTGAGGGTCCGAAATTCCGGAACACGATCCGCTCCGAGGCCGATGTTGCTGCTCTGCCGAAGATCAACGCGGAAGTGGATCTGGATTACGTCATGAACGCGGTGTCTACCATCCGCGGTGCTCTGAACGGCAGCGTTCCCCTGATCGGCTTTTCCGGCAGCCCATGGACTCTCGCCACCTATATGATTGAAGGCGGCTCTTCCAAGGATTTCAGGGAGGCGAAGAAACTCATGTACGGCCAGCCCGAGGTTATGCATCGGTTGCTGGACCATCTGGCGGATGCGGTTATTGACTACCTCAACGGCCAGATCAAAGCCGGTGCCCAGGCCGTGCAGATTTTTGATACCTGGGGTGGTGTGCTGAGCAGTTGGGCCTATGAAGAGTTCTCGCTTCGCTACATGAAGAAAATCGTCGATGGCCTTATTCGCGAGAGCGACGGTCGCCGGGTACCGGTGATTCTGTTCACCAAAAACGGCGGTCAGTGGCTGGAATCCATTGCCGATTCCGGTGCGGATGCGGTCGGCCTGGACTGGACCACCGATATCGGCAACGCCCGAGCCCGCATTGGCGACCGGGTCGCCCTCCAGGGGAACATGGATCCGGCCATGCTGTATGCACCGCCCGAGCGGATTCGCCAGGAAGTGGCCGATATCCTTCGGCGCTTTGGTTCCGGCCCCGGCCATATCTTCAACCTTGGTCACGGCATTACGCCGGATGTGGATCCTGAGCACGCCAAGGCATTCATTGAAGCAGTGGTTGAACTCAGTCCAGAGTATCATCGCTGAGTATTAGAGTTCGTTTTCTTCCAGCCTGCTGATCATGTTGGCTGGACCGTGATGGGGCCCTTTCCAAAAACCGCTACGAGCACCCCTCCGGGGTCCAGCCAGCAATCACAGATTGCTGTCGTTCGGCTGTCGCATGAAGCTTCGCTTCATAAACGCTCGGCCTCACCCATGTGCGCTTGTCCTCGGCCATCCTTGGCCTCCGACATTTTTGGAAAGGGCCCCACCACGGCCCGAGTCTTACCTCAGAGATATATCCTTTTGAGAGTCCCGTAGGTCGGATTAGGCGCGTAACGCGCGCCGTAATCCGACAACCGAGCTCCCCTCAAAAACTCCTCTGGATGCAACCTCCTGTCCGGTCTATAGTCAGATAAAACAAGACCGGTAAACAGGAGTAACCCGTTGCCCACCAAGACCCCCGAAAAACGCCGGTTCCACCGGATCGAATTCGACGCGCCCTGCGAGCTTCACTGCCAGGAGTCTGTCTGGAAGACCGAGGTGCTGGATATTTCCTTGAAAGGCGTTCTGGTAAAGCGTCCGGAAGGGTGGGACGTACCGTTGAAGCAGCCCTGCGAAGTGATTATTCACCTGAATGATCATGAGGCAGCCATTGTGATGGCGGTGGAGCTTCGTCATATAGAGCCCCACCGGTTGGGGTTTAAGTGCCAATACATTGACCTCGACAGTGCCACTCATCTGAAACGTCTGGTTGAACTTAATCTTGGTGATCAAGCTCTTCTGGAGAGGGAGTTTGCGCATCTTATTGATTAGGCAGGTTTTGTCGGATTACGGCTTTGCCTAATCCGACCTCCTTGGCTGGCTGTTACCAGTTTTCGCCTTCCGGAATCCGTCTTCTAGAGTTTTAAAAGTCGGAGTCCTGCACTGCAGTAAGCAGTCTAGCCGTTAACTCCCAAACTGGCCTATAACTTCAGAAAATTCAGGTCTAGAGTTCTTCGAGGGCCGTAAGCGCATCACTCAATTTGGTCACCGGAATTACCTTCATGCCGTCGATGGCCTTCCTTGGGGCATTGGATTTTGGCACCAGGGCCCGGGTAAAGCCGTGCTTGGCGGCTTCGTAGATTCGTTCCTGGCCGCTGGGTACCGGGCGGATCTCGCCGGAGAGGCCGACTTCGCCGAAGATCACCAGGTCCTGGGGC
>NZ_JAWLCH010000016.1:12271-27216 GCF_041687235.1 Marinobacter sp. | reverse complement strand
CCGTGCTTGGCGGCTTCGTAGATTCGTTCCTGGCCGCTGGGTACCGGGCGGATCTCGCCGGAGAGGCCGACTTCGCCGAAGATCACCAGGTCCTGGGGCAGGGCGCGGTCGCGGAAGGAGGAAACGATGGCGGCCAACAGCGCAAGGTCGGCACTGGTTTCGTTGACCTTGACGCCACCAACCACGTTCACGAACACATCCTGGTCAGACACATGCATGCCGCCATGGCGGTGCAGTACGGCAAGGAGCATGGCCAGCCGGTTCTGGTCAAGGCCAACCGCAACCCGTCTGGGGTAGCCGCCCTGGGCCATATCCACCAGGGCCTGGATTTCCACCAGCATGGGGCGAGTGCCTTCCCAGACCACCATCACAACACTCCCCGGGGCCGCGTCTTCACCGCGGTTCAGGAAGATAGCGCTGGGATTCTTCACTTCCTTCAGGCCCTGCTCGAGCATGGCAAATACGCCCAGCTCATTGACCGCGCCAAACCGGTTCTTGATCCCCCGAAGGGTTCGATAACGGCTGTCGCTGGAGCCTTCCAGCAGAATCGAGCAGTCAATCATGTGTTCCAGGACTTTCGGGCCAGCCAGGCTGCCGTCTTTGGTGACGTGGCCAACCAGGAACAGGATGGTGCCGGTCTGCTTGGCGAACCGGGTCAGGTAGGCGGCGCTTTCGCGAACCTGGGAGACACTGCCGGGGGCCGATTCAATCTCCGCCACATGCATCACCTGAATACTGTCTACCACCAGAATCCGGGGTTTTTCCGCCTCAGCCACCTGCATGACTCGCTCGACACTGGTTTCCGACAGCATCTTCAAATCTTTGGTCGGCAGACCCAGCCGTTTGGCGCGCATGGCGACCTGCTGCAACGATTCCTCACCGGTAACGTAAAGCGCAGGGACGCTGGCGGCCAGGTGACAGACGGCCTGAAGCAGAAGGGTGCTCTTGCCGGCACCCGGATGGCCGCCCATAAGCACGGCAGAGCCTTCGACCAGGCCGCCGCCCAGGACCCGATCGAACTCCTGCATACCGGAGCTGATGCGGGGCTGCTCCGCCAGGCTGACGTCGTCCAGACTCTGAACCTCGGATAGGCTGCCGGCAAATCCCTCAAACCTGGCACCGCGGGCGCCTTTGTTGTTGCTGCTGACGCCGCGGACTTCGCTGATGGTGTTCCAGGCCTGGCACGCCGTGCACTGGCCCTGCCATTTGGAATAGTCTGCACCGCATTCGGTGCAAACGTAGGCGGTTTTTGCTTTTGCCATGAAGGGTGATTGCCTGGTTGTTTGTCGGATTACGGCCCTGTGGGCCTAATCCGACCTACGGTCTGGTTCGGGTCCTTGTAGGTCGGATTAGGCCCACAGGGCCGTAATCCGACACAGGGTCTTACGCGAGCTTCTTGTACTTCATGCGCTTGGGCTGCATGGCTGAATCGCCCTTGCGCTTCTTGAAGTCCTCATCGTACTCCGTGAAGTTACCCTCGAAGTACACCACCTCGCCATCATCTTCGAACGCCAGAATATGGCTGGCTACGCGGTCGAGGAACCAGCGATCGTGTGAGATCACCAGGGCAGAGCCGGGGAAGTTCAGCAGGGCTTCTTCCAGGGCCCGGAGAGTTTCCACATCCAGATCGTTGGTGGGCTCATCCAGCAGCAGCACGTTGCCGCCCTGTTTGAGCAACTTGGCCAGGTGCAGGCGGTTACGCTCACCGCCGGACAGGTCACCAACCCGCTTTTGCTGGTCGCTGCCTTTGAAGTTGAAACGGCCCACGTAGGCCCGGGACGGTGTCTCGTAATTGCCAACCTTGATGATGTCGTTGCCGTCGGAGAGTTCTTCCCAGACGGTTTTGCTGCCGTCCAGATCACGCATCTGGTCCACGTAGGCCAGTTCCACGGTTTCGCCGACGGTAATGTCACCGGAGTCGGGCTTGTCGAAACCGGCAATCATCTTGAACAGGGTGGATTTACCGGCACCGTTACCACCGATAATGCCCACGATGGCACCGGGCGGTACGCTGAAGGACACGTCCTCATAGAGCAGGCGGTCACCGAAGGACTTGCTGATGCCGTCCACCTCGATCACCTTGTTGCCCAACCGTGGTCCGGGCGGGATGTACAGCTCGTTGGTTTCGTTGCGCTTCTGGAATTCCTGGGAGCTCATCTCTTCAAAGCGGGCCAGGCGGGCCTTGCTCTTGGACTGACGGCCCTTGGCATTGCTGCGAACCCACTCCAGCTCCTGTTTGATGGCTTTCTGGTGAGAAGCTTCCTGTTTGGATTCCATCTCCAGGCGTTTTTCCTTGTTCTCCAGCCACTGGCTGTAGTTGCCTTCAAACGGAATGCCGTGGCCACGGTCCAGTTCCAGGATCCAGCCGGCGACGTTGTCGAGGAAGTACCGGTCGTGGGTGATGGCGACTACGGTACCTTCGTAGTCATGCAGGAAGCGCTCGAGCCAGGCCACGGATTCGGCATCCAGATGGTTGGTAGGCTCGTCCAGTAGCAGCATGTCCGGGCCGGACAGCAGCAAACGGCACAAGGCCACCCGGCGGCGCTCACCACCGGAAAGAACGCTGACTTTCTGATCCCAGGGTGGAAGGCGCAGGGCGTCCGCGGCCACTTCCATCTTGCGCTCAATATCGTGGCCATCGGTGGCCTGGATAAAGGCTTCCAGTTCGCCCTGCTTCTTGGCCAGGGCGTCAAAATCGGCATCCGGTTCGGCGTAGGCTGCGTACACCTGGTCCAGTTCGGCCAGGGCGTCATGGACGCCGGAAACCGCCTCGTCGACGATCTCCTTGACGGTTTTCTCTTCGTCCAGCTCCGGCTCCTGGGGCAGGTAGCCCACGTTGATGCCGGGCTGCGGGCGAGCTTCACCGATGTAATCCTGGTCTACGCCCGCCATAATGCGGAGCAGGGTGGATTTACCGGCACCGTTAAGGCCCAGAACGCCGATCTTGGCGCCGGGAAAGAAGCTCAGGGAAATGTCTTTCAGAATCTCGCGCTTGGGCGGGACCACCTTGCCCACGCGGTTCATGGTGTAAACGTATTGGGCCATGTTGGCGTAAACCTCTTTGTAAAACAGGTTCGTGAATTCGGAAACTGATGGCTCGGGCGGCGGGGCTGGCCTTCCGGGATACGCTGTGAATACGTCCATGTACGCTCGACAAAATCATCCCTGATTTTGACGATCCCGGAAGGCCAGCCCCGCCGCCCTTGATCGGACTGATTGCTATTGATCCGGTAAGGTATCGAAACCTACCGGTGATAGCAATTGAGCAGAAACCGGAGTTGGCCGCATGCCGGTATCTGCGGACGGTATAAAGGGTGATTTTTCACCCGTTTGTAAGATAGAATAGCGGCCCAATTTTTCAGGGAGCCTGCGGAGATCGCCAAAGCTCTCCGGGCCAGCCAAGCACACAGGGGCAGCGCATCCATGTTTAATCGTGAAATGAAAATCGCCGGCTTTGACGACGAACTCTGGAACGCCATGCAGGCGGAAGAGAAGCGCCAGGAGGCTCACATCGAGCTGATTGCGTCCGAGAACTACACCAGCCCCCGGGTGATGGAAGCCCAGGGCAGCGTGCTGACCAATAAGTACGCGGAAGGCTATCCGGGCAAGCGCTACTACGGCGGCTGCGAGTTCGTGGACATTGCCGAAGATCTGGCGATTGAGCGAGCCAAGGAACTGTTTGGTGCTGCCTATGCCAACGTTCAGCCGCACTCCGGCTCCCAGGCCAACTCTGCCGTGTTCATGGCACTGCTCAAGCCCGGTGATACGGTGCTCGGTATGAGCCTGGCGCACGGTGGTCACCTGACCCACGGTGCCAGTGTGAACTTCTCCGGCAAGATCTATCACGCGGTGCAGTACGGCCTGAATCCGGAAACCGGCCTGATTGATTACGACGAAGTGGAAGCCCTGGCGGTTGAGCACAAGCCGAAAATGATTATTGCCGGCTTCTCAGCCTACTCACAGGAGCTGGATTTTGCCCGCTTCCGTGAGATTGCCGACAAGGTTGGCGCCTACCTGTTTGTGGATATGGCTCATGTGGCTGGTCTCGTTGCCGCCGGCGTTTATCCGGATCCGGTTCCCCACGCCCACGTGATTGCAACCACTACCCACAAGACCCTGCGCGGTCCCCGTGGTGGTCTGATCCTGGCCTGTGACGATGCCGATCTTCAGAAGAAACTGAACTCTGCCGTCTTCCCGGGTGGTCAGGGCGGTCCGTTGATGCACGTGATTGCGGCCAAGGCCGTGTGCTTCAAGGAAGCCATGAGCGACGAGTTCAAGACCTACCAGCAGCAGGTTGTGAAGAACGCCTCCGCCATGGCTCAGGTGTTCGTCGATCGCGGCTACGACGTGGTCTCCGGTGGCACCAAGAACCATCTGTTCCTGGTTAGCCTGATCAAGCAGGACATTACGGGTAAAGACGCCGATGCGGCACTGGGCCGTGCCCATATTACCGTGAACAAGAATGCAGTCCCCAACGATCCCCGGTCTCCGTTCGTCACTTCCGGTCTGCGTATCGGTACCCCTGCAATCACCACCCGCGGTTTCGGTGAGTCCGAGTGTCGCGATCTGGCTGGCTGGATCTGCGACATTCTGGATAATCTGGAAGATGACTCGGTAAACAGCCGGGTTCGCGAGCAGGTGAGTGCGCTCTGCGCCCGTTTCCCTGTCTACGGCTGATCGATTTATAGCTAGACTACAGGCATGACCCGCCGGGCCGACCAGCCGGCCCGGCTTCCTCTCCGGAGTTCCTGATTATGCATTGTCCCTTCTGTGGTGAAGCAGATACCAAGGTGATCGACTCCCGGCTGGTGGCCGAGGGTGATCAGGTGCGTCGCCGCAGGGAATGCCTGTCCTGCCGGGAGCGTTTTACGACCTTCGAGTCTGCCGAGCTGGTGATGCCGCGAGTGGTCAAACAGGATGGCACCCGACAGCCGTTCGATGAGGAAAAGCTGCGCGCGGGCCTGATGAAAGCGCTCGAAAAGCGACCGGTAAGCATTGAGCAGATTGATGCGGCCCTGAACCGGATCAAATACCGTTTGCGGGCGACCGGCGAGCGGGAAGTGAAGTCCATGCAACTGGGCGAGGAGGTAATGACCGAATTGCGCCAGTTGGACAAGGTCGCCTATGTCCGCTTCGCGTCGGTGTATCGCAGCTTCCAGGACATCAACGAGTTCAAGGAAGAGATCGAGAGACTGTCGGCAAGCAACGGCGAGGCGGCGGTTGATGTTGCCAAGGCGCTGGCCGACAACCACGCTCCGAAAGGAAAGGCATGATCGAAAACCGCGACAGGGCCATGATGGCGCGGGCTGTCCAGCTTGCCTGGCGCGGTCGGTACTCTACCCATCCTAATCCCCGGGTCGGCTGTGTCATTGCCCGCGGCGATCTGATACTCGGTGAGGGCTGGCATGAGCGTGCCGGAGAAGCCCACGCCGAGACCCGTGCCCTGAGTCAGGCGGGGCCCGATGCCCGGGGCGCGACGGCGTATGTAACACTTGAGCCGTGCAGCCATTTTGGCCGCACGCCGCCCTGCGCCAGGGCCCTGATTGATGCTGGCGTTGCGCATGTCTACGCCGCGACCAAGGATCCGAATCCCTCGGTGTCTGGCCGGGGGCTGGATATGCTGAGGGAGGCGGGCGTGCGGGTTACCGAGGGCCTGCTGGCGGAAGAAGCTACCCGCCTGAATCCGGGGTTCATGAAGCGCATGAACACCGGCCGACCCTGGGTGCGGCTGAAAATGGCGGCGAGCCTGGATGGTCGTACTGCTATGGCCTCCGGCGAGAGCCAGTGGATAACCGGTGCAGAGGCCCGTCAGGATGTCCAGCGTCTGAGAGCGATCAGTGATGCCATCCTGACCGGTGTAGGCACGGTGCTCGCCGACGACCCGTCACTGACAGTCCGACGCGAAGAGCTGGGGGATATCGGCGATGCCACGGAGCCATCCAGGCAGCCGCTGCGGGTGATTGCCGACCGGGACGCGCGAACGCCCGCTACGGCGAAGATCCTGCAGGGCGGCAATGTTCAGGTCTTCTGCGCGTCGTCAACGCTGGCGACTGCGCCGGCCCAGGACCTGGCAGCACTGGGCATCAGCCTGACCGGCGTCGCCTGGAAAGACAACGGTATTGATCTGGCCGAACTGTTGGACGCGTTGGGTGAGCTCGGGATCAACGAGCTGCTGGTTGAGGCGGGGCCGACTCTGGCTGGCACCTTCATTAGCGAAAACCTGGTCGATGAACTCTGGCTCTACCAGGCGCCGGTATTCCTGGGAAGTACCGGGCGGCCTACCGCACACCTGCCACTGGAAACCATGGCAGATAAAGTACAATGGAAGGTGCTGGACCGACGTCAGGTGGGTGAGGATCAGCGCCTGATTCTCGTTCGCCAGTAATCCATAAACTCAGGGTGTCCCGGCTGCCAACTGTCGCCGGCACACCGCAAGGGTGCAAAACCATATGGCACTGAACAGCATTGAAGACATCATCGAAGATATCCGTCAGGGTAAAATGGTCATACTGATGGATGACGAGGATCGCGAGAATGAGGGCGATCTCGTGATGGCTGCTGAGCATTGCACGGCCGAAGCCATTAACTTCATGGCCCGGTTTGGCCGTGGCCTTATCTGCATGCCCATGACCCGGGATCGCTGCGAGCAACTGGGATTGCCGCTGATGGTTCAGCAGAACGCCTCCGGCTTTGGAACCAAGTTTACGCTTTCCATTGAAGCCGCTGTAGGCGTAACGACTGGCATCTCGGCCGCGGATCGCGCCCGTACTGTGCAGGCGGCGGTGGCCCGCAATGCCAAGGCCAGTGATCTGGTCCAGCCCGGGCATATTTTCCCGCTGATGTCTGATCCGGGCGGAGTGCTGAGCCGCGCCGGGCACACCGAAGCATCCTGCGATCTTGCGGCACTGGCTGGTTGCGAGCCCGCCGGTGTGATCTGCGAGATCATGAATGACGATGGCTCAATGGCCCGCCGGGAGGATCTTGAACGGTTTGCCGAAGAGCACGATCTCAAGATCGGCACCATCGCCGACCTGATCCATTACCGCACCATGAACGAGCGTACCGTTGAGTGTGTGGAAGAGAACGATCTGGACACCGAGTACGGGGTTTTCAAACTCCGGACCTACCGGGACAACATCCAGGGCGCGACTCATCTGGCCATGGTGATGGGGGATATTTCTCCCGACGAACCGGCCTTTGTACGTGTTCACATCACCGATACCCTTCGGGATCTTCTGGGTGCCCGCCGCAAGGATTCCCGGAGCTGGCCTCTGCATCACGCTCTGGAAAAGGTGGCAGCGGAAGGCAAGGGTGTTGTTGTTCTGCTGAACAGTGCCGAGGACAGCTACAACCTGGAAGACCGTATTCACGAATTTTTCGATGAAGGGCAGGGGTCTTCCGGGAAGGGCAGCTCCGGCGTCTACTTTACTGTCGGTACCGGCTCCCAGATTCTCCGGGATATCGGTGTCGGCAAGATGCGCCTGCTGAGCCCGCCGATCAAGTTCTCGGCCATTTCCGGTTTCGATCTGGAAGTCGTTGAATACGTTCCCTACACCCCTGAATGATAAACCCGGTCGTGGCCCTGGTGCCGCGACACGTGAAGGAGCCATCCATGGCAGATATCAGAGTAATTGAAGGTGATTTTACCGAATGCAGCGGGCGCTATGCGCTGGTCGTTGGCCGTTTCAATGGTTTTGTTGTAGAGAGTCTGGTTGAAGGTGCGCTGGATACACTGCGCCGTCACGGTATTTCCGATGACAACGTCACCATCGTTCGTGTACCGGGCGCCTATGAAATGCCCCTGGCTGTCAAACGCGTCGCCGAAACCGGCGAGTACGACGCCATTATCGCCCTGGGCGCCGTTATCCGTGGTGGCACGCCCCATTTCGAATACGTTGCCGGCGAGGCATCCAGTGGCCTTGGTGCGGTCAGCCTTGATACCGATGTGCCGGTGACTTTTGGTGTGTTGACGGTGGATTCCATCGAACAGGCCATCGAGCGCTCAGGCACCAAGGCCGGCAATAAAGGTGCGGAAGCCGCTATCACCGCCCTTGAAATGGTCAGCCTTTTCAAGAAGCTGGGTGAGTAATGAGCGAAACTGAAGGTACATCACCGCACCCGGCCCCGTCCGGCCAACCGAAAGCCGGTGATCGACGCCGTGCCAGGGCTTTGGCCATGCAGGGGCTCTATCAGCGCCATTTCAGCAAGACGGCGATCTCCGACATTGAGGCCGAGTTCATGGTCGACAATGACATGAGCAAGGTGGACCAACTGTATTTCCGCGACCTGCTTCGTGGCGTCCATCGGGAACAGGGAGAGCTGGACAAGCTGATCGAGCCGTTCCTGGATCGGCCGATCAACGAGGTTGACCCCGTGGAGCTGGCCATTGTCCGTCTGGGAGCCTATGAGCTTAAGCATCGACTTGATGTGCCCTACAAAGTGGTTATCAATGAGGGCATCGAAATGGCCAAGCGCTTCGGTGGCACCGAAGGCCATAAATTCGTCAACAGTATTCTCGACAAGCTGAGCGGCCGACTCCGCCTCGCCGAGACACGCTCCCGCTAGCCTATGGGTGAGTTCGAGCTGATTCGGCGTTACTTTCTGCCGCTCGCCGGGCGGCAGAAACCCCGCTCCTTGATTCTGGGGCCCGGGGATGACTGTGCGATTCAGCGGATTCCCTCTGGCAGGGATCTTGTCTTTTCCGTCGATACCCTCGTTGAGGGCGTCCACTTTCCCCGAAACTATCGCCCGGATCACCTGGGGTGGCGTGCTCTCGCTGTGGCAGCCAGTGACCTGGCCGCTATGGGCGCCGATCCGGAATGTTTTACACTCGCGCTTACGCTGCCTGTCGTTGACGAGTTGTGGCTTGAGGGCTTTGCTTGCGGGCTGAAAAGCGCCAGCGACGCGTTCGGTCTCGAACTGGCTGGCGGGGATACCACTTCCGGACCGCTCACCCTGAGCCTGCAGGTACATGGCACTGTGGAGCAGGGGAGCGGTATTCGACGCTCCGGCGCCCGGCCCGGCGACCTGATTGCTGTGTCAGGAACCTTGGGTAACGCCGGTGCGGCCCTCGATTATCTCCCGGACCCAAACCCCTCCGCGGACATGCTCGCTGTGCTGGAGCATTACCATCGCCCCTGGCCCAGACTGGACCTGGCGCGGGCTGTACGCCAATATGCCAACGCGGCGATTGATATCTCTGATGGTTTGCTGGCTGATCTGGGGCACATTCTTGCGGCTTCGGAGGTCGGTGGCCGGGTCGAGAGCGCCCGATTGCCTCTCTCTCCTGCTCTGACTCGGCTCAAGGGCGATATGGCGGTGGACTACGCATTGCGGTCCGGGGACGATTACGAACTTTGTCTGTGTTTCTCACCGGAAAACTGGGAACGCGCCCCGGAATCGCTGAAGAGTCAACTTACGGTGATTGGCTTTGTCGAAGCCGAGCCGGGCCTGTATCTTGATGGGGTCGATTGCCGCCTGGAAGCTGTGCCAGCGGGGTTTGATCATTTCAGGAGACATTCATGAATCCGGAAGAGCAGGTTCGGGAACCGGAAGCGCCTGCGGTAATACTACCACCGGGATTCTTGCGCAACCCGGTGCACCTGCTCGCTTTTGGTTTTGGCAGCGGCGCAACGGCGAGGGCACCCGGTACCTGGGGGAGCCTGGCAGCCATCCCGCTCTGGTACAGTTTCGCCTGGTTACCGCCCATCGGCTATTGGCTGGTGGTCCTCGTCGCTTTTGTCGTGGGCATCTGGCTGTGTGGGAAGACAGCCGAAGACCTCAAGGTCCACGACCATGGGGGCATTGTCTGGGACGAATTCGTTGGCATGTGGATCGCCCTTGGTCTGTTCCCCGGCAATATATACGGAGTATTGGGCGCCTTCGCTCTGTTCCGGCTGTTCGACATCGCCAAACCCTGGCCCATCAGCTGGCTCGACCAACACCTGCCGGGCGGGCTGGGGATTATGGTGGACGATGTGATCGCCGGCCTCATGGCCCTGGCCTGTTTGTGGGCGGTAGATCTGTGGCTGGTGCCCTACATGGTGTGAGGGTGTCAGCACGGCTTCATCAATGAAGCTGTTGTTCTTCGGGCAACATCCGGACAACATGCAGAAACCGCTTCAGACCGGTCTCTGCCCGCTCACGGGAAGCAAATGGGCCACTGTCGAACCCTTCCCGGGTGGTGAAGTACCATTTGCTCCCTACGCAGAAGAAACGGCTGCTGCGAAAGGGAACCGGCCCTTCTTCTCCGGTCCTGCGTTGGGTGTCCATGGCGTCTCCTGTACTGCCCGCTTTTCGTTTTTGCTTTTCGGGCGCCGCGTTAATATCTGCCGATCTGTTTAAAATTAACCCAATTCAGGGCGAATTCAACATTTTTTTACAATTTTACGGGTTGCGTCTCAATCGGGATCAGCGTCGAAAAAGGCGGAGTGGGTCAGCGAAGCCCGCCGTTGTCTTGCCCTTGTCAGATGCACTCGTCAGAATGCTATCAAAACGGCGCCAGCCTGACGCCATTTCCTTCCTCATGCCAAGGAGACTAAATGAACATTTCTCACGTTATCCGCGTTTTCCAGTCAACAAGACAGGGCTGCTGGAGCGGCGTCGCACGGGTTCGCGCCGGACTGATTGCAGTGGTGGTGATGGCTATGGCGGGATGTGCCTCCAGTGTCAGCGTTGTGGAAACCTGGGATGGCAATCCCGAGGCAGCGTCCAATGCGGCCACGCTTGAGGCGCCCGGTGAAATTCGGGTTACCCGGGTGAACGGTCGCGTTATGACCAACTTCCTGATGGACGATCTGGCACTGGACTATGCCCTGCTTCCCGGCGATAACGAGGTTGTTTTTGTCTATAAGACAATCTGGGCCAAGAGTGGTGTGGTCAGAAACGGAGAATCAAAGGTTCACGTGATTGAAAGCGAGCCCCAGGTTGTTCGCTTTGACGCTGAAGCCGGAGAAACTTACCGCTTTGACTTTGATCAGCCCGAATCCCGTCAGGAAGCAGAGCGAGAACTGCCGGAATTCTCCGCAGCCATCGTCTCTTCGGCGGGGGCCTCTGTTGCCAGCTCAACCGTTTGGGATCCGAAAGAACAGATGACTGCCTCCCGAACCCCGATACCTGAGTCCGCCTCTGGCAGCGCTCCGGTGAGCGGCACCACAGCTCTTGATCAGCTCAAAGCCGTCTGGGAAACGGCGAGCGACGACGAGAAAAAGGCGTTTCTCCGCTGGGCATTTGAATAATTGTAAACCTGGCTTTGCCGTTTTCGAGCCGGCTTTACGCCCGAAAACGGCGCAGGGCTTTCTTCAACAGCCCCTCCAGTGCAGTCATGGCATCATCTGCGAGTGTCTGGGTAGGTGAGGCAGGGATCGGCTCTTTGGCATCATCCGTCCCAAGCCTTTGCATAGCTTCTTCGATGGCATTGAGGCTGTCGCTGACGTGGGTCTGGAGAGATTCCCCATTGGCCACTACATCCGGACAGGTCGTGAAATTCAGCGTCAGTCTACCCTCATAACTCACCGCGACAATAACAAGCCCCATGCTGTCGAACAGTGGCGCGGTGTTGTATTGCTGGGCCAGGCGTGCGCCCTGAAGATACAGCGGCACCTGGGGGCCTGGCACGTTGGTAATGGGCAGGTTGAATACCGGCTGGTAGCGCTGGGCAATCTGAAGTTCTGAATAAAGTCTTGCCGACAGGGCCAGCATCGTAGATGGCAACAGTTCTGTTAGCCGGTCGGCCGCAATCGCCTCACGATAGGGTTCTGAAGCAACCGCGTTCCAGTGAATCCGGCGAATCCGGTGGGCGGGATCGCTTTCGTCGGTCGCGAGATCCAGCAGCATGGCGGACATCTGGTTTCCTGTTGCCCTGCGCAGACTGTTGGAACGCACCGAAATCGGCGTCATTGCCACCAGGGACTTTCCGGCATCGGCGCCCTCGCTGACCAGATAGCGTTTCAGCGTTTCGGCGCACAAGCCGAGAACGACGTCGTTCAGGGTGACGTCGCCCAGAGATGCCTTGACGGCTTTCAGTCTTGAGAGCTCGACGCTCGCCGCAATAATCTGGCGGTTGGCGGTTATCTGGCGATTAAATGGGCTGTGCGGCGCCGAAAACAGCGGCAGAGGAAGCGGTAGTTTGCGCAACTGTTTCTGGATAAGGCCGCGTGCGGTTGCTTCGGCCGCATTGAACGCCAAAGAAGTGAACTGTAGCGGTGTGCGAAGTATGTTCGCGCCCGCCTGCAGGACGACCCGCTCTTCCGAGGGTTCTGGCCTGGGCAGCCAGGGTCGTGGCGGTACGATCGGGCTGGGTTCGGGGGTGTACTCAAGCAGTTTGCCAATGATTTCCTCTCCACTGAAGGCATCTATGGCGGCGTGGTGCAATTTGACGATCAGCGCGAAGCCGTCACTGCCCGCGACTTCCTCGTCCAGTTTGAAGCCGTCCACGAACGTGATGTGCCATAGGGGGCGGTCCCTCTTCAATGGTTCCTCCAGGATTCTGGAGGCCAGCGTCATCAGGCTTGCCTTGCGACCGTGTTCACCCAGATTGACGTAGGCAAGATGGCGTTCAATGCTGAAATCCGGGTCATCGATCCAGTAAGGCCGGCCCAGGCGTAAGGGGATTTCCTTCAGGCGCTGGCGGAACACAGGTACCACATGCAGGCGGCTTCGGAGGTAGGCGACGAAGGTGCTGAAGGCCAGAGGGGTTTCCCGCTCGCTGGCATCGAACAGGTAGATGCCCCCGATGTGCATCGGTGTTGTTTCCGATTCCAGATACAGAAATGAGGCATCCAGTTCCGACAGCTGCCGCATCAGAGGACTCCCTTCGGCGTTGGTTTTAGCTGCAGTATAAACGAAGTATCCCGGCAAGCGGTTGACTCATTTGCCTGGCTTCACTCCCAGTTGAAGTCATATCATTTTCTTTATTTTCAGCCTGTTAGCCATTCTGTGACGGCATCTTCCCGGGTCAGTCGCTCCCAGAACCACATTAACGCCTTGCCCTGATCCTCGGCATGCCTTGCCAGGTGGAGCGTTATCGGCTGGCGGGATTCCTGGACTTCTTTGATGATCAGCTGTCCCTTTTCCAGTTGCGAGCTGATTCGCGCCCGAGGTAGCCATCCAACGCCCAGGCCTGCCACCTGTATGTCGATCTTCTGGTCAATGTTGGCGACCGTCAGTGTTCGTTGCCGGTGGAATATGCCGGCATGGCCCGGGGGCAGGGACCGGGATGTGTCTGCAGCGACGGCTGCGGGATAACGGGAGATGTCTTCCTCGGAAAGCGGCGTGTCGGCACCCGCCAGGGGGTGGTCAGCGGCAACCGCAAACACAAAGGGCATGTCGCCGAGGGGCTTTGTCGTGTAGTTCCCGGCAGGCTTGCTGAAATTATCGGCGCCGATTATCAGGTCCACCCGGCGGCTTTGCAGCGCATCCCAGGTGCCGGCGAAAACTTCTTCCACAATTTGCACATCTACCGGTACGCCCAGCTCATAGAATTCCTGGATTGCCGGAAACAGGCATTCCGCCGGCAGCAGGGAGTTAAAGCCGATTCGCAACCGGGTCTCCCAGCCCTGGGCCACCTGGCGGGTGGTGTGCGCGAGGTTCTCTGCTGCTTCGAGCAGGGTGCGACCTTCTTCCAGAAGGTACCGGCCGGCCGGTGTCAGTCGCGCGCGGTGGCCGGTCCGGTCGTAAATGGCTACGTTCAGGTCCTCTTCCAGTTTCTGCACGGTGTAGCTGATCGCGGAAGGAACCCGGAACAGTTCGTTGGCGGCCCCGGCGAAACTGCCTTTGCGGTCGATGGCATCAAGGACTTTGAGGGCGTCGATGGTGATGGCTGTATGCATGTTCGAATTATCTGAGGTTGTTGGCCAGAAATGCTTGTTTGAGAGCGTAGCAGGGTCCCCGGTATTCTGCCTGTATTGATTTCATCATGTTCAGGAAATTTAACGGGAGGGTATTATGGGCCTGCTGATTGACGGCAAATGGCACGACCAGTGGTACGACACCGACAAGACCGGTGGCAAGTTTGAGCGGGAGGCGGCCCGGTTCCGGAACTGGGTAACTGCCGACGGCTCGCCGGGGCCGGATGGCGAAGGTGGTTTCAAGGCCGAGTCCGGGCGTTATCACCTGTATGTGTCCATGGCGTGTCCATGGGCGCATCGGACGTTGATTTTCCGGAAGCTCAAGGGGCTGGAGAAGCACATTTCGGTGTCAGTGGTGCACCCGGATATGGTGGAAAACGGCTGGGAGTTTCGGCCCGACAGCGAGCAGCATCGCGATCATCTCCATGGATTCCGTTTCATGCACCAGGTCTATACCAGGGCCGCCCCTGAGTATTCCGGTCGGGTGACGGTGCCGACTTTGTGGGATAAGGAAAAGCAGACGATTGCGAGCAACGAGTCTGCCGAGATTATCCGGATGTTCAATTCGGCGTTTGATGGCCTTGAGGGTGTTCGTGCCGACCTGGATTTCTACCCAGGTGATCTACAAGGGGAGATTGATGAGGTAAACGCCCGGGTCTATGACACGGTCAATAATGGTGTCTACAAGGCGGGTTTTGCCACGGCTCAGGACAAATACGAGGAGGCGTACAACGCGTTGTTCGACTCGCTCGACTGGCTTGAGGAGCGGTTGTCTGGTCAGCGCTATCTGGTGGGTGGTCAACTAACCGAGGCTGACTGGCGCCTGTTCACCACGCTGATCCGGTTCGATGCGGTGTACTACAGCCACTTCAAGTGCAATCGCCAGCGGATCAGTGATTTTCCGGCGCTTTCCGCCTACGTGCGGGATCTCTACCAGGTGCCTGGCGTGGCGGAGACCGTGGATATCGATCAGATCAAGCGCCATTACTACGTGAGCCAGAGAACCATAAATCCGACGCAGATCGTGCCGGTTGGGCCGGCGCTGGATTTTGCATCGCCTCATGGCAGGGAGGTCTTGGGGTGACCAGTGTCGGATTA
>NZ_JAWLCH010000016.1:0-12171 GCF_041687235.1 Marinobacter sp. | reverse complement strand
GTCGGATTAGGCGGAGCCGTAATCCGACAAACCGCTAGCGAAAAAGCTCACTAGCTAACCCGCGCAACCGCAATGTCAGTCAGCAATACCATCGCTTCCTTGTGTGCTGATTCGGGAAGGCATTTCAGGCAGCCAGAGGCCAGCGCGGCCTGCTCCCGGGCTTTTGTCATGGTGTATTCGATTGCGCCTGAGCGCTCAACGATGTCGAGGATCCGGGGCAGATCATCCAGGCCGCCCTTGCGGATCGCCTGACGGATAAGCTGCCGCTCTTCCTCGGTTCCATGGGTCATGGCGTGAATCAGGGGTAGGGTGGTCTTGCCTTCTGCGAGGTCGTCGCCCACGTTCTTGCCCATGGCTTCGGCGTCGCCCCGATAATCCAGGACATCGTCGACCAGCTGGAAAGCCAGGCCCAGGTGCTTGCCGTAGTCTTTCAGTCCACGCTCCTGCGCGTCATTGGCATCGGCGAGCAGGGCGCCGGTGTGGGAAGCGGCTTCGAACAGCATGGCGGTCTTGTTATGGATGACCTTCATGTACTGGTCTTCTGTGAGATCCGGATTCTTCACGTTCATCAGCTGCATAACCTCGCCTTCTGCGATTACCGCCGTGGCATGGGACAAAACGTCCATGATGCGCAGGCTTTTCAGCTCCACCATCATCTCGAACGCTCGGGCGTAGAGGAAATCACCTACCAGAACGCTTGGCGCGTTGCCCCAACGGGCGTTGGCGGTGCTCCGGCCCCGACGCATGTCCGAGGTGTCCACTACATCGTCGTGCAGCAGGGTAGCCGTGTGCAGGAATTCGATCACGGCGGCGAGTTTGAGATGATCGTTTTGCTTGTAGCCGGCGGCCTGGCTGGAAAGCAGAACCAGTAACGGTCTCAAGCGCTTACCGCCGCTTTCAATGATGTACTGGGCGATTTTCTCCACCAGTGGAACATCTGAGGAAAGCCGCTGGATGATCAGGTCATTAACGCGGCTGAAGTCGTCGGCCACGGTGTCGTAAATGCGCTGGGCTGTCATGCGGCTTGTAGATCCCTTGCTGGTGTTATCGTCGTTACGATCGTTGATATTAAAGGCAGGTCGCGGCAATGCTAGGTATTGCCGAAGGTAGTGTCAACTTGGCTTGTGTTGTAGTGCGTCTTTTCGTACAATCACGCGCCCAACTCATCCCAACCTGCGCTCCCTGCTATAGGGTCGCCAGAGCGCCTCCCTTAGAACCAGGTGGATAAGAGCAGGGATGGGTCAATCGTGGAGAACGAGTGAATGTACGCAGTTATTGTTAGCGGTGGTAAGCAGCACCGTGTAAAGGAAGGCGAGACCCTGAAGCTGGAAAAGCTGGAAGTTGAAACCGGTGGCAACGTCGAGTTCGATCGCGTTCTGCTGATCGCCGACGGCGACAAGGTTCAGGTAGGCGCGCCGGTTGTTGATGGTGCCAAAGTGACTGCAGAAGTGGTTAGCCACGGCCGTCACGACAAGGTTCAGATCATCAAGTTCCGTCGTCGTAAGCACCACATGAAGCGTCAGGGCCACCGTCAGTGGTTTACTGAAGTCAAGATCACGGGTATCAAGGGCTGAGGCTCTCGAATTATCCCTTAAATAAGGAGGCTGGTAATGGCTCATAAAAAAGCAGCAGGTAGTACCCGTAACGGTCGCGATTCCGAGTCGAAACGACTTGGTGTGAAGCGCTTCGGCGGTGAGACTGTATCTGCAGGCAGCATCATCATCCGTCAGCGTGGCACCCGTTTCCACGCTGGTAGCAATGTTGGCATTGGCAAGGACCATACCCTGTTCGCGAAAGCAGACGGCCAGGTGAAGTTTGAAACCAAAGGCCCGCAGAGCCGTAAGTTCGTGAGCATCGTTCCGGCTGCGTAAGCAGCGGCGATCCGGTTCTGTCGAACCTTGGGTGGCCCTGATATCCTGATATCATCAGGTTTTCAGAGCCATCCGGAGCCCCGCAAAGCTTCCTTGAGGCTGCGGGGCTTTTTAGTTTATGCGCATGGCGCAAAGGGTTGATTCATGAAATTCGTAGACGAAGCCACCATCATTGTGGAAGCCGGCAAGGGCGGTCATGGCTGCCTGAGCTTCCGGCGTGAAAAATACGTTCCCAAGGGTGGCCCCGATGGCGGCGACGGGGGCGATGGTGGTTCCGTGTATCTGGAAGCCGAGGAGTCGTTGAACACGCTGATCGACTACCGGTTCCAGCGCAAACACAAGGCTCAGAATGGCGAGCCAGGCTCCGGCCGGAACTGCACCGGCAACAAGGGCGAAGACCTGGTGTTGCCGGTTCCGGTTGGTACCACGGTGGTCGATATGGATACCCACGAGGTGCTGGGGGATCTGACCCACGCCGGTCAGCGCCTGAAGGTTGCCCAGGGCGGGTTTCATGGTCTTGGCAATACCCGCTTCAAATCTTCGGTGAACCGTGCGCCACGCCAGACCACCAAGGGCTCCGAGGGCGAGCTCCGCAATCTGAGGCTGGAGCTGAAGGTGCTGGCGGATGTGGGGTTGCTGGGCATGCCAAATGCCGGCAAGTCCACCTTTATCCGTTCTGTGTCAGCGGCGCGCCCGAAAGTGGCCGACTATCCGTTTACCACATTGGTGCCTAATCTTGGCGTTGTCAGCGTGCAGGCGCATCAGAGTTTCGTGATTGCCGATATTCCCGGTCTGATTGAAGGTGCGGCCGAAGGTGCAGGGCTGGGTATCCGCTTCCTGAAGCATCTCGTTCGTACCCGCCTCTTGCTGCATCTGGTTGATGTTGCGCCTTACGATGGCTCCTCGCCCGCCGATGCGGTCAGAGCGATCGAGCATGAACTGGAGAAGTTCAGTGAAACCCTGGCCAATCGTCCGCGATGGCTGGTGCTGAACAAGGTGGACATGGTGGCCGAGGAAGATCGCGATGCCCATTGCCAGGCGATTGTCGACGAGCTCGGATGGCAGGGGCCGGTATTCTGGATTTCCGCGCTTAGCGGCGAGGGCACCAAGTCCCTGGCTCAGGCCGTCATGCGCTGGATTGAGGAACAGGCTGAAGAAGAGGCCCAGAACCCGGAGTTTGCCGAGCGGGAAGCCCAGCGTCGTCGGCAGATGGACGATGAGGCTCGCGCCCGCATTGAAGCCGAGCGCCAGGCCCGCCGCGCGGCCCGTGAAGAAGATGACGACGACTTTGACGATGATGATTACGACGTTGAAGTGGTTTACGCCCCGGACTAAAAGCAGGACTGACACCAGAGAGATCGCTCACGCACCATGACTGAACGCCTACAGCTGCGCCAGGCTCGCCGCCTGGTTATCAAGATCGGAAGCGCCTTGCTGACCAACGACGGCCGTGGCCTGGATGTGGCTGCTCTCGGTTTATGGGTGGATCAGATTGCAGAGCTGATCGAAGACGGCGTAGAGGTGGTTGTTGTTTCCTCTGGTTCCGTCGCGGAGGGGATGAGTCGTTTGGGCTGGACGGTCAGGCCAGAGCAGCTCCATGAGCTTCAGGCGGCTGCGGCTGTCGGCCAAATGGGGTTGGTGCAGACCTGGGAGGCTCAGTTCAAGCGGCACGATATTCATACTGCCCAGATTCTGCTCACCCATGACGATCTGTCCGACCGCAAACGTTACCTTAACGGCCGTGGCACCCTCCGCGCCTTGCTGAACTTCGGTGTGGTGCCAATTGTCAATGAAAACGACACCGTGGTTACCGATGAGATCCGGTTTGGCGATAACGACACCCTGGGCGCACTGGTTGCCAATCTGATTGAGGCTGACGGCCTGATTATACTGACCGACCAGTTGGGCCTGTTTGACAAGGATCCGAGGAAACATTCGGATGCCCGTTTGGTGACCGAGCGCAGAGCCGGTGATCGCGAGCTGGATGCCATGGCAGGAGGCGGCGCCGGGGTTCTTGGTCGGGGCGGCATGCAGACCAAGTTGCGGGCTGCGCGGCTGGCAGCCCGTTCAGGTGCTTTTACCGTCATTGTGGGTGGCCGCATTGAGGGCGTGATTGGTCGACTGCGACAGGGTGATGTAATCGGCACTCTGTTGCTGCCGGAGCAGGGCCGGATTGCTGCTCGAAAGCAGTGGCTTGCCAGTCATCTGCAAACCCGGGGCAGGCTGACTCTCGATGATGGCGCTGTAAAAGTGCTTTGCCTGGGTGGGCGTAGTCTTCTGCCGGTGGGCGTTAAAGGAGTTTCAGGGCAGTTCCGGCGTGGTGAGATGGTGTCCTGTTTCGATCAGAGTGGCCGTGAAATTGCCCGGGGACTGGTGAATTACGACGCCGATGAAGCCAGGGCCATTGCTGGTCGGTCCAGTGACCGGATTACCGAAATTCTTGGTTATATGTCAGGCGAGGAGATGATCCACCGGGACAATCTGGTGATTGTGTGATGATCGTTCGCCCATAAAAAAAACCGGCCATTTGGCCGGTTTTTTTTATGCCTGAGTCTAGCGACTTATGCGCTCTTCAGGGCCTTGATCTTGGCGCTAAGGCGGCTCTTGCTACGAGCAACCTTGTTCTTCGCGAAGATGCCTTTGTTGACCATGCTGTCCAGAATCGGCTGGGCCTGCTGGAAAGCGGCCTGCGCTTCTTCGTAGTTGCCGGCTTCGATCTTGGATTGGATCTTTTTCATGTAAGTACGAGCCATTGAACGCAGGCTTGCATTGTGCTTGCGGTTCTTCTCGTTCTGACGTGCGCGCTTCTTGGCTTGCGGGGAATTTGCCACCGTAAAACTCCTGAAAATCTCAAATTCGTTGCTGAATGATTCGTTACATCGCGGGCGCGCCAAAACCAGCGCGTCGAAATAAATGACGCGGAACTATGCCGCTCAAACCTCCAAATGTCAAGGCTAAAACCCATTTCATGCCCCGACACAGAAGGCCTGTGGTAAACTCGCGGCTCACTGAACGCGGGCTGAGCCGGGAAGCAGGTAATTCCCGAAATACTCGCGCCCAAAGGATGTCCAGAATGTCAGACAAGGGCCTGCATGTCGTCGGAACCTGAATCAACGCCTGAACAGAAGCAATTACCCAAGGCGCCCGGCCTGCTCAGGTCGTCGGGGCTTGTGGGTATCATGACCATGCTGTCCCGGGTGTTGGGCCTGGTTCGGGATATGGTCATCGCCCGCTATTTCGGCGCCGGCGCCGGGGCAGATGCTTTTTTTGTGGCTTTCAAGATTCCGAACTTTCTGCGCCGACTTTTTGCCGAGGGCGCCTTTTCCCAGGCTTTTGTGCCGGTCTTGTCATCCTACCGGGAGAATCAGTCGCTCTCCGACGTGCAGCGACTGGTCAATGCCGTGGCCGGCTCCCTCGGTTTGGTGCTACTGGGTGTCACCCTGGTCGCCATTCTGGGAGCACCGGTCTTGACGGCGGTTTTTGCGCCGGGCTTCCTCGATGACGACGTGAAATTTGCGCTCACCAGCGACATGCTGCGCATCACCTTTCCGTATCTGTTGCTGATCTCCCTGACTGCCTTCGCGGGCGCCATCCTCAACAGTTACGATCGCTTCGCTGTGCCGGCATTTACCCCGGTGCTCCTGAATCTGGCGATGATTGCGGCGGCCATCTGGTTAACGCCACTGATGGATGAGCCGGTGATGGCGCTGGCCTGGGGCGTTTTCATTGCCGGGGCCCTGCAGTTGTTTTTCCAGTTGCCATTTTTGATGCGCCTGGGCCTGTTGCCAAGGCCTCGAGTAGATTATCGCCACGAAGGTGTCAGCCGGATTCTCAAGCTGATGGCGCCAGCGCTGTTCGGAGTGTCGGTAAGCCAGATCAACCTGCTGCTTGATACCGTTCTGGCTTCGTTTCTCCAGACCGGAAGCGTTTCCTGGCTGTATTACTCCGACCGGCTTTCGGAGCTGCCCCTCGGGGTATTCGGCATAGCCATTGCGACGGTGATTCTGCCGAGCCTTTCCCGCAAACACGCAGCGGCGTCAGCGGACCAGTTCGCGGCCACCCTGGACTGGGCAGTTCGGGCGGTTCTGTTGATTGGTCTGCCGGCAGCCCTGGCGCTTGCGTTGTTGGCCGAGCCGCTGATTGCCACCCTGTTTCACTACGGGGCGGTAACTGACAGGGATGTGGCCATGTCAGCCCAGAGTTTGAGGGCCTATTCCGCGGGGTTGCTGGCGTTCATGCTGATCAAGGTTCTGGCGCCGGGGTTTTTCGCAAGAGAAGACACCAAAACACCCGTCAAGATCGGCATCATTGCTATGGTGGCCAACATGGTGTTCAACCTGATTCTCATTTTTCCTCTGGCTCACGCCGGTCTCGCGCTGGCCACTTCCATATCGGCCTGGTTGAATGGCTATCTGCTGTGGCGCGGACTGCGGAAGGAAGGGGCCTGGCAGAGTCAGCCCGGCTGGCCCCGTTTCCTGCTACAGCTGCTGTTTGCCAATGGTGCGCTCGCGGCCATCATTGTCTGGCTCAACGCCCCGGTGTCGGTGTGGCTGGCAAACGGCGGTTATCAACGGGCGGCGGATATGGCGTTGCTGGTAGGGGCAGGCGTAGCCGTCTACTTCGTTGCACTGGCGCTGGCCGGGGTTCGGGTAAGACATTTCCGGCACAGGTAAGGTATAATCGCGCGTTTTCTCACCAGCGTTACCGTGAAAGTGAACGCTGAAAGCTAGCTGGCAATTGAAGGTTCGCATTGCATGCGTCTGATCCGGGGCCTGACCAACCTGAAAATGCTTTCCCGTCGGGAGGATTCGCCGCTCGCCAACGGGTGTGTCGCCACCATCGGTAACTTCGACGGTGTGCATCTTGGACACAAGACCATTATTGATCAGGTCAAAAGCAAGGCCGAAGCCCTGGGTGTGCCCTCGGTAGTAATGATTTTCGAGCCCCAGCCCCGGGAGTTTTTTCAGGGCAAAGAAGCGCCACCCAGGCTGATGGGATTTCGCCAGAAGTTCGAGGCGCTGCTGGCGGAAGGCATCGATATTGTCCTGTGCCTGCGCTTCAATCAGGCGTTTCGTAGTTATTCGGCCATGGGCTTTATTGAGGAGGTCCTTATCCAGGGGCTGGCTGTCCGGCATCTGGTGGTGGGGGACGATTTCCGGTTTGGCTGCGATCGGGCCGGCGATTTTGCGCTCCTCCAAAAAGTGGGCAAAGACGCCGGGTTTACCGTCGAGAACACACTGACGGTAACGGTAGACGGAGAACGAGTGAGCAGTACCCGGGTCCGGGATTTGCTGACGGTGAATGGACTTGAGAGGGCTGAATCGCTTCTCGGTCACCCCTATCGAATCCGGGGCCGGGTTGTTTATGGCCGTCAATTGGGGCGTCAGATTGGCGCCCCAACCGCAAACATCCTTTTACACCGGACACCAGCCCTGCGTGGTGTCTATGTGGTTGCGGCCACCCTGGATGATGGTTCCCGATTCGATGGCGTGGCCAATATCGGTGTCCGACCGACGGTGGACGGCAAACAGCCGTCTCTGGAAGTGCACCTGTTTGACTTTGCTGGCACACTTTATGGCCAGCATCTGGAAGTGGTATTCCGCCATGGCCTGCGGGACGAGGAAAAATTCGGTTCCGTGGATGAGCTGAAAGATCAGATTGCCCGGGATTTCGAGCATGCCCGAGCGTGGATTGCCGACAACGGCTCTGTGAAAAGCGCGGATTGAAACGCCCGGCTGCGCCCCAACGAATAAACGACTGACCCAAACTGACCAAGACCAAAAGAGTACGCACACAAACCATGAGCGACTACAAGCACACCCTGAATCTGCCGGAAACCGCCTTCCCCATGCGCGGCAACCTGGCCAAGCGCGAGCCGGACATGCTCAAGCGCTGGCAGGACCTCGACGTCTACGGCAACCTGCGCAAGCAGCGTGAAGGGCGGGAGAAGTTCATCCTCCACGATGGCCCTCCCTACGCCAACGGCAGCATTCACATTGGTCATGCGGTCAACAAGATTCTCAAGGACATGATCGTCAAGTCCCGCAGTTTCATGGGCTACGACGCGCCTTACGTGCCGGGCTGGGATTGCCATGGCCTGCCCATCGAACACAAGGTGGAGCAGGAAATCGGAAAGGCCGGTGTAAAGGTGGATTACAAGACCTTCCGCCAGGCCTGTCGCGACTACGCCACCAAGCAGATCGCCGGTCAGAAGGCCGATTTTATCCGTCTGGGCGTGATGGGGGAGTGGGACAAGCCCTACCTGACCATGGATCCCAAGGTTGAGGCGGGTATTGTTCGTGCCCTCGGCAAGATTGTCGCCAAGGGTCATCTGGTGCGTGGTTACAAGCCGGTTTACTGGAGTGTGGTGGGTCAGTCCGCACTGGCAGAAGCCGAGGTTGAATACCAGGACAAGACCTCTACCCAGATCGATGTGCGCTTTACCGCGGTTGATCAGGCAAAAGCCCTGTCACTGTTTGGCACCGATAATGGCAGTGGCGATGTGTCCGTTGTTATCTGGACCACCACGCCCTGGACCATTCCTGCCAACCAGGCAGTTTCACTGAATGCGGAGCTGGACTACGCGTTGGTGCAGACCGATGTCGGCCAGGGGCCCGAGCGCATGATTCTGGCCGCCGACATGGTGGAAGGCATCATGGCGCGCTGGCAGGTCGAGAGCTACGAAGTGCTGGCAACCTGCTCAGGTGCCGCCCTGGAAAACCTGGTTCTCCAGCATCCGATCTACGACAAGCAGGTGCCGGTGATCCTCGGTGATCACGTGTCCACCGATGCCGGTACCGGTGCTGTTCATACCGCGCCTGACCACGGCATGGAAGACTTTGAGGTGGGCAAGGCCTACAACATCGGCACCATAAACCTGGTTCAGGCGGATGGCACCTACACCTCGGCCGCCGGTGAGCTGGCGGGTGTGCATGTTTACAAGGCGGATGAGCCGGTTTGCAGTGCGCTCGAGCGCGAAGGCAAGCTGGTTCGTTCCGAGAAGTTCCGCCACAGCTATCCCCATTGCTGGCGTACCAAGACCCCGCTGATCTACCGGGCCACCCCCCAATGGTTTATCAGCATGGACAAGGAAAACCTGCGCGCCGATGCCCTGGAGGCCATCAAGGGTGTGCGCTGGGTGCCTTCCTGGGGCCAGAACCGTATTGAGGCCATGTTCAATCAGTCTCCGGACTGGTGTATCTCCCGGCAGCGGACCTGGGGCGTGCCCATTACTCTCTTCATCCACAGGGAAACCCAGGAACTGCACCCGGACACCCAGAAGCTGATCGAGCAGGTGGCCCAGCAGATCGAGGAGGGCGGTATCGACGCCTGGTACGAGCTGGATGCGTCTTCCCTGTTGGGCAGTGATGCCGAGCAGTACGAGAAGGTAACGGATACCCTGGATGTCTGGTTTGATTCCGGCGTAACCCACGAGTCGGTCCTGCGGGTTCGCGAGGAACTGGGGCAGTTCCCGGCGGATATGTACCTGGAAGGCTCCGACCAGCACCGTGGCTGGTTCCAGTCGTCCCTGAAAACGTCCATTGCCATGAATGGGGTGGCACCTTACAAGCAGGTTCTGACCCACGGCTTTACCGTTGATGGCAAGGGCCACAAGATGTCCAAATCCCTGGGCAACGTGATCGCGCCCCAGGAAGTCATGAATGAGCTGGGTGCCGACATCCTACGCCTGTGGGTGGCGGCAACCGACTATAGTGGCGAAATGACCGTGTCCAAGGACATTCTGCGCCAGACCGCCGATGGTTACCGCCGGATCCGGAATACCTCCCGCTTCCTGCTGAGCAACCTTACCGGATTCGATCCAGAGCAGCACATGGTGGCGCCGGAAGACATGATCGCGCTGGATCGCTGGATGGTGGACCGTGCCCTGCAATTGCAGGAAGAGCTTCACGAGGACTATGGCAACTACGCCTTCCTGCGGATCTACCAGAAGGTATACAACTTCTGTGAAGCGACGTTGGGCGGCTTCTATCTGGACATCATCAAGGATCGCCAGTACACCACCCAGGCCGACAGTCTGGCGCGGCGTTCCTGCCAGACGGCCCTGTGCCACGTGGCCGAGGCGCTGGTTCGCTGGATTGCTCCGATCCTCAGCTTCACCGCTGATGAAATCTGGCAGCACCTGCCCGGCAAGCGCAGCGATACCGTGTTCTATGAAACCTGGTATGAAGGCCTTACTGCGTTGCCGGATAACGCCGAGCTTGGTCGTGACTACTGGCGCGAGATGTACAGTGTGAAAGAGGCTGTCAACAAGTGCCTGGAGGAAGCCAGGGCACGGGGTGAAATCAAAGGCTCACTCAGCGCCGAAGTCACCCTGTTTTGTGAAGGCGACCTTGCTGCCGACCTGAAGCACCTGGGTGAGGAACTGCGGTTTGTCCTGATCACCTCCGAGGCCAGCGTTAAGCCAGTGTCGGAAGCCGGCGATGCGGAGATGACCTCCCACGAGGGCCTTCGGGTCAAGGTGACTCCGGCCACTCACGCCAAGTGCGAGCGTTGCTGGCACCACCGGGAAGACGTCGGCCGCAACGCCAAGTACGACGACCTGTGTGGTCGTTGTGTGACCAACGTGGAAGGGCCCGGCGAAGCCCGCGCCTACGCCTGATGGACGCGACCATGACGGAGCAGGTCACCGGGAGCAAATTGAAGTGGCTTTGGCTGGCGGTGCTGGTGATCGTTCTGGATCTCGGCACCAAAGCCATGGCCACCGCCATGCTGACCTACGGCGATCCGGTTCCTGTGATTCCGATGTTCAATCTGACGCTGCTCCACAACACCGGGGCGGCGTTCAGCTTTCTGGCCGGAGCGGCCGGCTGGCAGCGCTGGTTCTTCGTAACTCTGGCCCTTGTGGTCAGCGTGGTGCTGGTCTACTGGCTGAAAAACCTGCAGCGCCATGAAACCTGGACGGCCATTGCCATCGTACTCATACTCGGCGGCGCCCTGGGCAACGTCTACGATCGGGTGGTGCACGGCTACGTGGTCGACTTCCTGCACTTCTACTGGCAGGACTGGCACTTTCCCGCCTTTAACCTGGCTGACACCGCCATCACCATCGGTGCCGCCATGATGATTCTTGATATGTTTCGCAAACCCGCCGACTCGGACGGGGATGCGCAAAGGAGTGAGTAACTCTTATGAATGAACTGCCTGTCGACAAGGGTACCCGGGTAAAACTGCATTTTGCCCTGAAGTTCCCGGATGGCGAAGTGATTGATTCGACCTTTGAGAAAGAGCCGGCTTCCTTGGAAATCGGCGATGACAACCTGCCGGAAAACTTTGAAGCCTACCTGATGGGCATGAAGGCCGGCGACCGGGACAGTTTTGAGGTGCCGCCGGAGAAAGCCTTTGGTCAGCACAACCCGAATAACATCCAGACCTTCAAGCGCCATGAGTTCAGCCCCGATATGGTGCTGGAGCCCGGTGTGATGATCTCCTTTGCCGATGCTCGCCAGAGTGAGTTGCCTGGCGTTGTCAGCCGCGTGGAAGGTGATGAAGTGGAGGTAGATTTCAATCACCCCCTGGCAGGGCGTACACTGACGTTTGAAGTAGAAATCATTGATGTGGAGCCGGTCGGCCCGGCCCACTAACCAGAGCAGCAGGTTGATATGCAGATCCGACTCGCCAATCCCCGAGGTTTTTGTGCCGGCGTGGACCGCGCCATTGAAATTGTAAACCGGGCGCTGGACGTGTTCGGAGCGCCCATCTACGTAAGGCACGAGGTGGTCCACAATAAATTTGTGGTGGATAACCTGCGCAACCGTGGCGCCATTTTCGTGGACGAGCTGGATGAAGTGCCAGACGACAAGCTGGTTATCTTCAGCGCCCATGGCGTCTCCCAGGCGGTCCAGAACGAAGCCGCCCGCCGCGGCCTGAAAGTCTTCGACGCCACCTGCCCGCTGGTCACCAAGGTCCACCTGGAAGTCATGCGGTACAGCCGCGACGGACGGGAATGCGTGCTGATTGGCCACCACGGCCACCCGGAAGTGGAAGGCACCATGGGGCAGTACGACCACAGCAACGGTGGTGAAATCTACCTCGTGGAAAACGAGGAGGATGTTGCCAACCTTGAGGTTAAAGACCCCGCAAAGCTCTCCTACGTGACCCAGACCACTCTGTCCATGGACGATACCGCCCGGGTCATCGACGCCCTCCGTGCAAAGTTCCCGGACATCCAGGGGCCGCGTAAGGACGACATCTGTTATGCCACTCAGAATCGGCAGGACGCCGTTAAACAGTTGGCTGGCGACTGCGATCTCATGCTGGTGGTGGGCTCGCCGAACAGCTC
>NZ_JAWLCH010000015.1:0-93335 GCF_041687235.1 Marinobacter sp. | reverse complement strand
CATGATGGGTAACTGGAGAATCAGAATGTCAGGGTTACCGGCCGAGGCCTCTGGTGAGAGCAGGCCCGCGGCGGCGATGGGAAGCACAAAGGCGCTGGCGACGATCAGGTATATCGGCATGGCCCAGCGGGCAATCTCGAAGTCCCGATGATCGGTATTCTCGACCACCATGACATGAAACTGTCGGGGCAGACAGATGATCGCAAGCATTGCGATGAGCGTTTGGGTGATAAATGCCGGCGCCTCAATTCCATCCGTGGTGAGGGTGCCTATCAGGTCAGCGTCTTTTGCACGGTCAAACAGGTCACCGAATCCGCCGTAAAGCCCATAGCCAACAAACAGGCCGACGGCGACGAAGGCCACAAGTTTGATCAGTGACTCGAAGGCCACGGCCTGAATCATGCCCCGATGATGCTCGGTGGATTCCAGATGTCTGGTGCCAAACAAAACGGTGAATACCGCCAGGGCCAGAGTGATATACCAGGCGGAATCATTCCAGGCCGCAGTGCTTAGTTCCTCATAGCCGGTGCCGGTTTCCGAAAGCACGTTGAAACCCATGGCAATGGCTTTCAGCTGCAGGGCTATGTAGGGAACACTGCCGATCAGGGCAAAAGTTGCAATCATTGCAGCCAGTAGCTGGGATTTGCCGTACCGGGAAGCGACGAAATCGGCAATGGAAGTGCTGTTATTGCGCTTGCTGATATAGATGATGCGGCGCAGCAAGGGCGCACCGAAAACAAACACCAGCAGGGGGCCCAGGTAGATGGGCAGGAAGCCGAGTCCTTCCTGGGTAGCCCGCCCCACGGCACCGTAGAAGGTCCAGGAAGTGAAATAAACGGCGAGGGAAAGGGCGTAGATGTGGGTTCTTGCCCAACGCCGGCGATACAGCCCGGGATGTCGGTCACCTGCCCAGGCAATGGCAAACAACAGCGAGATATAGGTGATCGATATGAGGACTAACAGCCAGCCGCTGAGCATAAAGAGGCTTTCCCAAAATATGATGAACAGACGTCAGGCCTGGTACACGGAACTACCGTTCGCAGGCAAGCTCCAGCAATTGGTCGTCTTCGGACAATGTTCGGAGTGCGCTGGTATCGAGACTTTTTTCGCTCTTGAGAGGAACCAGCTCCCGGGTGTCACAGTTTAGTAGATACATTTTTTGCGACACCGCATCCGTATAGGACTGCTCGAAGCGGTAAAGGCTGAAGCGGACGATATTCTGCTCCGGGTTATCCCGGGTAACGCTGTTGGTATCCAGAACAGTAAATGCCGTTACCTGCGGGACCACATAGGCCCAGGGTCGCCAGGGCGCGCCATATTCTTCGGTACTGACCACGATGGCCTCTTCCGGGAGCTGCGTCTGCTTGAGATCAAACCAGGTGTACTCCATGTAAATCAGGTAACCCAGCATGCCCGCGCCGGCGAATACCGGAATAATCCACTTGGGCGCTTTCTTGCGGGTGATGGCACGTATGCCGAGGGCGATACCGGCGGCGCCGAGACCACAGAACACTGTCGCCACAAAAGTCCAGAACATAAGATTGTTTCCTCGAAAAAAAACGGGCTTCCCCAAGGAGGAAGCCCGTTCAGGTTCAGCCAGTCAGATTCTCATCTGTCGTTGGCTGATGTGTTGCTTAGTGGTCAGTCGCTTTGCCGGAACCGCGTGGGTACCGAACGCTTTCGACCAGTTCCTGAATCTCAACGGGCGGCTCTTCGGTCGCATGAGAGACCGCAAAGGCTACCGCAAAGTTGATGATTGCACCAACCGCACCGAACGACAGCGGGGAAATACCCAGCAGCCAGTTATCCGGAGTGTTGGCCAGGTTGTTGGTTCCAGGGATGAAGAACCAGCCCAGGAAGATAAAGATGTAGACCAGGGTTGCACCCAGCCCAGCCAACATACCCGAGATGGCGCCAACGTTGTTGATGCGCTTGAAGAAGATACCCATCATCAGCGCCGGGAACAGCGAGGCTGCCGCGATACCGAAGGCCAGAGCCACCACCTGCGCCGCGAACCCTGGAGGGTTGGCGCCCAGATAGGTGGCCAGCACAATGGCAACGGCCATTGAGATACGCGCTGCCAGTAGCTCCCCCTTCTCCGAGATGTTCGGATTGAAACCACCCTTGATCAGGTCGTGACTCACCGCGGACGATATCGCCAGCAACAGACCAGCCGCTGTCGACAATGCGGCAGCAAGACCGCCGGCTGCAATCAGGCCGATGACCCAGCCTGGCAGGTTGGCAATCTCCGGGTTGGCCAGAACCAGGATATCGTTGTTGTAGGTGAACTCGTTGCCTTGCCAGCCTCTGGCTTCGGCTTCTTCTGCGAATTCCGCATTACCCTCGTTATAGAACTGGATGCGGCCGTCGTTGTTTTTGTCCTCGAACTGGATCAGGCCGGTTACTTCCCATTCCTGAATCCACTGTGGCCGCTCGTCATACTCAATGGCCTGACCATCGACACCATCGGGGTAGATGGTGGTCATCAGGTTCAGTCGAGCCATGGAAGCAACGGCAGGTGCTGTCAGGTACAGCAGGGCGATGAAGACCAGTGCCCAGCCGGCGGACCAGCGTGCGTCTGCAACCTTGGGTACGGTGAAGAAGCGGATGATGACGTGCGGCAGACCGGCAGTACCGATCATCAGCGACAGGGTAAACAGAACCATGTTCAGTTTATTGTCCACGTCAGCGGTGTAGTCCTGGAAGCCAAGCTCGGTAATGATCTGGTCCAGTTTCTCCAGCAGTGGTACGCCAGACTCTACGTGGGTAGAAAACAGACCCAGCGGCGGGATCGGATTGCCGGTCAGTTGCAGTGAGATGAACACCGCAGGAATGGTGTAGGCAATGATCAGAACGCAGTACTGGGCCACCTGGGTATAGGTGATGCCTTTCATACCACCGAGAACCGCGTAGATGAAGATCACGACCGCAGCGATGATCAGACCCATGGTTGAGTCCACTTCCAGGAAGCGGGAGAACGCAACACCGGCACCGGCCATCTGGCCGATTACGTAGGTCACTGACGCCACAATCAGACAGGCCACGGCCACAAACCGCGCATTCCTGCTGTAGAAACGGTCACCGATAAACTCCGGAACCGTAAACTTGCCGAACTTACGCAGGTAAGGGGCAAGCAGCATGGCCAGCAGTACGTAACCACCGGTCCAGCCCATCAGGAAGGTTGAGTTGGCGTAACCGCCGGCGGCAATCAGGCCCGCCATGGAGATAAAGGATGCCGCGGACATCCAGTCAGCACCGATCGCCGCACCGTTGGTGATGGGGTGAACGCCGCCACCCGCGACGTAGAAGTCACTTGTACTACCGGCCTTCGCCCAGATGGCGATACCGATATAGAGGGCGAATGAACCGCCAACGAATAACAGGTTGATTATAAACTGGTCCATTCGAGCTTACTCCTCATGCACGTCGAATTTTTCATCGAGCCGGTTCATACGCCAGGCGTAATGAAAGATCAGCGCGATGAAGGTAAGAATCGAACCCTGTTGGGCGAACCAGAACCCGAGGTCGGTTCCGCCAATAGGTATGCCGGCGAGCATGGGGCGAAGCAGTATCGCAAAGCCATAGGATACCAGGGCCCATACGATCAGGCTCCCGAATATCAGGCGAAGGTTCGCCTTCCAGTAATTCACAGCATCGTAGTCATGACCTGACATAGGATCACTCCTGTCTTTTTGTTGTGGAGGTTGGGTGGGTTTTCTGTGAAGTGTTGGTTGTAGAGAATTTATTATTCATATAAGTACTTCTCCGACTAGTTGTCCCTACTGACTTTACTGGTCAAGCGATAGATAGATATTGGCAAAAGGTCTAATTCTCAGTAATTTGGCGTGACGTCGGTCTATTTCCGGGACGTCTCGCCCGGCATCGATTCAGTAGCGATGCATGTTTTGTAGCCGACGGTGGTAATGAAGCTTGTCGTAAAGCCCCTTCAGGGTTTTTATCCCCTCCGCCCGGGCCTTGTTGAGGGCTATCAGGGTGAGTTCGGCTGTGGCAAGGGCATCGGAGGCAGCGTGATGCCGTTCACTGACTTCAAGGTCGAAATAATCCGCCCAGTTGTCGAGTCCTTTGCCGCCGGTTTTCGTGTTGGGGAAAAACGCAGGCATCAGGTCTGCGACGTCCATCCAGATGTGGGACTGTGTATACCCCAGTTGCGCCTTCAGGGTCTTTTCCAGAAATTTCTGATCGAAGGCCGAATGGTAGGCGAGAATCGGATCGCCGTTCATCCATTCCAGAAGGTACAGCAGCGCGTCTTCAATTTCGTGCCCCTGGGTCAGGGCTTCCGGGCCGATTCCGTGAATCAGCACGGTTTCGCGAATATCGAGCTCTGGCCGACGCAGGATCAGATCGAACTGATCACCCAGGTGGATGATGCCACCCCGGATGGCGACAGCACCGATGGCGATAACTTCATCCTTTGTGGCGTTCAGCCCGGTGGTTTCCAGATCCAGCACAATCAGGCGGCAATCTGAAAGCAGCTGTTCACCCGGTGTTTTCGGGTTTGGCAGATTGCCGGGATCATGGTTGCCTATCTTCCCGCCCCGGCGATGCTCAATCCATTGTTTGATCTGTTCCAGCATATCTCGCGCCTGAAGGTCAGAGTTGGTAGGTAACTTCGAGTTTTTGCTGCAACCGCTGCGCCTGTCTGAACGATTCCCGCAGGATTCGACGGTCGAGCGGGTTCAGATCATCGGGATCAATGTAGTTGGTCAGTTCTTCCCCTTTTGCGAGCATCTCCTGGTGGGCCCGCATCCGGATTGCCTGAATCAGGCTGTATCCTTCTTTCCAGGCATTGGCATCCTTGGGGTCAAAAACGCCTTTTTTGGCCAGCTCATCCATACGTTCCAGGGTGTTTGCTGTTTCAACGCCGTTAGCCAGGGCAAAGACCCTCACCGCCTCCACGAACGGGGCCAGGCCCTGGCGCTTGAGGTCCAGTGAGTGTTTCTTGCCCTCAGAGATATAGCGGAAGTTGCGGAACATGGTCAGCGGCGGTTTCCGTTGGAAGGCGTTGCCTGCGAGCATTTTCTGGAACAGCGCGTTCTTGCGGATCCGGGACAGGACTTTGTCCAGAAGGTCATGCAGGGGTTCCGTCGGGCCATAAATGGCCCTCATATCGAGAAAAATGGACGAATAAACCAGGTTCTGGGGTGTGGATGCGTCAATAAACCGGATAAACCAGTCGTCCCATTCCCTGTCGCTGAGGCAGAGCTTGGGATTGCTGGCCATGATGTTGCCCTTGCACAGGGTAAAGCCGCATTCTGCCAGTTCGTCGTTAACCCGCCGGGCAAAGGGCAGCAGTTTCTCGCGCACCTCGTCCTCGGTCATGCCCTTCGGGGTCTGGAACAGGATGCCATTGTCCTGATCGGTCAGCAGGGTCTGTTCCTGACGCCCCTCGCTACCGAACGTCAGCCAGGTAAAGGGAATGCCCGGATCGTTCTTCTTGATGTTCAGTTCAAGAACCCGCCGGACAGTGACGTCATTGAGTGTGGTGATGATCTTCACCACCTGCCCGGAATCGGCCCCATGGGCGAGCATGGCATCCACCAGCCGCGAGACATCCGTTCTCAGACTCACCAGGGTGCGCAGGTGAGTGGCTGTGCCAATGGTACGGGCAAGGTTAACCAGATCCACCCGCTGCAGGGAGAACAGGTCTCGCTCTGAAACCACACCAATCAACTTGCGGTCATCGTCGATGACGCACAGGTGGGCGAAATGATGTTCCGCCATCAGCATGGCTGCCTCAAAGGCATCGGCGTGGGATGGCAGGCAGCATGGATTCTTCGTCATTACCTGCTGTATCGGCGTGTCCAGCGGGCCTGTGCTCTCGGCGACCATGGTCCGGAGGTCCCGAAGGGTGAAAATCCCGGTTGGGTGGCGGTTTTCGTCCGTGATAATGATGCTGCCGACATTGTTTTCGTGCATGCGGGCCACGGCCTTGCGTACCGGCAGGTCGGGTGAGCACACGATCGGGTTCCGCAGGGCGTAGCGTTCCAGCGGGGTGTCCAGGGATGTGCTGGAGCCCATGGACGCCATGGCGCTGGACTGGATTCGTCGGTTTACCTGGTCGAGCAGGCTGCTGACACCTCGCAGGCAGAAATCCCGGAAAGGCTCACTTTCCGAAAACAGGGTAACGAATGCTGTCTGGCCGATGCTGAGGCAAAAAGTATCGCCAGAGGCCCTGTGCAGGGTCCTGGTTGGGCGTTCACCAATCATCGCGGCGAGCGGAAAGCACTCCCCCTGGCTGATTTCGAAGGTCGTTTCGGTGCGGTCTTCCTTATCGTTGTGGCGCTCGCCGCGAATCCGTCCCTGTTTGACCACGTAAAATCGTTTGACAACGCCCTGGTCCGGCGACAGGACAACATCGCCGTCGGCGTAGAACTGTATTGAGGCGTTCTCGGCGAAGTGCGCCAGATGCGAGTCGTCCATGCTGGAAAACGGCGCGTGTTCCCGCAGAAAGGTCATAATTGCGCGGATGTTCTGGGGGCGGTCGTTTTCCTGGTTTGCTGAGGCCATGTCCGTCGTCGCTCGCTGGTTATTATTTTCTGACTGAAGTGTAGTGTAGCCAAACCCTCTGTCGCCCTACGATTTTCGTCGCAGACAGCCTGACATAGGTCAGTTTTCTTTAAGGCCAGGGGGCCGGGTGGTAAAGTCGTCACCTGAAACAGGTCATTAATTGTAATGCCATGACTACCAAAGAAGAACGCCTCAGCTTCCTTGAGGAAATGAAAGACGTCCGGCGTATCCGCAAGCCCAATCGGGCCGAGGTATCGACGCCTCGCGAACTGACGCCAGGCCATCTTGAGCGTCAGAGGGCGGCTGTCGAGACACCGGTGAGAGATGCAAATCCCCTGACGTCCGATATGGTCGAGCCTCTCACGGCTCATGATGTACTGAGTTGGCAGCGTCCGGGCATCCAGCACGGTGTGTTTCGCAAGCTCAGGCTCGGCCAGTATCCCATTGAAGCCCGCCTGGATCTGCATCGGATGACCGTTGAGCAGTCCCGACGCGAAGTGTTCAGGTTTATCGGTGATTGTGTGCGCTATGGTTTGCGTTCTGTGATCATTCTTCACGGTAAGGGCGAGCGCAATCCGGACGGTATAGCCCAGCTCAAGAGTTACCTTGCCAAGTGGCTACCAGAGCTGGACGACGTTCTGGCGTTCCATTCGGCCCAAAAACACCATGGTGGGACCGGCGCTGTTTATGTCATGGTGCGAAAAAGTGAACGGGACAAGCAGCACAATCGTGAACTTCATGGAAGCCGCTAGTGGCTTCAATTCCAGGCACCTTTCAACAAGAGCCGCCAGGGCGGCTGAACGGAGGTTATCGTCGTGAAGAAAATTGTATTGGTTCTGTTTGCAGTACTGGCACTGGCGGGTTGTAAGGACCGAGTGATCTGGAATGACAATGGCAAGGTTAAAGAAGCTACAACGGATCGGGAAGTCTGGGACTCGAAAGGCAAGATGGAATCCGGTGAACGCAAGATCTGGGTTAACAAGGATGGCGAAGAAGTCGTCAGATAAACTCTGAGCATCTGCCGCAGGTGCGGCCGGAACAACAAAAAACCGGCAACAAGGCCGGAGACACAACAGGAGAGAGTGGGCATGGCCTTGAGCCTGACAGTTAATGGCGACGAGCGATCGCTGGATATTGAAGGTGATACGCCACTTTTGTGGGTATTGCGGGATGAGCTGGGGCTAAAGGGAACCAAATTCGGTTGCGGCGCCGGCCTTTGCGGCGCCTGCACGGTGCACCTGAATGGTCAGCCCGTGCGTTCCTGCTCGACGCCCGTTGAGATGGCCGCCGGTGGCCAGGTCGTCACGATTGAAGGTTTAAGCGAAGGTGGTCGCCTTCACGCTCTTCAGGAAGCCTGGATTGAGCACGGCGTTCCGCAATGCGGCTACTGCCAGTCTGGCCAGATCATGAGTGCAGCTCATCTACTGGCCAATAATCCGGCCCCGTCGCGGGAAGACATTGTGGCGGCCATGACAGGCAATCTGTGCCGATGTGGAACCTACTCCCGGATCATTGCAGCCGTGGAATCGGTGGCTGGCGACGAGTCGTCGGGCATCACGCCGGTCCGGGAGGCGTAACATGCTCATGAACCGACGGAATTTCCTCAAGGTCAGTGCCGGCGCCTCAGGCAGTCTCATGATTTCAATGACGTTGCCGGGGTGTGCCGGAATCCGAACAGGCTATGAGCCCGACACGGGCCAATGGCGACCCGATGCCTGGCTGGAGCTGACAGCGGATGATGAGATCTTCTTCACTCTGGCCCGTGTAGAAATGGGGCAGGGGACCTATACCGGATTGACGACGCTGATCGCCGAAGAGCTGGAAGTGCAGCCAGAGCGGATTACGCCCCGATTCGCGCCGGTTGCGCCTGAGTACCGGAACCCCCTGTATAAACTTCAGCTCACCGGCGGCAGTACCAGTATCGCAACCAGTTGGGAACCCCTGCGAATGGCCGGCGCCGAAGCGAGGCAGATGCTGGTTATGGCTGCCGCCCGGGTCTGGAAGGTCGATGCGACAGAATGCCATGCCAGCGAGGGAAGGGTTGTTCACCCCAACGGCATTGACTCGATGGCCTATGGAAAGCTGGTGGAACTGGCTTCGAAAGAGGTGGTGCGCGGTGACATTGCCCTCAAGCCACGGAGCGAATGGAAGTATATAGGCAAGCAAGGGGGCAAGCTGGATGCCCGTGCCAAGTCAACGGGAACGGCGGTCTACGGTATTGATGTCGACCTTCCGGACATGGTGTATGGGGTGATTTCCCGGGCGCCCCGTCGCGGAGGCCGGGTTCGCGGCTTTAACGGTGATGAGGTCCGGGGGATGACCGGGGTATTGGACGTGTTTGAGATCGAGCGCGGTGTTGCCGTTGTTGCGGACAAATACTGGCGTGCCCGGAAAGCCCAGGAGGCACTGACCGTCGACTGGGACTTTTCGGACGCGTTGGCTCTGTCCACGGACGATGTGTTTGAGTCGTATCGTTGCGCGGCCGATGACGATCCCGGTGAGTCCGAGCGTAGCGAAGGCAGCGTGACCACCGCCATGGAGGCGAGCGACAGGATAGTGGAAGCCGAGTACGCCCAGCCCTACCTGGCCCACGCCACCCTGGAGCCCATGAACGCGACAGCCTGGTATCGTGACAACCGGATGGAAGTGTGGGCCCCCACCCAGGCGCCGGACCTTGGCCGGATTGCAGCCGCCAGGGCGACCGATCTCGGGCCTGACGATATCACCCTCAACACCACCTTTCTCGGTGGCGGGTTTGGCCGTCGCCTGACCCAGGATTACATCGAGGAAGCAGCTGCCGTGGCTTATCGGGTCAGGCGGCCGGTCAAAGTGATCTGGTCCCGGGAAGAAGATACCCGTCATGACCTCTATCGTCCGGCGATGCTGCACCGGATGAAGGCCAGCCTCTCTGGCGGCGAGCTGACCGGGTGGCACCACCAGATCGTAGGGCCCCAGATTCTCGACTGGTATGTTCGCAATGCCGCGCCGGCCCAGTATCCCTGGGCGCCAAAATTCATGTACGACACATTGGGCAGGGTGGGCCTGATGGCCGAAGGCATCGCCACACCGAAAGATATCTCGGCGATCGAGGGTGCTATCGAGTATCCCTACCGGGTGGCCAACATTGATATCCGGCATACTCACACAGACCCCGGCATTCCCATTACCTGGTGGCGGTCAGTCGGGTATTCCCACAACGGCTTTGCCGTTGAAACTTTCATGGACGAGCTTGCCCACGAAGCGGGGGCGGATCCCTACCAGTTCCGGCGCGAGCTGATTGCCCATGAGCCAAGGCACCTGGAAGTGCTTGAACGGGTTGCCCGGCTTGCCGACTGGAACTCACCTGTAACAGAGGGCCGGGCCCGAGGGCTCGCTTTGTTCCGGAGCTTCGGCACTTACGTTGCGCAGGTGGTGGAAGCGGGTATCGAGAATGGTGCCATTCGGGTTTACAAGGTGGCCTGTTCGGTCGACTGTGGCCAGGTCGTGAATCCGCGTATCGTGGAAGACCAGATTGAAGGCGGTATCCTGTTCGGGCTGACGGCGGCGCTCCATGGGGAAATCACCCTGGAGAACGGCGAGGTCCAGCAGAGTAACTTCCACGACTACCCGCTGATGCGGCAGTACGAACGTCCAGACGTGCTGGTAGACATTGTTGAGAGCGCCGAAACGCCCACTGGCGTTGGCGAGCCGGGAGTGCCGCCGGTCATCCCGGCTCTGGGTAATGCCCTGTTCGCGCTCACCGGCAAGCGCCAGCGCAGCCTGCCGTTGAAAGCAGATGTCTGATTTACCGGTCGCTCAATCGGTCGTTACGGGCCGTCAGGCTGTGCTGGATACATTGTCTGACTGGCTGGGGCTGGGTCAGCGGGCCTGGCTCTGCACCATCGTCGAGACCTGGGGTTCCTCCCCGCGACCGGTAGGCTCCTGGCTGGCGATTTCAGAATCCGGTCACTGGAGCGGCTCGGTGTCTGGCGGCTGTCTGGAAGAAGACCTGCTCCGACGCACCGCGGAAAACGGGGCTGGCCATCCCGTCTTTGTGGATTATGGGATTACCGATGATGACCGGGATCAGTTCCAGCTGCCCTGTGGTGGACGGATCCGGCTTCTTGTTGAACCGCTGGTTGGCGATGCAGGGCTGGATCATGTCCGGGCGCTGGCGGATGCCCTTGAGAGGCGTCAGCCGGTTGTTCGTCGCGTGCCTTTGAAAGGTACTGCGACCCTGGACTACTCTGTATCCCGGGAGCGTAACCCGGTTCGCTTTGATGGCGAGCAGCTTCTTCATGGCCTGCAACCTGAATGCCGGCTATTGCTGATTGGTGCCGGTGAGGTTGCCCGATACGTTTGGGAGTTCGCAACGGCTGCGGATTTTGCCGTTACCCTCTGTGAACCACGGGAAATCTTTGCGGCTGGCTGGAGTTATGATCAGATTCCACTGGATCGCCGCCTGCCCGACGATCTGATTGCGACGGAGTTCGGCGATACCTGGTCCGGCATCCTGGCTCTGGCCCATGATCCTCGTATCGACGATATGGGCCTGCTTGCGGCCCTTCACTCCAGGGCTTTTTACATCGGCGCCATGGGTTCCCGGAAAACCTCGGAAGCCCGGCGGGAACGACTCGCTTCCCTGGGACTGGAAAAGGCCGCGCTGGACCGTCTGCGGGCGCCCATTGGCGTCGATATTCCGAGTAAGACTCCGGCAGAAATTGCTATCTCCATTGTCGCCGATCTGATTGCCGCCCGGCACCATTTGCGGGGCGCCGCTTCGTCCCTATAATGGCGCCGAGGGGAGTGTTGAAAACACTCTGAAACCCTGGAGAGAACTCGTGTTTGATGTAACCCGATACGCCGTTGCTGCGGAAGCCATTGTCGAGGCCGGCCGTTTCCTTTACCAGCAGGGCTGGTCGCCGGCCACCAGCAGCAATTACTCGGCCCGCATAGATGCGGAACACATTGCCATAACGGTTTCCGGCCGCCATAAGGGTAAACTGGGGGCGGGTGATGTCATGGTGGTGGATCTCGCCGGTCAACCGGTACAGAGTGACTGTCGCTCCTCTGCGGAAACCCGGTTGCATACCGTGTTGTACGAGGTCTTTCCGGAGGTCGGTGCGGTGCTTCACACGCACTCGGTGAAGGCAACGGTTCTCAGTCGCCTGCTGGAACCCGGCCAGCCGTTGTCGCTGGAGGGCTACGAATTGCAAAAGGCGTTTACCGGCGTCGACACCCACGAATCGGTACTGACCGTTCCGGTGTTCGACAACACCCAGGACATCGACGCGCTGGCGGAGCAGACCCGGGTGTGGTTCCAGGATCACCCCGAGCAGCCCGGTTATCTGATTCGTGGCCATGGCCTGTACACCTGGGGCAAAACCATGGCCGATTGCCTGCGCCATGTCGAGGCTTTTGAATTCCTGTTTGAATGTGAGCTTGAAACCATGAGGGTCCGCCCATGACTACCCTGAGTATTTTTGACCAGAGCCAGCCTGAGACGGCAAAGAAGGTTACCGAGAACCCCGCGGAGATTCGTGACATCCTGGCCCGCCAGGGGGTGCGCTTTGAGCAATGGCCAACCAGGGATCTGCCTTCGGACGCATCCCAGGAAGACATCCTCGATGCTTACAACGATGAAGTTTCGAAACTGAAAGAAGAATGCGGCTTTCAGACTGCCGATGTGATTAGCCTGAATCCGGACAACCCTCAGAAAGAGGCGTTCCGACAGAAGTTCCTCGATGAGCACACTCACAGCGAGGATGAGGTCCGTTTCTTTGTGCGTGGTCAGGGCCTGTTCTACCTGCACTTCGGCAACGAGGTGTTTGCCGTGTTGTGCCAGAAGAACGATCTGATCAGTGTGCCGGATGGTACGCGCCACTGGTTTGATATGGGCCCGGAGCCCGAATTCACCTGTATTCGCCTGTTCACCAACCCTGAAGGCTGGGTCGCCGATTTTACCGGTGAAGACATCGCCGGCCGGTTGCCCCGTTATGAGGCGCTGGCGGGAGCGTCGGAATGATCCGGGTCGTACTGACGGACATCGAAGGGACCACCAGTTCCATCTCGTTTGTCCACGATGTCCTGTTCCCCTACGCCAGCGAGCATCTGCCGGGCTTTGTCCGTGACCAGCAGCAGGACAACCCCGCTGTTTCCGAGCAGCTGGATGCTGTTGCGGAGGTGTCCGGTGTCGATAGGGAGGATGTTGAGGGGCTGATCGGGGTACTGAAAACCTGGATCAACGAAGATCGCAAGGAGACCTCCCTGAAGGCACTTCAAGGTATGGTCTGGGAGCAGGGATACCAACAGGGAGAGCTGAAGGGGCATATTTATGCCGATGCAGCCGATTACCTGCAACGCTGGCATGATCGGGGTCTGCGTTTGTTCGTATACTCCTCAGGGTCGGTCAAGGCCCAGAAACTGATTTTCGGTTTCACCACGGAGGGCGACTTTACGCCGTTCTTCTCCGGCTACTTTGATACCCGTATCGGTGGCAAGAAAGAGGCGGCCTCATACCGCAATATTCTGTCGGAGCTGGGTGTGGAAGCGGGCACGGTGCTATTCCTGTCTGATGTGGAAGCCGAGCTTGAGGCAGCTGAAGAAGCAGGCATGCAGACCGCCTGGCTTGTCCGCGAGGGCGATCTGCCGGAAACCGAACGTTTCGTCGCCCGTGATTTCGCGGAGGTTGATGCCCTGCTGCAAAAGCGCTAAGCCTGGGGCTCTGTCCCGCCAATGCAGGAGGACCTGATGCCAGGAATCGGACTTTTCAGAATCGCCACTCCGGTTCTGGCGGTATTTCTTGCAGGTTGCAATCCGTTCTCTGATGCCCGCCCCATGATGGATGAATACGTGGAGCGGGTGGCCCGGGTTCTGGAAACCGATCCCGAGTTGTCCGAAATCGATTCCGCGAATCAGCTACCCCGTCGCCGTGACCGAGTGCTCACCATGCCAGAGCTGGACATGGGAATGCTGGATTTTCTGTCTCTGTACGGCTGTGAGCTTCAGTACGTGGTTGGTGAGAAAAACTCGGTGATGGGACGGGTTATGCAGCCCCTTAACCGTCTGCGCTATGAAATCCGGTTCATTCAGGCCGCCCGGGACTGTCTGCCGGACATAGAGGATGAAGAATTCTCTGAAGAGCTCGCGGGTGCTATCGACAGCAAACTTGAATCCCTGCCCATTGCGATCTGGAATGCCACCTGGGGCGTCGAAGAAATTGAAAGACTGTTCACCCTGGCCAAGGGCTATTATCCGGTTGCGCCAGAGGGCAACCCCGTATCTGATCTGGCTCTTGATATCGAGAGCCTGAACGCAGTCGTTGCTCTTTTGTACTCGGAAGACCTGGCGGTGTCCCTCGATTTTGCCGGCGACGTTCATCAGCGCTGGCAAGCGGAATACCGCGCCGGCCAGTTGATCAACAGCGCACTTCTTTTGACCGCACGGCTGCAGGACGGGACAAAATTGCTCAGGCAAAGAATCGACGGTCGCCCCCTGTGTCTCGATGGCAAGCCCAATAACCAGTCGGATATTGTGCAGAACATGTTCTTCAACGTGTACATCGAAAAGATTCAGCCTTACATGAGCGCGGTAACCCAGGGACGGGTTGCACTTATTGAGCCGTTCGAGCGGCTGGCCAGAGTTCAGGAAGAGATCATGCCGGAGAGTTTTACCGGATGGTACGAGCGCCATCTTTCGCAGGACGCCCAGGTTAGTCTCTGGCGGGAGCTGGACATGGCCATGATGGCGCACACCAGAGCCTGGCAGGAATTGCTCGGGCAGTGCGGGTTGCGCCCCGGGGCCTGACCCTGCTCAGCGTTGACTCTCCGGCGTTACCCGCAGGATTTCCTCCACCGTGGTCTGGCCGGCGGCCACTTTCTGCGCGCCACTCAGGCGCAGGGATTTCATACCTTCCTTGTAGGCGTCCAATCTGAGCTGTTCCAGTTCGCAGTGATCGGTAATCTGTCGCAGCAAGGGGCCTGAGAGCGTCATGATTTCATAAACCCCGGCCCGGCCAAGATACCCGGTGTTCCGGCATTCCAGGCAACCCACGGGCTGATAGAACTGCTTGGGAACCGGGGCTTTCCAGGGCCGGGTCAGGGTTTGCCAGGCCTGTTCGTCGGCGGGACCGGGCGTCTTGCAATGGGGGCACAGAGTTCGGGCAAGCCGTTGTGCCATCACGCCCAGTACCGTGGCCCGAATCAGGTAAGGTGGAATGCCCAGTTCCATCATCCGGGTAATGGCACTGGGCGCATCGTTGGTGTGCAGCGTGGAGAGCACCAGATGGCCGGTAAGGGCCGCCTGAACCGCCATCTCTGCGGTTTCCAGATCGCGGATCTCGCCAATCATGATGATATCCGGATCCTGCCGGAGCAAGGCCCGCACGCCTGCGGCAAAGGTCAGGTCGATGTTGGTCTGGACCTGCATCTGGTTGAACGCCGGCTCCACCATTTCGATGGGATCTTCGATGGTGCAGACGTTGAGTTCGGGCGAGGCTATCTGCTTCAGGGTTGAATACAGCGTTGTTGTCTTGCCGGACCCGGTCGGCCCGGTTACCAGGACAATGCCGTGGGGGCGGGAGGTGATTTCCTGCCAGCGCTGGCGGTCTTCCCTGCCGAATCCCAGTTGCTCGTAGGACTTGAGCAGCACGTCTGGATCAAAAATCCGCATCACCATTTTTTCGCCGAAGGCGGTCGGCATGGTGGCCAGACGAAGTTCCACCTCGCGATTATCGGGCTTGCGGGTCTTGATACGACCGTCCTGGGGGCGGCGCTTCTCGGCAACATTCAGACGGCCAAGGATCTTCAGCCGACTGGTAACCGCCACGCCCACGTGTTCCGGGAATTCGTAAACGTTGTGAAGCACACCATCGATCCGGAACCGCACCTGGGTGACTGTTCGGCGAGGCTCAATGTGGATGTCCGAGGCGCGCTGGTCGAAGGCGTACTGCAGCAGCCAGTCGACGATCTTGACGACGTGCTGGTCGTTGGCGTCCGGATGTTCGCTGGCGCCAAGGTCCAGTAATTGCTCGAAATTCTGGTTGCCGGCCACACCCGGGCCCTGGTTGCCACTGGCCTTGCTGACGGAGTTGGCCAGCTGATAGAACTCCACCGTATACCGGCGGATATCCTCGGGGTTGGCGACAACGCGACGGATGTCCTTGCGGACAGCCTGCTGAAGGTTTTGCACCCAGTCGCTCTTGAACGGCTCAGTGCTGGCGATCAGCACCTCTTCAGAGCCGATCTCTACCGCCAGAATGCCGTGGCGTTGGGCAAAGGCGTAAGACATCACCCGGGCAATGGCGGGCGTGTCGATCTTCAGAGGATCAATATGGTAATAGGGTTGCCCGGCCCAATCGGCCAGCCAGTGGGTCAGCCGATCCAGATCGAGGGTGCGGCCGCTCTTCTGGCTGGTAAGCGCGGCAATGGCCACCAGTTCCAGTGGATGGCGTTTGCCCTTCTGTCCTTCGCCGGAGGCCGCGCCGAGATTGGCCGAGAGCACCCGTTCGGCGTCTTCCTGGCTGATTTCTCCACTGGTCACAAGCGCAGTGCAAACATCTCTCAGGGTCAGGGTGCTTCTGGGCGGCGCGGGTGGCCGCTGCACGGTTCCGGAGTTGCTTGTGTCAGCCATATACGGTCAGATCCAGGTATTCAGGGTGTATTTCCGTTCGCCACGGGCCGGTTCACTTTCAGGTGAATCATGGCAACAGTGAATAACAGAAAGGTCAATATCGTCAGAATGACCGGCCCGGGAGCACCCTCGCTGAGCCAGGCGGAAACCACGGCCTGGGTGAAGTAGAAGATCACCACGAACGACATCCAGATATAGCCCCGATTGTGGCCCCGAAAGACCGGAACCGCAAAGGCCAGCAGAGGGATCAGCTTTACGGCCAGCATTAACGTTATCGAAACGCCTTCTATGGGTGCCGGGTAGAAGGTCGTAATCAGAAGCGTGGCGAGAACACCAATGTAGAGCGCGATCGTTGCCCGGGCAGTGGTGCGGGCCTTTGGGTTGTTCAGCATAGTGTGTTTCCGGGATAGAGAAGTAGTAACCAAAATTACGTTTCGCACCAGCGCCTGTATCAGTCAGCGAGTTTCAGTGCGAGCCGGGCAAGCCGCTCGCCAAAGGCCTGGCATAAAGCTTTTTCATGAGCACTGAGTGGTTGTTGTTCGCCCGTGCCAGCCCAGTGTGTCGGCCCGTAGGGCGTGCCGCCGGTCTCTGTTTCACTCAGGTTTTTCTCCGAGTAGGGCAGGCCGCAGATCACCATGCCGTGATGAAGCAGCGGCATCATCATGGTCATTAATGTGGTTTCCTGTCCGCCATGAAGGCTGCCGGTCGATGTAAAGGCGCCGGCGGGTTTGCCTTCGAGGGCACCACTCAGCCAGAGGTCGCCCGTGCTGTCCAGGAAATGCTTCAGAGGTGCGGCCATGTTACCAAAGCGGGTAGGGCTACCGATGGCCAGTCCGGCGCAATGTGCGAGATCGGATTTGCTGGCGTAAGGCGCCCCCGAGTCCGGCACCGCGGGCAGCGAGGCGTCGGTGTCCGGGGAAACCGGCGGTACCGATCTCAGCCTGGCTTCAATGCCGTTCACCCGCGCCACGCCACGGCCGATCTGGCTGGCCAGCTCCGCCGTCTGGCCCGTGCGGCTATAAAAAAGCACGAGGATGTATGGCAATTGCTCGGACATCGTCAGCGATCCTTCTGATCTGGTTCGGGAACTTGGAAAGGGCTCACAGAATCGAGAGAACGTTTTCCGGTGGACGGCCAAGGGCTGCTTTGCCGTTGGCGATCACGATGGGTCGTTCAATCAGTTTCGGCGTTGCTATCATGGCCGCGATTAACTGCTCATCGCTGAGGTCGGGGTTGTTCAGGCCCTGTTCTTTATACTCTTTTTCTTTCGTGCGCATCAGTTCGCGAGGGCGCAGGTTCAGGGCGTTCAGAATATCCTTTAGCTCCTGCTCTGTCGGTGGTGTTTCCAGGTAGCGTATAATCTCCGGTTCAATACCCCGTTCGGTAAGCAGTTCAAGGGTTTGGCGGGATTTCGAGCAGCGCGGGTTGTGGAAAATCCGGGTCGGTTCTGTCATCTTCGTGCCTGGTTGTCTGAATGGAGTCCACGATTTCTGTGGCCGGTAGTCTAACAGGAGGTTTTCCAGTGCAGTACCCTGATTGTTTTCGTGCCCGGCCCCGGCTTGGCCTGGTCAGTCTTATTGTGCTTGTGCTGACCATGACAGGCTGTGAAAAAATTGAACTCGAGCGCGCCGAGGGAACAAAACTGAATTGGGACACCCTGCGTGGCCAATGGGTGTTGGTTAACTACTGGGCAGAATGGTGTAAGCCGTGCCTTGAGGAAATCCCGGAGCTGAACGAACTGGATAAGGCCCCCGACATCACCGTGCTGGGCGTTAATTTCGATGGAGTGACGGGCGATGCCCTGGTCGAGCTGGGTGAGCGGATGGGCATTGAATTTACCATGCTGGCGGACGACCCCGGCCCCGGGTTCGGCTGGAAATTGCCGGTTGCTCTGCCGGCCACGTTCCTGATCAATCCGGAAGGCGATGTGGTGGAAACCCGTTTCGGGCCCCAGACTGAAGAAGAACTCCGGGCCGTGATCGGCGGCTGAGGCCGCTGCCCAAACTGAATTTCTACAGCAGGAATAACCTGACGTTATGTCGCAGACTTTTGTACACCTCCGTGTCCATTCCGAATACTCCATGGTGGATGGTCTGGTGCGGGTTAAACCGCTGATCAGTCGCGTTGCCGAGCTGGGCATGCCGGCCGTGGGCCTGACCGAACAGTCGAATATGTGCTCACTGGTTCGCTTCTACAAGGCGGCCATGGGCGCGGGTGTTAAGCCCATCATTGGTGCGGATCTGTGGCTCGAAAACCCGGATGAACCGGAGAATCCGTTCCGGCTGACGCTGCTGGCAAGGGATAACGATGGCTATCTGAATCTCACTGAAATCATTTCCCTGGGCTACACCGAGGGACAGCGTTTCGGTAAACCGATTATCCAGCGCAGATGGCTGGAGGCCCGGGCAAATGGTCTGATTGCACTCTCGGGCAGCAAGATGGGAGATGTGGGCAAAGCGTTGCTGGCAGGCAAGCCGGAGCTGGCCCGTGAGCGCGCTCGTTACTGGATGGACCTGTACCCGGACAGCTACTACCTGGAACTGCAGCGAACCGGTCGGCCGGGCGACGAGGATTGTCTGCATCTGAGCGTTGAGCTGGCGGGATCTCTTGGTATTCCGGTGGTTGCTACCAACGATGTCCACTTCCTTGAGGCGGAAGATTTCGAAGCCCACGAGGCCCGGGTCTGTATCGGGGAGAGCCGTACCCTGGACGACCCGCGACGTGATCGTCGTTTCAGCGACCAGCAATACCTGCGCAGCGCCGACGAGATGATCGAGCTGTTCAGTGACATTCCAGAAGCCATAGAGAACACGGTGGAGATTGCCCGTCGTTGCTCGGTGAAGGTCCGGATGGGCGAGTACTTCCTGCCGAACTACCCGATTCCGGACGGTATGACCATGGACGACTATTTCCGGAAGGTCTCGGAGGAAGGTCTGGAGGAGCGGCTGGCCAAGACCCTGAGCAAGGACGATCCGGAATACGATGCCAAGCGTGAGGCCTACTACAAGCGCCTGAATTTCGAGCTGGACATCATCATCCAGATGGGGTTCCCGGGCTACTTCCTGATCGTGATGGACTTCATCAAGTGGGCCAAGAATAACGGGGTTCCGGTGGGGCCGGGCCGGGGTTCCGGTGCCGGTTCGCTGGTGGCTTATGCCCAGCTGATCACCGACCTGGATCCCCTGGAATACGATCTCCTGTTCGAGCGGTTCCTGAACCCGGAGCGGGTTTCCATGCCGGACTTCGACGTCGACTTCTGCATGGAGGGGCGTGACCGGGTCATCGAGTACACCGCCCAGAAATACGGTCGTGAGGCGGTGTCGCAGATCATCACCTTCGGCACCATGGCCGCGAAGGCGGTTGTGCGCGATGTGGCCCGGGTGCAGGGCAAATCCTATGGTCTGGCCGACAAACTCTCCAAGATGATCCCCTTCGAGCCTGGCATGACCCTGGAGAAGGCTCTGGAGCAGGAGCCGCAGCTGGTAGAGTTTCTCGAGAACGACGAGGAAGCCCAGGAAATCTGGGAAATGGCCCTGAAGCTCGAAGGTGTGTGCCGGAACGCCGGCAAGCACGCCGGTGGCGTGGTAATCGCACCTACCAAGATCACTGATTTCTCGCCGCTGTATTGTGACGATGAGGGTGGCAGCCTGGTTACCCAGTTCGACAAAGGCGATGTGGAAGACGCCGGGCTGGTTAAGTTTGATTTCCTGGGGTTGCGGACGCTCACCATCATCAAGTGGGCGCTGAACATGATCAATCCGCGCCGGGAAAAGAAGGGCATGCAACCGCTCGACATCAACGAGATTCCGCTCGACGATGTGCCCTCGTTCGACATGCTCAAGAAGGCCGAGACCACGGCGGTATTCCAGCTGGAATCCCGGGGCATGAAAGACCTGATTCGCCGTCTCCAGCCGGACTCCCTGGAAGATATGATCGCCCTGGTAGCCCTGTTCCGGCCAGGGCCTCTGCAGTCGGGCATGGTGGATGACTTTATCGACCGTAAGCACGGTCGCCAGCCCATGTCCTTCCCGCACCCGGATTACCAATATGAGGGCCTGAAGCCGGTTCTGGAGCCCACCTACGGGGTTATCCTGTACCAGGAACAGGTCATGCAGATCGCCCAGGTGATGGCCGGCTATACTCTCGGTGGCGCGGACATGCTTCGCCGGGCCATGGGTAAGAAAAAGCCCGAGGAGATGGCCAAGCAGAAGCAGATCTTCCTGGATGGGTGCGAGAAGAACGGCATCAACAAGACCCTGGCCGAAAATATCTTCGACCTGGTGGAAAAGTTCGCCGGTTATGGCTTCAATAAATCCCACTCGGCCGCCTACGCGCTGGTTTCCTACCAGACCCTGTGGCTGAAAGCCCATTACCCGGCGGAATTCATGGCCGCGGTACTGACCGCCGATATGCAGAACACCGACAAGGTGGTGACGCTGGTCGAAGAATGCCGGAACATGAAGCTGGATCTGCTGGTGCCTGACGTCAGCCGATCAGAATACACCTTCACCGTCAACGACGAAGGCCAGATTGTGTATGGCCTTGGCGCGATTAAAGGTCTGGGCGAGGGGCCGATCCAGAGCATTGTGGAGGGTCGTGGCGATGGCGAACCCTTCCAGGACATTTTTGATTTCTGCCGGCGGGTTGATCTGAAGAAAGTCAACAAGCGGGCCATGGAAGCGCTTATCCGTTCCGGTGCCATGGACAAACTTGGTGCCAGTCGTGCTCAGTTGATGGCCAGCATTGACAAGGCCGTGCAGCAAGCCGACCAGCAATCCCGGAACGAATCCGTTGGCATGATGGATATGTTCGGCGAAATGCTCGAGGCAGGCGATGGCGGCGATCCCTACGAAGATGTGGCAAACGTCCGTGAATGGCCCGAGAAGCAGCGCCTGAAGGGCGAGAAAGACACGCTCGGGCTTTACCTCACCGGCCACCCCTTTGATGAATACGAGAAAGAGGTTCGCCGGTTTGTCCGGTCCTCCATAGCCGATCTGAAACCGAACAAGTCACCCCAGCGGGTCGCCGGGCTGGTGGTTGCCCAGCGCACCATGAAAACTCGCACCGGTTCGACGATGTGCTTCATTACGCTGGACGATCGTAGCGCTCGCATCGAGGCAACCTTGTTCTCGGAGGCCTTTTTCGAAAACCGGGAGCTGCTGCAATCCGATCAGGTAATTGTGGTGGAAGGGCAGGTCAGCCATGACGACTATTCCGGCCAGATGAAGATGCGGGTCAGCTCGGTGATGGATGTGGCGAGCGCTCGCCAGCAGTTCAGCCGCGGACTGAAGCTGAACCTGCACGCTGACCAGCTCCAGAACGGCCTGCTGGAGAAACTCGACACCACCCTGAGACCGTTCCGGTGTGAGGGTAGCCCGGTCTGGATCGAGTACAGCAGCCCGGAGGCGTCCACCCGGATCGAGCTTGGAGAGTCCTGGCGGGTGCAGCCGGATGACAACCTGCTGCTGGAGCTTCGGTACCTCGTGGGCGACCAGTCTGTAGAACTGGTCTATGATTGAGAAAGCTGAAAATTAAAAGTTTGTCAGATAGCGGACTCATACCAATGTCCGCTTTAGCCACTGACCGGGCGCTGCTATCTTTGTGTCAAATTCTGGTTTGGCGGAGCATTTTCCCGCCTGGCAAAAAATGATGGAACATCATGAACCCTAACTATCTGGATTTCGAACAGCCAATCGCCGACCTGGAAGCCAAGATTGAAGAGCTTCGGATGGTTGGCAACGACACCGACATCAACATCACCGACGAGATCACCCGGCTGAAGAAAAAGAGCGTCAGCCTGACGGAAAGCATTTTCTCCGATCTCAAGCCCTGGGACGTGGCCCGGCTGGCCCGGCACCCCCGTAGGCCTTACACCCTGGACTACATCGAATCCATGTTTGAGGATTTTGATGAGCTGCACGGCGACCGTCGTTATGCCGACGACCTGGCCATCGTGGGCGGCACTGCCAGGCTGAATGACAAGCCGGTGATGGTGATTGGTCATCAGAAGGGCCGGGAAGTCCGGGACAAGGTCAAGCGTAACTTCGGCATGCCTCGTCCGGAAGGGTATCGCAAAGCCCTGCGTCTGATGGAAATGGCCGAGCGGTTCAGGATGCCGATCCTCACCTTTATCGACACACCGGGCGCCTATCCGGGCATTGGTGCCGAAGAGCGGGGTCAGAGTGAGGCCATTGCTTTCAATCTGGCGGTTATGTCCCGCCTGAAAACACCCATTATTTCCACGGTAATCGGTGAAGGCGGTTCCGGTGGCGCGCTGGCCATCGGTGTCTGCGACCAGTTGAACATGCTGCAGTACTCCACCTACGCGGTTATTTCTCCAGAGGGTTGTGCCTCGATCCTCTGGAAGAGTGCCGAATACGCGGCCCAGGCAGCAGAGGCCATGGGTGTTACCGCTGATCGGCTGAAAGATCTTGGCCTGGCGGATAACGTGGTGACCGAACCTCTCGGCGGCGCTCACCGCAACCCCGAAAAAATGTCGGAATCCCTGAAGGAAGTTCTGGCAAAAGGCGTCGCTGAACTCAGCCGCCTACCACTGGATGAGCTGGTATCCCGCCGTTACGAGCGGCTGACCCGCTATGACACCGGGCGCTGAGCCCGGCTCCGGTTTCCGCTGGCCGGAGGCCCTTTGCGCCCCGGTCAGAGAACTTCCCGATCATGCCCGCCTGTGGGTTGCCCTGAGCGGCGGCCTGGATTCCACCCTGCTATTGCACCTTGCGGTCCATTGTCACGGCCGCACCGGAACCGTGCGGGCAGTGCACATCAATCATCAGCTCCAGCCGAATGCATCGGATACCGAGTCGTTTTGCCGCGAGCTGTGTGATCGTCTGGGTGTCCCGCTTATCGTTGAGCGAGTGACTGTTGTTGCTGGGGGTAATTCCGAAGGCGGTGGTGGTCTCGAAGAAGCGGCTCGCAAGGCGCGATATTCGGTTCTGGAGGCACTGCTGCAGCCCCGGGATCTGCTTTTGATGGCCCATCATGGCGATGACCAGGCGGAAACGGTTCTTTTCCGGATGCTGAGGGGCAGTGGGGTAGCCGGGCTGGCGGGTATGCCGGCGTGTCGTGCCCTTGGCTCCGGAATACTGGTCCGGCCCCTGCTGGGGTTTGAGCGTGCCGAGCTTGAACGTTGGGCCCGGTCGTCCGGCCTGTCATGGATTGATGATCCCAGCAATACCGACCAACGATTCGACCGGAATTTTTTGCGCCACGCCGTGCTTCCGCCTCTGCGGGAGCGCTGGCCAGGGCTGAATCGCCGGCTTCGGCACACGGCGGAGTCCTGTGCCGAGAGCGAGGCGCTGAACCGCAAGCTGGCCGCTTTGCAGTGGCAGGCTGTCGGCGGCGACCAGGACCGTCTGCCCGTTGATGGTCTGAAAACACTGCCTCTGGCGGAGCAGAAAAATCTGATCCGTTGGTGGGTTCGGGAGCGTGGATTTCATGCGCCCACGATTGGTGACTGGCAGCAAGTCATTCAGGACCTGCTGTTCGCCGGGGAAGATCGGGAGCCGATGCTCCGGTCCGATGGCTTCAGTCTGCGCCGTTTTCAGGGCGATCTCTACCTGGTTCCCGATTACCCGCCACTGCCGGACGTCCCGCTTGCTCTGGAGCCGGGTTCAGGTTTGAGTTTCGGCGAATGGTTCCTCAGGCTGGAACCGGTTGTTACCCCGGAAAGGCCTTTGCCGCCAATACGGATATTTACGAGGCAGGGCGGTGAGCGGGTCCGTTTCCGTCCCGATGGCCCGTCCCGTTCGCTCAAGAAATGGCTGCAGGAAGTCGCCGTTCCTCCCTGGGAAAGGGCCCGTCTGCCGCTGGTTTTCGCCGGTTCCGGGGAAGCAGCGGAGCTCGTTGCCATTGGCGATTTATGGTGTTCTGAACAATACTCGGGAGGCGCCCATGCCGCCGGTTGGCGGCTGGTTGTAGAGCGGGAATGTGATTGAGTCAGTGGGGCCTTTCTGGTAGTCTGGCGTCCCATCTTGAGATGACAATCTCCCTCCTTCACCGAACCAGACAATCACGGAATCTGCATGACGCGTTATATTTTCGTCACCGGCGGTGTCGTGTCCTCCTTGGGGAAAGGTATCGCATCAGCCTCTCTGGCTGCGATCCTCGAGGCACGCGGCCTGAAGGTCACTATTCTCAAGCTGGACCCGTACATTAACGTGGACCCCGGCACCATGAGCCCGTTCCAGCACGGTGAGGTTTTTGTCACCGAGGATGGCGCGGAAACAGATCTCGACCTGGGTCACTACGAGCGGTTCATCCGCTCGCCGATGAGCAAGCGCAATAACTTCACCACGGGCCGGGTTTACGAGGAAGTGATCCGCAAAGAGCGCCGTGGTGATTACCTCGGCGGAACCGTTCAGGTCATTCCCCACATCACTGATGAAATCAAGCGTCGGGTAGTGGAGGGTGCCGCTGGAGCGGATGTTGCCCTGATTGAAATCGGTGGCACCGTCGGTGACATTGAATCACTTCCGTTCCTTGAAGCGTGCCGTCAGTTGAAGGTGGAAGTGGGCCCTCAGCGCGCATTGTTCATGCATCTTACCCTGGTTCCTTACATTGCGACCGCAGGCGAGATCAAGACCAAACCGACCCAGCACTCCGTCAAGGAAATGCGTTCCATCGGCCTGCAGCCGGATATTCTGCTTTGCCGTTCCGAACATGAGGTAGACGCCAGTTCCCGCCGCAAAATCGCCCTGTTCACCAACGTGGAAGAGCGGGCGGTTATTCCTCTCCAGGATGCCAAATCCATCTACGCCATCCCGCGCATGCTGTATGAGCATGGTCTGGACCAGCTGGTTATTGAACGCTTCGGCCTGGATGCCCGTCCTGCGGACCTGAGTGAGTGGGACAACGTTGTTGAATCGTTGATGAACCCCGAGCACGAAGTGACCATTGCCATGGTTGGCAAGTACATGGAGCTTCTGGACGCTTACAAGTCCCTGATCGAATCCCTGCTTCACGCGGGCATCAAGACCCGCACCAAGGTCAATATCAATTACATCGATTCCGAGGACATCGAGCGAGACGGTACCGGTGCCCTGGCCAGCGCTGACGCCATTCTGGTACCCGGTGGGTTCGGTGAGCGAGGCGTTGAAGGCAAGATTCGCACGGTTCAGTACGCTCGCGAAAACAAGGTTCCATACCTGGGTATCTGTCTGGGCATGCAAGTGGCGGTTATTGAATACGCCCGCAACGTGGCGGGCCTGAAAGATGCCCACAGCACCGAATTCCGGGAGCACACGCCTGAGCCGGTGGTTGGCCTGATCACCGAATGGCTGGACGCCACCGGTGAGCGCGAGGAGCGCACAGAAGAATCCGACCTCGGCGGCACCATGCGCCTGGGTGCCCAGGATTGCGTTCTCACCGAAGGTTCCACCATCGCCAACTGCTACGGCAAGAAAACCATTCGTGAGCGTCACCGCCACCGTTACGAGGTGAACAACCATTTCCTGCCAAATCTGGAAGAGGCCGGTCTCCAGATCTCCGGCCGTTCAACCGATGGCCGGTTGGTAGAGGTTGTCGAGGCGCCCGACCACCCCTGGTTTGTGGCTTGCCAGTTCCATCCGGAATTTACCTCGACGCCCCGCGACGGCCATCCGCTGTTCAAAGGCTTTGTTGAAGCAGCACTGGCCAACAAGAAAGGGTCCTGAGTATGGCGCAGAGCACCGTAAACGTCTCGGGAATCGAGGTCGCCAACAACAAACCGTTTGTGTTGTTCGGCGGCATGAACGTGCTCGAGTCGCCGGAACTGGCCATGGACGTGGCACAGGCGTACGTTGAAGCTACGGGAAAACTTGGAATTCCATACGTATTCAAGGCGTCCTTTGACAAGGCAAACCGTTCCTCGGTGAACTCCTTCCGGGGCCCCGGACTTGAGAAGGGGCTGCAGATACTGGCGGACATCAAGAGCAAATTTGGCGTTCCCATTATCTCTGATGTCCATGAACCGGCACAGGCTGCTCCGGCTGCTGAAGTCTGTGACATTATCCAGTTGCCCGCCTTTCTGAGCCGCCAGACGGATCTGGTCGTCGCCATGGCGAGAACGGGTGCGGTGATCAACATCAAGAAGGCCCAGTTCCTGGCTCCCCAGGAAATGAAGCACATCATCGCCAAGTGCGAGGAAGCCGGCAACGACCAGGTAATCCTGTGTGAGCGGGGCAGCAGCTTCGGTTACAACAACCTGGTCGTCGATATGCTGGGCTTTGGCATCATGAAGGCCATGAACGTGCCGGTGATGTTCGATGTAACCCACTCTCTGCAGATGCCGGGTGGACGAGCCGATTCAGCCGGTGGCCGCCGGGCGCAGGTGACGGATCTGGCTTTGGCGGGCATGTCCCAGGGCCTGGCCGGCCTGTTCCTGGAAGCCCATCCGGATCCGGACAAGGCCAAATGCGACGGCCCCTGCGCGCTGCGGCTCAGCCAGTTGGAGCCCTTCCTGCAGCGGGTGAAAGCTGTGGATGATCTGGTAAAAAGTTTTAAACCTATCGACACCGCCTGATTGGCGGTGTTTGTTTTGTTTGGGAGTACGAGCAGGTGGGGGATGGCTTTCCGAAACACGCTCCTTGCGGCACATCCATGTGACGCTTGGGCTCCGCCATCTCTGGCTCCGCACAGTTTCGGAAAGTCATCCCCCACCTGCTCTATGCCCAACTTCGAGTTTGAACCGTTTAGAAATCGAAAATTTGGAGAATCATTCGAATGACAAAGATTGCCAACATCAAAGGCCGTGAGGTTCTGGATTCCCGCGGTAACCCGACTGTCGAAGCAGACGTTATCCTCGAAGACGGCACCGTCGGTAGCGCCTGCGCGCCATCCGGTGCCTCCACGGGTTCCCGCGAAGCGCTGGAACTGCGTGATGGTGATGCTTCCCGTTACCTTGGCAAAGGTGTTCTGAAGGCGGTGGAAGCCGTAAACAGCAAGATCCGTGAAGCCCTCGTAGGCAAAGATGCGGCTGATCAACGTGGTCTGGACAAGATCATGCTGGATCTCGATGGCACCGAAAACAAGGCTAACCTGGGCGCCAACGCGATTCTGGCGGTTTCCCTGGCGGCGGCCAAGGCGGCGGCAATTTCCCTGGGCAAGCCGCTGTATGCGCACATTGCAGAGATCAATGGCACTTCTGGCAAGTTCTCCATGCCGGTGCCGATGATGAACATCCTGAACGGTGGCGAGCACGCGGACAACAACGTAGATATCCAGGAGTTCATGGTTCAGCCTGTGGCGGCCAAGAGCTTTTCTGAGGCGCTGCGTATCGGTGCCGAGATTTTCCACAGCCTGAAGAAAGTGCTTAAAGCTCAAGGTCTGAATACCGCTGTGGGTGACGAGGGTGGTTTTGCCCCGAATCTGCCTTCTAACGAAGCGGCGCTGGCCGTTATTCAGGAAGCGGTTGAGAAGGCCGGTTACACGCTCGGTACCGATGTGACCCTGGCTCTGGACTGTGCCTCTTCTGAATTCTACAAAGACGGTCAGTATCAGCTTGCGGGTGAGGGCAAAAGCTTTGATTCCGAGGGCTTCGCGGATTACCTGGCAGGGCTTTGCGAGCGTTATCCGATCGTCTCTATCGAAGACGGTATGGATGAGAGCGATTGGGATGGCTGGAAAGTGCTGACTGACAAGCTCGGTAGCAAGGTCCAGCTGGTCGGCGACGACCTGTTCGTCACCAACACCAAAATCCTGAAGCAGGGTATCGAGAAGGGTGTGGGTAACTCCATTCTGATCAAGTTCAACCAGATTGGTAGCCTCAGCGAAACCCTGGACGCCATCAAGATGGCCCAGGATGCAGGCTTCACTGCGGTGATCTCGCATCGCTCCGGTGAAACCGAGGACACCACCATTGCAGATCTGGCTGTGGCCACCTGCGCTGGTCAGATCAAGACCGGCTCCCTGTGCCGCTCCGACCGGGTTGCCAAGTACAACCAGCTGCTGCGTATTGAAGAAGCTCTGGACGGCAAGGCGCCTTACCGCGGCCTGAGCGAGATAAAGGGGCAGGGCTGATCGACTGATCTGACCGGTTCTGGCAAAGTGATGGACCGGTAATCGGCGAAAAACTGTTAAGGCCATCGTGTTCCGGGTGAAAATCTGGATACGATGGCCTTTTTGTACAGGCAGTTAGAAGAATTTGTTGCTAATCTACTCTAAGGTCTATACTCAACGTCCGTCGTTGTTATTTTGACTGATTAAATATTGAACGGAATCGGCAATGAAGTTGCTCTGGACCATAATGGTGGTTGTGATTCTCCTGCTGCAGGTGCGCCTGTGGGTCGGGGAAGGCAGCTTTGCGCAAGTCTGGGCGCTTGAGCATTCCATTGCCGAGCAACGTGAAGAAAATGCCGAGCTGGCCACCCGCAATGAACGTCTCTATGCCGAAGTCAGGAACCTGCGCAATGAGCAGGGGGCCGTTGAAGAGCGGGCCAGAATGAACCTCGGTCTGATAAGAGAAGACGAGACCTTTTTCCTGGTTGTTGAAAACTGATTGTCTATGACCGCTCCGAGACTTTGGCTGATTGTTCCTGCCGCCGGCATCGGCCAGCGTATGCAGGCGGAGCAACCGAAACAGTACCTCCGGATCGACCAACGTTTCATTCTCGATATTACTCTCTCCCGACTGATGGATTCCGCACCTTTTTCCGGCTGCATGGTGCCATTGCATCCGGCCGACCACTGGTGGCCGGATACCGAGGCCAGTCGCGATAGCCGAATCCAGACCTGTACCGGCGGTTCTGAGCGGGCCTGTTCGGTTTTGTCCGCACTGCACGCCCTGGCGGAACAGATCAGGGATAATGACTGGGTTCTGGTTCACGATGCGGCAAGACCGTGCCTCCACACCCGGGATCTGTCCAATCTTATTGACCAGCTCTACAACCACCCTGTTGGGGGCCTCCTTGCGTCGCCAGTGGCCGACACCCTCAAGAGGGGCGGCACCGGGGAGCGCCCGGAGGTTGCCGAGACGGTTGATCGCACAAATTTGTGGCGGGCGCTCACCCCCCAGATGTTTCGCTATCGTATTCTGGTCGAGTCCCTGGAGGCAGCTCTTGCCAGGGAACTTCCGGTGACTGACGAGTCCTCTGCCGTGGAGTTTTCCGGTAACATGCCGGTTCTGGTTGAGGGGCGGCCGGACAATATCAAGATTACCGTACCCGCGGACCTGGCGCTGGCAGGCTTTATCCTTAGCCAGTTCTGAGTTTTCCGAGTTTCCCGGAGCACATTATGCGAATTGGTCAGGGCTTTGATGTCCACGCCTTCTGTGAAGGTGATTCTGTCATTATCGGCGGTGTAACTATTCCGCATTCCCACGGGCTCAGGGCCCACTCCGATGGTGATGTTCTGTTGCATGCGCTGGCGGATGCGCTGCTGGGTGCCGTAGCGCTTGGTGACATCGGGCATTTTTTCCCGGATACCAGTGACGAATGGGCGGGCGCAGACAGCCGCGATCTGCTGCGACGGGTAATGGCCCGTGTCCGCGACGAAGGGTTCGATGTGGTGAACGTGGATACCACGGTGATTGCCCAGGCCCCGAAAATGGCCCCGCATATTGACGCCATTCGTCTGAATATTGCCGAGGATCTCGGTGTACCCGCCAACCGCGTCAGTGTGAAGGCAACCACCACAGAGAAGCTTGGCTTTACGGGGCGTGGTGAAGGTATTGCGTGCCAGGCCATCTGCCTGCTTGAACCGGTGGATTCGTGAGTCAGTGGCGCCTTGACTGGCCCACGTCCGGCGGTAGCCGCATAGCCTCCGGCCGTTTAAAGACAGCGCCCGGCGATTTCATCGTCGACGAGTTACTGGAACTGCCGGAAAGTAACTCCGATGTTGAGGCAGATGCAGTCGCAGGAAGTGGAGAGCATCTCTGCCTAAAACTGGAGAAAGTGGGGGATAACACAGAATATGTAGCCCGCGAGCTGGCCAGAATGGCGGACTGTCGCAACTTTGACGTCGGCTTCTGCGGTCTCAAGGACCGGCATGCGGTGACTCGCCAGTGGTTCAGTCTTTACCGCCCGGGTAGTGAGGCTCAGGACGCTGCTCTGATTCGCGAGATCGCCGCACGATGGCCTGTACTGGCAGCCTCAAGGCAGGTTCGAAAATTGCGGCGCGGGGATCACAGTGGCAACGGTTTTGTGATTACCCTGCGCGGTGTTACCGGCGATCATCCGGCTATTGAAGGCGCGCTGAACCGGCTTGCTGATATCGGCGCCCCCAATTATTTCGGACCTCAACGGTTTGGTATCGGTGGCGCCAACCTGGACCGGGCGATGTCTCATGATCCCACAACCCTCAACCGGCGCGGCCGGCCCGGTGGAAAAGGCCGTGGCGGAAAAAACCGCGCTGGCAGCGAAGGCGCGAAAAACGTATTGTATTTTTCGGCGGCACGTTCGTGGCTTTTCAATGAGGTACTTGCCGCTCGGGTCGAAGATGGTAGCTGGGTGGAGCCAAAAGCGACCGGGCCACTATGGGGTGATGGGGGCACCACGGCTTCCGGAGCTCTGGAAACCCTTGAGAGAGGTGTAGTGGCGCAGACGCCCGGGTTGGCAGCCCTGTTTTCGGCTACGCGAATGAAACCGGAGCGACGGCCGCTGGCGGTGAAGCCGGAGAATCTTGTCTGGCAATGGCTGAGCGAAGACAGTCTGGAATTGGCATTTCTTCTGCTGCCCGGCCAATACGCCACAACGGTTTTGAGTGATATTTTCGAGCTTGAGGACATGAGCCTCGGCCGACATAACGAACAACAAGGCTAGCGGAGAACACTGTGCGTATTCTGTTGTCGAACGATGACGGCGTTCATTCACCGGGGCTGATCGCCCTGTTCGAAGGGTTAAAGGGCCTGGGTGAGCTTGAGGTCGTAGCGCCTGACCGCGATCACAGCGGCGCCAGCAACGCCCTGACCCTGAATCGCCCCCTGACGGTGGAAGAGCATCCCAACGGATTCCGTTCCGTGGATGGAACACCGACAGACTGTGTCCACCTGGCGGTGAACGGGCTGTTCCGGGAGCCTTTTGACAGGGTGGTTTCAGGGATTAATACCCACGCCAACCTGGGCGACGACATTATCTATTCAGGTACTGTTGCTGCCGCGACCGAAGGGCGTCACCTCGGATTGCCGGCCATTGCGGTTTCGCTGGTGAATGATGGCCACTTCCACTATGAAACGGCGGCCCGGGTCGTACGAATGCTTCTTGAGAACGAGCGTCCCCTGGTTCTCGGGCCACGTTCCATTCTCAACGTGAATGTCCCGGATGTGCCCTGGGAAGAACTGGCAGGCATTCGGGTGACCCGGCTTGGGCACCGGGAGCGGGCCGAAGGAGCGGTGCCGATGACCTGTCCCAGGGGTAAGGAGCGTTTCTGGATCGGTGCGGCTGGCGTGGGTGGTGATGCCGGTCCCGGTACGGACTTCAACGCCGTGCGCGAAGGCTATGTTTCGGTTACACCGGTCCACATCGACATGACCCGGCATGAAGCCCTGTCCCGGCTCAGGGATTGGGTTGATACCCTGGGGGATTCGTTGGAGGGCCATGGATGACCGCTCAGCTCGAAGGCATCGGGATGACGTCCCGCCGTACCCGGTTGCGCCTTGTTCAGCGGCTCAGGGACGCCGGCATCGAATCGGACAAAGTGCTGGAGATCATGGGAGAAGTGCCACGGCATATTTTCCTGGATGAAGCCCTGTCACACAGGGCGTATGAAGATACCTCCCTGCCGATCGGATATGGCCAGACCCTGTCCCAGCCATACATTGTGGCGCGGATGACGGAATTGATGCTGGCTCATGGACCATCACGGGTCCTGGAGCTGGGAACCGGATCCGGTTACCAGACGTCCGTGCTCTCCCGCCTGTTTTCGGAAATCTACAGTGTCGAGCGCATCAAGGCACTGCAGGATCGGGCTCGGGACCGTTTGCGCCAGCTGAACGCCAGAAACGTGTTCCTGAAACACGCTGACGGTGGCATGGGCTGGCCCGAGCGCGGCCCCTTTGACGGTATTATCGTGACCGCTGCGCCCATTGAAGTTCCGGGCGAATTGCTCGCTCAGCTGGCCGACGGTGGTGTTCTGATAGCGCCAGTGGGAGAAGAAAATCAGGTATTGGTGGAGGTTACCCGTCGAGGCGATCGTTTTGATCACAAGGAACTCGAGCCGGTGCGGTTTGTGCCTCTTCTGGGCGGGGTCGTCCGATAATCATGGCTGATCCTTCACTGCACAGCTCCGAATCGGAAACTGCACGAAATCACCATCCCGCTGCGGTCTTTCTCCGGGGGATCGCCATGGGCGCCGCGGATATCGTTCCTGGAGTATCCGGCGGCACCATCGCCTTCATCACTGGCATTTACTTCCGACTGCTGGAAGCGATTAACGCGGTGCCTGGGGCGGTTTACCGTCATCTGGTTCGGGGCCGGTTCAGGGCCTTCTGGCTTGATTGCGATGGCTCTTTTCTGGTTTGCCTGCTGGCAGGTATCCTCGCGAGCATTGCCTCGCTGGCTTCGGCCATCAGCTATGTACTGGTGGCATACCCGATCCTGATCTGGAGCTTTTTCTTCGGTTTGATTGTGGCTTCGGTGTGGCATGTCGGGCGCCAGGTCCGGCACTATAAGCCGGCACTTCTGGTCCCCCTGCTGTCAGGCATTGCTATTGCCTGGTGGATAACCACCCTGTCCGCAAGCCAGGTTTCGCCCTCCGCGCTGGCATTTTTCGGAGCCGGTGCGCTTGCAATCTGCGCCATGATCCTTCCGGGTATTTCAGGCAGTTTTATCCTGGTCATTATCGGTATGTATGCTCCGGTGCTGGCGGCGATCAAATCTTTGGATGTGGGCATTCTTCTGTTGTTCATGGCAGGTTGCGTGGTTGGGCTGTTATCGATTGCCCGTCTGATTACCTGGGCGTTCCACCACTTCCACGATCTCGTGCTGGCGCTACTGACCGGGTTTATGATTGGGGCTCTCAACAAGGTCTGGCCCTGGAAAGAGACCCTCAGTTGGCGCGTCAACAGTTCCGGCGATAAGGTGCCCCTGAACGAGGCGAGTATCTCGCCCTGGACGTTTGCGGAACAGTCCGGTCAGGATCCTCAGGTGCTTTTTGCCGTGCTCATGGCGGTGGTCGGCTTCGGCCTCGTTTTGCTGGTGGAGTGGATCGGTTTCAGGCGTGGAGATGCCTCACTGGCGCGGTAGTTCGGCGGGCGCCGCGTGTGAGAGTGTTACTTTACGCACAAAACGGGTGTTTCGTGAGGTAACAGGAATGGCCAGTCAGTAACTTGGTTTCCGGAAGAAAATGTGCAATATATTAGCAAGTTACTATAAAAACTTTAGAAACTGCTTCGATGGCCATGATGGTTTATACGGATTTTTCATAACTGGGTCAGTTTTATTCCTGTGAAATACTTGCGTGGGTTAATCAATGCCGCTTTGCTGGCGTCCCCGCGGTTCCCTTCCGGTGCCTTTGAACCCTCTTGCCCTGCGAAAAAAACGCAGGTCAGGACCCTGGCCTTCCTCCCCCTGATTGCCTTGCTGCTTCTGTCGGGCTGTAACACCCCGGCGCTCTACCAGGATGACATTTACAATCCCCCGGTCTACTGGGGACGTCACGTTGTCCAGCCCGGTGAAACACTCTATAGCATAGCCTGGCGGTATGGTCGGGACTATCGTGAGCTGGGCGATGCCAATGGCATTGGTCCGCCCTGGAATCTCAAGGCAGGGCAGGTGCTTCGTCTCGACCTTCGTGGAAATGTAACGTCCGGCCGTCAAACTGCGGCAAGCAGGCCGGCTTCGTCCGCTTCGAAAACGCCGGACCGGGCATCACCACCGAAACAGAAGGCGAGCACGGCCCAAAAACCGTCGGTTACCAGGGCGCCCAGCAAGGACACGCCCCTGGTCTCCCAGACCCAGACCGTGGCCCGGATTGAATGGCGCTGGCCGCACATTGGCACTGTAATTGCTGGATATTCAACATCCGGAAAAGTCAATAAAGGTGTTGATATTGCCGGGCAAGCCGGGGATGCTGTGAGAGCAGCGGCCAACGGGAACGTGGTCTACGCCGGCAACGGGTTGCTTGGATACGGCAACCTGATTATCGTGAATCACAACGAGCACTATTTAAGTGCTTACGCTCACAACCGGAAGATTCTGGTGCAGGAAGGGGAGGATGTGAAAGCCGGGCAGGTGATCGCAGAGCTCGGTAGCAGTGGTGCTGAACGACCCATGTTGCATTTTGAGATTCGCAAAAACGGCAATCCGGTTGATCCGCTCCATTATCTGCCACCGCGCCAGTGAATGAAGCAGCCAGCAGGCTGTCCTGATCACATTCCGGCACTGACAAACAGACCGCGTTCGCAAGAAAAACAAAAACGGTAAAGGCCATTACAGGCCGACCAACAAAATGTCCTGAAGAAAAAACATGAAGACGAAAACGTCCGCAATAACAAGAAGTATCGGGCGAACATCCAGGATTATTGAGAGGCGGGGCAAGACAAATGTCAGCAGAGCAAGAAGACATCATCATTGATCGCGTGTCGGACATGGACGACGCCGAGGATCAACTGTTAGCAGAAGAGAAAGTCGACAAGGAGGCAACCGAAGAGGTGGCTGAAGTCGAAGAGGATTTTCCCACCCAGGGACGCTATTTCACCAGCCAGAAGCAGCTTGATGCCACTCAGCTGTATCTCAACGAAATCGGATTTTCACCACTCCTGACCCCGGAAGAAGAGGTCTACTTTGCCCGCCTGGCGCGTAAGGGTGAAGAGTCAGGCCGCAAGCGGATGATCGAAAGTAACCTTCGCCTTGTGGTGAAGATTGCCCGCCGCTACGTGAACCGGGGGCTGACCCTGCTCGATCTGATCGAGGAAGGCAATCTTGGCCTGATCCGGGCGGTTGAGAAGTTTGATCCGGAACGTGGGTTCCGTTTCTCCACCTACGCCACCTGGTGGATTCGCCAGACCATTGAGCGGGCCATCATGAACCAGACCCGCACCATCCGTCTGCCAATTCATGTGGTGAAAGAGCTTAACCTGTATCTGCGGGCCGCCCGGGAGCTGACCCAGAAACTGGATCACGAGCCCTCCGCAGAAGAGATTGCCCGAATGGTCGACAAGCCAGTGGCCGACGTGAAGCGGATGCTGGGCCTCAATGAGCGTGTAGCCTCAATGGATACGCCCATTGGCAGTGGTGGCGAGAAGTCCCTGCTGGACACCGTGGCGGATGAGGGCGCCTCGGATCCGGCGGATCTTCTGCAGGACAATAACATGTGTTCCTGTCTGGAAAAGTGGATTGATCAGCTCAGTGACAAGCAGCAGGAAGTGCTGTCACGCCGTTTTGGTCTGCGAGGCTATCCGGTAAGTACGCTGGAGGAAGTGGGCCAGGAAATCGGGTTGACCCGTGAGCGTGTTCGCCAGATCCAGGTCGAGGCACTTCGCCGTCTTCGGGAAATTCTGGAGAAGGAAGGTTTGTCCGGAAATCTGTTGTTCAAGTAATGCGTCACTGATCTTTCGATCAAAAAGCCGGCCTGGCTATTCCTGGCCGGCTTTTGTGTTTCAGGATCCCCGCAAATGAGAACCAGGTTGCGCATTGCCTGCCGGCCTCGTTGATAGAATGCCGTGACCGGGCGGGGATAAGGGTGTCGAAACCCGGTGCACGAATGAAACACGTCAATAATAACGATCGAAAAGGAAAGGACTATGAAGAAGGCTCTTACAACCGGCTTTGCCTCTGTTGTGATGACGGCCCTGCTGTCGGCACCGGCCGCTGCACTCACCGTGGAAGGTGTCGATGTTCCGGATACCTACTCTGCCATGGATACCGAACTGAAACTGAACGGCGCAGGCACCCGTTCGAAGTGGTTCATGGATCTGTATGTTGGCGGTCTCTATGTGCCGGAGACCATTGATGATGGCGAGGCGGTCATCAATGCGGATGAGCCACAGGCAATTACTCTGCACATCATCTCCGGCATGATTACCAGTGAGCGCATGACGGAAGCCACCCTGGAAGGATTTGAGGCATCTACCGACGGTGACATGGCCGCGATCCAGGAGGATGTGGATCAGTTCATGGCAGTGTTCCAGGAGGAGATCACCGAGGGTGATGTATTTGATCTGGTCTATCTGCCGGGCGAAGGCGTTCGGGTTCTGAAGAACGGTGAGCACAAGGACACCCTGGGTGATCTGGCGTTCAAGAAGGCCCTGTTCGGGATCTGGCTGTCCGATAAGCCGGCCCAGAAGGATCTGAAGGAGAAAATGCTGGGGCAGCGATAAGCCGTCCTTGCCACGGGAAAGAAAAAGCCGGCTCATTGCCGGCTTTTTACACCCTGATTTCAGAGATAGTCACGTTTCTGCTTGAATTCGCACAGGTCTTCAATGATGCAGGCGCCACATTTGGGTTTTCGGGCGGTGCAGGTATAGCGGCCGTGGAGAATCAGCCAGTGGTGGGCGTCCAGCAGGAACTCTTTCGGCACCAAGCGCATCAGACGGTTCTCCACCTCCAGGACATTCTTGCCCGGAGCAATACCGGTGCGGTTTGACACCCGAAAGATATGGGTATCCACCGCCATCGCCATGTGGCCGAAGGCCGTATTCAGCACCACGTTTGCGGTTTTTCGACCGACTCCGGGCAATGCCTCCAGATCCTCCCGGCGTTCCGGCACCTGGCCTCCATGCTGCTCGATCAGAATCCGACAGGTCTTGATCACGTTCTCGGCCTTACTGTTAAACAGGCCAATGGTTTTGATGTACTCCTTGAGCCCATCAACGCCCAGGGCAAGTATGGCCTCTGGCGTGTTGGCCACCGGAAACAGCTTGTCGGTAGCCTTGTTGACGCCCACATCCGTGGCCTGGGCCGACAGAATAACCGCAATCAGCAACTCGAACGGGCTGGAATAGTTCAGCTCGGTGGTCGGATTTGGGTTGGCGTCTCTCAGCCGGGTAAAAATTTCAATACGTTTCTGTTTGTTCATTGGCTCTCAGTCATCTGCTGCCAGGGCATCAGGAAACGTTCCCGGTAACCCGGACCCGTTTGCTTCCCGCGACCACCGGTGCCGGTTCATTGGCTTTCCGGCGCTCTTCAAGGTGGTTGTCGATCCCGTTTTTGAGGGCAATCAGCAGCCCAAGACCGACAAAGGCGCCGGGTGGAAGAATCATGAACAGCATATCCGGGTAGTTCTCGAACGGGCGTACCACCCAGTCGGCTGCAGCGGGGCCCACTAGCAGATGCATGTCGACAAAGAGGCTGCCTTGCCCGATCAGTTCCCGCAGGCCGCCCAGGACCACCAGAACCGCCAGGAAACCGAGCCCCATCATGGCACCGTCCAGCAATGCCGGCAGGGGCGGATTCCGTGACGCGAAGGCATCGGCCCGGCCCAGGATGGCACAGTTGGTGACAATCAGCGGAATGAAAATGCCGAGGATCTGGTAGAGCTCGTAGGTAAACGCCTGCATGAGCAGCTCCGCACAGGTCACGAATGAGGCGATGATCATCACGAACGCGGGGAGGCGCACGGATTCGCTGACGAAATTACGAATCAGCGACACGGCAAGGTTGGAGCCCATGAGTACCATCAATGTGGCCAGGCCCAGCCCGATGGCGTTTACAACGGTGCTGGTTACGGCCAGAAGAGGGCAGAGCCCCAGGACCTGGACCAGCGCCGGGTTGTTATCCCAGAGCCCGTCCCGGATGATTTCACTGGATGGTTTGGTTGCCATGATCAGGAATGCTCCGTATTGGACGATTCGCCGGCAATCGCTTCAGGATTCAGGATGCTGTCCCTCGGTGAGGGGGCTTCATTGAGCCGCTCCCGGATAATTCCACGATTTTCCCGGAAGTAGATCAGTGCTTTCTGAACAGCTTTCACCACAGCCCTTGGCGTAATGGTGGCCCCGGTGAACTGATCGAATTCTCCGCCATTTTTCTTGACGTTCCATTCCCGGTGCGGGGGCTTACCCAGAGAACGGCCGTCAAAGCTCAGGATCCAGTCGGATTTCCGGGTTTCGATCTGATCTCCCAGCCCGGGTGTTTCTTTATGGCTGGTTACCCGCACGCCAAGAATGGTGCCTTGCATGTTTACACCCACCAGCAGGTGTATCTTGCCGGAGTAACCGTCCGGCGCCACAATCGGCATGATCATGCCGACCGGCTGTTCATCCTGCCGGGCCACCCAGACGGTCAGGGGGCCGGGCTGGGTAAGCCGCTCGCTGGCGGGCAGTTCTACGGTGTCCCTGAGCAGATCGTTGTCGTGCCGGCTCTCCGGGATGATCTCGTACAGGGCCTGCGCCTCTGCACGGGCGGCCTGCTCACGAATGCGCTCCTCGGTAGCGACCTGGGTCACGGCAATGGTGCCACCGGTGATGACCGCGAACAAGCCGAGCCCGATGGCGCTGCGACGGATAGACTGTGCAACTGCGGCCATGATTACCCCTGACTCCCCGGTACACCCCGGCGGGCTTTGTGATGTCCGTAGGTCCGCGGCGGTGTGTAGTGGTCGATGAATGGAACGGCAAAGTTCATCAGCAGTACGCTGAACGCCACGGCATCGGGATAATTGCCCCAGGTGCGGATCAGGTAGATCAGGATGCCAATCCCGGCGCCGTAGATCAGCTTGCCCTGGTGGCTTGTAGCGGCCGAGACCGGATCGGTGGCAATAAAGAAGGCGCCAAGCATGGTTCCACCGGCCAGCAGGTGCAGCGATAACGGCGTGTAGAGGTCGGCATTGCTGCCAAAAGCAAGGCTCATCAGGATCAGACCGCCGAGAAAACCTGCCGGAATATGCCAGCTGATAATGCGCAGGCCAATAAGCAGCAGTCCTCCGGCCAGGAATGCCGCGTTTACCCATTCCCAGCCCCTGGCAATACCGTCACCAAAGGTCGGGTGGTTGAGAACTTCGGCTGCGGTGTGGGTCGTGATCTTGTGTTTGTATTCGTCGAGCGGGGTGGCCATGGTCCAGCCATCAACCGCTGTTTGCTGGCCGGAGGCGATGGTCGCCAGGGTCTCGCCGAAGCCTGGTGCTCCATCCCAGAGCATGGCGGGTTCTGCCCAGTTGGTTGTCATGGCAACCGGAAACGACACCAACACCAGGGCATAGCCCACCATGGCAGGGTTGAACGGGTTTGAACCCAGCCCGCCGTATAGCTGCTTGGCGATAACGATGGCCGAAATGACTGCGACCGCGGACACCCACCAGGGCGCGAATTGCGGCAAGGATAGGCCCAGAAGCAGTCCGGTAACGGCAGCGGTGTTGTCCCTGATGAAGAACGCCACTGGCTTCTTTCTCAGCTTGAGCAGCAAGGCTTCGGAGCCGATTGCAACAGCGATGCAGAAGACCACGTTGATCAGGTTGCCCCAGCCGAAGAACAGCGTCTGGGCCAGCAGTCCGGGCAATGCAGCAATCAACACCCACAACATAACTCGGGATGTTGGTCGGGCATTGTGGGCGTGGGGTGATGACTGCTGAACGAATGCCATGGGTGTTGTGCCTGATCTCGTTTAGTGGGTGGACTGGGTTTCGGCCGGCTGAGCGGCCAGCTTGTCTTTGGCTTCGGCCAGTGCCTCTTCAGCCCTTTTTACCCTGTCATGATTCTTGGCCACAGCACGCTCCAGCTTTTCGACGTTGTCTGCCTGCTGGGCCTTGGCGTCTTCGAGCATGCCCTGCATGGTTTCCAGTTTGGATTGCGCCTGGGTCAGTTGCTTCTCGAGCGCATCGATATCCGGTTTGGTTTCCGCCGCCGGCTCCGCTGGGGCGGAGGACCGGGAAGCGTCGGCTTTGGCCTTCTTTCGGGCCAGGGCCTCCTGAACCAATGCCGCTTTGGCGGAGCGTTCATCAATGGCCTCACCCTCCGACGCTGCTTTCTCAGCTTCGGCCTTCTTTTTTGCCTGGGCTTCGGCCGCGGCCTTCGCCCGCTCCTGACGTCTCAGCTCTTTCTCTTGCTGTTCGCGTTCAAGGCGCGCCTGGCGGGCTTCGAAACGCTCCCGGGCTCGATCTGCTTTTAGCTGTTCCGCCTGTTGTGCGCGGATCTCGCCTTTGGCAAATCGATAGTACTGAACCAGCGGGATGGAGCTCGGGCAGACATAGGAACAGGCGCCACATTCGATGCAGTCAAACAGATTCAGGTGCTCGGCTTTTTCAAATTCGGTCGCCTTGGCATGCCAGAACAGTTGTTGTGGCAGCAGTTCCATGGGGCACGCCTCTGCGCACTGGCCACACCGGATACACGGCTGCTCCGGAGGCGGTGTCGGTAATTCACTGGCCGTTGCGGCAATGACGCAGTTAGTGGTTTTGATCACCGGGACTGCTTCTGTCGTGAGGGTATAACCCATCATGGGACCACCGAGTACCAGGCGGCTGACTTGGTCTTGCCGAACGCCGGCCAGTTCCAGCAGGTACTCGATCGGCGTGCCTATCAGCGTCTCAACGTTGCCGGGTTCACGGACCGCCTCTCCGGTGATGGTGACAACCCGGGAAATCAACGGCGTGCCCTCAAGCACTGCCTGCGCCACGGCGACAGCGGTCCCAATGTTCTGGCACATCACGCCGATATCGGCCGGAATACCGCCGCTGGGGACTTCCATGCCCGTCAGTATCTGGATCAGCTGTTTTTCGCCACCCGAAGGGTATTTGGTCGGAATAACGGCAATTTCGGTCTGGGTGCCTTCGGTTGCCTTTTCAAGAGCGGCAATGGCTTCCGGTTTATTATCCTCAATGCCGATCACACACCGGTCTGGCCGCAGAATCCAGGCCATGATTTTCAGGCCCGCAACCACTTCACTGGCCTTTTCCCGCATGGTCATGTCATCGGCAGTGATATAGGGTTCGCATTCGGCCCCGTTGAGAATGAGGGTATTTACCTTGCGATCGCGGGGCGGTCTGAGTTTGATGTTGGTGGGAAAGCCGGCACCACCCATGCCGGAGATACCTGCGTCACGGATGATCTGCAGAACCTGATCCCGCTCCAGCGAACGATAATCCTTCACCGGGTTTCGCGGGCACCACTGGTCTTCGCCATCCGGTTTCAGGGTTATGCACCGGTCTGCCATGCCTGAAGGGTGGGGAACCGGGAAGTCGGCAATGCTCTCGATCACGCCGGATGTTGGCGCATGAACGGGAACGCCCATGCCCGTTTTCACATCGGCAATTTTCTGGCCCTTCAAGACCCGCTCGCCGACGTCAACAATGGCTTCGGCGGGCTCACCGATGTGCTGCTGAAGCGGCAGAATCAGGTAGTCAGGCACACCTGCGGTGCGGATCGGGCGCCCTGTGGAAATATCTTTGTGTTCCGGGGGGTGAACGCCGCCGGAGAAGTCCCATAATTGAGTCATCAGGCGTTGGCTCCCTGGCGATCGGTGGCAATGAGTCCCGATTTGGGCGGTGTCCAGGTCCAGGTGCGGATGTCTGGTTCCACCGTCACCATGTCAATGCAATCCACCGGGCAGGGATCAACGCACAGGTCGCAGCCGGTGCATTCACTTTCGATCACTGTGTGCATGTGTTTTGCGGCGCCAAGAATGGCATCCACGGGGCAGGCCTGGATGCATTTGGTGCAGCCGATGCATTCGTCTTCGCGAATGACTGCAACACGCTTGACCTGCTCAACTCCGTGCTCCGCGTCCAGCGGTTCCGGTTCCACATCCAGCAGGTCCGCCAGTGCCTTGATGGTGGACTCGCCACCGGGTGGGCATTTGTTGATGGGCCCCCCCTCTGCGATGGATTCGGCGTAGGGTCGACAGCCAGGATAGCCGCACTGGCCGCACTGGGTCTGAGGAAGAAGGGCGTCAATCTGATCGACCAGAGGGTTGCCTTCCACCCGGAATCGTTCGGCCGCAAAGCCGAGCAGGCCCCCAAAGACAACGGCAAGGGCCAGAAGAACCACAACGGCAACAAGAACGCTTGTCCACATAACCTGTTACTCCTAATCCTGCCAGCCGATCAAACGCTGACCAGGCCGCCAAATCCCAGGAAAGCCAGCGCCATCAACCCGGCGGTGACCAGCCCGATGGCGGCACCGCGAAAGGCCACCGGCACGTCGGCGACGGCGATCCGTTCACGCATGGCAGCGAACAGCACCAGAACCATGGAGAAGCCTGCGGCTGCGCCAAATCCGTAAAGAACCGACTCAACGAAGTTGTTGTTCTTGTTGATGTTAAGCAGTGCCACGCCAAGTACCGCACAGTTTGTGGTAATCAGCGGAAGGAAGATGCCCAGCACCCGGTACAGCAAGGGGCTGGTTTTTCGCACCACCATCTCTGTGAACTGGACCACCACCGCTATCACAAGGATGAACGTGATGGTCCTGAGAAATGCCAGGTCCAGCGGCTCAAGCAGGTAGGTGTAGGCAAGGTAGCTGCAGACCGAGGCCAGAGTGAGCACGAAGGTGGTGGCCAGGGACATGCCCATGGCGGTTTCCAGCTTGCCGGATACGCCCATGAACGGGCACAGGCCCAGGAACTGAACCAGTACAAAATTGTTCACCAGAATGGTGCTGACCAGAATCAGCAGATATTCGGTCATTTACCTTGCTCCCTTGGACCCCTGCCAGCGTTGCCCGGCCGCCCTTACATAATCCGCATGCCGGGGGTGGCGCCGGAATCCGGGGACAGGATAAAGATATCCTTGCCACCGGGGCCTGCTGCCAGAACCATGCCCTCAGACATCCCGAACTTCATTTTCCGCGGTTTGAGGTTGGCCACCATGACCGTCAGGCGCCCCTCGAGATCTTCCGGCTTATAGGCTGACTTGATACCAGCAAACACGTTGCGCTCGCCATGCCCTACGTCAAGGGTAAGGCGAAGAAGTTTGTCGGCGCCTTCCACGTGCTCGGCTTTGACAATTTTAACGACGCGAAGATCCACTTTCGCGAAATCGCCAAATTCTATTTCATCAGCGATGGGCTCAAGATTGGCAGCAGGCGCCGGCTTTCCGGTCGCTGCAGGCAATTCCTCTTTCGAGGCATCCAGCATCTTCTCGATCTGGGCCATGTCCACCCGGTTCATCAGTGGCTTGAACTTGTTGATGGCGTGGTTCTCCAGGCGCTGGCTGCGATTGTTCCAGTCCAACATCGCGTTCAGGAACCCTTCGGACGCCTTCGCCGTCTCCGGAAGCACCGGTGCCAGGTAGGTCATCAGCAGATGGAACATGTTGATGGCGTTGGTGCAGATAGCCTGAAGATTCTCGTCCTGGCCTTCCTGTTTGGCGATGACCCAGGGCTGTTCGTCGTTGACGTACTGGTTGGCGATGTCTGCCAGTTCCATGATACGGCGCATGGCGCGGCCGAATTCACGGGCTTCGTAGAATTCCTCGATCTGCTGGCCGGCATCGATAAACTCTTTCAGCTTGTCTTGTTCGGTGATCTTGCCAAGCTGGCCGTCAAAGCGCTTGGTAATAAAGCCGGCACTGCGACTGGCGATGTTCACCACCTTGCCGACCAGATCGGAATTTACCCGGGCCGCAAAGTCTTCCAGGTTCAGGTCCATGTCATCCACGCTGCCGGTCAGCTTGGCGGCGAAGTAGTAGCGGAGGTATTCCGGGTTAAGGTGGTCCAGGTAGGTCCGGGCCATGATAAAGGTACCCCGGGACTTGGACATTTTCTTGCCGTTCACAGTCACAAAACCATGAGCCCAGACCGCCGTGGGCGTGCGGAATCCCGCATCGTGGAGCATGGATGGCCAGAACAGGGCATGGAAGTTGATGATGTCCTTGCCGATGAAGTGGTAGACCTCGGCGGTGGAATCCGCCTTCCAGAAGTGCTCGAAGTCGATGCCTTCGCGGTTGCACAGATTCTTGAAGCTGGCCAGGTAGCCAATGGGAGCATCCAGCCAGACATAGAAGAACTTGCCCGGTGCATCCGGAATCTCGAAACCGAAGTAGGGGGCATCTCGACTGATGTCCCACTCCTGCAGTCCGGCATCCAGCCACTCGGCCAGTTTGTTGGCCACCTGGGGTTGCAGAGTTCCGCTTCGGGTCCACCTGGCAAGAAAATCGTGGAAATCCGGCAGCTTGAAGAAATAGTGCTCGGATTCCTTTTCCACCGGCGTGGCACCGGAGACCGCGGAGCGCGGATTGATCAACTCGGCCGGCGTGTAGGTGGCACCACAGACCTCACAGTTATCCCCATACTGGTCTTCCGCCTTGCACTTGGGGCAGGTGCCCTTGATGAAACGGTCGGCCAGGAACATCTCCTTCTCCGGATCGAAGAACTGGGTGATCTTCCGGGTGGCGATATGCCCGTTTTCCTGCAGTTGGCGGTAGATGTACTCCGAGAAGTAACGGTTCTCCTCCGAGTGTGTGGAGTAATAGTTGTTAAAACGGATATGGAAGCCGGCAAAGTCTTCCTGGTGCTCCTGACGAATCCGGTCAATCAGCTGCTCCGGGGTAATACCCTCCCGCTCGGCCCGCAGCATGATCGCGGTGCCGTGGGCATCGTCGGCGCAAACGTAGTAGCAATTGTGGCCTCGCATGTTCTGGTAGCGCACCCAGATGTCAGTCTGAATGTATTCCAGCAGGTGCCCGAGATGGATAGGGCCGTTGGCGTACGGCAGGGCGCTGGTAACCAGAATATCGCGCTGTTGCTTGTTCGCTTGCGTCATGGTGATGTCCGAACCTTATGTTGACACGGGTTGGAAAGACAAAACGGGGTCTGGCGGCAGTTGCAATTGATTGCCTCAGGTAAAGACCCCATATGGTCAGAAACGGGCACAGATGATACCTTCCGAGCAGATAATTTTCACCCGAATCACCTGTTTCCGTGCTTAAAATCGAGCATGAGCTTATTCCGGAGAACCCGATGACACAGATTTCAGAGCAGGCCCTGCAAACAGCGGTTCGCCAATACCGTGACCCGTACCTGAACAAGGACCTCTACGAACTGGGTGCCGTAAAGTCCCTGAATGCCGACGACAGCGGAAACGTCACCCTCATGGTCGAGCTTCCCTATCCTTCGAAAGGTATCGCAGGTGCCCTGAAGCAGCTGGTCGGTAACGCCCTGGAAGATGTTGACGGCGTAGAGAATGTGGACGTCCATGTGGGCCAGAAAATCCACTCCTACAAAGTCCAGAAAGACCTGCCGTCGGTCCCCGGCGTGAAAAACATCATCGCTGTCGCGTCGGGCAAGGGTGGCGTCGGTAAATCCACCACCGCCGTCAACCTCGCCCTGGCCCTTCAGGCCGAAGGTGCGCGAGTGGGCATCCTCGACGCCGACATCTACGGCCCCAGCATCGGCATGATGCTCGGCGTGCCCGAAGGCAAGCGCCCGGACACCCGCGAAAACAAATACTTCGTGCCCATGGACGCCCACGGCCTCCAGGCCAACTCCATGGCCTTCGTCGTCACCGAGAAAACCCCCATGGTCTGGCGCGGCCCCATGGTCAGCGGTGCCGTGATGCAGCTGCTCCAGCAGACCCTCTGGAACGAACTCGACTACCTCATCGTCGACATGCCCCCCGGCACCGGCGACATCCAGCTCACCCTGGCCCAGAAAGTCCCGGTAACCGGCGCCGTCATCGTCACCACACCCCAGGACATCGCCCTGCTGGACGGCAAAAAAGGCATCGAAATGTTCCGCAAAGTCGACATTCCGGTGTTGGGCGTTGTCGAAAACATGAGCGTCCACATCTGCAGCAACTGCGGCCACGAAGAACCCCTCTTCGGCCACGGCGGCGGCGAACGCATTGCCCAGGAATACGACACCACACTCCTCGGCCAGCTGCCACTGCACATGACCATCCGCGAACAGACCGATGGCGGCACCCCCTCGGTGATCGCCGAACCGGATTCCGAAGTGGCCCGTCGTTACCGGGATATCGCAAGAAGGGTAGGGGCTGAGCTCTCGACCCGCGAGCGGAACCTCTCTGGTTCAATCTCAAGCGTTTCAGTGACCGAGCACTGACAGACCCGAAGCGAACAGGTAAACTACGCCCCAATTTTCCCAGTGGATACGAGACTTCGCCAATGAGCATCAAATCCGACAAGTGGATTCGCCGGATGTCCGAACAACACGGCATGATCGAACCGTATGAAAGCGGACAGGTTCGTGAAACCGAAAAAGGCCGCGTGATCTCCTACGGCACCTCCAGCTACGGCTACGACGTACGCTGCAGCAACGAATTCAAAATCTTCACCAACGTCCACTCGGCCACCGTGGACCCGAAGAACTTCGACGAAAACAGCTTCGTCAACTACACCGGCGACGTCTGCATCATCCCGCCGAACTCCTTTGCACTGGCCCGCACCGTTGAATACTTCCGCATCCCGAGAAGCGTATTGACCATCTGCCTGGGCAAGTCCACCTATGCCCGTTGCGGCATCATCGTCAACGTTACCCCGCTGGAGCCGGAGTGGGAAGGCCAGGTCACTCTGGAATTTTCCAATACCACCAACCTGCCGGCCAAAATCTACGCCAACGAAGGCGTGGCCCAGATGCTGTTCTTCGAATCCGACGAGATCTGCGAGACCAGCTACAAAGATCGGGGCGGAAAATACCTCGGCCAGACCGGCGTGACCCTGCCCAGGACATGAACGCCAACCAGTTTCTGAAAGCCGTTTCACAGTTGCAGGGCTGGCGCGAGTGCGCCTTCCTGCTCGCTCTGGCCGAGCGCTCATTTCCGAATTACGCGCTGTTTGCTGATGCCGTGGGCCTGAAGACCGGCGCCAAGATGCGCCAGCTTCTCGATCTCGGCTGGGACATGCTCCAGAAGGACGTCTCGGAATCTGCCATCCCCCAGTTGCTCGCGAAACTGGAAGCCCTGTCGCCGGATGTGGAAGCCTACGACGCCTATGGCGTCTATCCCGCGTTCGATTTTTGCCAGCTTCTCGAGCAGGCTTTGCTCAACCGCCTGAACCCAGCCAAACACCGCGCTACCGATGCCTCGCAAATGGCCACCGGGACAGTGATGAATTTCATCGAGCTGTCCGAAGGGGAAGACCTGGAGGAAGACGAGCTGGTTCGTCTGCTCGATCACCATCCGTTGATGAAGGAAGACAAAACCTTTCAACGGGACCTGATCCTGGCCCTGAAACGCCAGCGAACGCCCACCGACCAGTTTGTGGCCCGGCTTCGGGAGGACGCAGCCAACGAGGGCGTCAGTAACCTGGGTATCTCGCTCAACGAATAAACGCCAGTGCCGGAGCAAGCTACACTTCCGGTACTACTCGTTATTTTCAGATTAGGTCAGATGGATTTTACCCCATGAAACTCTCTGCTTTTGGTCGAAAGTTCACCGCCGATGCCGGCATCACGTCTCTCATGGATGACCTGGGTAATGCCATGGCATCCGGCGACGACATGATCATGATGGGTGGCGGTAATCCGGGGCATATTCCCGAGATACAGCAGAGAGTTCAGGAAATTCTGGCCGATATGAGCCGCAGCGAGGGCGACGTTCGACGGCTGGTCGGCATCTACGATCCGCCCCAGGGCGAAAAGCAGTTTATCGCCTCGCTCGCCGACCTGCTGAACCGGGAGTATGGCTGGGGTCTCAAGCCCGAGAACATCGCACTGACCAACGGTAGTCAGGCGGCTTTCTTCATGCTTTTCAACATGTTCGGCGGTGACTATGGTGGAGGGCATCGCAAGCACATCCTGTTGCCCCTGGCGCCAGAGTACATAGGCTATGCCGACGCGGGCATTGAGCCTGGGTTGTTCCACGCGGTTCAGCCGGACATCTCCTTTACCGACGCCCATGAATTCAAGTACCGGGTGGACTTCGACGCCGTGGAAGTGACCGGCGAGACCGGGGCCATCTGTGTGTCGCGGCCCACCAATCCCACCGGTAACGTCGTCACTGACGAGGAGCTTGCGCGGCTTGAAGAGCTTGCGCGACAACACGACGTTCCCCTGATTGTGGATGGTGCTTATGGCACGCCGTTCCCCAGCCTGTTGTTCGTCGATGCAACGCCCACCTGGAACGAGCAGATCATCCTCTGTCTGAGTCTCTCGAAACTGGGCCTGCCAGCAGCGAGAACGGGCATTGTGATTGCCGCCGAGCCGATCATAAAGGCGCTCTCTGGCATCAACGCCATCATGAACCTGGCCACGGGCAGTTTCGGCGCCATGCTGGCGGAGCCGATGGTTCGTTCCGGCGAAATCCTGTCCCTTAGCCGGGATGTGGTATGCCCGTTCTATAAGGCAAAAATGCAGAAGGCGGTGGCCGTTTTCAGAGATGCCATGGGCGAGGACAGTTGTCGCTGGTATATCCACAAGCCCGAAGGCGCGATGTTTCTCTGGCTCTGGTTTCCGGACTTGCCAATTACCAGCCTGGAGCTGTATCAGCGACTGAAAAACCGGGGTGTTCTGGTGGTTTCGGGGCATTACTTCTTCCCGGGCTTGCCGGAAGATGGCTGGAAACACCGGCACGAATGTCTGCGAGTGACTTATTCGCAGGACGATGACCGGGTTGCCGACGGCCTCCGAATCATCGCCGATGAAGTCAAGGCCGTCTGGAGTGAGGCCGGAGGCAACCTCTAGCGCTCAAACTCGGCTTCCTTGAGCTTGATCTCATAGGTGCTGCCATCCGGTTCCACCTGCTTGAGTCGGACCAGCAGGAAGTTCTGCTCCGGGGCAAACCACATCAGGGTCTGGCGCTTGGAATCCTCGCGAACCTTCTCAGCCTTGAGTGTGGCCTTTTGTTCGTTGCCGGTGCTCATGGCCTCGCCATTGATTACCGCAAAGCGATCAGTGTCAATTGATTTACCGTCGAGAACCCGGTAAGTCATCTCACGCTTTCCGTTCTTGATGTCCTGGTGAAGTTGAAGCTGATAGCCCAGTGGATCCAGCAAGCCTTCTTCCAGCTCCAGCTCAAAGGGCTTGCCCTTGTATTTGCCGGTTGCGATGCCTTCAGACCAGTCAAAGTCGATGGAGTTCTTTCGGTCACTTACCAGAAAGCCGGACAGGCGGTACCGGTATCTCATTGGTATGACCCGCCCCTCTTCCCAGCGGAAGACGAGCGATTCGTCGATATCGGCAATGAAGGAGTCAACATCTGTGCGGTACAGCCAGATGTCGTTTCCCTGGGAGGTGAGTGTTCGCTTTGCCGTGCCATTGAGGGACAGGCCCTTTTCCATGGCTGCGGTGTAACTGGCCTCGAATGGGACAAGCTCTGCTTCGGTCTGTGCGTGCAGAGCGCTCGGCCCGGCGAACATGCCGAGGCAGGCCAGCAAGACAGTGCAACCAGCTCTGGTGAGTCGTCGTGAGAGCATCGTGTTATACCCGAGTAATTACCGTCATCAATGGCGACAGTGTAGCTGCTTGGGCAAGATGCGGGGATGACAATTCGTTCAGGCGTATACTCAGTTGTCCGGAAGGCACATCGGCGCGTTCAGGGCCTCACCGTCAAACATCACGAAATCGCTGCCCAGTTGAATTCGGCCCTCACAGAACCAGCGAACGACAATGGGGTACAGAACGTGTTCTTTCGCCTGGACCTTTTCCGCAAGGCTTTCGGGCGTGTCGTCCGGGGCTATGGAGACTTCGGCCTGGGCAATAACCGGCCCGCCATCCAGTTCTTCGGTTACGAAGTGAATGGAGACACCGTGGAGGGTGTCACCTGCTTCCAGCGCCCGGCGGTGGGTGTTCAGACCGGTGTATTTCGGCAACAGGGAAGGGTGTATGTTCAGCATCTTGCCCCGAAAAGCCCGGACAAAATCAGTGGTCAGAATCCGCATGAATCCTGCAAGAACGATCAGGTCGGGGTTGTGGCGGAGGATTTCCGCCATCAGGGAGGCGTCAAACTCTTCGCGGGATTCGAAATTCTTATGGTTAACCACAAAGGTTTCGATGTTGGCCTGGGCCGCACGTTCCAGGGCAAAGGCACCGGGTTGGTTGCAGCCGACGGCGACAATCTGTCCGGGAAAATCCCGTTCACGGCTGGCATCGATCAACGCTTGCAGGTTGGTGCCGCTTCCGGAAGCAAGCACCAGGATTTTCGGTAACGGAGTCTGATCTGCCTTCATGCCGACAGAAGCCCCGGTGCGTAGCGAACGCAGGCGTCAGCCTCTTCGCTCTCGGCACGCTCGATCAGCCCTACCTGCCAGGCGTGCTCGCCCAGTGCTTTCAGGGTATCCAGAGCCAGCTCTTTCTGGTTGGCGGGCACACAGACAATCATTCCAATACCGCAGTTGAACGTGCGGTACATTTCTTCACTGGCAACGCCGCCATGGTCCTTCAGCCACTGGAATACCGGGGGCAGTGACCAGCTGTCGGTATCAATGGCCGCAATGGCGCCGTTCGGCAGCACCCTGGGAATGTTTTCCGGCAGGCCGCCGCCAGTGATGTGGGAAAGCGCCCGTACATCCACTTCGCGAATCAGCTGAAGAAGGTTTTTTACGTAGATCCGCGTCGGTGCCATAAGGGCATTGGCCAGGGTGGTCTCACCCATCGGCTGGTTGAGATCGGCGTTGCTCACCTCCAGGATTTTCCGGATCAGGGAGTAACCGTTGGAGTGGGGGCCAGAGGAGCCCAAGGCGATCAGCACATCGCCGGACTGGACCCGGCTGCCATCGATGATTTCGCTGCGCTCGGCAACGCCCACGCAGAAGCCCGCCAGATCGTAGTCATCGCCTTCATACATGCCCGGCATCTCGGCGGTTTCGCCGCCCACCAGCGCACAACCCGCCTGCTCGCACCCTTCGCCGATTCCGGCCACAACCTGGGCGGCAACATCCACATTCAACTTGCCGGTTGCATAATAATCCAGGAAAAAGAGCGGCTCAGCGCCACCAACGACCAGATCGTTCACGCACATGGCGACCAGATCAATGCCAATGCTGTCGTGCTTGTCCAGCTGCATGGCCAGTCTGAGCTTGGTGCCCACCCCATCGGTGCCGGAAACCAGAACCGGTTCGTTGTATCCGGCGGGAATAGAGACCATGGCGCCGAAACCTCCGAGACCGCCCAGAACCTCCGGGCGGCGGGTGCGCGCTGCGGTGTCCTTGATACGGCTGACGAGTTCATTACCGGCGTCGATATCAACGCCGGCATCGCGGTAGGTCAGGGAGGGCTTCTGTTCGCTCATGGTGTACTTAACCGTTGGCCAGTGGGTCAGGCGGCGGATTTTAACAGGTGCGGTGTGGTGCTCCAAATGTATATTGCTTTTCTGACATCCGGGGCCGCTACTCAGGCCATGGGGCATGGTGTATCCTATGCGCCATTCATGCGAACTGCAGGGTGTTTCATGTCAGTATCAGGACAAAAGCCGGCACACGGGTCTGTATCCACGGCGTGGATCATTGCGTTGTTTACCTATTTGCTGGTGGGATTCTCCGCCCAGGCAAACGCAGTAACTGTGTCTGGCCTGTATTCGGCAAGGGTTCCGGTGGAGGGGTCTTCGCCGGATCAGTTGGCAAAGGGGTATTCGGACGGGCTGAGTCAGGTGTTTGTCCGGGTCTCCGGTACCCGCGATGTGTTGGCGATGGACGGCGTGGAAGGACTGTTGTCCGACGCCGAGTCGTTACTGCTGTCCTATCAGGTTGCCCGGGACGACTCCGGCCGGAGTATTCTGAGCATGTCCTTCGGAGCGGTGGGGGTTAACCGTGCCCTTGCATCCATTGATGCGCCGGTCTGGGGTGCCAACCGGCCGCTCACTCTGGCCTGGATCGCCGCTGAGGATCGGGGCTCACGTACCCTCGTTACCCGGCCTGAAGGAGAGGCCGCTTCAGGGGACGAGAAAGAAGACGGGAAAACCTGGCAGGCCGCCTTCGATGAAGCTGCCAGGAAGAGAGGGCTGCCGGTGGCGTTGCCACCATCGGACTTCACAACGGATAGGGAATTGCTCTCGGATATCTGGGGTCAGTTCGTGGGTCGGGTGAAGTCAGCGTCCGAAGATCTGGACCATGATGTCCTGGCATTGGTGCGGGTCAGTCGCTCGGGAGGGCAGTGGCGTGCTGGATGGGTATTCGACGGTATGGCCATGGAAGGGGGCGAGGAGTCGGTAAGCGCCGATACCCCTGAGGCACTCGCGGAGGCCATGATTAACCGCTGGGCCGAGCTATACGCCAGCCGATACGCGGTGGCTGCGTCGGAGGTGGGCGATTCCCCGCAAGTGGATATTGTCCTGCGTGGCGTATCCTCGCTTGAGGACTATGCCAGGGCCAATAAGGTGCTCGAGGGGCTGACACCGGTTGTCAGTGTCGGAGCACACCGTGTGCGGGATAACCAGCTTACCCTGCGAGTGGCATTTTCCGGTGAGCTGGACCAGCTTCGGGAATACATTGCCCTGGATCCCCGGTTTGTTCCCATGGAATCTGATCGTCCGGCCGGCTCCGAGGGTGGCCCTGGGGGTTCGACAGACCAGTTGCCTTCTCCTGTTACAAATGCTGACGGCGCCAAGGAAAGCGCCAACGCCGAAGCAGCGGTCCCGGACCAGCAATCGCCTGCCGAAGAGCCCGTGGATACGTCCCTGTTTACCTATCAGCCGGTAGCCGTTGATGAAGAAGAGGCCAGGGAAGCATTCGAATCCCTGTACCAGGTTCTGTATTATCGTTGGCAACCGTCTTCTGTCATCGGGAGCGATGGCGGCGAGTAAGGTGTAACCGGAGGGAGTCTTTTGAATTTGCACCGCTGGCGCTGGATTCCCAATGCCCTGACGTTTCTGCGTATTCTTCTGATAGCACCCTTCGCGGCAGCGCTACTGGCCGGAGACTATCGCCGGGCGCTGCTGATTTTCTTCCTCGCGGCTGGCACGGATGCGGTTGACGGGTTCCTGGCCCGACATTTCAACTGGCGCTCCAGGCTTGGGGCAATCGCGGATCCTCTGGCCGACAAAGCGTTGCTGATTACGGCGTACCTGATGCTCACGCTGACCTCTGTGCTGCCGGTCTGGCTGTTTTTGCTGGTTCTGGGACGGGATCTGCTGATTGTAATCGGGGCGCTGGCTTTCCATTACACCGTTGGTCGCTACGATATGGAGCCCAGCATCCCTGGCAAGATCAATACCTTCATACAGATTCTTGTGGCCCTGGCCATTATCGTGTTTCTGGCAGATCTGCCGATGCAGCCCTGGGTGGTGGATGCCGGTATTCTCCTGGTGGCGGTTTCCGCCGTGTTCAGCGGAGGGCATTACCTGTTCGTGTGGGGATTACGGGCCTGGAGGGCGACCCGGTCATGAGTGCTTCCCAGTTGGTGCTCGGAGTCAAGCTGCGTGACGATGCCCGATTCGATAATTTCCATGGCGACCGGAACACGAACGCCGCCAGGCGTCTTGAAACTGTCTGCCAACGACCCGATGGTGTGCCGGTGGTTGTCCTCTGTGGCGATTCCGATACCGGCAAGAGCCATCTTCTCCAGGCCGCCTGCCACCTCGGAGAAAACCAGGGCAAGACAGCGGTCTGTATCAGCATTGCCGAGCTTGAACCCTTTGGCCCCGAGGCGTTATCGGGCCTTGAGTCCCACGATATCGTGTGTCTGGATGATGCCGACCGCATCGCTGGCCAGCAGATGTGGGAAGAGGCCATATTTCATCTTTATAACCGGATACAGGATCGTGGCGGGTTGTTGCTGGTAAGTCTGTCCGATTTGCCGGCCAGTCTCTCCTTCACGCTGCCGGATCTGGTCTCGCGATTCAGTCACGGGCTCATCATCCAGCTCGGTATCTACCGGGACGGGGATCGCCTGAAAATCCTTATGGCGCGAGCCGAGAAACGCGGTCTCGTGATGGCAGATGATGTGGCTGGCTATATCATGCGTCGGGCGCCACGAAGGCTCGGTGATTTGCTGGGGATTCTGGATATACTGGATGAGAATTCACTTCAGGCGCAGAGAAGACTCACGATCCCGTTTGTGAAAACGGTGATGGGCTGGTGAGTGGCGCCGGATTCTTTGTGATACAAAAGAACGATAACGGGTTTATCAAGGGAGAGACGAAATGAGACGGGTGGTATTCAACCAGAAAGGCGGTGTCGGTAAGTCCAGTATCACGTGCAATCTTGCAGCTATCAGTGCCGCCCGCGGAAAGCGAACCCTGGTCGTGGATCTCGATCCGCAGGGGAACTCAACCCACTACCTGCTGGGGAAGCCGGCCAGCGAACTGAAGGACACTGTCGCCGATCTGCTCGAGCAGACGGTTGCCTTTACCGTGTTCAATCGCCGCCCGGACGAGTTCGTCCACGCCTCACCCTTCAAGAATCTTTTCGTGATGCCTTCCAGTCCGGAGCTGGACTTCCTGGAACGCAAGCTTGAGGCCAAGCACAAAATATACAAACTGCGTGAGGCCCTGAAAAAGCTGGGTGAATCCTTCGACGCGATATACATCGACACGGCCCCGGCGCTCAATTTCTACACCCGCTCTGCACTGATCGCGGCCCAGCGTTGCCTGATACCGTTTGATTGTGACGACTTTTCCCGTCAGGCGTTGTACAACATTCTCAATGAAATCCGTGATCTGCAGGAAGATCACAACGAAGATCTGGTGGTTGAGGGGATTGTTGCCAACCAGTTCCAGCCCCGTGCCAGTCTGCCGAAGCAACTGGTCAGGGAGCTTATCGAAGAAGGCTTGCCGGTCTTGCCTGTGCGGCTCTCAAGTTCCGTGAAAATGAAGGAGTCCCATCAGAGCCGGCAGCCGCTGATTCATATGGCGCCCAAGCACCCGCTGACGCGGCAGTACGAAGACCTCTTTCGGGTCCTGCATGGCGAAACCGTGGAGCTTGAGCCGCTCACCGACTGAAGCGAGATTGCTATGACCGGATCCGGTAACCCGATCGGGCAGGTTGCGGACTGCCTGCTGAACATTGAGATGGAGTTGCGGCAACTCGGGCTCTGGGAGTCGGAGCCTCCCCCGGAAGAGGCGTTCCGGAGTGTTCAGCCGTTCTGTATTGATACTCTGGAGTTCACCCAGTGGCTGCAGTTTGTGTTCGTGGCCAGGATGAAGGTGATTATAGAGAACGATCATCCGCTGCCGGCGGCGTCCGGCATAGCGCCAATGGCCGAAGAACATTTCCGGGGCCGGCCAGAGTCCGGCAGCGCGCTGGTCCGGGCGTTGGAGGAAATCGACCGGTTGCTGTCCGGAGATTGATCAGTCCAGCCTCATGGACAGATCAATCGCCTTTACGTCCTTGGTCAGGGCACCAATCGAAATGAAATCCACGCCGGTCTCCGCAATGGGCACCAGGGTAGTGGCGTTGATGCCTCCGGAGGCCTCAAGTTTTGCCCGCCCCCCGGCGGTTGCAACCGCCGTTCGCATGTCCTCCAGAGAGAATTCGTCCAGCATGACAATATCGGCGCCGGCCTCCAGGGCCTGTTCAAGCTCGTTGAGGTTTTCAGTCTCCACCTCAACGGGTTTCCCGGGAGCGATCCGGTGGGCCGCCTGTACGGCTTCGGCAATGGAGCCGCAGGCAGCGATGTGATTTTCCTTGATCAGAAACGCATCCCACAGGCCGATGCGATGGTTGAAGCAGCCGCCGCAGGTAACGGCGTATTTCTGGGCGAGGCGCAGGCCGGGCAGTGTTTTCCGGGTATCCAGCAAACGGACCCTGGTGTGTGCCACCCGGGCTGCATAGCCGGCGCAGACGGTGGCGACACCGGAGAGGGTCTGGAGCCAGTTCAGAGCGGCACGCTCCGCACTGAGCAGGCTTCTCGCGGGGCCTTCCATGGTGAACAGTATCTGGTCTGGTGATACCGTTTCACCATCGGAGACCTGCCAGTTCAGTCTGACGGACGGATCGACCTGCCGGAAAACCTCGTCCACCCACTCCGTGCCGGCAATTGTTGCGGCTTCCCGGGTAATCACGCGGCCGCTGGCCTGCCTGTCGGCGGGAATCAGTCTGGCTGTGACGTCGCCATCACCAATGTCTTCCCGCAGGCTCTGGGCAACATTCTCGATTCTGGCCTGGCGGAGGAGTTCTGGCGTAATCATAGTGCAAAGCGTCCGGTGGTTTTGGGTGGAGATTCGTAGGCTGCAATTCTAAAGGGCCGCCGGTGAATCACCAAACTCTTGAGTTCAGACTGCTAAACTGTGATGCAGGTCAGGTCTACACAAAAGGTGACAAAATCTGACACAACCTGACGTTGGCAGCTCGTATCATATGAAGTGGAGAAACACACAGGCACAGACAAGCATTAGTGCAATACAAGGCGGAGCAGTGACATGGTGCACGATAACAAGGTTGTCAGCTTTTCAGGCCAGAAACCGCCCGCCCGGTTTTCGTTGCCGGCTGCGCTTGTTCGCCTGCGTGACGCATCGGGTCAGTCCCTGAAGTCCGTTCTTGCCAGTTTTTTTGATCGTGCCGATGACGCCCTTTTCGAACTCGCCGACAGGGCCGGTTCAAACCTCGACCAGACCGCCTATTTCGATGCCATGCGCGAACTCAGGTTGCGCCGCAAGGCCATGGTGGTTTCGATCCTCCAGTATGTCAGCCAGGCTTTCAACGAGATCGGCAAATTCCAGCCGCAGCAGGCAGCCCGGTCACTGGATGACGTTGACCAGGATTCGCTCAGCCTCGTTGATCATTCGCAGCTGGAGCAGCAGGTGGCTATCGACAACCTGATCAACAAGCTCCGGAACCGGTACACGGAACAGATCCGGCTGCTGACGGTGCGGGTAGGGCACCTGGTTCCGGGTATTGATCTGAAAGATGCCCAGATGCCGTTGAGCCCGGAGATTATCTGCGGTGGCGTAGCGGAGGCCTGTGCCGATCTCGACATTGATATCCGGGCAAAGCTGGTGGTTCTGAAGCTGTTTGATCGCCTGCTTGCCGATACTCTTGGCGATTTCTACAAGGAAGCGAACCGCACCTTGATCAATGAGGGGGTTATGCCCGATATGAAGCGGCCGCCCGCAGGCAAGGTGCCAGCACGCTCTGGTCAACCCTCACCAAACGCCGGCGCGGCGCCATCGGCTACCGGAGACCAGGGTAGCTCCGCCGGTGACAGCCACGATTCGTCCATGTCCCAGGCCACGTTTTCCGAGCTCAGTGCGTTATTGCACCGTGGTGATTCCTCGTCTTCTGGCTCAGTAGCGCCGGGCGGGGGAGGCTACATTGATACTGATCGGCTGATGGCGCGCCTGACCGAGGCCCAGTCCAGCAGCCGGCAATGGGGCGATGGCGCTGTTGTTCCGCTGAGCGAGCAGCTACAGCCCCTTCTGCGCTCCGGTGATGGCAAGAGTCTGAGTGTGGGGCAGGTGGACAGCGATGTTATTAACCTGGTGTCCATGCTGTTTGACTTCATTCTGGAAGACCGGCAGTTGCACCCGGTCATGAAGGCGTTGATCGGGCGGCTGCAGATTCCGGTCTTGAAAGTGGCCCTCAGCGACAAGAACTTTTTTAACCGAGGCGGTCATCCGGTCCGCAAACTGCTCAACGAGCTGGCGTTGTCGGCCATTGGCTGGACGGAGAAAAAGGCCGGTCAAAGGGATCCGCTGCGGGACAAAATTGAGTGGGTGGTGGATCGGGTGCTCAGCGAATTCACCACCAACGTCACGCTGTTTGAGGAATTGCTTAAGGATTTCAGTCACTTCATGGATCTGGATCGCCGGCGTCGGGAGCTCGTGGAGCAGCGACTCCGGGATGCGGAGGAAGGTCGGGCCCGCCAGGAGCGCGCCTCCCAGGCAGCCGAGAGTCTGGTGAAAGAGCTGACTGAACAGCGCGACATTCCCGAATCGGTCGCTGGCCTGCTCAACGAAGCCTGGACCAAGTACCTGCAGTGGGTCGTTTTGCGGGAAGGCGAGGATAGTGATCGCTGGCAGCATGCCCGGAACCTGACTGAACAGCTGGTGTGGAGCGTCGACCCACGCCCGGTCAGTGAATCGACCCGCGGCGATTTGTTGCGTGCCATTCCGGCCATTGTGGATGATCTTCGCAAGGCGCTGCAGGAAATCTCCTGGGATCCATTTGCCACTGATGCCGCGATCCGTGATCTGGAGCTCGCGCACGTCGACGTTTTTCAGCGTCTCGTGACTGCACCGTCCCGGCAGGAATCTCCCTCAGCGACGCCGGAGGACCTGCCTCAGTCTGAGCGCCCGGCGGGGGCGCCTGCGACGCCTGTTGAGGCTGAAGAGGTCTTGAAGGAAACCCAGGCCCCGGCGGCGCCGGGCAAGCAGCCTGTTGCCGGGGTGAGCGAGCCATCCTCCCTTGAACCTGAGAGTGCACTTGAATCTGAGAGTGCCGAGACAGCGGACCTCGTGTCTCCACAGTGGCTGCAAAAAGCCGAGAGTCTACGGGTTGGATCCTGGATTGAACTAACCCGTGACGAAACCAAAGTTCGGTGCAAGCTAGCGGCGTTTATCAAGGCCACCGGCAAGTACATTTTCGTTAACCGCAGTGGTGCCAAGGTGGCCGAATACCATCGCCAGGAACTGGCCGCAGACATGGAAGCGGGGAAAATCAGCATGCTGGATGATGGCCTGATTTTCGACCGGGCACTGGAGTCGATTATCGACAACCTCCGCAGTAGCCGTAAGGACTGATTCGTAGCAACCGTGGCAACTTTGTGATTCAATCAGGTAATGTAATCCTCTGAAACTTTTGGAATTACTTTGCCTGATTCAGACGTTTTTTCCGAACGCCTCAATGAGCCTGATACCGATGTAAAATCACTTCGGGACACCGGTCGTATCCCTTTCGCCCGCTGGTGTCCCTCGCCCAACTTCGGGCCCCGCCCCGAGGGCACGGACATCTCTTTGCTGGTTGTTCACAACATCAGTCTTCCTCCCGGCGAGTTCGGCGGTCCGGAAATAGAAGATTTCTTCTGCAACCGTCTCGATCACACTGCCCATCCCTATTTCCAGACCATTGCGGGCATGCAGGTGTCGGCCCATCTGCTGATCCGCCGGAACGGAACCCTTGTCCAGTTTGTCAGCCTGCTCGATCGTGCCTGGCATGCCGGACGCTCGTGTTTTGAGGGGCAGGAGGAATGTAACGATTTCTCCATCGGGATCGAGCTTGAAGGTACCGACGAGATTCCATACACACCGGAGCAGTATCGCAGGCTGGCGGAGGTGAGTGAGCTGATCATGTTGGCCTGGCCAGATATCACCACCGATCGCATTACCGGGCATTGCGATATCGCGCCCGGCAGGAAGAGCGACCCTGGGCCCGCCTTCAACTGGCGCACTTTTCACGCAGCCCTGCACGCAACCCGATCCTCCGGAGGGAAAACCTGAATGGTACTGGTCGTGTTTCTCCTGGCGTATATGGTGCGCCGACGCCTGGATTCCCTGGATATGCTGTCCGGCGATGAGCTCTGGCGCAAGTGGTTCCGTAATGGCAGTCGGGTTCGTGCTGGCCACGAATCGGGAATAACCACCGGGCTGGCGCTGGTTTTGCTCCCGGCTTTCCTGCTTGGGTTGGCCGAGTATCTACTGGTGTCCTCCGGTTGGAGGATGGCGGCTTATCCACTGGAGTTTCTGGTCCTGGTTGCCCTCATGGGCACGCCGGGCTGGCGGCAGGTGCTGCGTGCCTACGCAGAAGCCTGGCAGCGGGGCGACATGCAGTCGGCCTGGCACCACGTGAAAGACCGTTTGCCGGCCGATGAGCGGGGTGCGGCTGTGTCTCCGGAAGCGATGCACCTCTCCTTGTCCAGGGCGCTCATGGTTTCGGTGTTCCAGCGTTTCTTTCTGGTGGCTTTCTGGTACGTGGTTGGCGGTATCGGCCTGGCGGTTCTGGTCCGCGGCCTGGTCGCGCTCGCTGATCAATGGCCCCAGGCGCCAGCCAGGCCGCGGTTTGCAAGAATGTCGGAACTGGCGGGGTGGATTCCCGCAAGGCTGTTGTCTTTGACGTTCGGGATCGCCGGAGACCTCGCCGGCTGGCTTCGGGAAACCCGCCGAACCCTGACCGGTGTAACCAGAAAAGCCGGTGAAGTGCTCATGATTTCGGCCAACGGGTCGTTAACCGGATATGCGTTGGATCCAGCCCGCTTTTCCCGGATTCACCCGGACGAGTGGACGGCGTTCGGAGGACGAAGCCTGAGAGCGGTAAGGGATTTGCTGAACAGAAGCATGCTGGTATGGATATGTACGCTCGCTCTGCTGGTCATTTCCGGGGTTGTCTGACCGGATTTTATAAAACATTACAGTTTAACAACAAATAATGCTTAAGTTTTTAAGACTTTAGGCGACAATAGAAGAAAAGAAAAACCGTTCAGTTGTTACTTGCCAGCACGAGGGTCACTGTGAAGCAACTCATTAATCCTGCCATTGCCCTGATGAACCGGCTGCCGATGGTCTACAAGTTCAGTCTCATCAGCATTCTGTTCCTGTTACCGATCGGCGGACTTTCGTGGCTTACCATTTCCGAGCTCAATCGCTCGGTACAGACTATGACCCGAGGGGTTGAGGGGCTCGAGCAGCTTCAGCTGGTCGACCGGCTGGTAAATGCGGCCATGGATTATCGCGATTATCGTTCGCCGGCGATTATCAAGGATGAAAGCGCTATTACGGCGGTTTCAGAAGAAGCCGCCAGTAAAATAGACGCGACCTTTTCGTCCCTGACCGCCGAGGAACGTTCCTTTGATACGTCCGGTTCATGGGTTGAGCAGGTTGAGGCGCTCCGCCAGGATTGGGAAGCGCTTCGGGCCGATGACAACTATCAGGGCAATTTTGATCCCCAGTTCAAGTACTATCAGGAATTTGTACAGAAGTCCCAGGCCCTGTTGTCTGCGACCATTGAGATTTCGGGCCTGGGGCAGGGTGCTTCCAGAGAAAACCAGCTTATTCTGGGCCTGGTCCGAGATGCGCTCCCTGCAGCACGTACCGTGATCGGGCGGGCAAAATCCTACGGTATTTTCGCTCTGGTTGAGGGGCAGGTGGGGTACGCACTGAGCGAGACCCTGAATGAAATCTATGACCAGCTGACCAATCGTAGCTCACTGCTCTCACCTGCGTTGGCCCTGGCCTCGGAGGCATCGCCGAACTTTGCTGAAGAGGCCGACAATGCCATCCAGCGGGTTGATGAGAGTCTTATGGTTGTTCGGGACCAGCTGGATCTGAACGTGATTACGCCAATGCGCCTGGAAATGCCATGGTCAGAATACGACGAGCTGATGTCAGACCAGTTGGTCCACTACGACCAGGTAAAAACGGCGGCATTCAAAGTTGTCGAGACGAGTCTTGGTGAGCGGCTTGAAAGCGAGATCAATCAGCGGCGCCTGATTGTGATTGCGCTGGTCGCTGTCCTTCTGGTGGTCGTCTATCTCTACATCGGGTTCTTCATGTCCGTGCGCACCGCCATCAATCGCTTCAGCGCGGCGGCAAGAAACGTTGCTGCCGGCGATATGACCACCCATATCATGCTGCGTAACCGCGATGAGCTGGGCGAACTGACCACCGAGTTCAACAACATGACCGACCGGATTGCCGAGCTGATCCGCTCGGTCAGCCGGACAACGGCCGATGTTGACCAGCAGGCGACCCGGGTCAATGATACCGCCGCCGCCAATAGCGAGGCGGTGGCGCGCCAGATGGAAGAGAGCGGCCAGATCAACGAAGCCATGAATCAGATGGTCGAGGCGGTCCACGAAGTCACAGAGAGTGCGCACAGGGTTGCAGACAGCGCCAGCAACGCCGAACAGGATACCGAGACCGGGCGAGGTGTGGTTGCCGACACTGTTGAAACCATCAATAAGCTGGCAACGGAGATATCCGGTGCCGTGGAAGTGATCAATCGGGTCAGTAAGGACAGCGATAACATCAGCCAGGTACTGATCGAGATCAAAGCCATTGCCGAACAGACCAATCTGCTGGCCCTGAACGCCGCTATCGAGGCTGCCAGAGCCGGAGAGCAGGGGCGTGGATTTGCTGTGGTGGCCGATGAAGTCCGCTCGCTTTCACAGCGTACTCACAAGTCGACGGAAGAGATCGAGGGCATGATTTCGCGGCTTCAGAGCGGCGTGAAAGATGCCGTTTCCGCCATGACCAACAGCCGGGATGTTACCGAGGCGACGGTTCAGAAGTCGGGTGAGGTAACGGAAGCGCTGGACAGGATTGCCAAGGGCATCTCGGTGATCGTCGATATGAGTCACCAGATTGCCCAGGCCGCTGAAGAGCAATCCGCCGTTGCGAAGAACGTCAATTCGAACGTCGCACAGATTGGCGAACTCGGTCAGCGCACCGCCGCCAACGCCGAGGAGACGCTCGGCTCATCCAGGGAGATGTCAGAGCTCACGGCGTCGCTGCAGCGGTTGGTCGAGGCCTTCAAGGTCTGACCTGGGCGACCCTACCTGTCATCAGGAATCCGGCCGTTAGAGGCCGGATTTTTTTTGCTCCCAGAGAATTTCCTCGCCTCCTTCGCGGCGGGCGAGCACCCGGGCGATCACGAACAACAGGTCGGACAGCCGATTCAGATAGTGCCTGGAGGCAGTGTTGATGGAGTCTTCGTGGCCGAGGGCGACTACAACCCGTTCCGCGCGGCGGCATACCGCCCGGGCGAGATGACATTGGGCAGCTCCGGGGCTACCGCCGGGCAGAACAAAGTTTTTCAGTGGTGGCAGGCCCTCGTTGTGCCGGTCCAGGGTGCCCTCCAGCCATTCGATGTGTTCGTCACCGATGACGCGGCTGCCGGGAATGGCAAACTCGCCTCCCAGATCAAACAGATGGTGCTGGATACGGCGGAGGCTTTCGACCAGCTCGTCGTCGCTGTCCAGGGTCTCGATCAGCAGCCCGATGTGGCAGTTGAGCTCGTCGGCGGTGCCCATGGCTTCAACTCGCTGGGCATTTTTGGCAATACGATTGCCGTCGGCCAGGCCCGTGGAGCCATCATCTCCGGTGCGGGTGTAAATCTTGGAAAGGCGGTTGCCCATCAGTCTGCTCCTGTTAATGTGACGACAGTTGTTGTACCCGTTCGGTCAGCATTTGGTTCACCGGTGTTTCGATACCAAGCTCTTTTCCCAGCCGCACCAGGTAGCCGTTTATAAAGTCTATCTCGGTTCGGCGGCCGTGGAGAATATCGGCGCGCATGGACGAGGTGTTTTTGGCTGTGTTGCGGGCGACCCTCTCGATGCGCCCGCGCAGTGCCGCAGGCGTTTCCTCACCCTGACCGGCAGCAGCTATCAATGCCGATAACTCCCGGCACAGGTCGTCGATGGTGTCCTGATAGAGGCAAGCCGCCAGGATGTCACCGTTGGGGCAGTCCAGGATGGCGGTATAGGGATTGATGCCGGCATTGATGATGAGCTTTTGCCACAGACGTTGCAGGATGTCCGGCTCGGGATGAATGGCCAGGCCAGTGCGCCTCAACAGGGCGACGGCTTTTTCGACACTGCGCCGGGCGGGCTCGGTCAGTGGGCCAACCCAGGTGTCGCCGGTTCCGGCGTGGACCAAAAGGTCTGGCTCCGGCCGGTTGGCGCCCTCGGTGGTGCTGGCCGCCAGGATAGGGCGGTCCTGCCATTGGTCAGCCACGGCTTGCTGACTGCCGAGGCCGTTCTGGAAAAGAATGATCGGGGTATCCCCGGAACACCGGTCGACCAAGCCGGCGACGGCGTCAAGGGTATCGCCGGCCTTGGTGGTAACCAGTATCAACTCCGGCCTGTCATAGGCCCGAAGCCAGGGAACCCGGGCGATGGACTCCGGGCCGTTAAAAGGCCGGAAGCGGTAGCCCAGATCCGACCCGGGAGACTCGTCAGGCCTGGCAATGAAAGCAGCACTGCCAGGCGGCATTGACGCTGCCCAGAGCCTGCCCAGCGACCCTGCCCCGAGAATCCCGATCATCCTGGTTACATGGCCTCGATGTCGGCTCTTTGCTGGCTCAGGCGAGCCTGGCTGCTCTGGGCGTCCCGGAGTTTCTCCTGCTCCTTTTCAACCACATCGGCCGGGGCCTTGGCGGTGAACTTCTCGTTCCCAAGTTTTCCCTCGAGGCGTCCAATCTCCTTCTGCAGGCGCTCCAGCTCTTTATCGAGACGCTTCAGTTCCGCATCCTTGTCGATCAGGCCGGCCATGGGGACCAGCACCTCCATTTCCCCGACCAGTTGGGTGGCGGACATCGGCGCTTTGTCGCCCTCGAACCAGTCCAGGCTCTCCAGCTTGGCCAGAGAGCTCAGGAACTGGCGGTTGTCGTTCATGCGCCGCTGGTCATCGGCGTCTTTGCCTCGCAGCAATACCGGAATCTTTTTCGCCGGGGAAATGTTCATCTCACCACGGATGTTCCGCACGGCTACAATGACCCCTTTCAGCCATTCGATATCGGCGGTCACCGCCGCATCCTGCTTGGTGGCATCCGGCTGTGGGAAGGGTTGCAGCATGATGCTGTCGCCGGTCTTGCCGGCCAGCGGAGCAATACGCTGCCAGATTTCCTCGGTGATGAACGGCATCATCGGATGGGCCAGGCGCAGGACCGCTTCCAGTACCCGCACCAGGGTGCGGCGGGTGCCGCGCTTGGCTTCGGCACTGGCATTCTCATCATTCAGCACCGGTTTGGACAGTTCCAGGTACCAGTCGCAGTATTCGTTCCAGATGAACTCGTAAAGTGCGTAGGCGGCCAGATCAAAGCGATACTGGTCCAGGTGGCGGATGACCTCCTGTTCGCAGCTCTGCAGCTCACTGATGATCCAGCGGTCCGCCAGGGACAGTTCCACCGGCTCGTCGTTAACGCCGCAGTCTTCGCCCTCGGTGTTCATCAGCACGTAACGTGCGGCGTTCCACAGCTTGTTGCAGAAGTTGCGGTAGCCTTCCAGGCGTTTCATGTCCCAGTTGATGTCGCGACCGGTAGTGGCCATGGCTGCCAGGGTGAAGCGCAGGGCGTCGGTGCCGTGGGCGGCGATGCCGTCCGGAAATTCCTTCTGGGTGCGCTTGCCGATTTTCTCGGCCAGTTTGGGCTGCATCAGGTTGCCGGTGCGTTTCTCCAGCAGGTCATCCAGGCTGATGCCGTCGATCATGTCCAGCGGGTCGATAACGTTGCCCTTGGACTTGGACATCTTGTCCCCATGCTCATCCCGGATCAGACCGGTGACATACACGGTGTGGAAGGGAACCTGCGGTGTGCCGTCTTCGTTCTTCATGAAGTGCATGGTCATCATAATCATCCGGGCAACCCAGAAGAAGATGATGTCGAAACCGGTGACCAGCACGTCGGTGGGATGGAAGGTTTTCAGGCGCTCGCTGATCTCCGGCCAGCCCAGGGTGCCGAAGGTCCAGAGCGCAGAGCTGAACCAGGTATCGAGTACGTCTTCGTCCTGATTCAGCGCCACATCGGCGGCCAGGTTGTGTTTCTGGCGAACTTCGTCTTCGCTGCGGCCCACGTAGATGTTGCCTTCGGCGTCGTACCAGGCCGGAATACGGTGGCCCCACCAGAGCTGGCGGGAAATACACCAGTCCTGGATGTCCCGCATCCAGGAGAAATACATGTTCTCGTACTGCTTGGGTACGAACTGGATACGGCCATCTTCCACCGCTTCGATGGCCGGCTTGGCCAGGGTCTTGGCGTCTGCAAACCACTGGTCGGTGAGCATCGGCTCGATGATCAGGCCGGAGCGGTCGCCACGGGGGACGCTGAGCACGTGATCCTCGATGTTCTCGACCAGTCCTTCGGTTTCCATGTCGGCAACGATCTGCTTGCGAGCCGCTTCGCGGGTTAGACCGGCATAGGCGCTCGGCATGGTGCCGTCGAGTTCGGTGTTTTCGGTACCGTCGGCGTTGAACACTTCGGCCACGTCCCGGATGTTGGCATCCTGGGTCATGACATTGACCATCGGCAGGTTGTTGCGTTTGCCGACGGCGTAGTCGTTAAAATCGTGTGCCGGGGTGATCTTTACGCAGCCGGAGCCTTTCTCCGGGTCGGCGTGGTGATCGGCGACGATGGGAATCCGGCGGTTCACCAGCGGCAGCATCACGTGCTTGCCAATCAGGTGCTGGTAGCGCTCGTCGTCCGGATGCACGGCGACGGCGGTGTCGCCCAGCATGGTTTCCGGGCGGGTGGTGGCGACCACCAGGTAATCCTTGCCATCCTGGGTTTGCGCGCCGTCAGCCAGCGGGTAGCGGAGGTGCCAGAAGAAACCCTTTTCTTCTTTGTTCTCCACCTCCAGATCCGAGATGGCGGTGTGCAGTTTCGGGTCCCAGTTCACAAGACGCTTGCCGCGGTAAACCAGGCCTTCGTCGTACAGGCGGATGAACACTTCCTGAACGGCTTTGTAGAAGCCGTCGTCCATGGTGAAGCGCTCGTTGTCCCAGTCCACGGAGTTGCCGAGGCGGCGGATCTGGCGGGTGATGGTACCGCCGGAGTGCTCTTTCCAGTCCCAGATACGCTTGATGAACTCTTCCCGGCCCAGGTCGTGGCGGGTTTTGTCTTCTTCCGCGGCCAGCTTGCGTTCAACCACCATCTGGGTGGCGATGCCGGCATGGTCGGTACCGACGGTCCACAGTGCGTTGCGGCCCTGCATGCGCTTGAAGCGGGTGAGGGTGTCCATGATGGTGTGCTGGAACGCATGGCCCATGTGCAGGCTGCCGGTGACATTGGGGGGTGGGATGGCGATGCTGTAGGAATCGCCTTCGCCGCTGGGGCGGAAGTACCCTTTGGATTCCCAGTTTTCGTACCACTGGCGCTCGATGTTTTCTGGCTGGTAGGTTTTTTCCATGGGGTTCTGCAGTGACCGTTGGTTGATTCACAAGGGAAAATTGAGACGCCCGATTATACATGGTCGCCTTGTTTGCGGCGAACCTCTGTGAATACCGAGCCTGCAAGTTGGGTGACTTGCAGAGTTGGGACAGGCTTTCCAAAAACCGCTACAAGCACATCCATGTGCGCTTCTCTCAGGCCGTCCCTGGCCTTCGAGATTTTTGGAAAGCCTGTCCCAACTCCGCAGATCTGACGCTGGAGAGAACCGTAGGTCGGGTTAGCGCAGCGTAACCCGACAAAATCTACCCCCGCTTCCGCTGATCATGAACCCTGGGTTCAATTCCGAGAGCCCGCAATTGCTTGAAATGCGACCGGGCCTGATTCAGTACACTCGGATCGTTATGGGCAACCAGCGCAAGCCGCTTAAAACGGTCCGCATCCGCCGGCAGCGTTGCTGAAAGAATGATCACGGTATCCCAGTCTTCGGCAACCGGCGGGCACAGCAGGATGCCGACGGGATCGGAGCAGCTGGTAGCAGAGTCGGGGACAATGCTGTGGGGGATGAACGCGTCGGGGCTGAAGTTCCAGAGCAGGTCGTCCAGTTCTTCTGCATGTTGCATGGTATCGCAAACGATGCACACGCGGTCGCCCTGCTGCCAGGCTTTGTCCACGAGTTTGGCGGCGTGGAGGTTGCGGGCGGCGGAAGTGTTCTGGGTGAGGATATGGAACCAGTAACGTTGGTTCCGGTCCTCCTGTCCGGAAGCTCCGGCAGCAGGGCTGCCGGGTTCCGGAGAAGGTGCCGGGTTATTTTCCGGCATGGGACATCAGATAGTCGACCAGCAGGGGCACCGGGCGGCCGGAGGAACCCTTGGCCTTGCCGGAGTGCCAGGCGGTGCCGGCGATGTCCAGGTGCGCCCAGCGATAGTCCTTGGCGAACCGGGACAGGAAGCAGGCCGCGGTGATCGTACCCGCCGGGCGGCCGCCGATGTTGGCCATGTCGGCGAAGTTGCTGTCCAGCTGGCTCTGGTATTCCTCCCAGAGCGGCAGGCGCCAGGCCCGGTCACCGGCGCGCTCGCCGGCGGCCAGCAGTTCGTTGGCCAGTTCGTCGTTATTGGCGAGCAGGCCGGTGGCGTGATTGCCAAGGGCAATGATGCAGGCACCGGTCAGGGTGGCCAGGTCAATGACAGCAGCAGGGTCGAATTTCTTCACGTAGGTGAGGGCGTCACACAGTACCAGGCGGCCCTCGGCGTCGGTGTTGAGGATTTCGACGGTCATGCCGGAGAGGGTAGTAACGATATCGCCGGGGCGCGAAGCGCCACCGTCCGGCATGTTTTCAGCGGCGGCAATCACCGCTACCACGTTGATCTTGGGCTGGGTTTCAGCCAGGACTTTCATGGCGCCAAAGACACTGGCCGAACCGCCCATGTCGTATTTCATTTCGTCCATGCCCTCTCCGGGCTTGAGGCTGATACCGCCAGTGTCGAAGGTGATGCCTTTGCCCACCAGGACATGGGGCTTGTCCTTGGCCTTGCCGCCACGGTATTCCATCACGATCAGGCGCGGCGGCTGCGTGCTGCCTTTGCCCACGGCCAGGATGGTGTTCATGCCCATTTTTTCCATCTGCTTTTCATCAAGTACTTCGGTCTTGATGCAGTCGTAGTCCTTGGCCAGCTTCTTCGCTTGCTGGGCCAGCCACTCCGGGTGGCAGATGTTCGGTGGAGTGTTGCCGAGATCCCGGGTGAGGTTCATGCCACGACCGGTGGCAAGGCCGAGGTTGAAGGCATCCTTGAGAGCCTTGCCGGCGCTGGACGCAAACACCAGGACTTTATTCAGCTTGCGGGCAGCGGGTTTGTCGCTTTTGAAGTCATTGAACGTATAAAGCTGGTCTTCAAGCGTCCGACCGATCAGGCTTAACCGGGCCGCTTCGGAACTGACGGCCTCTTCGCCGGTTACGCTGGTGTCTGCCAGAGCGACGGCAACGCTTTTTGACGGGCCGTCTTTCAGAGCGGTCATCATCGCGATGAGCGCTTTGCGGTAGTTGGCCGGGCTGCGATCGGTATCCTTGCCGGTGCCAACCACCAGCAGGCGATTCCAGGGCTGGTCTGTCAGCGGAATTGTCAAGGTGGTGGCATTCTTGCCAGAAAGGTCGCCGGCTTTCTGGAGTGTCTTGATCAGCCCTCCGAGTGCCTCATCGGCCTGATTTGTTGAATCCGGCCAGGCACCCTTCTCAGGCAAGCCGATTACTAGGCAGTCCGCTTTAGTGCTGGCGATGGCTTTACTGCTCAGGCTGAAATTCATGGCAACTCCTGTTGATGGTTCACGAGACATCCGCCGACGGCGGGAATCGTTCTTGATTGTGATCTAGTCTAGCATTGGGGCTGGCCGGTAAATTATCAAGCGATGGGTGCGGCTTGTGTGTCTGTCCGTGGCTTCATACGCCTGTAATACCGGTGCTCTGTCATTCGGCATCAAGGTTACATAGAATACGCGCAGTTCCCGGCTTCCTCCACGTTCCAGCACATACGGCCAGAGAGACCGATTTGAGCATCATTTTCCGTTACCTCATACGCCAGATCATGGTCAGCATGGTTGCCGTTTCCGGCATCCTGCTAATGGTATTTATGAGTGGCCGTTTCCTGAAATACCTCGACAGCGCCGCCCAGGGAAGCATTTCGGCCGGTGTGCTGTTTGAGATCATGGCCTACCGTTTTCCGGGGTTCCTGGAGCTGATACTGCCTCTGGGTCTGTTTATCGGCATCCTGCTTGCCTACGGGCGCATGTACCTCGAGAGCGAAATGACCGTTCTGTTTGCCTGCGGCGTCAGTGACAAGGCGTTGCTGGGGAAAACCCTGCTGGGAAGCCTGCCGGTGATGTTTATCGTTGGTGCCATGAGCCTCTATGTGTCGCCCTGGGGTATGAATCAGGTTGAAGAGATTTTCAATGAGCAGCGTAAAGCCACGGAATTCGAGATGCTCGCTCCTGGCCGGTTCCAGGATTTCTCTTCAGGCGGGCGGGTTACCTACACCGAAGGTCTGAGTGAAGACAAGCGGAGGCTACAAGGGGTCTTTATTGCGGAGTATTCCTCAGACGGGCAGGGGCTGACCATTATTACCGCAGACTCCGGCTCCCAGCTGGTGGATCCGGAGACCGGCAGCCGGTTTCTGATTCTGGAAGAGGGTGGCCGTTTTCAGGGGGCGGCCGGTGAGCTGGATTTCAACATCATTGATTTTGAGGCCTATGGTCTGAAGATTGAAAGTGGACAAGCCGGCACCCGTGAGCTGGAGGAGGGCGCCAGTACCTGGAGCCTGATGCAATCGGACCGGCTGGAAGATCGCGCTTTGCTGCACTGGCGGTTCTCGTTGCCTTTGATTGTTCCAGTGGTGACCCTTCTGGCCGTGCGATTGAGCCGGGTTAATCCGCGACAGGGCAGATTCTTCCACCTGCTTCCGGCAATGCTTGTCTACATCACCTATCTGGGGCTGTTGATTGTTGCCCGGGACTGGCTGGCCGATGGCAAGGTTCCCGAGTGGGTTGGCATGCTCTGGGTTCACGCCCTGTTCCTCGGTTTTGGTTTGTGGCTCCAGTTCGGCCCTGCCTGGCTATATCGCAGGCGCCTGATACGTGAGGGGGGTGGCCATGCGCAGGATTGATGGCTATGTGATGCGAACCGTCGGCGGTGCCATGTTCCTGGTGATGGTGGTTGTGCTGTCGCTGGATCTCATCTTTGGCTTTATTGCAGAGCTGGAAGATACCCGGAATGACTATCAGACCCTTGAGGCGCTCTGGTACGTCTTTCTTACCCTGCCGCGTCGCATCTACGATTATCTTCCGCTGGGCGCTTTTATGGGGTGTTTGGTGGGGTTGGGCTCCATGGCCAGTTCATCGGAGCTGACCGTTATCCGGGCCGCCGGCGTGTCGCTCAAGCGTATTGTCTGGTCGGCCATGAAGCCGGCTCTGGTTGTCGTGATCCTCGGCGTGTTGATCGGGGAATACGTGGCGCCGCCAGCGGAGCGGGTAGCCCAGAGCGACAAGGCTATGGCACTGGGGGCCGGCACCAATGTGGCCTCGGCCTCCGGGGTCTGGCACAAAGAGGGAAATGTCTATATCCACCTGAATGCGGTGCAGCCCAATGGCGTGCTTCATGGTGTCTCGCGCTTCCGGTTTGATGAGGACAGGCAGCTGCTGGCGGCAAGCTTTGCTGAACGGGCGATTTATCAGGGTGATTACTGGCTTCTGGAGAAGGTTCGCACCACCGAATTCTCTGACGACAGAACCACCCGCTCTGAAAACCAGACACAGAGATGGGAAACGGGGCTGTCCCCAAGCGTTCTGAGTGTCCTGATTGTAAAACCGGAAAATCTCTCCATGACCGGTTTGTTCACCTACGCCCGGTACCTTGGGGAGCAGAACCTCAATGCTTCGCGATACTGGCTGGCCTTCTGGAAGAAAGCCCTGATGCCATTAGGCACGGCTGTGATGGTGCTGGTCGCCATCTCCTTTATTTTCGGGCCCTTGCGCTCGGTCACCATGGGATTCCGGGTGTTTACCGGCCTTCTGGTGGGGCTCCTCTTCAAATACATGCAGGATTTGCTGGGGCCCATGAGTCTTGTGTACGGCTTCAATCCGATGCTGGCGGTACTGGTGCCGATCGCTGTGAATGCGGTTGTCGGGGCTATTTTGATGCGCCGGGCTGGTTAAAAGGCCCGGCCATGTCTTGTGCCATTATTTTGTTGCGCGCGTTTTCGTTGCAGCTTCCTTGGGAACGGACACAACCACGCTGTCTGACAGGCGATCCGTCACTGACAGGCCGTTGATAGGATAGAAAAGCGCAATAATAGCAGGGATGCCCAGAAACAGAGTCGCGGCTCCAACGTAGTAACTGGCCAGCAGCGTCAGGAAAATCACCGCAGCCGCTGTTACGTAGCGCCGCAGCGCCTTGCTCCAGCTTACCGAGGTGCCATCCAGATTCTCGATGCGAATTCGCCATACCTGCATCCCCAGGGTCTGGCCAATGCGGGTCCAGAAATAGCCGAAAAACAGGTAAAGCACGAGGAACAGGGTAAAGGTCAGGCCCGGGTCACCAGAAAGTTGGCCTGCCTCGGCCATCTGCTCATAGCGGTCCCAGCCGGTGATCCATCCCGCTACCACGGTATAAGCCCAGGTGGCGACAAGCAGCACGGCAATGCTGATCAGTCCGTCGTAGGTAATGGCCAGGGCGCGTTTGAGGGCGGTGGCTGGTGGGAATAGTTCCTCGGCGTCATGGAAGCGTCGGGGCATGGAATCTCCTGTGATGTTTCACGTTTTTCCTGTTCTCGGCGTGTGCTAGAGTAGCGGATTTGCACAAGCATGTAAGTATTCGTATTCAATCGCGGACCCGGCGGCATTCCCGGCGGGTTTCTGGAAAGGTATCAAAGGGCTATGAAAACCGCAGAGTTGCGACAGGCGTTCCTCGATTATTTCAAACAGCAAGGTCACACCATTGTTCCAAGTAGTTCGCTGGTACCTGCGGACGACCCCACATTGCTGTTTACGAATGCGGGAATGAACCAGTTCAAGGACCTTTTCCTGGGTCGCGAAGAGCGCGACTATACCCGGGCAACCTCTTCCCAGAAATGCGTCCGCGCCGGTGGCAAGCACAACGACCTTGAAAACGTCGGCTACACCGCCCGTCATCACACCTTCTTCGAGATGCTGGGCAACTTCAGCTTCGGTGACTACTTCAAGCGCGAAGCGATCAATTACGCCTGGACATTCCTGACCGGCGAGAACTGGTTGAACCTGCCGCAGGAAAAGCTCTGGGTAACGGTTTACGCCGAAGATGACGAGGCCTTCGATATCTGGAACAAGGAAATCGGAGTGCCGGCAGACCGCATCGTCCGTATCGGCGATAACAAGGGTGGCCGCTATGCCTCGGACAACTTCTGGCAGATGGGCGATACGGGTCCCTGTGGCCCCTGTACCGAAATCTTCTACGACCATGGCCCGGATGTCGCTGGTGGCCCTCCTGGCTCACCGGAAGAGGACGGCGACCGCTATATCGAGATCTGGAACGTGGTGTTCATGCAGTACAACCGCACCGCCGATGGCGAGATGCTGAAGCTGCCCAAGCCGTCTGTCGACACCGGCATGGGACTTGAGCGGATCACGGCGGTTCTGCAGGGCGTTCACAGCAACTATGAGATTGATCTGTTCCAGGATTTGCTGGCGGCGGCATCACAGGTTCTGGGTGGTGCTGCCACTACCGAAGCGTCCCTGCGTGTCGTTGCCGATCACATTCGCTCCTGCGCTTTCCTGATTGCCGATGGTGTGATGCCGTCCAACGAAGGCCGGGGTTTCGTGCTGCGCCGGATCATTCGCCGTGCGGCACGCCATGGCAACAAGTTAGGTGCAAGTGGGCCTTTCTTCTACAAGCTTACCGGCGCCCTGTGCGAGCTGATGGGCGATGCGTTTCCGCAACTGGTCAGCAGCCGTAAACAGATTGAAAAGGTATTGCTGCAGGAAGAGGAGCAGTTTGCCAAGACCCTGGACAAAGGCCTGCGCCTGCTTGAGCAGGACATTGCCGAGCTCAAGGGCACCGAGATTCCGGGCGAGACCATCTTCACCCTGTACGACACCTACGGTTTCCCTGTTGACCTGACCAACGACATCGCCCGCGAGCGGGGCCTTACGCTTGATTATGAAGGCTATGAGAAAGCCATGGAAGGTCAGCGTGAGCGCGCCCGGGCAGCCAGCAAATTCGGTATCGACTACAACGCTGCTGGTTTGCAGCTTGAGGGCAAGACCGAATTTACCGGTTACGAACATATTGACGGCCACGAGAAAATCCGTGCAGTGATCGTCAACGGTGAAGAAAGAACGGCTGAAGCTGGCGATGAAGCGGTTGTCGTGCTCGAGCGCACACCTTTTTACGCCGAGTCCGGCGGCCAGGTCGGTGATACCGGGCTGCTGACCTGGAGCGGTGGCCGGTTCAAGGTAACCGATACACGCAAGGAAGGGGATAACCACCTGCACCTTGGCACCCTGATCGAAGGCGAGCTGTTCCCGGGGCTGGAAGTAGATGCGCGGATTGATCATGCCCGTCGTGAGCGCACCAAGCGCAACCACTCTGCCACTCACTTGCTGCATGCAGCCCTGCGCAAGGTGCTGGGTGAGCATGTGAGCCAGAAGGGGTCGCTGGTGGATCCTGACAAACTGCGTTTTGATTTCTCCCATTTCGAGGCCGTCACGCCCGAGCAGTTGCGAGAGATCGAGCGCCAGGTGAACGAGCAGATCCTGGAAAACAGCCCGGTACAGACCGAAATTACCGACATGGAGAAGGCCCAGGAAAAGGGCGCCATGGCGCTGTTCGGTGAAAAATACGGGGATGTGGTACGGGTGCTCAGCATGGGTACCGACAACTACTCTGTTGAACTCTGCGGCGGTACTCACGTTTCCCGCACCGGTGACATTGGCCTTTTCCGTATTACCTCAGAAAGTGGTATTTCATCCGGGGTGCGTCGTATTGAAGCGGTTACTGGCATGGGCGCGCTGGATTGGATTGACGGTACCGAGCGCACCCTTCGGGAAGCGGCGCGTCTGGTGAAAGGTTCCCGCGAGTCTGTGATCGAAAAGGTTCAGCAGACCATTGATCGCAACCGTCAGCTCGAGAAGGAAGTGGATGCCCTGAAGGCAAAGCTTGCCTCTTCGGCAGGCACTGATCTGGCCAGCACGGCTGTTGATGTGGCGGGTCTCAAGGTAGTGGCTTCCGAACTGGAAGGTGCTGACCGCAAGGCCCTGATGGAAACGGCCGATCAGCTCAAAAACAAACTGGGTGAAGGTGTCGTGGTTCTCGCCAGTGTTGAAGATGGCAAGGTTACTCTGGTTGCAGGGGTCACCAAGTCCGCTACCGGGCGGATCAAGGCCGGGGACTTGATGAAGCATCTGGCGGCCCAGGTGGATGGTAAAGGCGGGGGGCGTCCCGACATGGCTCAGGGCGGCGGGAACGACCCGTCGAAGCTTGAGGATGCCCTGGCCGGTGTTGCCGGCTGGGTCGAAAAAAATATCGCTTAAGCAACTGTTTTTATGAGCGGGCAGGGGTTTATAATCCCGCCCGTTTCTTTTGATTGGCGGGGCGTTGCTCCGCTGTGAGTCCCCGTTTCGGATATTGGGAAAACAATGGCTCTGTTGGTTCAGAAATTTGGTGGCACATCGGTTGGCACAACCGAACGTATTGAAGCGGTAGCCGACAAGGTATGTCGTTTTCGCAAGGACGGCCATGATGTGGTTGTCGTGGTTTCCGCCATGAGTGGTGAAACCAACCGGCTGATTGCCCTTGCCAACGACATCATGGAGGAGCCGACTCCCCGTGAGATGGATGTGCTTGTCTCCACGGGTGAGCAGGTAACAATCGCTCTGTTGTCCATGGCATTGCAGAAGCGCGGCTGCGAAGCGCGGTCCTACACTGGGTCCCAAGTACGCATCCTCACAGACAGCAGTCACACCAAGGCACGGATCAAACAGATCGACGAGCAGCGTATGCGCGAAGATCTGGATGCCGGCCGGGTAGTGGTTGTTGCCGGATTCCAGGGAATCGACGAAAGTGGCAACATCACCACCCTGGGACGGGGTGGGTCGGATACGACGGCCGTGGCTCTGGCGGCGGCCCTCAGGGCGGACGAATGCCAGATCTATACCGATGTAGACGGTGTCTACACCACCGATCCCAGAGTTGTTGACACCGCGCGCAGGCTGGATCGGATTACATTCGAGGAAATGCTCGAGATGGCCAGCCTGGGCTCCAAGGTGCTCCAGATCCGCTCGGTAGAATTTGCAGGTAAATACAACGTTCCATTAAGGGTTCTTTCCAGCTTCCAGGAAGGTGAGGGCACCCTGATTACTCTTGAGGATGAAAACGCCATGGAACAACCGGTTGTTTCCGGCATCGCTTTTAACCGTGATGAAGCCAAACTGACCATTGCCGGCGTACCGGATACTCCGGGCAGCGCCCTGCGTATTCTGAAACCGGTGAGCGATGCCAATATTGAAGTGGATATGATCGTGCAGAACGTGGGTGAGGATAACCGCACTGCCTTCACGTTCACCGTTCATCGGAATGATTTCAAGCGGGCGAAAGAGGTGCTTCAGCGGGTTGCGGATGAGCTGGGCGCCCGGGAAGTTGCCGGTGACAGCAAAATTGCCAAGGTCAGCATTGTGGGTGTGGGTATGCGCTCCCACGCGGGCGTGGCAACCCAGATGTTTGAGGCGCTGTCCAATGAAGGCATCAATATCCAGATGATCTCCACATCAGAAATCAAGATTTCCGTGGTGATCGATGAAAAATACCTTGAGCTTGCGGTTCGGGCACTGCACAGTGCATTTGAACTGGACAAGCCCGCGGTATCGGACGAGGCCTGAAATCCGCAGATAAAAAGGTCGGTCTGCGGGGCCTCCGGAAAAAGGGCATCATATACTGAGCCTATGACAAACGTGAACCGTATAAGTGAATGTGCGTCTACAGATCAGTAAGTGATCCCACTATAAAAGCAATAAGTAGATTAAAAACCATTTGTCGGAACAGGTAGCTCTGGATAGGGAGTAAGGGATATGTTGATTTTGACTCGCCGCGTGGGCGAAACTCTGATGGTCGGCGACGATATTACCGTCACCGTTCTGGGAGTGAAGGGCAATCAGGTACGCATTGGCGTTAATGCCCCGAAAGAAGTCGCGGTACACCGCGAAGAAATCTACCAGCGGATCCAGTCGGAAAAAGGCTCTGAAGAGCCGGAACCCGGCAACAGCTGAGAGACAGAAAGCCGTTCAAGGGAGACCTGAACGGCTTTTTTGATCCGGGGAAACATCGAGTCTGAAAAATCTCGTGTCAACCCTATGAAAACAGAAAAATTATGGTAGTATACGCCCCGTTCTCAAGGAGAGGTGGGTGAGTGGCTGAAACCAGTTCCCTGCTAAGGAACCGTACGAGCAATCGTACCGAGGGTTCGAATCCCTCCCTCTCCGCCATTTCCTTTCCAGGGAAAGCGAGACAGGTTGAAGTAGCATTCAACCAGAGCAAGTGATCAATGTGCGGCTGTAGCTCAGCTGGATAGAGTACCTGGCTACGAACCAGGCGGTCGGAGGTTCGAATCCTCCCAGCCGCGCCATCGATCAACCTGCCACACGTTTTAAGCGGCTGTAGCTCAGCTGGATAGAGTACCTGGCTACGAACCAGGCGGTCGGAGGTTCGAATCCTCCCAGCCGCGCCATATTAAGATCAAAACGCCTCAGTTTGTGCACCCCACAGGCTGAGGCGTTTTGTTTTGTCCTCAGTCAATTCCGGGTTGATCAATATTTGCGCAACCTCCTCTTTCGAGCCTAATCTTCAGGGTGTAGGGAAATCTTATACCAGGAAGGAGGTCCACCCATGAACAAGACACTGAACGGCGCCTACAAAGATCACGACCAGGCCAAGAACACCTGGGATGATCTTATTGCAAGCGGCATTCCGCGCGATAACATTTTTATCGACGAAGAAGCCAAGGTGGTAAAAGTCAGCGTGCCCGCTGAGACCGAAAGGGAGATTCTTGAAATATTCGAGCGGCACCAGCTTCACTGACATGAGCCGATGCCAGTATGCGGAGGCAGGCAACCAGGTTGCCTGCCTCTTCTGGTTTTAACGGCTTAAAGCCGGAAGCGGGAAACCAGATTTTGCAGGTCGCTGCCAAGCCGGGCCAGTTCGCTGCTGGAGCTTGCGGTCTGGTTCGATGAGGCTGCAGATTGATCGGTTACATCCCGGATGCTGGTAATGTTCTGATTGATCTCCTCAGCCACCGAGGTCTGCTGCTCGGATGCCGTGGCAATCTGACTGTTGTATTGCTTGATGTCTTCAACGGCCCGGGCAATGCGCTCAATGGTTGCCCCGGTTGCTGTGGCGCGCTCAAGGGTGTTTGAAGCCATGGTGGTGCTTGACTCCATGGCGGATACCGAGTTGCCGGCACTGCTTTGAAGAGACGTTACCAGGGTCTCGATTTCCTGGGCGGATGATTGGGTACGTTGGGCCAGTGAGCGCACCTCGTCGGCAACAACGGCGAAGCCGCGACCCTGCTCGCCTGCACGCGCTGCTTCTATCGCGGCGTTCAGGGCCAGCAGATTGGTCTGTTCCGCGACGGATTTGATGACATCAAGGACCGTACCGATATTGGCGGTCTCTTTCTGCAACCCCTGGATGGTTTCCATGCTCTGGCTGACTTCCCGCGCCAGGTTGTTTACCTGATTAACGGTTTCCTGGACTTCCCGCTCACCGTCACTTGCCTGGCTGGCGGCATCGGATGCAACCGAAAATGCCTGCTCTGCGCTCCGTGCGATCTCGCCAACGGTTGCAGTCATTTCGTTCATGGCCGTCGCCACCTGGTCGGTTTCCTGTTTCTGGCGATTGATGCCGTCGCTGGTCTGGCTTGTGACTGTTGAGAGTTCCTCGGCAGAGGCGGCGATGTTGGACGCCCCGGATTCGATGCTTCTGACCAGCTCCCTGAGGCTGGTCACCATGGTTGCCAGGGCCGCCATCAACCGGCCGATTTCATTGGTTCCGCTGGCGTTGATGTCCACGGTCAGGTTGCCGGAGGCTACTTCCGATGCGACGTTTACGGCCTGGTTGAGAGGGGAAACGATAGCGCGGGTAATGAGATAAGCCATGAGGATGCCGAGCACCAGAGCAATGCCGGTGGCACCGAAAATCAGCCAGGATGCCTGCTGGCGGTCTGCTTCCATCTTTTCAGCCTGAAGCGCCCGGAGGCTGTCTGCGGCGTCGATGGCATTCCTGGCCGCATTGACCATGTCGTCCGACAACTGGCTGCCCCCGTTGGTGAGGTCTACAACCGTGCGAAATTCGCTGACATAGGTGTCGAGCGCCGCGTTGATCTGTTCCTTTTCCTCGGCGGTAATTGCCGCGGACTTGAGCGGGCCCTGTACCCTTTTCGCGTCATCGAGAAAGGCCTTTACGCTCGCGTCGTCGTGTTCGATAAGAAACTTCCGTTCCGATCGGCGCATATCCTCGAAAATGGCCGAGGCAAAAAACAGGGAGCTGTGAGCCTTGAGCGAGGACCCGAAGATCCGTGCGCTGGTTTCAAGGCGCGCAAGTGCTTCATCCCGCGCCGCGATGTTCGATTCAACTTCTCCCATCAGCCGCTGGTAGTTTTCTACATCAGCCTGAATCTGGCTCAGCGTATTGATGTTTTCAGGCGCTGCAAGCAACGGTTTGATTTCGCTGGTCAGTTCCAGGACCCGGTCGCCCTGGGCCCGGGTTTTGGTGACGGCACCTGTGTCACCGGTCAGGAGAAAGTTTTTCTCCTCGACCCGGGCCTCGGTGAGGTTCGTGTTCACCTGCCCGAGCATGGCAACGATATTTGACCGCTGGCTGTAGCTATCGAGTGCGCGGTCGCCAACCAGGCCGACCAGGATGGTCAGCACAAGCAGGATGGCAAACCCGCCGGCCAGTCTGGTCCGGATGGTCATGTTGCTGAAGAGTTCTGAGAAACCCATTTTTTTCTGTGTCCCTGGAGGATGTGAGATTTGCCGACCCAGCCTCGACAGCTCCTCGTTCCGGTGCGGGCCGGCAGGCATTTCTGATACGCCTTGAAGAGTAAAGGTGGCTCTTATTTGACTTATATTAAGGCGGTTTACGGCGGGGTATTCCAGAACTTTACAGTTACAGATGATTACCGGGTGTTTTTTAACGTGATACAGAAAGCGGATTTGCTGATCCTGAAATCTATCAGAACCAGCTCGGTTGATTACCACATCAGATCATCGGGGATCTCATAGCCAGCGTAGGGATCGTCATCTCCCACATCATCCTTCTTGCGATCGTGCAGAACGACAACGGCGCTTTCATCCCGTTCCATGATTTTCCGGGCAACGCCCTCCGCCACAATCTCGTAATTATCATTCACGAAGACGATCGCAAGCCGGCCGCGGGAAAGTTGATCAACCATGGTTTCGTCCACAAACAGCTTTTTGATCTTCTTGTCGTGGACAAACTGATAGGAGGTTTCGCCACGGCTGCGATCAAGGCGATTGGTCTCCACCAGTTGGCGAATTTGGGCCAGGATGGCCTTCTTTTCTGCCGCCCGCTGACGTTCAAGGTTTAACTGCCGATCGCGTTCGGCTTTTTCTTCCCGCGCCTGGCGTGCGCGGATCTCGGCCTCGTTTACCTCGACAGCGCCCTTGGGTTGCTGCTTTCGTTTTTTGCGCTTTTCACTGCGAATGGCCTTGGCTTTTTTCTCGTCGGCAAGGCCGGCTTTCAGCAATTGATCCTGCAGGGATGCCATCAGTCACTCCGTTCTTTTGTTGCGGATTCTGGTATGATTTGGGCCTAGTATACGCCCTCATTATTGCCTTCATAACCAGCTTCCGCTGATTCCGGGATTTTCTTCTATGTCTTCTTTTAGTGACTTCGGCTTGTCCTCCGCCATGCGTTCGAATCTTGAGCAGCTGGGTTTTGCACAACCCACTGAGATTCAGGCAAAGGCCATTGAGCCCGGGTTGGCCGGTAAAGACATCATCGCCATGGCGAAAACCGGCAGCGGAAAAACGGCCGCTTTTGGCATCAGCCTGGTAGAGCGGCTGAATCCCAGGTTGTTTGCGGTTCAGGCATTGGTGTTGTGCCCGACCCGGGAGCTGGCAGACCAGGTGGCCAAGGCGCTCAGAGAGCTTGCGCGGGCTCGCGAGAATATCAAGGTGCTGACCCTGTGCGGCGGTGTGGCGATCGGGCCCCAGATTGGTTCGCTCAGCCATGGGGCCCATATCGTGGTTGGCACTCCCGGCAGGATCCAGGATCACCTGCGTAAGCAGACCCTTTCTCTGGCGCGACTCAAAACTGTGGTGCTTGATGAGGCTGACCGGATGCTCGATATGGGGTTCCAGGAAGCAATGGAGGATATCCTCTCGCAGACACCGCCATCCCGCCAGACCATGATGTTCTCCGCCACCTGGCCCGCGCCCATTCGCGAGCTCAGCAAACAGTATCAGAGCAACCCGGTAGACGTTCGCGCCGAGCAAACCGGTGACAATCCGGATATTGAAGAGCTGTTCTACGAAGTGGCTCCCCAGTCGAAATCAGACGCCATTGTGGCTCTGCTCTCCGAGCGACAGCCTGAGTCCTGTATCGTCTTCTGCACAACCAAGCAGCAGTGTGACGACATGGCGCAGGAACTGGTCGACCGGGGGTTTTCCGCACTGCCGTTGCATGGAGACCTTGAGCAGAGAGAGCGTGACAGTGTGCTGGTGCGCTTTGGTAATCAGAGTTGCTCAATTCTGGTTGCCACCGATGTGGCCGCCCGAGGCCTGGATATCAAGTCCCTGCCGTTGGTTATCAATGCCGAGCCAGCGAGGGACCCGGAAGTTCATACCCATCGCATTGGTCGTACCGGCCGGGCAGGAGAGCAGGGCCATGCCGTTACCTTCTGCACGCCGGCCCAGGGCCACAAGATCACCCGTATCGAATCCGAAAGGGGGCGGAGCGTGGAGTGGGGTGATACTGAGTCCCTTCTGGCGACTCCGCTAAAGCCGGTGATTCCTTCCATGAAAACGCTCTGTATCGCCGGCGGCCGCAAGGACAAGATCCGTCCCGGGGACGTGCTGGGTGCCTTAACCGGCGAAGCGGGCCTGCCCGGGAAAGCGGTGGGAAAAATCGACTTGTTCGATCATCAGTGTTTTGTGGCTGTTGAAAAGTCGCTGGCAGGGAAGGCTTTGGCCAGGCTTGAGGGCGGTAAGGTGAAAGGCCGGAAAATACGCGTCCGATATGCCTGAATGAGAATTGCTTCGGGTGCTGTGATGCATGTCTTTCCGGGCCGCGACGCTCGGAAACCCCGTATAGATTTTTGCATTCAGGTTGCCCGGGGGCACTGAAAACGGTAAATTACGCAGGATTTTGCCACCCGAATTGTCGCGGAAGTCCCTTAGACCTTAGTCTAACTGGTCAGTCCGGGCAAAGTTCGGGAGAAACATAAATCAATACAGGTAGCTGTTCGATATGAATGACCTGATGTCACAAGCCGTCGATCTGATGATTGCCGGAATGGGGTTTGTGTTCGTTTTCCTGATTATTCTGGTATTCGCAACACTCCTCATGTCCAAGCTTATAGGACGGTTTGCGCCGCCAGAGCCGGCAACCCCGGCCAAAACGCCACGTGCCAAGCCGAAGGCGCCCGCGTCGGTTGACCCTGACACAGCCGAGGCCATCAAGAAGGCGATTGCACAATTCCGGTCGCGCCACAAGAAGTGACCCGGTAAAAGATAGAACCTTTAAACAGAAGGCTGACACGATGACTGACACAAAGAAACCGCTGGGGATTACGGACGTTATCCTGCGTGACGCCCACCAGTCCCTGCTTGCCACCCGTATGCGGCTGGATGACATGCTGCCTATTGCCGAGAAACTCGACAAGGTCGGTTTCTGGTCACTGGAATCCTGGGGCGGAGCGACCTTTGATTCCTGCATCCGCTACCTGGGCGAAGACCCGTGGGAGCGCATCCGCGAGCTGAAAAAAGCCATGCCCAACACCCAGCAGCAGATGCTTCTGCGCGGGCAGAACCTGTTGGGTTACCGTCATTATGCGGATGATGTGGTGGACCGTTTCTGTGAGCGTGCCGCCGAGAACGGCGTCGACGTGTTCCGTATTTTTGATGCGATGAACGACCCCCGTAACCTGGATCGTGCCATCAAGGCCGTTCGCAAGACCGGCAAACATGCTCAGGGCACCATTGCCTATACCACCAGCCCGGTTCACACCATCGAAATGTGGGTGGAGCTGGCGAAGGAAGTGGCCGACATGGGTGCGGACTCCATCGCGATCAAGGACATGGCCGGTATTCTCAAGCCGTACGTGGCTTTCGATCTGGTCAGCCGTCTGAAGAAAGAGCTGGATATCCCGATCCACATGCAGTGTCACGCCACCACCGGCATGTCGACCGCCACCGCCATCAAGGCTGCGGAAGCCGGTATCGATAACGTGGACACCGCCATTTCCTCAATGAGCATGACCTACGGTCATTCGCCCACCGAAGCGGTGGTTGCGATTCTTGAGGGTACTGACCGTGATACCGGCCTGGATCTGAACCTGCTCGAAGAGATTGCCGCTTATTTCCGCGAAGTACGGAAGAAGTACGCGAAGTTCGAGGGCAGCCTCCGTGGTACCGATTCCCGCATCCTGATTGCCCAGGTGCCGGGCGGTATGCTGACCAACATGGAAAACCAGTTGCGTGAGCAGAATGCCAGCGACAAGTTCGATCAGGTTCTGGAGGAGATCCCCAAGGTTCGTGAAGACCTGGGCTTCATCCCGCTGGTAACCCCGACCTCCCAGATTGTCGGTACCCAGGCGGTACTGAACGTTCTGACCGGTGAGCGCTACAAGTCCATCTCCAAGGAGACCTCAGCCATCCTGAAAGGCGAGTACGGAGCAGCTCCGGCGCCGATGAACAAGGAACTGCAGGAGCGTGTTCTGGATGGCAAGGAAGTGATGACCTGTCGTCCGGCAGATGTGCTTGAGCCGGAAATGGACAAGCTGACCGACGAACTGAAAAAGTTGGCTGACGAGAAGGGCATCAGACTGGCGGATAACCTGGTCGATGATGTGCTGACCTACGCCCTGTTCCCGCAGATCGGCCTGAAGTTCCTTGAAAACCGTGACAACCCGGATGCGTTCGAGCCGGTTCCGACCGCCGAAAGCGCTGCTCCGACCAAGAAGTCTGAAGGCCCCGAGACCTATACCGTGGAAGTGAATGGCAAGAAATTCGTGGTTGCCGTTTCCGAGGGTGGTGAGATCACCCAGATCCAGGGCGAGGGCGGTGCTGCCTCAGCACCAGCTGCTTCCTCGGCTCCGGCACCTGCTGCAGGTGAAGGTGAGCCTGTGGTTGCGCCCCTGGGCGGTAACATCTTCAAGGTCCTGGTTTCACCGGGTGACACCGTGGAAGAGGGCGATGTGATGATTATCCTCGAGGCCATGAAAATGGAAACCGAGGTTCGCGCGCCGAAAGCCGGCACAATCGGTGAAGTCTTCATCAAGGTCGGTGATGCCGTCTCCCCTGATGACGAAATGCTGACAATCGCATAAGGGCCAGCATTCCATGGAAAAGTTAATGACACTCTGGACAGGCAGTGGCCTGTTCAACATCGAGATCGGCCAGGTGATCATGATCGCCATCGGCCTCGGTCTTCTCTATCTTGCGATCAACAAGAAATTTGAGCCGTTGCTTCTGGTACCCATCGGGTTCGGTGGCATTCTGGCGAATATTCCGGAGGCAGGGCTTGCCCTGACTGCGGCGGAAAATGCCATCCACTTCGCGCTGAAGAGCGAGGCAACGCAGATTCTGGCCGCATTGGCTGCGCCATTGGATGTGGCCTATCAGGCCGGGCAGGCGGTAACGCCCGAGCTGAAGGAAGCCTTCAAACAGGCCGTTAAAGAAGCAAGTTACTCTGAAATGGCGATGGCGAACTCCCTTGCTCAGGACTTCGGTTACGGCAATGGCATGCTGTACAACTTCTACTCCGTGATTATCGGCAGCACCGTTGGCCCGCTGCTGATTTTCATGGGTGTAGGGGCGATGACGGATTTCGGTCCGCTGCTTGCCAATCCCAAGACCCTGCTGCTGGGTGCCGCTGCACAGTTCGGTATTTTCGGTACGGTCATCGGTGCCGCGCTGCTGGACTGGACCGGGATCCTCGATTTCACCATTCTTGAAGCGGCTGCCATTGGTATCATCGGTGGTGCGGATGGTCCGACGTCCATCTATGTGTCCAGCGTTCTGGCACCGCACCTGCTGGGTGCCATTGCAGTCTCGGCCTACGCCTACATGGCTCTGGTACCGATGATTCAGCCGCCGATCATGAAGGCGCTGACCAGCCAGAAAGAGCGGGCTATCAAGATGTCCCAGCTCCGCCCGGTGAGCAAGAAAGAGAAGATCATCTTCCCGCTGGTGGTACTGATTGCCGTGGTGCTGTTCCTGCCGGATGCAGCCCCCCTGCTGGGCATGTTCACCTTCGGTAACCTGATGCGTGAATGTGGCGTGGTTGAGCGTCTGAGCGACACCGCCCAGAATGCTCTGATCAACATCGTAACCATCTTCCTGGGCTTGTCTGTCGGTTCCAAGCTGATGGCAGACAAGTTCCTGGATGGCCAGACCCTGGGCATCCTGGGCCTGGGCATTGTGGCCTTTGGTGTTGGCACGGCGACCGGTGTTCTGATGGCGAAGCTGATGAACAAGTTCACCAGTGAACCCATTAACCCGTTGATCGGTTCTGCCGGTGTATCTGCGGTGCCGATGGCGGCGCGGGTCTCCAACAAGGTTGGTCTGGAAGCCAACCCGCAGAACTTCCTGCTGATGCACGCCATGGGCCCGAACGTGGCCGGCGTTATCGGCTCTGCGGTTGCTGCCGGTGTGATGATCAAGCTTCTGGGCTGATTCGTTTGCCGCAGTACCGAAAACCCCGCCTTTGTGCGGGGTTTTCTTGCTTTATAAGACTGATAATTCTGGAGTTTGAGCAGGTGTGGAACCTCCTTTCAGGAACCGCTACGAGCACATCCATGTGCGCTTGACTCCGGCCTTCCCTGGCCGGAGACATTCCTGAAAGGAGGTTCCACACCCGCTCCATGATCTCTGGAGTCATCGCATCGAAGACCTACATCATGTAGGTCGGATTAGGCGAAGCCGTAATCCGACAGATTTAATCGGCAAGTCGCAGACTTAATGAAAATTCCGGGAATGAACCGGCAGGGACTGAATCAGATGGCTAAGATCCGAAAGCCGCCCCGCCATCACATGCACAATATCCCCTTGGCGTTCCAGCACTCCTTTTACATGCAACAACCGGGCGGTCAGTAACGGCTTGCGCTGCCGCCGTGCCGTTTCCAGCCAGACCACCACGTTCACATTGCCGGTCTCGTCTTCCAGGGTAACGAAGGTAACGCCGGAGGCGGAGCCGGGACGTTGGCGGCCGGTAACAAGGCCGGCAACCTGTACAGGGATGCCAGCTTTGGTGGATTTGAGCTGTTCGGCGCTGAGGCAGAACTTCAGGTGCCCCTGTTCACGGAGCAGGGCCAGCGGGTGGCGCTGGAGGGTGAGCCCCTGGCTGGCGTAGTCGGCAAGGACGTTCTGGCCTTCTGAGGGCTCCGGTAGCTGCTGGCAATAGTCCGGCTGGTAATCGACAGCGACTTCTTCAGCGAACAGTTCCGTGGGCTGCTCGTGGTCGAGCAGCTGCCAATAGGCCTGGTGGCGATTGGCGGTGAATGCAGGCATGGCGTTGGCGCCCGCGAGCAGCTCCATATCCCGCTGATTCAGGGCGGCCAGGCGGCGAAGTTCGCTGGCGGAGCGATAGCCTGCGGCCGGGCGGTTCTGGTGGATGCGTTCGGCACCATTAACGGAAAAGCCCTGAATGATTCTCAAGCCCAGCCGGAGTTGGCGATTGGGGCCTTCCAGGGTGTGGTCCCACTGGCTGGCGTTCACATCCGGCGGCAGTACGGTGACGTTGTGGCGTCGGGCATCCTGAACCAGTTGAGACGGCGAGTAAAACCCCATGGGCTGGCTGTTGAGCAGAGCACAGTAAAAGGCCGCCGGATAGTGCCGTTTGATCCAGGCGGAGACGTAGACAAGCAGGGCAAAGCTGGCGGCGTGGGATTCGGGGAAACCATAGCCGCCAAAGCCGCAGATCTGCTGGTACAGCCGTTCGGCAAAATCGGCATCGTGCCCGCGCTCCAACATGCCGGTGACCAGCTTTTCCCGGAACGGGGTCAGGTCGCCGTGGGATTTCCAGGCGGCCATGGCCCGGCGCAACTGATCGGCTTCGCCGGCGGAGAAACCGGCCGCCACCATGGCCAGTTTGATCACCTGTTCCTGGAAGATGGGCACGCCCAGGGTGCGTTCCAGTACCTTGCGCACGGCATCGTTGGGGTAATCCACCGGCTCCAGGCCGTGCTTGCGGCGCAGATACGGGTGCACCATGTCGCCCTGGATGGGTCCGGGCCGCACGATGGCCACTTCGATCACTAGATCATAGTAGGTTTCCGGTTTCAGGCGGGGCAGCATGTTGATCTGGGCCCGGGATTCCACCTGGAACACGCCGATGCTGTCGCCTGTTTGAAGCATGGCGTAGGTGGCCCGGTCTTCCTGGGGAATGTCCTGCATCCGGAAAGGCTGGCCTTTTTCATCGCTGATCAGTTCCAGCGCCTTTCGAATGGCAGAGAGCATGCCCAGGGCCAGTACATCCACCTTCATCAGCCCAAGGCTCTCGAGATCGTCCTTGTCCCACTGGATCACGGTTCGGTCGGCCATGGCGGCGTTTTCCACCGGCACCAGTTCGGCCAGTGGCCCGGCGCTGATCACGAAACCGCCCACGTGCTGGGACAGGTGCCGGGGGAAGCCCAGCAGTGTATTGACCAGAGTAAAGAACTGGTCTGCCACTTGGGGGTTGCGGGTGATTTTCTTGTCCAGAATCTGCTGTCGCCAGTTGGTGGCTTTGTCCCGCCAGTCGATGCCTTCCAGTAACTGCTCCACCAGAGCCGGATCAAACCCCAGGGCCTTGCCAACATCGCGAATGGCACTCCGGGGACGATAACGGATCACCGTGGCGGCCAGGGCAGCCCGTTCGCGGCTGTAGCGGCGGTATATATACTGGATGACCTCTTCCCGCCGTTCGTGTTCAAAATCCACATCAATATCGGGGGGCTCGTTCCGGTCTTTGGAAATAAACCGCTCGAACAGAAGCTCCACCCGGGTCGGGTTCACCTCGGTGATGCCCAGGCAGTAACACACGGCAGAATTGGCCGCCGAACCGCGGCCCTGGCAGAGGATCCCACGGCTGCGGGCAAAGTCCACAATATCGTGGATGGTGAGGAAGTAGTGCTCGTACTCCATCTCCGAGATCAGGCCCAGCTCCTTGCGGATCAGGCTCTGTACCTGCAACGGCGTGCCTTCCGGATAACGCCGGCGCTCGCCTTCGCGGGTCAGCCGTTTCAGGTAGCCGGCTGGAGTCTCACCCTCCGGCACCAGATCTGGGGGGTATTCATAGCGCAGGCTGCCGGGCTCGAAGGTGCACTGGTTGGCAATGGCCAGGGTTTCATGCAGCCAGGCTTCCGGAAACAGCCGTTGCAGAACGGGCAGGGGGCGCAGGTATCGCTCGCCATTCTGGAACAGGCAGTGGCCGGCATTCTCCAGATTAGTGTGGTTGCGCAGAGCGGTGAGCACATCCTGCAGGGGTTGGCGCTCCCGGCTGTGCATGTGCACCTCGCCTACGGCAGCAACGGGAATGCGTAGCTGATCGGCCAGCCAGTGTATTCGGGCAAGCCGCTGTTCCTCACCGGATTCCAGGGTGCGGGCGGCGGCAATCCAGATCCGGGGGTCAAACAGCCGGGCCAGCCACTCGCCGCAGGCCAGGGCCTGATCGGAATCAGCCTCGGTAGGCGAGGGCGGCAGCCACAGGCACAGGCAGTCATCGAGGGCATGAGTTTCAATGTCCCGATAGAACAGTTGGTACTGGCCTTTTTCCGCACGGCGGCGACCAGTGGTGATCAGCTGGCAAAGCTGGCCATAGCCCTTGCGGGTGCGGGCCAGAAGGATAAAACGGGGCGGGGTTGTGCCGGCTGGCGCATCTGAGAGCTCAAACCAGCTGCCGGTAATGAGTTTGACCGGGCTGTCTGCCAGCGCCGCCCAGGCCCGGGGAATACCGGCAACGGAGCAGGCATCGGTGATGGCCAGGGCGGTGTAACTCAGCTCGTGTGCCCGCTCGGCCAGCTCGTGAGGATGAGATGCGCCGGTCAGGAAGGTGAAATTGCTGAAGCAGAACAGCTCCGCATACTGTTGCCCAGGCATCAGCCAAACCACCCATGCACAAACCAGCCTTCCCGGGCATCCCGGAAGACCCAGGCCAGTTGGCCGCTGTTCAACTGGGCAATGTAGTAATCCCGGTGCACCCGCTGGCCATCCCACCAGCCGCCGCTAATGCGCTCTGGCCCGGAAAACCAGGCAATTGGCGCCTCGGTCAGCGGTTGCGGGCCTTTCAGCAACCAGAGTGGCCGCCTGGGCAGGTCTGCCGCCGGTATCAGCGGCGTTCCGGTTTTACGCAGAACTTCCGAGGCCGACCAGGCCCGCTCGGGACGATGATCAGCCTGGGGGGAGAGTTGTCTGAGTGCCTGATTGCCAAGACGCGCCTGCAACCGGCTGATCAGGGTATGCCAGGCTTCATTGAGATCCTGGGTTTCGCCCAGCAGATCTTGCCCGGTGGGTGCTTCCCGGGAGAGGAAACGCTTCACCAGTAAAACAATAGAGATAACCGGGGCGCTCAGGGAATGTTGTTCCAACCGCAGGCGAATCAGGTTCAGAAAATTATCGGCCCGGTGCTCGGGCCCGGACGTGCGAATCTGCAGCCGGGTTGGCTCTGCATGGCGGTGCCGGAGAACCAGCCGCAGGCTGTCGGTATCCTGTTGGCGCCAGCACAGATCTTCTTCCAGTTCGGCGAGCATGCGCTGGAGCGGAAACACCAGCCCCTGGGTGTTCTCTATTTCCTGCACAAAATCCGCCTGTTGGCGGAACGAGTGGGGCGGTTGCCAGGGTGTGCGGGGATCCGGCCGGGTGCCCTGGATTTTCTGGATGTAAGCCAGCAGTTCCGGAGACAGGCGCCGAGCCAGTTCCCCGGGCGGTAAATCAAACACCTCCCCCAACGTGTTCAGCCCCAGGCGCTGTAGCCGGGTACAGGCTTTCTCGTTGAATTCCGCTGCCAGCAGGGGCATCTGGCTCAGGCTTCGAAGAATGTGGCCCTTATCTGCTGTGCATTCCCCCTTGCCGGCGCGGGCAATCAGCCGGGCCGCCAGAGGCGTATAGCCAATACCGATCCAGGCATTCAGCTGGCGCTCATTCAACCCCTGTTCCACCGTTTGCCAAACGGCCGGCAGCCCGCCATAGAGCTTCTGCAGGCTGCCAATCTCGGCCAGCAGGCCATCGGGCGGCACCAGCACAATATGGGCGGCGTAGCGGTACAGCCAGCGGGCCTGATCTTCCAGAATCCTGGCTTCCCGGGTTTCATCGGCACGCACCATGCCCAGGTCCGGCGCCAGGCTGATAGCGGTTTTCAGGCGCATGCCGCTACGAATACCCTGACTCCTGGCTTCGGGGCAGGCCTGGATTACCTTCTGGCCAGAGCCTTCAACCACCACCAGGGCGCCCTGATCTTCACGGGTGCGGCGGATATGGTCCAGCACCAGGTGCGGGAAATGCAGATACAGCCAGAGCATGGAGCGTTATTACCCGGTTGAACCCGACCAGGGGCCCCGGACAACCCGGGTGGTTTCACGAAATGAGAGATCGGCCCGCTGGGCCATGGCCAGTGAACAGCGCTGCCCGGGCCAGCTGCCCCGGCGTTTGAGTACATTCACCTTGAGAGCCTGCTGCTCGCCGGGTTCCAGTTCCAGGCGCAGGGCCGCCGGAGAGTTCTGCTCGGCGTAGCGCCGTTCCCGGAACAGCACACACACATTGCTGCCAGCTTCGGCGGCCAGTTGCAGGCGGCGGACTTCCCGTGAGGCCAGCTTGCCCGGCCAGGCCATCACCAGCCCGGTGACCGGTGAACGCAGGCAGTTCTCAAGGGTCCACAGAAAGTCGCCCTCATCCTCGGTATGGATCAGAACCACCTGGTCCAGATTCACGCCTTCCCGGGCCAGGGCAGGGGCATAGGGCGTGTGCGGCGGGTTCAGCCAGAACACGCTTTTGCCCTCTTCGCATACCCGTTGAATAAGCGGCAGAAGCAAATGCAGCTCGCCAATTCCCGGTGCATCCAGCAGACATTCGCTCAGGGCACCGCAGGGCCAGCCCAGGCCACCGAGCTGGTTATCCAGCACCTGGTAACCGGTTGACTCTGCAGGCTGTGTGGTCTGGGTGTGGCGGTGCCCCTGCCAGACACGGGCATCCTGCATCAGCGTGTTCAGAAGCTCGCTCATGATGAAAACTCTCGGAATACTGTTTAAATATACAGTATTCCGAAAACGGCTGGATTTCAAGAGACGGGTTGATAAAGCGAAGGGCACGACCCACGCTTGTAGTACAGCCATCAACCATGGAGGTTGAAATGAGTGACCTGAAAGCACACAGCTGTGAAGCATGCAGCCCGAACGCACCCAAGGCGACCGAGGAAGAAAAGCAACAGCTACACAAAGAGGTTCCAGACTGGGAAATTCTGGACATTGACGGTGAAGAACAGCTTCACAAGGTCTACAAGCTTAAAAACTTTGTGAAGGCTCTGGAATTCACCAACAAGATCGGTGACCTCGCGGAAGCCGAGGACCATCACCCCGTGATTGTTCTGGAGTACGGCAAAGTTGCAGTGAGCTGGTGGAGCCACGAGATTGGTGGCCTGCACAAGAACGACTTTATCCTGGCAGCGAGAACCGACGCTGCGTTCAACGATATGCAGTAATCCCCATCGCGGCGGAACCCGATTTCCGCCGCTGTCCTTCCCTGAGGCTAGAAGCCTTCATCAACCGGACTGCGCACACCAAAACCGCCCTTACGAACAACGTGGGTGTAGATTTCTGTAGTGCGAACGTCGGCATGGCCCAACAACTTCTGAATGGTGCGAATATCGTATCCCGCTTCAAGTAGACGAGTCGCAAAGCTATGGCGCAGGGCGTGGCTATTTGCCTGTTTATAAATTCCCGCTTTTCGAATGGCGGAACCTATGGCCCGCTGGACGCTGCGATCCATGAGATGGTGTCGGCGCAGAACGCCGCTACGGGGGTCTACTGATAATTTTGAGGCCGGAAACAAGTATTGCCATGTCGGTTCCCGGCCTGCGCTGGGATATTTCCGGTTCAGAGCAGCGGGCATGTAGACCTCCCCATGGCCTTGAGCAAGATCTTGCATGTGCTGCGCCAGGCAGATTTTCATTTGCAGAGTGAGTGGTTTGCAAAGGGAGTCCGGGAGCAGTGTTGTTCTGTCTTTGTTGCCTTTGCCGCCGCGTACGATGATCTGTTGCATCCCGAAATCTATATCCTTTACCCGAAGCCTCAAGGCTTCGTTGATTCGAAGGCCCGAGCCGTACATTAAACGCGCCACCAATTGAGACTCGCCCTGCAAGTGGCCAATTACAGCCCGGGCTTCGTCATGGGTGAAAACCGTGGGTAAGCGCTGGGGCTTTCGTGCAAGTTCAAATGATAGTTCTTCCAGTGGCTGCTCCAGAAACTCTCGAAACAGAAAAACAATGGCATTCAGAGCTGTTCGCTGGGTGCTGACACTGCTATTACGTTGAACCGCCAGATGTGACAGGAACTGCTCCACTTCCTTTGCCGAGCAGGCAGAAGGGTGTTGCATGCCATGAAAACGAATGAAGCGTTTGATCCAGTGACAGTAAGTTTGTTCAGTTTTGTAGGCCATGTTCCGGCTACGGATCAACGCACGAAGCCGATCCATGAAGCGGGTAGGGTTATCCGGCAGTTTGGGTGGGATGTCCAGGATCATTCGCTCAGCCTCCATGCTGTTTATTTATACAGTACTGTAGGGCTGGCATTGCGTAAATTCACGCAGAAAACCGGAGATATACGACAACTGTCGCAAAATTCCATCATTTTCTCTTTAAGTGGCTTACAACCCCATGAAAATTATGGAATAGTCAATAAGGATTGGCGGAAAATAAGCGGCCGGATGCTTTTGGAGAAATTCAATAATTGACGCCTATCTTGCGGGCAACTACTTTTTAGAGCTCAGTAGTTTACTGATAAAAAAAGAAAATTTGATGGTGGCATGAAAAGCGTTGGGAGATAGACGCATTTTGGATAGATGTCATTTGTCGTTGAATTAGCTGTTAGAAACTGGTCGAGCGATGGATAAACCCGAATATCTGTACCACGGTACTCGAAAAAAGCTTGATCTGCTGAATCCGACGCAGGGTGTTGGGTATGGCATGGCGGATAACGAGCACGGCGTTTATGCTGTTTCAGAGCGGGAGTTGGCAATCCCTTTTGCAATTTCATACCGCCCTCTCGGCGACGGGGCAGTTTTCTCTGTTGAAACCTCGGAGCGCCCACCTCGTATCATGCTAAAGGATACCGATGTTGATTGGGACCAGGTGGGATATGTGTACAAGGTCAGGTCCGAAACTTTTGAGCAAATTGATTCAGAGCAGTGGTTATCCAGGGTTCCCGTTAAGCCGGTGGAAACTGAGGAAATCAAGCCAGAATCCTATCGGAACTGGATCGTGTACAAATCGGAAAGCTAGAGACCGTGCAAAAAGTTTCTAACCAGGCCAGTCACGGCGACGGCTACTGCATTGCGGCTTCGCCTCCATTCCGCAGCAGCGCGTGCTGAGCTGCGTTAAATTGCAGGAATAGCATGCGAGTAGGGAGCTTCATTTTCGTTGTGGTTGGGCTTTTAGGAGCTTTTTTCAGCTTCTTGGAATTTTCTGGAGCCTCCCTTCCTTATCAGGATGCAACGCCAGAAATGTTGGAGCAGCAATCCGCTAGCATTCAGTTTTGGGGAGCGTCACTGCTGGCAAACCTTTTTCTTCTCATTGTTGGCGGGTGGGGTTTATGGCGTACACGCCGCAGGAAATAATACATGGACGTAGTCGGCGTGGAGCTGCAAATTAACAAAGCCATTAAGTCTGTTCCGGGCCGATGGCCCTCCACGGGACGCCCTTGTCAGGGCGCCCCTTATGGCTGGCGTGTGTGCCGGGCATGGCACAGAACTAGGGAGGTGAAAGTCCTCCTGCCAGGTGTTCGCAGAGCCGAAGGCTAGGAGAAGGGCAAGGGCGTCATCGC
>NZ_JAWLCH010000014.1:35197-106347 GCF_041687235.1 Marinobacter sp. | reverse complement strand
AGAGCCCTGAGCGAGAGACAAATGCCGATATCGGGGCGTTGTAAAAGGTCCGCTTTGTGGTCAATTCGATTGTTTCTGAATGTCCGCTTTTGTTTAAAAGCCCGCAGTATTCAGGAACGTGTCTCACCAAAATCTGGGCGCTCGCGCCAGACTATAGTTGCGTCATTATTAACCGTGAGTTGGCTCTGTAGTGGAAAATTTATGCTTCAAAATTTGGAAAAGTTATGGGTAAAACCACAGTAGTTATCCTCAACACATAATTCGAATACTTTTCGCAGTAAAACGTCCGTACTGTCATCTCTTGCACCTCTAAAATTGGGCTTCGACGCCTGCGCCTCACCGCTCGCATTTTATTCCCCACTATTCCCCGCTGTATCGACACCAACACCCGCCTTATGCAACTCCTTTTAGGCATTCCCCGGACCCCTTATCCATATTCTGCAAAAAGCACACCGGCTCTATCCGAATTCTGCAATAGAATCTGAAAATCCGCCTAAAATCTTCAGAGAAGAAAACCAAATAATCCATAAAAACCAATCGCTTAAATAAAATAAAGCCATAGCAATCAAATTCATTTTGGCCGCCTCTTAAAAAACAGTATGTAGCAATCTGCACCATAATGGCTCTCGTAAAGCTTGCGAAGAATTATTCATCGTATTGTTTCAAAAGAGATCCGTCCGTGAGAGCAAACCATCCAGTTACCAATCGAAGTGTGCCTGTCAGCCGGGGCGCAAACATTCTTTCAACAACAAATCCCAAGGGACAGATCACTCACATCAACGATGAGTTCGTTGATATCAGCGGGTTCACCCGGGAAGAACTAATTGGCCAGCCCCACAATATTATCCGCCACCCGGACATGCCCAGGGCCGCCTATGAAGAAATGTGGCGCAGGCTGAAGTCAGGCGAAACCTGGCTGGGCGCTGTGAAAAACCGGTGCAAGAATGGCGACCATTACTGGGTGCGAGCTTATGCCATACCGGTGATCGGAAAGAATGGCGAGGTCGCCGAGCTTCAATCAATCCGCTCCCAGCTTGATCCTGCCGCAGAAGCCCGGGCAGAAAAGCTGTATGCCAAATTGCGAGAGACCCAACCAGCCAAGGGACCAATAGAAGCTGCCAGACTTCGCCGCGGCCTGCCTTTACACCTAAAACTGATCATCGCGATGGTCCTGCTCCTGGCCATAACCACCATGGCACAATTCTTCGCCAACTCTCTCCAGGCTGCTATTGGAATCTGGTTCGGCACATCCCTGATCGCTGTTGCAGCGATTTCTGGCATTACGGCGCCTCTCAGGCGGTGCATCCACAGAGCTCGTGAAGTCATCAACGACAGTGTCGCGGAAAAGATCTTTACCGGGCGAGTCGATGACATCGGCAGCCTGGAACTGGTCATTACCCAACAAAGCGCAGAACTTGATGCCATCGTCAAGCGCATGGACGACGTTATCGGGAAGCTGGGTACCGGGGCAGAACACACAATTTCCCGCAGCACAAAAGCCCACTCTGCCGTCCAGGAACAGTCAGCGGCCACAGATACTATTGCGGCTGCCAGTGAACAGATGGCCGCCACCTCTCGGGAAGTGGCCACTAATGCTTCGGGAATGCTGGATCAGGTTCGCATGGCCAACGAACGGGTTGCCAGTGGCCAGGCCCTGACCAGGGAAACCCGGAACAGCATGGATGCGCTCTCTGGTGAACTGGCCGAGGCATCGCGAACCGTTAGCCAATTGACGGAAGCGAGCAAGGGCGTCGCACAGGCACTCAGTGTGATTGGCGAAATTACCGAGCAGACCAACCTGCTTGCGCTGAACGCCTCCATCGAGGCTGCCAGAGCAGGCGACGCCGGCCGTGGTTTCGCAGTGGTTGCAGACGAGGTCCGAAGCCTCGCCCTGAGAACCAAAACAACAACAGAGCAGATCAACGAAACCCTTGGTCGATTTCATGAGACCGTGTCAAACGCTACTGAATCCATGAAGCGCTGCGACAGCTATGCCCAGAAAACGGCCGAAAACGCAGTCAGCTCCGAGAACACACTTGCGGAGCTGGTGACCTTTATAGAGCGCATTTCAGAAGCCTGCGATGGGACTTCTGCAGCTGCTGAACAGCAACACAACGCGTCCTCCGAAATATCCGGCCGAATCGTCAGCATCAACGACCTGGGCGATACCGCCATGTCTGTGGTCCGGGAAGCTCAGGAATCCCTGCAGGAACTGAAAAGACAAATCGGGGAAGTGGCTGGACTGGTTTATCGCCTGCGGGAAAGAAACACCGCCTAGCCCGAGAGACTCTATGGATGGATAAGACTTGTTTGCAATGATTGATATCTTCGTTCTCGGGAACAAACGCACGGAAGCCTGGCTCAAGCGACAGAGGAAAACCCTGACGTCTTCGGGTTTCGACTGTCGCTTTATTCAGGCTGGCACAGCACTCGAAACAATCGGTAGTCCCGATCTCTGGATCTTTGACGCAGACAGTTTCGAACCATCTTTTTTCGAATCAGCGATCGGAATAGCCCGAGAACCGTCTGGTTCCAACAGAGCACCGATAGTCGTTATCGGTGATTCTGTTTCAATAGAATTGGCGAGCCAGGTTGTCGGCATTGGCGCTCAGCGTTTTCTGGCCAAGCCAGTCACCACGAGGATGCTCAGCAATGCCTGCAGCGAGCTGGGCATATCAGAGTCGCGGACAGTCAGGAAGGTCCTGGTCATTGAGGACAGGAACGAGATTCAGGACAAAATCCAGAAACTCCTGCCCGAAAGCTCCATAAACGTTATCGCAGCCCCTGACCTTGAAGGGAGCATGGCGTTGCTCAGAGAGCAGAGTCCGGATGCAATCATTATCGGCCGGACCGACGATGGATATGATCGCCAGGAGCTTGCCGACATTCTGCACTTCCTCCCCGAAGCCTCGAACCTTCCCATTATTTTTATCATCGAGTCCGGCAATGATCCCGCAGAAGGAAAACGGTGGGGGTTCAAGGCAAATTGCTATCATGTCAAGCTCTCGGAACTTGCGCAGGCCGTCCGGGCACTCACCTCGTTCAGCGATCGACGGAGAGTATCCGGTGGACGAATCTACGACATCCTTTACGAGCGCGAGCAGGAACACTTTGCCCTTAACCAGCACGCCATTGTCAGTAAAACCGACAACAAAGGGCAGATTATTGAAGTTAACCGGCGTTTTTGTGAGATCAGCCAGTACTCAGAAGCAGAGCTTCTGGGGCAGAACCACCGCATTCTAAAGTCCGGGCACCACGCACCCGACTTCTACAGGGCTCTCTGGAAGACCATATCCCGTGGCGACGTTTGGCAGGGTGAGATCTGCAACCTTGCAAAAGATGGCACATGTTACTGGGTATCATCGACCATCGTGCCCTTTCTGGATAACAGAAAGCGGCCCTACCAGTACATCGCCATCCGAAAAGACATCACCCACGTTAAAACAGCCGAACGCCGTATTGAGGCTCAAAGCCAGCTTGCTAGATTGATCAGTGAGGCCAGTGCCAAGGCCATGGCTGACCACTGGTCGAAGGCCCCAAGTACGCTTCAGGCCGCCATGCAGCCACTGTGCGCCTTTCTGTCGATCTGGCACGTGTCAATTCATCTCACTCCTGCCAACTCGGCTCCCGAAACATGGAACAACGTCTTCGAAGCCCCGGAAAACGGGGCCTCCATCGCCATTTACAGCTCCAAAGATGCTGACGACTCAAAGCTGGAAATTGACGGTGGGGCCTTCGAAACAGGTCTAAAGACTGATCAAGCCGAACTCGGTCGCTTACACCTTTATGCCGAACGAACTCCGCAGCTCGAGATATTCTGCGAGCAGGGGTTGTTCGACCTGCTCGGCAATGTCGTGTCTCACTCACTCGCACGCTGGATGTCAGAGTTCGATCAGGAGCGCAGCCGTGAGCGCCTGCGCAGGGCGCAGTCGTTTGCAAATATTGGAACCTGGGAGTGGGATCTGGATACCGATGATCTGTTTTGGACTGAGCGAGTGCCAATGTTGTTTGGCTACCCCGAGGGTGATCTTGAAACCTCTTTCGAAAACTTTATCGGTGCTGTACATCCAGATGACAGAGACAGCGTTCAAAAAGCCATACAGGCATCTATTGAATACGACCTGCCCTATCACATAGAGCACAGGATTGTCTGGCCGGACGGTGCGATTCGCTGGTTACTTGAAACCGGAGCGGTGGTTCGCGCAACGGATGGCGCCGCAAAACAGATGCTGGGCGTCGTCGAAGACATAACCGCCATTCGTGATGCAAAAGACCAATTGGCACGCCAGACCACTCTTTTGAACATGCTTCATGATTCGCTGACTGCCTTTATCCTTGAAGGCAAATTCAGGGCGACCCTGGATTCCATGCTGGATAGCCTGCTCGAACTTACCGACAGTGAATTCGGATTTCTGGCTGAAGTTCTTTTCACACCCAAGAACGCGCCCTTCCTCAGAGTTCAGTCTATTACGGATATTTCCTGGAGCCCCAAAGCCGCGGAGATGTTCAGCCGGGTCGGCACGGAAAAATTCGAGTTTCACGAGCTGGATAACATGCTCGGGGAAGCCATTCGCCGGCGAGAAATCGTAACCGTCAATGCTCCCGAGTCGGAAGAGTTTTTCACAGCTCTGCCAAAAGGACACCCCAAAATCCGAACACTTCTGAGTGTTCCCATTTTCATCGGTTCTGAACTGGTCGGGAACTTCGCCCTGGCAAACCGACATTCAGGCTACGACACGTCAATCATCGAGTTCCTCCGGCCGTTCATGGCGACTTACGGGGTTATTATCAATTCCCAGAGAATGATCGATATGGAGGAGGTTAACCGGAAGAGCCTCATCCGGGCGAAACAGCGGGCCGACCAGGCCAATCGCGCAAAATCGGAATTCCTCTCCAACATGAGCCATGAATTGCGGACGCCCCTGAACGCGATTCAGGGTTTTGGACAGTTGCTGGAAAGTGACCCGAATCTCAACGAAGACCAACAGGACAACGTTAACGAGATCCTCTCTGCCAGTGAACACCTGCTCGCGTTGATCAATGAAGTGCTCGATCTCGCCAGAATCGAATCCGGCAAGCTGGAGCTCTCCCTCGAAAATGTGCCCGTCAGCTCTGTAATTCATGAGGCGCTAACGTTAATTAAACATTCTGCCGAGAAAAGGGGGCTCAACATTACCGTTGGCAATATTGAACATTTCCACGTGACAGCTGACTGGACTCGACTCAAACAAGCCCTGCTCAACCTCCTCTCCAATGCGGTGAAGTACAACCGGGAGAACGGCACCATCTGCATCGAAGCAGAATTCCACCAGGAGTCCTGGATAGACGTGCGTGTGACCGACTCAGGTAACGGCATCCCGGAATCCAGAGTTCCTGAGCTGTTTAAACCTTTTAATCGGCTGGGGGCGGAACTCAGTCATATTGAGGGCACAGGTATCGGGCTTTCTCTGACGCGGCAACTGGTAGAGCTGATGGGCGGGCGCATAGGCGTCACCAGCACAGTCGGGGAAGGCTCAACCTTCTGGATACGATTACCTGCTGAGAGCCGGAACACCTCTACCAGCGGCGTCCCAACACTTCATTCGGAGCCTGCCCGGGATAACCCTGGCGACCATCACACGACAGACAGGCGAACGATACTCTATATCGAAGATAACCCCGCAAACCTCAAGCTCATCGAACGCATCATTACACGTCAGCCTCGCTATTCTCTGGTTTCTGCCCTGAATGCGGCTGACGGCCTTCAACTGGCAGAGAACTATCCACCCGACCTCATTCTGGTGGACATAAATCTGCCGGACATGAACGGTTATGTGCTTCTTGAAAAGCTGAAGTCGATTCAGCACCTGAATGAAAAACCCATGCTTGCGCTTACAGCGAATGCAATGCGTGAGGACCGACAGAAAGCCGCAAGTGCGGGTTTCGATCATTACCTCACGAAACCCATCAACATCGACGAACTGATTAACACACTGGATACATACCTCGGGTAACAGACTCATGTACGCTTTTTCAGACGAGAACCTCCATGAACAGACCATCTTCATCGTGGACGATGAGTTGGTCAATCTGAAGCTACTGGACAAGATCCTTACCTCTGCGGGTTATACAAACCTGGTATTGATCAGTGATCCGCGCGAGGTGCTGGCTCTCTATCAGGAACACCGTCCCTCATTGATCCTGTTGGACCTGAATATGCCCGACCTCGACGGGTACCAGGTGATGGAGCAGCTTGTCGGGCTCGAGGATCCTCTGTTACCTCCGATCATTATCCTGACAGCACAACACCACCAGCAATACCTTCTCAAGGCGCTGGAAGCCGGAGCCCGGGACTTTATCAGTAAACCGTTTGATCGGCGGGAACTGCTGATGCGAGTGAAGAATTTTCTGGACGCCCATGTTGCCCACCGGCTGGTCCGGAATCAGAAGGATCACCTCGAAAATCTGGTGCAGCAACGCACCCTCGAACTGCAGGAAACCAGGCTTGAAATTATCCGGCGCCTCGGCCATGCGGCGGAGTACCGGGACGAAGAAACCGGCAACCATATCATCAGAATGAGCAAGATGTGCGCTCTGCTCGCGCGCAAAGCAGGCTGGTCGAAACAACAATGCGACCTCATCCTCAGCGCCAGCCCCATGCACGATATAGGGAAAATAGGCATCCCGGACGCCATCCTCTTAAAGCCGGGAAAGCTTGAAGGAGATGAGTGGCTGACCATGAAAACCCACGCCGAAATCGGCGCCAGGCTGCTGGAGGGTAACGACAGCGACCTGATGGTTATGGCACGGGAAATAGCCCTGAATCACCACGAAAAATGGGACGGGAGTGGCTACCCGGCCGGACTAAAGGGAAACGACATCCCCATGTCCGGAAGGATTGCGGCACTGGCAGATGTATTCGATGCCCTTACCTCCGTCCGCCCCTACAAAAAAGCCTGGCCCCTGGAAGAGGCCGTCCAGCTGATCCGGGACAACCGCAGAAAGCACTTTGATCCGGAGCTGGCTGACCTTTTCCTGGATGATGTCCAGGCGTTTGTCGACATAAAAAATGCTTACCAGGACTTACCAGAAGAATAACTCAAATGAACGATCAAGATCTGAAGTCGATGATCAACCTGATTCCAGACGCCGCCATTTTGGTCAATCGAGACCAGAATATCGTTGCTGCAAACCTCAAAGCGGCCGCAATTTTCCAGACCAGAATAGAAGACCTGCTGAACGCGCCACTGGACAACCTGATCCCGGAATCATCCGTGGGCGTTCACAGACACCACGTTGATTCCTTTCTGGACCAGCAGCAACCCCGGCCCATGGGCGCTGGTCTCAGATTAAATGGCAGACGCAGCGACGGTTCAGAGGTTCCGATCGACATTATGCTAAACCGGATCAGATACGAATCCGTGGACTACGGCATTGCCATTATTCGTGACGACTCGGAAAAAACCGAAATCGAAGTGATGAAAGAAAAGCTCCAGGCCGCCAATATTCGCCTGACCAGAGCCCAGGAAGTCGGCGGCATGGCCTGGTGGGAAAGCGATCTTCGCTCTGGCCAGGTGCTCTGGTCAGCCATGATGCCCCGTATGCTCGGGCTTCGGCAAAATGAACAGCCATCATTTCGCGCAATCCGGAAGGTTTGTCTCCCCGAAGACAGAAACCAGCTCGACGCCATTCACGGATTCTCGGGAACCGTGTCCGGAAAAACCGTCCGTTACAGAATCCGAAAGCCGGGGGGCGAGGTTCGCTGGATTGAAGAAACCTGCCACCAGGAAACGGACGACCTCGTGATGGGCGTGCTTCGTGACATTACGGAACAGAAGAATCTCGAAGAACAGTTACGGAGAGAGTCGGTTACCGACGAACTGACTGGTTTGTTCAACCGCAAACAATTCAATCGCGATCTGAAAAGCGCCTATTCGACGTTTGTTCGGTCAGGCATCAACTCTGCCACCCTTACTTACGACTTTGACCATTTCAAGAACATCAACGATATCTACGGACACGCCATGGGAGACGAAGTCCTCAGCCAGGCTGCCAACCTTGTCAAGGACCAACTCCGACCATCCGATCACGCTTACCGTCTCGGCGGCGAAGAATTCGCCATCTTGCTGGGCGATACCAGCCTGGTTAATGCCCGGAATTTCGCTGAGCGAATTCGGAAAACTATTCAGAAAGCCCGCTTTCGGGTGGGGGATGTCCGGGCATGCGCCACGATCAGCATCGGCATTGCGCAGTTTCGGCCTTCAGACAAATGTTTTGAGGATGCTCTCAAAAGAGCGGATGAAGCACTTTATCAGAGCAAAACCAGCAACCGGAATACGGTCAGCATTTGCGAGTAACAATCTGACATAACTAACAGGGACAACTTCTGGCCGCGCACTGCAGACGTTGGAAACAAACAACAACCCACGAGCTGGATTCCTTAGCCGGTTCCTCGCTCGTTAGATCGAGATTCATTTTCTCGGCACGTTCAATTCGAGGAGTTCGAAGATGCTTATGAGCAAATTTCTGGGAAATCTTGCCGTTGGCAAGAAGCTGGCTGGAAGCTTCGCTGTCCTGCTTGTGCTTCTGGCCATTGTTTCCGCTGTCAGTTTCTTGTCGCTCAATGAATACAACCGGGGAGTTCTGATTGTAAAACTCGCTAACACTGCCGAAATTGATTTGCTGGAAGCGGAAAGAGATGAAAGGAACTTTGCGATTACGCAGGATGCACAATACATTGAGCGCGCTATCGAATTCGTGGCTGACGCCCAAAATGTATTGGCACCTCTGATTGAAATGAACAGGGAAGGCAGTGACGACCGGCAGAAGGCCCGGAAAATTTTAGAAGGTGTACACAGCTACGAGAACCTTCTTAAACAATACCAAACCGATATCTCCGGCCCTCCAGAAGTCGTCAAATCTCTCGAAGATCAGATGTACGCCGTTGCAACCGGCACCATTGAACTTATGGAGGAGCTAAAGTACGCAGAGCAGACACAACTGCAGGCGGTCTACGACCTGGCTATTGTGGAGATCATTGTCGTGACCGCTATCGCCCTCGTGATTGCCGTCGTCCTGGGATGGATATTGACACGATCAATTACCCATCCGATTAACGAGACTGTTGAAATCGCCAACAAGGTCGCCTCCGGCGACCTGACCGTGAACGTTCAAAGCCAGCGCGGCGATGAGTTCGGTCAGTTACTTGCCGCATTCGGAACCATGATAACCAACCTGAGAGAGCTGATCAGGGAAATTGAAACCGGCGCCTCCAGTATTGCCTCTTCCTCGGAAGAGCTTTCTACCGTAATGAATCAGACCAGTAAGGGCGTTGCGGACCAGCAATCCCAGACCGATCAGGTGGCAACCGCCATGAATGAAATGGTCTCAACCGTCAATGAAGTTGCCCAGAGCGCAGAGGCAGCCTTTGCGGCAGCCAGTCAGGCAAGCGAAAAATCCGGTAACGGTGAAAAGGCCGTTCGCGAAACCCTGGAACTCGTGGCGAACTTGAACACGCAAAGCGCCAATGTGATGGAACTGCTGAATGGTCTGCAAGCGGAAACCAATAACATTGCTACCGTTCTGGATGTCATCAAGTCGGTTGCGGAACAAACCAACCTGTTGGCACTGAACGCCGCCATTGAAGCAGCCAGGGCTGGCGAACAGGGACGGGGATTTGCAGTGGTGGCTGACGAAGTGCGGTCATTGGCTCAGCGCACTCAGAGCTCGGCAGCCGAGATTGAAACTCTGATAAGTACTCTGATCACCAGCGCAGAAACATCGGTTGCCGGCATGGAAACCGGTACAAAGCTTGCGGAACAGACATTGGAGCGCGCGCAACGGGCAGGCACGGCCATTCAGGAGATGGCGCAGGGGGTTGAAGAAATCCGCCGGCACAACAGTCAGATTGCGACCGCCGCTGAAGAACAGAGTTCCGTAGCGGAAGAAATCAATCAGAACGTCACCCTCATCCGTGATGTGGGCGATCAATCTGCCGCGTCTACCGAACAGGTCTCTGCCGCCAGCGAGGAATTGGCGCGGCTCGCAGAGGGGCTCAATTCGCAAGTCGCCCGTTTCAAGATCTGACCCTGGACATCGGCAACGAAAACATTAGCAGGTATGAGTATGCCCGGGTTCAGCGGAGCGTCGCCACGGCTCCCGGGTGCTCAGCCGGGTCAGGCTGGAATAGCGCCCGAAGAGGTATACCAATACTTCGTCCGCCGGGGTGAGCCTGCATCCACCAACCAGACCTTCTCCGCGTGCTTCTGGAGCGCTTCGAGGCCCTCCAGGGTATCACTGGGGTACTCACCAAAATGATCGTGGTAATAGGAAGAGAAACGGCCCGCATGGTTGAAACCCCAATTGAGAGCATGATTTGCCACCACAGGATCCTCTCGATAACCACAGATCAGCGATTCCCGGGCCCTGACCAATCGCCGTGACCGACAATAGCTGTACGGCGTCAAACCGGTGTATTTTTTCAAGAGGTAATAGAAGTTCCTGAGGCTCATTCCGGAGTCTTTCGCAATCCTGTCCAGATCTACACCCGTCTTCAGATGGTCGTTTATAAGTTCGAGAGCCCGGCAAAGCCGGCGCTCGTCACCTACCAAAACAGGCATATCCCGATTTGCAGCCGCTTCTCTGTCCCCGGCCATGTACTGGTGAAGGGCTTTGCCAAAACGGTTCGTCCGCTCTACTGCATGGGTATGATTCCGGAAAAACGGCGTTTCGACCAGATAACTCTCGAGAAGTGTGACCAGCTCTGGATCGCCGGATTTAAGGCGCATACTTTCGCTGCTCACAATGGACTGGTCTGGCTGCACTATGAACAGGTGGACCTTTGCAGACAATCGCGCATAAAACTGAACCCCCTGGTTGAGCACAAAAGGGGCGCCTGGCGCACTGACGAAGCGCTGTCCGTCAACCTCGAATTCGACCGTTCCCTGCAGAGGCATAATAATCGCTGCGGTGGCAGCATTAGCCCCAAAAATGCTGGCGGCGGAACTCAGATAAAAACCGCAAACATTTACCGTTTCAGTTTCAAGAAACGACAAGCGGCCCGAAAAATCACAGGCATCCGCTGAAAGATCAACCTCCATTGAAAGCCGCGGAGCGAGGGTCAGGGCCTGCAGGGAGGACAACCAGTTTTCCGGGATGTCAGTCTTTAACCGAAGGTAATGTTCGAGAATGTAGAACTGGGTACTACAGGAACGCATGAATAACTCCGATTAGGAACGCATGCTACATAGCATCCGCAAGCGGAGTTTATAGAAAGTTACTTACTGTCACATAGCCATATATTGCAACAAATGTAACCGCGCTCTTCGCCTCATGACAGGAACAGCGACTGAAAGTACGTTACCAGCCGGCCAGGTTAATTTATTGTGATTGTACAATGAGATCTAACAGATACTCGGACAACCTCTGGTAGCTGTATTCCACCCGCGCATAGGCCGAATTCGGCAAACCCTCGAACTCGCGGCCACAGTCACCGCCCGCGTTGTACCGTTTCAGGTAGGCATCACGGATGAGGTTCGGTTGTTCTGCGACAAAGCCTGGCCCGTCTGCCGCCGGGTAATTCATCGCCCACTCGAAACTGCCATCACCGCTTACCCGAGGGAGCTGGAGCCGATCCGGATCGAGGAATCCGTAGCGCAGCAGTCGAAGATTCGGTTGCTCCGGTACTGAAAACTCCCGTCGATCGAACTCAAGAACCGTATCGGTAAAACCGTCTGGCTGCGGCTCATAGCCTGAAAACTGGTACGCCTGAACGCCGGTTACAACCTGACTCGCGTCGACAGCGTCATCCCGTGGGTTGCAGCTGCTGATGCCGGCCGCAAACGTTACGGCTTCCACCTCACTGCCCTGCTCTGAAATCCGGTAACCGGGAAACACGGACGACGAATTTGCGGTTTCTGGAACCAGCGTGCGCGTTGCGCCACCGCTGGTCTCTGCAACCAATTCCACCAGATCACCACTGTCCCTGGTCCAGCTGTAGGTTACCTCTGGAGGGCCGCCCAACTCCGTTGAATCCGCAGCAATCCCCCTGTGCGCATGGCAGGTGGTACTGGTCTCGAAGTAAATGCGCCGGTTGTCCCAATCAAAAATCAGACGTTCATCAGTGCCCTCGTCGTCGAAATTCAAGCGGCTCTGATCCGAAAGCGCGGCGGACGGCAGCCACTGGGTTTGCAGGTCCGCCATATAGCCATTCACACCGATCAGTCTTGCCAGCTCCGGCATGGAGGGTGCCAGACAGCCGTTCGCCGAAACGGATAGCAAACGCCCGCTCTCACTGTAATCGAAGGCCAGCTCGGCCGAGATCTGCAGGCCGGAGCGGCTGGCAGGCAGAGTGTCCTGATTGGAGGGCTCGGCGTATACCTTCTGGCTGGTCAGCAGCACCGGGTCGCTCAGTTCCACATCCACCTCGGGTAAGGTCAGGGCATCAACGTCGACATTGGCAAAATCACCCCGGGCGGCGGCATCAACCACCGCGATAACATCGCCGGCATTCTGTACCAGAGACACGCCCAGCAAAAACGCCCCTTCCTTGCTCAGGAATCGCTCCGTGCCGTCACTATCTCCCGCTGCCAGCAGGTCGTTATAGGCAGCTGGAATCTGGCTGGCCATGAATCGTGCCAGTGCCCTGGCATAGGCGTGTGAGCGCTCGTCCCGGGCGAGGATATAGTCACGCACCAGATTCAGATCGGCCAGGCTCGCAGCAGCACCAGAGGGCGTTTCCAGGAACGAACCCAGCCCGACAATGCCCCGGTAACGGGCCAGTGTGGTCAAAGGCGTGATATTGCGAACACCAGGAGGCGCCGACATCAGATAGGCGCTGGCCACCGGGACGTCTTCGTTGCGAGTTTCCTCAAGGGTTTTACCCGGCAGGGCCACGGCATGCAGCGAATAGTCCCGTGGATCAAGGTCCGGGCCCACTGAAGGGTCCAGAACCAGCTCCGAGATATCCATTGCGAAACGACCGCCAGCAGCACTGATGGCCGTGGGCTCACCAGAGGCAAGGGTAACTGAGCTGCCGTTATCCAGTTCGATAACAAGGGGCCCCGGGGTGTACTGACTGTCACCATCCACATCCAGCCAGACCCGGGCGTTCTTCAGGTAGCCGTCGATGACCTTGCCCGTATAAGGCGCAGGCTCACTGTACTCCACGCCATCGAAATCCCGCCCGTCCACGGGCAGCTCGTCGGATTCCTCACCGCAACCGGCGAGGAAAAGGGAGAGAACAGGCACAGAGAGACCAATGAGGCATTTCATCGCGGCAACCGTTTATCCTTGTTAGAGGTTGTGCCGCTACTTTAGGGGATGTGGTTCCCGCAGACCTTGATAGGTTTGGCAATTTGTAAAGTTTGGTAACTGGTATCCCGTCTGGTCAGCGAGTTAACCAGGCGGGACACTGGTCACGACGAGCAGCTGTAGTGGGAAACCCCACCAAGATCGAACAACTCTGACGGCTTCAGCCGGTAGTATTGCGCCTCAACGGCATTCGATTGCTCGGCGTAGGGGTGAGTCAATACATCCTGCAGCGCTCTCAGTGGCTGATAATCACCCTCGGCTGCCCGCTGATAGGCAGGAACCACGAACCACTCGCGCATGGTGTATTTCGGGTTCACCAGTTTCATGTTTCGGGACAGTTCCTCGCGGAGCCGGGAACCGTTGCCAGCCCCCTCGATTCCAATTTGTGATTTCCACTTGGCAAGCCAGTCAGACCAGCGCTTGAGTAGCGCGTCCGAATCGGCCCCTCCGGCTTGATTCAGTGACCTGTAAAAGCTCTTTTCGATCGGCCCGATATCGTCGGGTATTGAGGAGAGCTCGCGAAAAAAGACCGTGTAATCCACAGGTGTTTGCGTCATCAGCAGCATCAACTCCCTGAAGAGTTCGACGTCAAACGCCTCAAGGCCCAGCTTGGCCGACCACATCTTTTCCATTTCCGCCTGGATCACCGCCGGGAAACCGCTATGAATCTCCTCGAGTTGAGCCAGTTCGTCCTCATGAGCGGTCAACAGAGGCCTCAGGGCCGAACAGAAACTCTTGAAGTTCCGTTCTGCTGCCGCGGGCTGGTTCAGGAAAGAGAAGTGTTGCCCGCCACCGGTCCATGGTTGGTAAAAGGGTTCAAACACTTCGCAGAAGCCGAAGGGGCCGTAATCCAGCGTAAAGCCGCCGGCGGCGCAGTTGTCACTGTTGAAATTGCCCTGGCAGTAACCAACCCGGATCCAGTTCGCAACCAGGGAGGCAAGGCGGCTGCGGAACTCCCGCGCGAGCATCACGAGTTTTGTGGGAGTATCGAATGACTGGTCAATAACGCCTTTGTACTCCCGATCAATCAGGTGCAGTACCAGCTGCTCGAGTTCTTCATGCGCACGGGGGTGCTCCTGCTTTCGGGCCCTGCGCCCGAAAAGTTCTAGCTGGCCCACCCGAATAAAGGACGGGGCCACACGCGTGGAGATGGCAACCGGCTCCGAAATGAGCTGGTCCGGATCCAGGGAATGGGAGCCCCGGGAATACCAGGGTCGCCGCACCCTTTCCGTTTTCGATACATACAGACTCAGAGACCGGGAGGTCGGCACCCCCAGTGCGTGCATGTGCTCCTGGGCGAGGAATTCACGAACGCTGGAGCGCAGAACGGCCCGGCCGTCGGCGCCTCGACAGTATGGAGTCCGTCCGCCGCCCTTGAGCTGCATTTCCCACCGTCGACCGTTGATAACCGCTTCCAGTAGCGAAATGGCACGGCCGTCACCATAGCCGTTGCCGGTCTGAAACGGACACTGCTGGGTGTATTCGGTGCCGTAGATGGAGAGCGCATAGCCACACGCCCAACCGACTTTGCTCATGGGCTCCGGCACGAGTGAGAGGTCGCCGGAGAACATCCGGACAAAGTCATCAGACCGGGCCAGGCTGTCTGCAAAACCCAATTCGCGGAACAAACTCTCGCTGTGGGCCACGTATTCGGGGGTCTCGATGGGCGTTGGCCTGACCGGAACGTAGTGCCCTGAAAAGACCTGCCTCGGCTTATAGTCAACGCCATCGGCAGTGGCATCCGGATCGCAGGCCAGGCTACTCATCAGCGAATAGTCTGCCATCGGTGCAAGCTCTTCGAGGCTGGTCACAACAAAGCTGGTTTTGCGCGACAATGGATCTTTCATCGCTGTCTGTTCTGCCTCAGGTAAATTGGTGCCGAAGTGCATTTCCGGAACACATAGGGGATAGCGTCTGTTGTGTCTGATTAACCGGAAGCCGAATTGCCTCTTAAGAAAAGATAAGATGGATCCATCGCCTTTAAAAGGTTTTAGTTTAGAAATTTGTTCGAGTGTGAGCGATAAAATAGCCACCAATCGATCCCGCGATTGCTCCGCACCAGTGGGACTCAATCAGAATCGGCTGCCCCAGCAATGCCTGCATCTGGGCGGAACCACCAAACCAGGCCTCGGAAGCAAGTTTAAAGGCAAGCACTACCAGGACGAGGCCGGAAACCACTGGCGACCGCGAAAAACCGATGACGGCACCGGCAGCCAGCAATCCGTGTAAAAGCCCGGACAGTCCCTCGAACCACAGGATATCCGGGTAACCAACCAGCAAACTGATGGACTGGCCCAACGCCACGAAAATTATCAGTATCAGCCAGTGGCGCCCCTGAAGAAACTCACCAAACAGATGCCAGACCAGAACCAGCCCCGCCAGGTTCAGGGCCAGATGGTAGCCACTTCGGTGAACCCAGTGGCCGGTCAACAACCGCCACCCTTCCCCGCCCAGAACAGACGGCCGGTGATACATCAGGGCGTCAGCAACCCCGGCGCCCGACAGGAAAACGGCCACCATCATCAGCCCTGCGCCCAACGGAAAGGCGCAGGAAAACAGGCGGGCCCGGCGCTGCATTATGAGGCTGTAAGGGAACTCAGCGCCCGCCAAAATGATAACTTATCCCAACGGCGGCCAGATCTGTGTCGTCGCGTTCTACCCGGTAGCGGTCAATCGACACGCGGGCAGACCAGGATTCATGAAGCCGGTATTCCAGGCCCAGGCCGAAAACCGCGTCATTACCCATGTTAACGTCCGAGCCACCACCCTCGAAATTCAGGCTTGTACGCCAGCGCAGCATGCCCAACCGACCGGTCACATCCAGATCCTCGGTCAGTGGATAACGGCCAACAGCAGAAAACTCCAGGCCACGGCCTGTTCCGGGCCGGACGTCATCAAGATCAGCGGCGCTCAGGCCGGGGTCGGTGCCCGACAGACGGGCGCTAATCTCGCCAAGATCGACCAGCCCGCCTTCGAAGCCCAGATACCGGTTCCACTGGTAACCAATGAAAATCCGGCCAGCCACGCGATCACTGTCAGTCACCGTTGCCTGGCCAGTCACCCCCGCTTTATTCAGGCGGTCGTTGATATCTGCGCTGCTGATATCCGTCGAGGCCTGGCCCAGCTGGGCGCCCAGGGACCAGTTACCGCCGGTCTGCGCCTGCGCGGAACCGGCGGCCAGCAGCGCCAGCACTAGCAGCAACCGGCGCCGCCTGAACAGACTCAAGGCCGCCAGCACAATCAGCATGCCGCCCATGGAGCTCAGGCCGCCACCGCCACCGTTACTGACAAGCTTCTGGCCGTCACTGCCATTATTGACGGCCAACGTGCCCGGGTCACGGATCACCCCGTCGGCAACGCCATCCAGATCATTGGGGCCGCCGTCCTGGATCACCAGACGGACACAGTTATCACCCTCGGTGAGCCCGGCTGTCCAGCGGTCGGACCCGGGCCATGGGCAGTCGCCGGCAGACGAAGCAGAGAACAGCTGGTTGGCGTCGTCTTCAGCAAAGGTTTCCCAGTTCTGACGGATATACTTGCGCCACACGGCATCCGCCGGTATCGCCTCACCCCTTGGCAGGGGAATAACCACCGGCACCGACTGGCCGGCAAAATCCAGCCCGGACACTTCGAAGTCCACCAGGTAACCAAGGTGACGGAACAAAGTATCACGGGCGTTTCTGACAGGAACATCAGCCCCCTCATCGCGGATTTCATCAGTGCTGATTTCCAGGCCAAAATCGCCGGTTTCCCAGGAAGCCCGTTCAGACATCTGGCCAAGGGCCAGCCTGTAGCCAATGGGTGCTTCCAGGTAGACGGCCCCTTCGGTGCGATCAGTCTCGCTGCAATTGCGGTCTGGCTGGTCCCTGAAGTTACCGCTGCCCTCGGGACAGATCGGCCGCCGGTTACGGCTATCCTGCCCGTCGGTCAGGAATCCGTCGAAAGCATCAATGGCTTCAAGGTCGTCGTCGCCCACAAACCGCAGCCGCGTTGCGGCAGTCACCTGGCGCTGGGCACCTGAAGTTTCAGTAACCAGAACCCGCACCGTGCCCAGGTCTTCGGTTGTCATCCGGGCCGGGTCAATCTGCACGCTGGCGCCAGTTTCGTTCTGAACACCAAGCACAAGCGACGACTGGCTCCAGTCGAAACGGTGCGAAGCCGGGTCAAACGCTACACCGCTTGCAGGGCTGATTGCGGTGACGGTTACTACACCCTCGTTGCGGGAGGCAACCGGCAGGTCAGACAGATCGTCAACGCCCTGCTCAATGCCCAGACGCACGGGCAAGGGCAATTCGGCGGGCTGGCGCAGTACCAGGCGATGCTCGGCGGGGTTACCCAGCAGCGCATCGTCGGCGCCCTGGCCCTGCTGCAGCGCGATGGTTACCTCACCAACGCTGGCGGCCGGAGTAAGGCTAAGGGATAGAATGCTTTCCTGTTCGCCGCCGGCTTCAAACCGGAAGCTGCCAGAGGCATCCAGGTCGGAACTGCCCAGCAGATTGTGGTTTTGCACCTGGTAAGGCACGGTAACCGGGAACTGCGCCGGAATACCCTGCAGCGCAGCCCTCACCGTCACTTCCTCACCGGTTGCGGCGGGCTGCCGGGTGCTGGTGAAGGCAACCTGGGCGCGAATATCCAGTTGGGCAGTGAATGCCTGGCCATCGCTGTCTTCAAAGCTCAGCTCGTACAGGCCACCCCGCTGGGCGCGGAACACGTAACGGTTGTCGCGCAAGGTCAGTACATGGCGGTCGCCATCAGCGTCTTTCAGTACCACGCCCTGGCGGATTTCCTGCGCGAGATCTTCGGTTGCATTGCCGCGCTGAACCGTGCCGTTAATCGCCAGCGGCAGAACGCCACCCTCAATGGCAATCAGAATATCGTCGTCCGTGGCCAGAATATCGTTCTCCAGCGGCTCACCATTGGCACTCAGCAGTTGCCAGCTGAAAGGCTGGGTTGGTGACTCGCCGATGCCTGTGGAAACCTGCTGGATATCCGAGCTCTGGTCCACCACGCCGACCAGGTCATCATCACTGCTGCCGCCCGTAACGCCGCCATTAAAGGCAAGGTTGCGCAGATCCGAGGCTGACACATTGCCGCCAATGCCGCCGACTTCACCGCTACCGGCGACATTGCCATTCACGGCACCGTCGCTGATACCGGCATCGTCAATGCGACCGGCTATGCCGCCGATCTGAACGCCGCTACCCGTCACATCACCATTGACCAGAATATCCCTGGCGGTGCTGCGCTCCAGTGTGCCGGCTACGCCACCCACCTGGTCACCGCCATTCACATCGCCTTCGATGGTAATACCGGTCAGGTTGGCGTGTTCAACCGTGCCTGCCAGGCCACCCACGGCGCCGCTGCCACTGATGCTGCTGGTTGCGTCGATGGTGATATTACTTACGTTCGCGGGGTTTTCTTCCGTACCACGAATGCTGTTTGCCAGCAGCCCGGCGTTGTCGCCCGCCGACGGATTCTGGCTGCCCTGAATGATCAGGTTGGAAACCCGGGCGCCGGGGCCAATCTGATCAAACACCGGCTGGCCACCCAGCCCGGTCAGGATAACGGGGTTGCCGTCAATGCTGGTCACCGAGCCGGTGAACGGATCTTCATCGCTGCCAATAGGCTGCCAGCCGCTTCCGACTTCCAGGGTCGAATCTTCGCCACCATCCAGCACAAAGAAGCTTGTTTTATACCTGTCAAGATTGGGCAGGTCCGCGCCATCGGTGATAACAAACGGATCTTCTTCGGTACCGGAACCGGCAGAGGCCACACGCTCAAAGCTGACCTGGATCGAGCAGTCTTCCGTGATCTCAGCGGTGGTCAGAGTCTGCCCGGATACGGCCAGGCCACAGCCACTGGCCTGATCGAACAGATAGCCCCCGTCCACAGTGAACTGGAACTCCGCCGTGTCGCCCAGGCCCACACTTGCGCTTTCAGGGGAAACGCTGCCGCCTTCCAGTGCCGTAGCTGTGATATTCAGGATTATCTCCTCCCACTGGGCTGTCAGCGCAAGGCCATCCACGGGCATGGTGGCGGGCACCGCTGGATCCCAGCCGGCAAAGGTGAAGCCTTCGCGAGTCGGGTCTTCGGGTGCCGTGATGTCGGTGCCGAAGTCTTGAGTAATGTCGGCCACTTCAGTGCCACCGTCACTATCGAAGGTCAGGGCGTATTCGTTCACCGTCCACTGCGCCGTCAGCGCCAGACCATCCACCGGCATGGTCGCCGGCACCACCGGATCCCAGCCAGCAAAGGTAAAGCCTTCACGAGTCGGGTCTTCGGGTGCCGTGATGTCGGTGCCGAAGTCTTGAGTAATGTCGGCCACTTCAGTGCCACCGTCACTATCGAAGGTCAGGGCGTATTCGTTCACCGTCCACTGCGCCGTCAGCGCAAGGCCATCCACCGGCATGGTGGCGGGCACCGCCGGATCCCAGCCAGCAAAGGTAAAGCCTTCGCGGGTCGGGTCTTCGGGTGCCGTGATGTCGGTGCCGAAGTTCTGAGTAATGTCGGCCACTGTTGAGCCCCCGGCACTGTCAAAGGTCAGGGTGTACTCGTTCGCCGTCCACTGGGCATAAAGGTTGACCGTTGCGCCATCGGTAGCAGATAGATTGGTGACACTTTCGCCATCGGCGTAACTGGTACCAGACCCATCGGCAGCAGTGTTCCAACCGGCAAAGCTGTAGCCTTCCCGGGTAAAGCCGTTGCTGGTCAGTGCAGACGCAGTATCATATGTGTGACTGCTGTCAGCGGTCGTACCCGTGCCTTCATTGGCATCATAAGCAATGCTGTAGGTGTTGGCGGTCCATTGGGCAGTCAAATCAAGATCACCGGCAGGCATAGTGGCGGGTAGCTCTGGATCCCAATCGAGAAAGCTATAGCCTTCCCGAGTTGGGTTAGATGGTTCGGTGATGGCTGTGCCAGAATCCTGAGTGATGTCGTCCACCTGCGTGCCACCGGCACTGTCAAAACTCAGAGTGAAAGTGTCGGTAATACAGTTCACTGTCACATCAGTGATGTTGGCACCGGCAAGCGTGCCACTGCTATTGCTGATATTACAGGTCTGACTGGGCGAACCCGGCTGGGTCAGCACTGTGACGTCGTAACCACTGCCGTCGGCCAGCGCCGTGGCAAAGGTGAAACTGCCATTGGCGGCAATCGACAGATCGTCACCACCATCGTTCTGCAGTACCAGGCCACTGCCTTCAAGGCCTGTAACCGTGCCGCCAATACTAAAATCGCTGGTGACGCAACTCACAGAGACGTTGGTGACGTCGGAGCTCGAAATAGAACCACTTCCATTGGTCACATCGCAAACCTGATTGCTTGGCTGTTCATCAATAACAACGCTGTAACTACTGCCATCCGCCAGCGGTGTCGGGAAGCTAAAAGCACCATTGTTGGTTGAACTGAGCGTTTCCGCGCCCTGACGCAACACCACAGTTTGACCATCACTAAGTCCCGTCAGGGATCCACCAACGTCATAGTTAGTGGTCGGCTCGTCGATAGGATCTGTATTGGCGGGGTAGTTTGTGGTCTCCAAGCAGGTCGCAAGGCCGCTTTCCGGCGTGTAGGTAAACGACGAGCCCAAGCCGAACCCGCCGCTGTTTGCCACAAAGGTGCCAAAATCTCCGGGGTCGGATACATGCAGAAAGCCTGCCTGGCCCAGACCGTATATTTGACCGCTGGCATGAATGACGCGATCCGAGGTTCCATCGGGGTTGAACAGTTCAATCCCGTAGCGACAGTCCGGATCGCCACTGACCTCAAAAAACTTAATCCAGGCCCCATCGGCGATGGTATAGGCGCTGAAGTCGGCGTCATACGGAGCTTGAAAGCTGGAAACACTAAACGACTCCCCAGCCTGAGGAAGAGCCGGTGACCGCTGTACGTCAAACACCTGTGCCGGACCAAACCGCCCGACTGCAAGATCCGCCAATACCACCTCACTAGCCAGTACCAGCCCCATTAGTGCCATCACCACCTTGAGGGCCAGCCATTTGCCCCTTTCAGCCCGGCGAAGCTGTCTCTTGTCGGAATGATGCGCCTTCATAGCAAAACCTCTTGATGTTGCCGATGGGACCTTTGCTGTTTTTTTTGCCAGGGTCCGGGAGAGTCGGTTGTTATTAGCAGTGGGCGGGGCAAAAGCACGGGGCTACCCCCAGACTCAATCATAGCCCAATCGGGTCGGAAGGATACCTATAACACGTTGAATAATAGGCTTTTTTATTGCGATAACATGCATAACCTTGCATAACCTTGCATAACCTTGCAGATGCATCGATGCAGTCTTGATGGTGGTTGGGGTATTCAGGGTTTAAGACTCAGTATTCGAGAGAGACATTCAGGATGGCGTATCCGCAGGCACGGAAATGGTGAACCGGGATCCGCCTTCCGGGGCGGCTTCATACCACACGGCGCCGCCATGGCCCTCAACCACCTGTTTTACCAGGTGCAGCCCCAGGCCAATGCCGGATGCGCCGGGCAGGGCCCGGGCATTGGGTGCACGGAAAAACCGCTCAAACAGCCGGCCTGCGGCATCCGCTGGTACGCCGATTCCGCCGTCCTGCACCCGTATCCGCAGGCTTGCCGAATCCCATTCAAAGGCAAGCTGGATAAGACCTCCTGCCGGCGAGTATTTCACCGCGTTGTCCAGCAGGTTCAGTAGTGCCAGTACCAGCCAGTAGGGGTCCGCTGACACCGGCCTGTCGTCTTCCGGCAACAGGATCTGTAACCGCTGTTTGTCACTGGTCAGGGCCAGGCTTTTTACCTGCTCTGCCACCTCGGAGGGGCGAACGGGCTGAAATTCGAAACCCAGCCCGTCACCGTTGATACGGTCTTCGGCCAGGGCATTGTCGATCAGGGTGTTCATTCGCGCCAGTGCCGAGGTTACCCGCTGGAATCGGGGTACAAGCTCGGGCTGAACGGATTGCACCCTTAACCGGATATTGGTCAACGCGGATTCAAAGATGGCCAGGGGCGTGCGCAGCTCGTGGGCCATCATGCCCAGGAATTCCCGTTCTGTCTGGCTGCGCTCCCGCTCTGCCCGCAGCAGCGCCTGTTCCGTGCGAACCTTCAACAATACAGTCAACGCTGTGAACAGCACCTGGAACAACGAGGCAAGGGCCCAAAGATGGGACGTCCAGAAGTTAAACGGCAAATAGCCCAGGTTTCTCAGCACCTGCAGCGCAATTGCGAGGAAAGCCGGGCCGAATAGTAGCAGCATCAGGCTCGCTTCCAGGGGCTTTTTGCGCAGCATTAGCAGGCACAGGGTCAACAGGCCCGCCAAAACAAACAAAATGATGGCCATCAGGTGAGGGGCAATCATCGCGTAATACCCTGCTGCCGCCACCACCGCACCCGCAGTGGTAAGCCCTACACAGGTCACCAGCAGGCCCCAGAGCCAGGGGTGATCATGTCTTGGACGCAGATAGCTGAGTACTGTCGCTATAAGAGTTGCGCCACTGGCATAGCCGGTCACACCCACCACAGAGTCCGAAAGCCATGGCGATGCGGGGTACAATAGCCATTGGTCATAACCGTTCAGTGAAAAATGCAGGCTGCCATAGGCCAAAAGGTAAAATGACACACTCATGAAAAAGCCCCCGCGTAACCAGAACCAGCTCAGCAGGGAAATCATCAAGGCAAGTAAAGTCAGACCGAACAACAATCCGTAAAGCAGATTCTGCTGATCGGCATAGTCCAGAAAGGCAATGGGGTGCCAAAGGTTAATGCTGGCAGTTACGGTGCTGGTGGACCGTAACCGCATCAATAGCTGTTGGGGCTCTCTGGTCAGAGTCACCGGGAAAAGAAAGTGGCGGGAGGCCATCGGCCGTTTCAGAAGCGGTACGTGATCTCCCGACTCCAGGCGGGTCAGGCCGCCATCCGGGTCCTGCAGGTACAGCTCCACCTCGTCCAGGAATGTGGGCGCCACTTGCAGCCACCAGCTAGCGGGCTGAGCCCCCGTTTGCGAGATCTGCCAGCGCAGCCAGATCTCATCCCGGGTGAATCCGAACGACAGAGGCACATTCAGCTTTTCGAAAGCCGCCGCCCCGGGCAAGGGTGACGCTGCCGGGAACTCATCTATACTTGTTTCAGGCCCGACATGCCTGTACACACTTGCGTAAGGGCCCAGATCGACCGGCCCACTCTGGCCAGGCGAAATCACCAGTCCATCTCCGCGGGACAGCTCCTGGGCGCCGTGGCATATTGAAACCACCAACATTGTCAGAAATAGGCAAAACAGACGGCTAACAGAAATGACTCCCGCAAACATACTGATAACGGAAGACTCGGTCGACCTTTGCATCGAGATGGTGGATTTTTTCAATTTTTACGGTTTTAACGCTGAAGGTGCCAACAATGTAGCCGAGATGCGGGAAAAGTTACAGACAAGCAACTGGCATGTACTGATCCTTGACCTGAACCTGCCGGATGGCGATGGTGTTGCGGTGGCCAGGCAGTTGCGACAGACCCTCGGGCTGAATCTGGGCATTATTATGGTGACCGCCCGGGGGCAGCTGGAAGACCGTATCGCCGGGCTGACCGTTGGCGCCGATGCCTACATGGTCAAACCGGTTAACCTGCCAGAACTGAAAGCGCAAACGGATCAGCTCGTAGCCAGGCTGCAGGCGGCAGACTTCCGGGATTCAACTCCACGCTGGCACCTTGACACCACCACTCTCACGCTTCATGCCCCGGGTGGCGGAACGGTGGGGGTCACAAGCACCGAGGCAAAACTTCTCGAGCTATTGATGCAAACCCCGCACACCCCGGTAACGCGGGAACAGCTCTGCCAGGCCCTGCCCCCCAGCGGCCAGGCAAACGACACCCGCCGTCTGGACTCGGTGCTCAGCCGGTTGCGCAGCAATATCGCCAGAGAAACCGGGGAAGCCCTGCCGGTACATACCTTCAGGAACCGTGGTTACGCTTTTGCCGGTTGACGCCACCCGAAATCCGTGCAAATCCCCTATAAGAAGGGTTCGATCTACACTGCAGGGCCCCCAAACAATGCACTCAGAATGAACGGGCAACGATTTCCTTCATGATTTCATTGGTGCCAGCGTAGATGCGCTGCACCCGTGAGTCTGCCCAGGCCCGCGCAATCGGGTACTCCCACATGTAACCATAGCCTCCGTGAAGCTGAACGCACTCATCCATCACTTTGCACTGAAGGTCTGTCGTGAGCTGCTTCAACATCGCCGCGGTGGGGATGTCCAATTTTTTGTCCAGATGCAGTTCCAGGCACCGGTCGGTGAACACCCGGGCTGCGGTGATCTCCGCTTTCATTTCCGCCATCTTGAAGCGGGTATTCTGGAAAGCAATCACCGGCTTGCCGAAGGCATTGCGCTCCTTGACGTAATCCAGGGTCCATTGCCAGGCCGCCTCGGCAGCGGCAACAGCGCCCAGAGCTACTTGAAGACGCTCCGCTGCCAGTTCCTGCATCAGTTGGAAAAAGCCCTGGCCCTCACCCGGGCCAATCAGGTTCTTCTCTGGTACTTTCACATCCTGGAAGAACAGCTCGGAAGTGTCCTGGGCCTTCATGCCCACCTTGTTCAGGTTCTGACCTTTCTCGAAACCCTCCCAGGCGGTTTCCACCATGAACAGACTGATGCCCTTGGCGCCTTCCTTGGGGTCGGTTTTGGCGACAACAATGACCACATCGGCAAGCTGGCCGTTGGTAATAAAGGTTTTTGAACCGTTCAGAACATAATGGTCGCCGTTCTTGACCGCCGTGGTTTTCACACCCTGCAGATCCGAACCGGCGCCCGGCTCGGTCATGGCGATAGCCCCGATCATCTCACCGCTGGCCAGCTTCGGTAAATAGTGGTTTTTGAGCTCATCGGAGCCGTAGTTCAGCACGTAGGGCGCAACAATGTCGGAGTGCAGGCCCCAGCCTATCCCGGTCAGGCCGGCCCTGGCCACCTCTTCAATCAACACCGCACTGTATCGGAAATCCGCGCCTACGCCGCCAAACTCTTCAGGCAGGCAAGGGCAAAGGAAGCCCAGTTCACCGGCCTTCTGCCAGAGTTTGCGGCTGACCTGGCCGTCCTTCTCCCACTGATCATGGTAAGGCACGGCTTCCTGCTCCAGAAACTTGCGGACGGAATCGCGGAAGCCTTCAAGGTCGGCGTCGAAGAGAGTACGTGGAATCATGGTGAACCTCGGTGAATAACCTGTGTTGTGATTGTCGTTCACCAAGTCTCTGCCCGGAGGCCCATTTGCTCAATGATGAAAAGCATCAATCGGGCTGGCCAAAACCATCGTCCCGGGCAGCCTCAGCCCTTACGCCTGTCCTCGGCACGAGCTTCGCCCCAGCGGGGCATCAGGTCCTGGGGCAGGTTCAGATGATCGAGGATACGGGCAACAATAAAATCCACCAGATCCTCGAGCGACTGCGGTTTGTGGTAGAAACCGGGGCTCGCGGGCATGATGACGGCACCCATGCGGGTCAGTTTCAGCATGTTCTCCAGATGCACCTCTGAGAAAGGCGCCTCCCGGGGTACAAGAATGAGCGGGCGCCGTTCCTTCAGGGCCACATCACCGGCCCGCTCGATCAGGTTGTTACTGGCCCCGGTCGCCAGGGCCGAGAGCGTTCCGGTGCTGCAGGGGCAAACCACCAGCGGTGCTTTCTCTCCGGAGCCGGAAGCCGGCGGCGCAAACCAGTCTTCCCGGCCAAACACCAGAACCTGGCCCGGTTCCGCCCCGGCATAGGCAGACAGTGTTTCCTGCATTGCCGGCGGGGTTCCCGGTAGCTTGAGGTCGGTTTCCGTGGCAATCACCACCTGCGCGGCCCGGCTGACCATCACATTCACCCGGCAGCCTGCTGACACCAGGCACTGCAGCAGACGCAGGCCATACTGGGCACCCGAGGCGCCAGTGAAGGCCAGGTTCACGGTTGATGGCCGGTTCTGGTCGTTGGTCATGAATGTCGCCACTTGTCAGTCAGAGGAAGTCGCCGGTCTTGCCGGATCAGCCACGAATACGCTCAAGCTCGGCAATAAGTTTACCGTGAATACCACCGAAGCCGCCGTTGCTCATGATCACAATGTGGCAGGGACTGGGAAGATCTTCCAGGGTCCGTGCCAGCAAGTCCTCCACCGTGGCCTCCACCCGATGCCTTTCGGAACCGGCATTCAGGTCCTGCCAACCGGCAATCAGTTCCGGCAACCAGTCCATGTCATTCAGGTTGGCCCACAGAACCCGGTCTGCGGTTTCCGCGCTAGGCAGCAGTGTTTGCTGGTGGACGCCCTGCTTCATGGTGTTTGAGCGCGGTTCAATCAGCGCCAGGATGGGCTCCTCTCCCACCTGGTTCCGCAAGCCCTCAAGGGTGGTGGCAATGGCGGTCGGGTGGTGGGCAAAGTCGTCGTAGACACGCACGCCATCTATATCCGCCAGCAACTCCATCCGCCGTTTGACACCGGAGAACCGGCACAGGGCCGCCACCGCATGATCCGGGGTAACCCCGACATGACGGGCAGCGGCGATGGCAGACAGCGCATTGCGGACATTATGAAGACCGGTCTGGTCCCATTTCAGCGTCGCTACCGGCTGCTCGTGGTGAATCACCAGAAACCGGCTGCCATCCTCGGACAGCAATTCGGCCCGCCAGTCCGACATGCGCGGAGTCTCGCTGCCGATGGCGGTGTCCTGCACCGGGCTCCAGCAGCCCATCTCCAGGGCATTGTCCAAATGTCCGTCCACCGCGGGCCGGATGATCAACCCCTGGGAGGGGACGGTTCGCACCAGGTGATGGAACTGTCGCTCTATGGCTTCGACATTGTCGAAGATATCCGCGTGGTCAAATTCCAGATTGTTGAGGATCAGGGTATGGGGACGGTAGTGGACAAACTTGGAGCGCTTGTCGAAGAAAGCGCTGTCGTACTCGTCGGCCTCAATCACAAAAAAGTCGCTGTTGCCCAGACGCGCTGACACGGGAAAATCCCGGGGAACGCCGCCAACCAGGTATCCCGGTTCAAACCCGGCCTGATCCAGTATCCAGAGCAGCATGGAGGTGGTTGTAGTCTTGCCATGGGTGCCAGCTACCGCCATCACCCAGCGGTGCCTGAGCACCTCACGGCTCAGCCACTCCGGCCCGGACATGTAATCGATATTGCGGTTGAGCACCGCCTCCACTTCCGGGTTGCCACGGGACATGGCATTACCAATCAGCACAAGATCCGGTTTCGGCTCCAGGTGATCCGCACTATACCCTTCCATCAGGCTGATACCCTGGGCCTCCAGCTGGGTGCTCATGGGCGGATAAACGCCCTGGTCCGAGCCGGTCACGGTGTGGCCCAGTTCCCGGGCCAGAACGGCAAGGCTGCCCATGAAGGTGCCACAGATTCCGAGGATATGAATGTGCATTCGGCGACTGCCCTCTATATTGAAACCCGACAAGCCTCCCGTATCCGCCCCACCCCGTCAAGAGCCACGCTATCCGCAATCCTGCTCATGAAAATTGCCGGCGATTGGCGTATCATCTGCGCCATTGTCGAACCAGCAGGAGGCTCCAGCCCGAGATGGCCATCAAGAACGCATTCTACGCTCAATCCGGCGGTGTCACCGCCGTCATCAATGCCAGTGCCTGTGGCGTCATTCAGACGGCCCGCAAGCATCCGGACAAAATCGGCAAGGTGTTTGCCGGACGCAACGGCATTATCGGGGCGTTGAAGGAAGAGCTGATTGATACCAGCCTCGAGAGCGACGATGCCATCCAGGCATTGATTCACACCCCGGGGGGCGCTTTTGGCTCCTGTCGCCACAAGCTCAAGAACATCTCCGAGAACCGTCGCGAATACGAGCGGTTGATTGAGGTGTTCCGGGCCCACGACATCGGCTACTTCTTCTACAACGGCGGCGGCGATTCCCAGGACACCGCCTACAAGGTTTCCCAGATCGCCGACAAGATGGGCTACCCCATTACCTGCATTGGCGTGCCCAAGACCGTCGACAACGACCTGCCGTTCACCGACTGCTGCCCCGGCTTTGGCTCCGTTGCCAAATACATCGCCACGTCCACCCTGGAAGCCAGCCTCGACATCAAGTCCATGTGTGAGACGTCCACCAAGGTATTCATTCTGGAAGTCATGGGCCGCCACGCCGGCTGGATTGCCGCATCCGGCGGCCTGGCCGGACAGGGCGAGGGCGAACCGCCCCACATTATCCTGTTCCCGGAAATTCCTTTTAATCGCGAAGCCTTCCTGGCGCGCGTTGATCATTGTGTGAAGGAATACGGCTACTGTGTTGTCGTGGCGTCCGAGGGAGCCCAATACGAAGACGGTCGCTTCCTGGCGGACGCCGGTGCCAAGGACGCGTTTGGCCACACCCAGCTTGGTGGCGTTGCCCCGGCCCTGGCCAACATGGTCAAGCAGGCCCTGGGCCACAAGTACCACTGGGCCGTAGCGGATTACCTCCAGCGCAGCGCCCGCCACATTGCCTCCGCCACTGATGTGGAACAGGCCTATGCCGTTGGCAAGGCCGCGGTGGAAATGGCCCTGGAAGGCAAGCAGGCACTCATGCCCACCATCGTCCGGGAACAGGGGAAGCCTTACCGCTGGAAGATTGGCGAAGCACCGCTCAGCGAAGTGGCGAATCAGGAAAAGAAGATGCCGATTCACTACATCACAGACGACGGCTTTGGCATCACTCAGGATTGCCGGGACTACCTGGAGCCGCTGATTGCGGGTGAGAGCTTCCCGCCGTTCGATAATGGCTTGCCACGGGTCGCCAAACTCCAGAACACCTTGACCGAGAAGAAACTGAAAACCGATTTCCAGCTGTAATTCGCCGGATAAATCGAGAAGCATCAAAAAAGCCTGACAGAGACACTCTGCCAGGCTTTTTTCGTTCTGCGGAACAGTGACAGGCGTTAGCGGGCCAGTTCAGCTTCGTGGTCGCGCACGTAGGCATAGAACTGATCGAACCCTCCCACATACTGAGCGCCCACCAGGATCTGCGGCACGGTATACACTGGCCGGCCAATCCTGTCGGCGATATCCTGCTTGCTCATACCCTTCTCGATCATATCGACCCAGACATAGGGAATGTTTCTGGCCTCACACAGGTGCTTCGCCTGTACACAGAATCCACAACTTGAGCGGCCGTAAATCGTGACCTGCTCCATAAACACCTCCCCAAGGTCTCTGGCGGTAAGTTCCGGGATTAAATTCGCATGAACGAATCATGACACGGCACCCGGTAATTGAAAATTGATGCTTTGAATCGACGCCATAGTAGCCGGCCATCAGGTTCTCAGTCGACTGAGCTCCCGCTCCAGGACCTGCACCTCATTGTCCAGTGCCTGGCCACTGCCCTTGACTCGCCCGGCGAGTTCCCTGAGATCGTTGGCGGCATCGCCAATGTGGGTCAGGTTGCGGTTGATCTCTTCGCTCACCGAGCTCTGTTCTTCTGCCGCAGTTGCCACCTGGGTGACGTGTTCCACAATCGTTCCAATCCGGTCAACAACGGTGGCCAGCGAATGCGCCGCTTCCTGAGTGCCGTCAACAGCCGAGGTGGCCCGGTCCACGCCACTCTGGATAACCGAGACGGCTCCATTCACATCCTGCTTGAGGCCATCGATCATGGTGCTGATTTCATCGGTGGATTCCCGGGTCCTGGAGGCCAGGGTCCGCACTTCATCGGCAACCACCGCAAACCCGCGCCCCTGTTCGCCAGCCCTGGCCGCTTCGATAGCAGCGTTGAGCGCCAGCAGGTTGGTCTGTTCGGCGATGCCACGGATGACATCAAGAATCCGGTTGATATCTTCACTGCGGTTGGCCACCTGTCCGATCGCCGTACTCGCCTGCCCCATGTCATTGGCCACGGCACTCACACCATTCACTGCAGAGGACAGCGTATCCTGAGTGAACCGGATACCGTCCTGAGCCATACGGGCATTCTCCGCCGCCTCGCCGGCGAATCCGGCTACTTCCCCTGCGGCGGCAGACATTTCATTCATGGCGGTCACGACACTGTCGATATCCTGATGCTGCCTGCCCGTCTGCTCATCGGTCTCTACCGCGATACTGCCGACATCCCTGGCCTGTTCGCGGACTTTGGCATTCACGCCCTTCAGGTCATTGATCATCTCTCTCAGCCGGGCCAGGAAGGCGTTAAAGCCTCCCGCCAGCTCGATCAGTTCTGCATGGGTGTCGATTTCCAGCTCACGGGTAAGGTCCCCCTCGGCGCTGGCCAGGTTCTTCATTCGGTCCCGGATCTCGTCCAGCGGGCGGGTAACCGAGCGCACCAGAAGCACCAGGGCCACAATGGCGAGGATTACGACCACGATCCCGACAAGGGTCTGGCGGGTGGCCGTCGCGGTGACTTCCTCCGACAACAGACCGGTAATTTCCGACACGCTCGCAAGCGCTGTGTCCCGCGGCAACTCAATCAGCAGTGACCATTGGGCGTTCGGCAACCGGATCTCGACGGGGTATGCCACAGCCAGCGTTTCTCCGTCGTCATAGGTGCCACCATCCTGGTGCAGGGCCGTAAAGGTATCTCCATGCCCGGGAACCGCCTCCTGCAGGGGACGTCCAAGATAATCCTCGTAGTGGCTGGAGGCCGCAATAAGACCCTGCTGGCTGACCAGGGTAACGCGGGACAGGCCATCGAACAGCTCCTGGCTGACTCCCGCAATGGTTCTCTGAAGTGTCGAGAGATTGATGTCGACACCAACGACACCGGCGAATGCGCCATTATCCAGGATCGGTACCACCAGGCTGGTCATCAATTCGGAATAACCTTCGCTGATTTCGTACTCATAGGGTTCCATGATGCAGGGCGCTTTGCTGTCCCGTGAACACAGGTACCACTCGGCTTCCCGGATCCCGAATTCATTCAAATTGTCCAGGTACTTGGTCGACGGGTCTTCGGTGCGACTGAACTCGACGTTACCGTCCGGATCCCGGTAGTAATAAATCTCCAGGGTACCTTCGTCGCTGCTGTGCTCCTCAACACCCCCGGTAAAGTAACGGTCCTGGCCATCGTAGCCATCGGGCTCGAACTGTGCGTAAATCGAACTCAGGCTTTTTTGTTCCTCCAGGACAGCGCCAACGGTCTCCTGCAGGTCCGTCCGGCTGATACGCCCTGAACTGTCAGCCTGAATGTTACGGATAACGACGTTTCGAACCACTTCCGGGGTCCGGAATGCGGTCGCAAACTGACCACTGACCAGCTCACCGTATTTACCGGCGGTTGCGCTGAGCTGATCCATCACAATACCCTGCACCGTATCCCGGGTTTCTTCGGTCAGCCTCTCCTCCATATCGCCAAGGGATAACTGAGCGGTTACCACGATGCTGATACCCATGATCAGGAGCAGGGACACAACGAGGGCATAGAGCTTGAAGCGGAGCGATAACTGTTTCATGGTAAGGCCGGACCTGCAGAGTGTTGGAGGTTCATTTCATTTTAAAGCACGGAGGGCCCGGTGGCCTACCTGACGCTATTTCTGACCGCGTTCGCTGCCGCCACGTTGCTGCCTGCCTACTCGGAAGTCCTGCTTGGCACCCTGATCACTCAGGGTTACTCCTGGTGGTGGCTCTGGTTCTGGGCAACGCTAGGGAACACCTTGGGCTCGGTCGTTAATGGAGTTATCGGCCGGCAGGTGGATCGCTTTAAGCATAAACGCTGGTTTCCCATCAGCGAAATGCAGCTTCACAAGGCGCGAAACCGCTTCAACCGTTATGGTCAATGGTCACTTCTGCTGGGCTGGCTACCCCTGGGCGGTGACGCACTCACCCTGGTGGGCGGCATCATGCGTGTGCCCTGGCTGAATTTCGTCATCCTCGTGGGTATCGGAAAGGGGGCCCGTTATGCCTTCGTGCTCTGGCTTGTCGCGGAGGCATCGGGTGCATCGTCACCCTCGCCGTAAAGGTATTTCCGCAGTAGCGGTTCGCCATTGAATTCGGAATTCAGAACGGCAACAAATGTGTAGACCCCGATCAACTTGCGGTTGAGAAAAACAAACTCCTTCGGGGGAACGCGAAAATAACGACTGATAGCAGACCGGGCGGCCTGACGGGCGACCCGCGAGGGCAGTTCACTCTGTTTCCAGCGGTACTGGCCCTGGCTGTTAACCGCATAATCCGGCCAGGACTCCTTTTCCCTGGCGAGGGGCTCAAGCACCGACATGCATACCTGGCCAAACTTCTCCAGCACCTCATCGGGCCACTCCCTGCTCATGAAACGCAGTTTGACCCCTCCGTCAATCACCGCCTCAAGATCGTTCTCGTAAGAGGCTCTGATCATCTGGATAACCGGCTTGAGGAAGTCATCCGAGTAAGCCTGCACAGCGCCGAAATCAAGGAGGACAATTCGGTCGTATCCCGGATCTTCGCCCTCTTCGCCGGCAATCCGGATCCGATAGTTACCGAAATTGGGATCGGTCTGTATTTCGCCCCAAACGAAAAGCTCCCGGAAAAACAACTCGAGAGCTGCCTTGCCAAGGGCGCTCCGACGCTCCAGGGGAAGGTCCCTGACCGCCTGGGAGCTGACCGAATGCCCATGCTCATAGGTCGAGCAAATAACGTGTGCGGTGGAGAATTCGGGCAGCACCCTGGGCACAATGAACCTCGGGTCCGACGCCAGCATGGTGCGGAATTTTTCAGTGGTCTTCGCCTCCAGGCGATAATCCACTTCCCGGTGCATCATCTGCCGGACTTCTTCCAGCCAGTCATTGAATTCCGGGCCGAAACTGACCAATCTTGCCACCCGAAGCAGCTGCGCAACTGCATTCAGGTCACTGTCTACCGCATCGGCAACGCCGGGGTACTGTACCTTCAGTACCAGTTCCAGGCCGTCGCTTTTGCGCCAGGCCCGGTGCACCTGGCCCAGCGATGCTGCCCCGATGGGCTCGGGCTCCACATCCAGCCGGGCCAGACGGTCTGCGCCCAATTCGTCTTTCAGTACACGCTCAATGGCCGGCCATTCCAGTGAAGTGGTCTGGTCTTCCAGGGTATGCAGGGCTTCGGTGACTTCTTCCGGCAGAAAATGCTCGCCGTACAGGGCCATGACCTGACCGATCTTGACCACACTGCCCTTCAACTGGCCCAGTTCATCCACCAGGAACCGCGCCTGGCTCGACAGCATGGCACGGTGACGCTTTTCCCGGTTTTCCCGGCTGCTGAACCAGTTGGTTGCCATATGCGAAGCCATACGGGTACCGGCAAACAATCCGGCACGGGTCAGACTCAGCCTGCGCTCGAAACTGCCTGTCTTGATGCGGGAAACCGAATTTCCTGAACGTCTGGAAGACATAGTGACCTGTTCGGATCAGAGAATTTCACCGCGTTTGGCGGCTGACACCATTATACGGATAGTCAGGGGTGCTGACCTAACCGAGTCGACCGGTTCGCTGCGGCCACGGGGCCAATGTGCCGGCGCCGTTGCCGGTTTACATCTGAACGACCGGATCGTTTACGTTTCGACACAGTTTCTGGCAGGAAACCGGTCTACTATTCCTACATACGTAAGGTCCAACAACGACTATCACAACAACAAGATCTGAACATGCCGCAATCCGCAAGAAAAACGCCGGATACGGAACTGTCCCAGTTCCGGGTCAAGGGCGAGATTCCTGTCCCGATTCTGATCAACTGGCTGACTACCGTTGCCGTTCCCCTGCTGTTTTTCTTTGCCTGGCGTTCAAGCCTGCAGAACGATCCGATTACGCCGCCACTACTGATTGGCTTCGCTGTCCTTCTGGCGGTCAACTCTGTGACCTATCTGCTTTCCGGCAATAAAACCCTGCAACGGCGTGGCTTCATCACCTTGATCACCGCGCTGTTCACCTATCTGGCCATCCATGCGGTAGAGGACGGCTCTGCCATTATCTGGCTGTTCGCCTATCCGCCCATCATCTTTTATATCAGCGAATCCCGGGTTGGCGTGCTCGCCTGCTGCGGAGGATTTGTTGCCGTTATTTTCCTGTTCAGTCCGCTGGGAGATTTTCTCTTCGAGCCCCCCCACAGCACCAGTTTCCGAATAACCATGGTGGCGGTATTGGGCTTTGAAATGGTCACCTGCTACATCCTCGACCAGAGTCGCAGACGCAGCAAACTGGGCCTCCTGAAGTTGGCTGCGGAGTTCGAGTATGCGGCCAAGCATGATGCCCTGACCGGCCTTGCCAATCGGCGGGAAGCCCTTGAACAGCTCGACATCGAGTACCAGCGCTACCTCCGCAACGCCCGACCCTTTTCTGTGCTGCTGATGGATATTGACCTGTTCAAGAGTGTAAACGATAACTACGGGCATCACGTCGGGGACGAGCTGATCATCCTGGTAGCCAGAACACTGCGGGAACAGTGCCGCAAGGTCGACACCCTGGCACGCTGGGGCGGCGAGGAGTATCTGGTGCTATTGCCTGAAACCACCACCGAAGAGGCCATGTCGTCCGCCAATCGAATCCGGCAAGCATTCGCGGCTAAATCGGTGGTTACTGGGCAGGGACCGGTTCAGGCCACGATCAGTGTAGGTGTGGCATCCATCCATGGATCCGAATCCATCGATCGCCTGCTACAGCGGTCGGATGAGGCTCTGTATCAGGCCAAATCGGAAGGCCGCAACCGCGTATGCGGTTACAAAAATGAAGCTGCCGCCTGAACTACCAGCCCTCACGGAACTCGACGGCCTCGTGAGCCAGGCCACTGACGAGCTCCTCTGACAGTCGTTGCTGAACGTCGGCCAGAGTCACGCCCGGAACGAAGTCCCGCACCTGGCACATCGTCATGCCCGCGTAGCCACAGGGGTTAATGCGCTGGAAGGGTTCCATATCCATATCCACGTTCAGTGCCAGCCCGTGAAAAGAGCAGCCCCGGCGAACGCGCAAACCAAGGGAGGCAATCTTGGATTCTCCCACGTAGACGCCGGGCGCATCCGCCCGGGGTGCAGCCTCCACACCCAGGCCTGCCAGGGTCCGGACGATCGCCTGCTCGATCTCATCCACCAGGGAGCGTACGCCCAGCTTCTTGCGGGTCAGGTTGATCATCAGGTAAATCACAAGCTGACCTGGGCCGTGATAGGTTACCTGCCCACCTCGATCAACCGGGATCACCGGAATATCCCCCGGGGCGAGGATATGCTCTGCCTTGCCCGCCTGGCCCTGGGTGTACACCCGGGGATGCTCAAGGCACCAGAGCTCGTCCGCCACACTGTCATCCCGGTCGGCGGTGAACGATTTCATGGCCTCCCAGGTTTCCAGATAGGGCTGTTCCCCCAGGGATCGGACAATCAGGTCGGCCATGGCGATCAGAGCACCATGTGCACGCGGCCACTGGCCTTGAGGTCTTCGAACAGGGCTTTCAGTTGCGCTTCCCCGGTTGCAACAATTTTGAGCTGTACCGAGGAAAACCGGCCCTTGCTGCTGTCGTTAACCGTGATATCCGTTTCACTGATCCCGGGCGCATGCTGCTCCACAACCTCCACGACGAACTCGGTGAAGTCCGGCGCAGCGTTGCCGATGACCTTGATCACATAGTCGCATGGAAACTCGATTTTTGGTGCTTTCGGCTGACTCATGCCGCTTTACTCCCCGGGATCATCATCACCTTACTGAAATAACTGAACAAAAAAGAGCTTGATCGCGTCCCAGATGCGTTTGAAGAAGCCACCTTCGGGAACTTCGGTCAGGGCCAGCACCGGCTGGTCCACCAGCACTTCTCCGTTATAGGTTACCCTGACCCGTCCCAGCTCATCCCCAACCTTGATGGGTGCTTTGATGACAGAATCAAGGTCTACGGTAGACTCCAGATCGTTTCGGGAACCGCGAGGAATGGTGACGAAAACGTCTTCGGTCATGCCAACGGAGAGCTGATCTGACTGACCGCCCCAAACGCGGGCTTCAATCAGTTCCTGGCCAGACCGGAACAGGCGCTCACTCTCGTAGTAGCGGAAGCCGTAGTTCAGCATTTTCTGAACTTCCTGGGCCCGGGCCTGCTCACTGCTCGTCCCCATGACGACTGCAATCAGTCGCGTGTCATTGCGCTTGGCAGAGGCCACGAGGCAGTAGCCCGCCTCCTCGGTATGACCTGTTTTAAGCCCATCAACGCTATCATCGCGCCACAAAAGCGTATTGCGATTTGGCTGCCGGATGTTGTTATAGGTGAAGTGCTTCACCGTATATAACGGGTAGTTCTCCGGATAGTCATAAATGATCGCCTCGGCCAGAAGGGCCAGGTCATGGGCCGTTGAGAAATGATCTGGAGAAGGCAGCCCTGTTGCATTCTCGAAATTGGTATTCTTCATGCCCAGAATCTGAGCCTGCTGGTTCATGATATCGACGAACGCATCTTCACTGCCGGCAACAAATTCAGCCAAAGCGACCGAGGCATCGTTGCCCGACTGAATGATGACGCCCTTCAAAAGATTCTCCACCGAGACGGACGACCCCTCCCGTACAAACGTCCGGGAGCCTTTTGTTTGCCAGGCTTTGACACTGATGGGAACCATGTCGGACATGGCGATGCGACCTTCATCGAGTTCCCGCTCGACGATGTAGGCCGTCATCATCTTGGTCAGACTGGCCGGAGGCAGGCGCTCATGACTGTTCTTCTCCATGATGATCTTGCCACTCGCTGGGTCCATGAGGACATAAGAGCTGCCGGCAATCTGGGGCGGCGAAGGTATCAGTACTGACTGGGACATCGCCTTGCCGGACAGGGCGAGCATCAGAACAAAGACAACGGATAATGTTCGAAGAGTAGGTTTCAAGGCCATGGGTCCATTCATTCGTCGTTAGGTGTGTTTCTTTTATAGGCGTCTTTTTCTGGCACGCTTAGTGCGAATCCGTCAGCAGGATCGACTGATCGAACCCACGGGCCTCAAGAAGGCTCTGGGTTTTCCTGGCGGCATCTTCATCGCTGAACGGGCCTACCTGAACTCGATGAAAGCGCCCTGAGGACGTATCAACGGCCCGAACCCGCATTGGATCTTCCAGCACGGCCCGTACCTGGCTGAGTAGTTTCTCGGCTGGATCCCGGCTGCTGAACGAGCCCAGCTGTACGAACAATGACCGGTTCGTCATTGCCATATCACCACTCGCTTTCACGCGGCTTTCAGCCTGTCCCCCAGAGCCTCCGGGTGAGAAAGGCTTGCCGGCGAGGAACATGGCACCATCGGGCCTGACCGTAATGGCAGCGACTTCCACCCGGGCGGTACCGCGGGCCTGGTACCCCAGCTTCTTGGCCGCAGCGTAGGAAAGATCGATGATCCTGTCACTGTGGAACGGCCCCCGATCATTGACCCGGACAATCACAGAACGGCCGTTATCAAGATTCGTTACCCGGGCATACCCGGGTATCCGCAGGGATTTATGCGCCGCGGTCATGGCGTACATGTCGAACGTCTCGCCATTTGAGGTTTTGTGGCCGTGGAACTTCTCTCCGTACCAGCTCGCCGTGCCCCTGGCCACATACCCGTCGTTACTGTCGACTACGTGGTACTGCTTGCCCCAGACCTTATAGGGCGATTTGTTACCAGCCGTGCGGGGAACCTCATACACCGGTACCGCATCGTCAAGCCCTGAGACATCGAAGTTGCCCGAAGGTGCCCTGTCGGTCGCCATGGTGTAACGGGACGAGTGATCCGTTTCCGGGGCTGACGCACAGCCGCTGAGAATCAGCGCCGCAACAACCACCAGCAGGAGAGAAAATGAAGGCTTGCAGTTCACTGTCCGGAGTTCCTCTTGACCACGTTGGCCACCATCATCGGGTTTCCGGCGGCCCATTCTTTATTGTAACGGGTTATCCGCCGGAATCACCATTACCCGATCGCCATGGTAGCGGGCCCCGGTCAGGCGCCAATCATTCGCCGATGGGTATGAATTGACATTAAAACGCCGAACGCTGCCATCAGGGTGACACCCGAGGTGCCACCATAACTGATCAGGGGTAATGGCACACCAACCACCGGCAAAAGTCCACTTACCATCCCGACATTCACAAAAATGTAGATAAAGAACGTCATGGTAAGCGCCCCGGCCAGGAGACGACTGAACGAATCCTGAGCCGTTGCAGCGATGTACAGGCATCTGAGGATAATCAGGAAATACACGGCCATCAGAATCAGCATGCCGACAAATCCGAACTCCTCCGCCAGCACGGCGACGATGAAGTCCGTATGGCTTTCAGGCAGAAACTCGAGATGTGACTGGGTACCCTGCAGCCAGCCTTTACCATCGATCCCGCCCGAGCCTATGGCAGTCTTGGACTGGATGATGTTCCACCCTGCACCGAGGGGGTCACTTTGCGGATCCAGAAGCGTGAGCACCCGCTGCTTCTGGTATTCCCTCATGACAAAGAACCACATCAGCGGCGCCGACACCGACACCATGGCCACGAACGCCGCAATCAGCTTCCAGCTGATACCGGCAAAAAACACGACAAATATGCCGGCCAGGCCAACCAGCAGGGAGGTCCCCAGATCCGGCTGTTGCATGATCATGACCATGGGCACCAACACAATAGCGAGTCCCACGGCCACATGCCGCAACCTTGGCGGCAGGAAATGCCTGGACAGGTACCAGGCCGCCATCATCGGCACCACCAGTTTCATCAACTCAGAAGGCTGAAATCGGGGTAGCCCCGGAATCGCCAACCAGCGCTGGGCGCCCTTGGCACCCACGCCCACCAGCATCACTGCAACCAGAGCGACAATACCAACCGCGTACAACCAGGGTGCCCAGCGACGAAAGACCGAGGGGTCAAGCTGGGCAAACACCAGCATCACCACGAATGCCACGCCCAACCGGATGCCCTGCGCCTTGACCACCTCAAGGTTGCGGTCAGCCCCGCTGTAGAGCACGAACAGTCCGCCGGAAACCAGCAGGATGAGCAACAGTAACAGGATCGGATCCAGGTGCAGCGCGGTCCAGATACTCCGCTGCCGGCCAAGGGGATTGCTTGCGGTTGAGTCCAGTAACGCCTTGAACGCCATCAGTCGGCCACCTGTGCTTCAATGTCGCTGACAAGCGCACCATCTGCCTGCCCGTATTCGAGCAGCCAGGAGTCAAACAGGGCGCGAGCCACCGGAGCCGCGGTACCACTGCCGCTACCACCGTTTTCGACAATCACAGCAACCGCTATCTGCGGGTTATCGGCAGGCGCAAAGCCCACAAACAGGGCATGGTCACGAAGCCTCTCACGGATTTCTTCCTCGTTATACTCTTCATCCTCTGCGAGGCTGAACACCTGGGCCGTTCCGGTTTTTCCTGCCATTTTGTATGGCGCACCGCGACCGGCACTGCGGGCAGTACCTTTGGCGCCGTGCATCACTTCGACCATGGTATCCACGACGTATTCCCAATCCTCAGGATTCTTCAGGGTAAGCGGCTCGTGGGTCTCGGCGGGCAGAAACTCCTCCACTGGCCGATCCCCCTTGATGTCCTTCAGAAGTCGCGGCTCCACCCACCGGCCCCGGTTGGCAATCAGGGCAGTTGCGGTGGCCAGTTGTAACGGTGTGGCAAGCATGAACCCCTGCCCGATACCCATATTGACGGAATCACCCGGATACCAGGGTTCGTTCCGGACGGCCCGTTTCCAGTCCCTGGAGGGCAACAGACCGCTAAGGGCGCCGGAAACGTCGAGCGTCGCGTCTTCCCCAAACCCGAAGTGGGCGAGATAGCTGTACATGGTGTCGACCCCCATTTCCACGGCAATTTCGTAGAAATAAACGTCGCACGACTCCGCAACCGCATCCATCAGATCCACCCAGCCATGGCCCGTCCGCTTCCAGTCGCGCCAGACACGGCCACCCTCTTTGAGCCGGAAGTGTCCCGGATCCCACATGGTGTAATCCCGGGTGGTGGCCCCGCTATCAAGGGCTGCCACTGCGAGCATCGGTTTTACCGTTGAACCCGGCGGGTATTGACCCCTCAGGGCCCGATTGAACAGGGGCTTGTCCAGACTGCTACTCAGTTCCCGGTAATCACTGACGCCGATGCCGGTGACAAATTTATTAGCGTCAAAGCCAGGCACACTGGCAAGCGCAAGAATGCCTCCGGTAGCGGGCTCAATGGCAATGATTGCGCCCCGGCGCCCCGACAGGAGTTCGTGGGCACGCTGCTGCAACCGTAGATCCAGGTGAAGCTGCAGGTCCTCTCCGGGTGTGGGGTTCTCCCGTTCGAGGACCCTCAGCGTCCGGCCCCGGGCGTTGGTTTCCACATGCTGATAACCCACGTGACCGTGGAGGACTTCCTCATAGAACCGTTCGATGCCTGATTTGCCAATGTAGTTGGTCCCGGCATAATTGACCGGATCGATACGTTGCAGCTCGTCCCTGTTGATCCGCCCGACAAACCCCAGGGCGTGGGCCGTCAGTTCGCTGTGCGGGTAAAAGCGAACCAGCTCGGCCTTGACTTCCACCCCCGGAAGCTCATGACGATGGACCGCCAGACGGGCCATTTCCTGCTCATCAAGATCGTAACGGAGAGGGATTTCCTGGAACGGGCGACGGGGTTCCTGAAGCCGGCGCTGAAAGCGCTCCCGGTCTTCTTCAGAAATATCAAGGATCGTGCCGAGCTGACCGAGGGTATCGTCCATACCACGAACCCGTTCAGGCACCAGTGTCACACTGAAAACGGGTCGATTTTCCGCCAGCAGGGCATCGTTGCGATCGTATACCAGCCCACGGGGCGGAGGAACAGACTGGACCTGCACCCGGTTCTTGTCAGAGAGGGTTGTGTATACCTCATGCTCCACAACCTGTAACTGGTACATACGCGCCAGCAGACCGCCAACGGCCAGCACCACAAACACCAGCATCACCACAGTCCGGCGCTGGAAAAGCCGGCGTTCCGCCGCCGTATCCTTGAATTCGCCCCATGGCATAAACGCCCCCTAGGCCCTGTGGTATGGGTGGTTGCGGGTGATCGACCAGGCCCGGTAAAGCTGTTCGGCCAGCACAATACGCACCAGAGGGTGAGGCAAGGTGAGCGGTGACAGGGACCACTGCTGATCGGCTCGCTTCCGGCAGTCTTCCGCCAGCCCATCAGGGCCACCCACCAGGAAGCTGACATCGCGGCCATCCTGTTGCCAGCTCTCCAACTGATTGGCGAGTTTTTCCGTCGACCAGGGACGACCACCGACCTCCAGCGCAATCACCCGGTCTTTCGGACCAGTGGCCGCCAGAATAGCGTCGCTTTCTCGCTGCATCAGTCTGGGAATATCGGGATTCTTGCCCCGGTGGGCAACCGGGATTTCAACCAACTCCACGGGCAACTCCGGCGGCATGCGGCGGGCATAATCTCCGAACCCGGTACTGACCCAGTCGGGCATTTTCTGCCCCACGCAGATCAGACGTAGCCGCATGATTACTCGCTGCCCGCAACACCAAGATCCGGAGCATCACGCCAGAAGCGCTCCAGATCGTAAAACTCTCTTGTGGCAGGCATCATCACGTGAACAACCACATCACCAAGATCCACCAGAATCCAGTCGCTGACACCGGCACCCTCAACGTTGCTTGCACGCACACCCTGCTCCTTGGCCTCAACAACGACCGAGTCAGCAAGGGATTTAACATGTCGGTTGGACGTTCCGGAGGCCAGAACCATGAAGTCGGTGACACTGGTGCGGTCACGGACATCGATCACGCTGATGTCCTGTGCTTTCACATCTTCAAGCGCATTAATTACCAGATCTTTCAGTTGCTCTGCCTGCATAATCACCCTGTTGGACGGGCGTTTGCCGGTATGGCCGCCCGAAATGTCATATTCAGACGCGATTGTAGCACTAAAAGTTCCCGTCGGGGCATGCACCATACAGCCCCAGGCGGCGAATTTCTGCCCAGACTGGATCGGGCATCAGGTAACGGGGCGAACGGCCATCGCCAATGCGCTCCCGTATGCCAGTTGCGGAAATATCCAGAAGTGGCGGATCCAGCTCCAGAAAGGCACCACAGGGTCGGCCACGCAAGCACTCCGGGGCGGCCACACCCCGTTCTGCCAGCAGCCGGGCTGGCTCACCAGATGGATCCAGCGCAGGGCCAGGCCGACGAACCACCACCACATGGGCCAACTCCGGAATCTGCTGCCATTCCCGCCAGCGATCGAAACCGGCGAATGCATCCGTGCCAACCACCATAGCGAGGGGCTCATCAGGCCCAAGTTCAGCCCGAAGCTGGCGTAGAGTGTCCGCGGTGTATGACGCGCCCTCCCGCGCCAGCTCCCGGTCATCAATCCTCAACTGGGGCTCATTGGCGACGGCCAGCCGCAGCATCTCCAGGCGCTGACCCGAGGAAGCCCCGGTCTGGCCCCGGTGCGGCGGAATATGACAGGGCACCAGGCTGACGTATTCCACGCCGAGACGATCACTGATTTCCAGGGCCAGCCTCAGGTGGCCATGATGGACCGGATCAAAGGTTCCGCCATAAATCACATGCATGGGCATCAGGTCCGGACATGCCCGTCGCCAAAGACCACGTACTTCTGGGACGTAAGACCCTCTAGCCCCACTGGACCCCGGGCGTGGATCTTGTCGGTCGAGATGCCGATTTCAGCCCCCAGGCCATATTCAAACCCATCTGCAAAGCGCGTTGACGCATTGACCATCACCGAGCTGGAGTCCACTTCGGTGATAAACCGGCGGGCCCGGGTGTAGTTCTCGGTAACGATGCTGTCCGTATGCTGGGAGCTGTAGCGGTTGATGTGATCGATGGCGCCGTCCAGCCCTTCGACTACCCGCACCGCCAGCACCGGAGCCAGGTATTCGGCCTCCCAATCCGCCTCGGTGGCCGGGACAACCCCTCCGACAATTGCGCGGGTCTGCTCGCAGCCCCGCAGCTCCACGCCTTTTTCAATAAAGGCCCGGGCCAGGAGGGGAAGCATGTCTTCGGCGATTTCCGAGTCCACCAGGAGCGTTTCCATGGTATTGCAGGTGCCGTAGCGGTGAGTCTTGGCATTAACCGCCACTCTCAGCGCCTTCTCCGGGTCGGCATGGCTATCGATGTAGACATGACAGACACCATCGAGGTGTTTGATAACCGGTACCCGGGCATCACGACTGATACGCTCGATCAGCCCCTTGCCACCGCGGGGCACAATGACGTCCACATAGTCCGGCATGGTGATCAACTCACCCACGGCCGCGCGATCGGTGGTCCTGATCACCTGCACCGCATTCTCGGGAAGCCCCGCTTTGGCCAGGCCCTCGGAAATACAGCGGGCAATGGCCTGATTGGAATGTATCGACTCCGAGCCACCCCGGAGGATGGTGGCATTTCCGGATTTCAGACAGAGACTGGCGGCTTCAACGGTCACGTTCGGGCGGGACTCGTAAATGATACCGATCACCCCAAGCGGGACCCGCATCTTGCCAACCTGGATGCCGGAAGGGCGGTAGGCCATGTCGGTAATGGCACCAATTGGGTCCGGCAACGACGCCACCTGGCGCAAGCCCTCGATCATGGTATCGATTCGCTGGGGCGTGAGTTCCAGCCGGTCCAGCATCGCCGCATCCAAACCATTTTCGCGGCCCCGTTGCAGATCCTTGCCGTTGGCCACTGACAGCTCCTCCCGGGCCGCATCCAGAGCCTCAGCCGTCGCAAGTAGCGCCTGATTACGCTCCGCGGTGGTCGAACGAGCCACTCTGGTTGCCGCTGCACGGGCCTGCTGCCCTACTTCAGCCATGTACGCTGCAATATCCATCCAAATACCTTTCTGTTTTCAACCGGAATCGGGAATAAGTGCCTAACTTTACCTTTCCCGTTTCAAGTACGCATCCCAAACAGATATTATACCGCTGCGATATGCCATACTCGGAACCTTAAGGGCTCCTTAGGGAAGGTTATTTCAGGGAGTTGAGGAAAAGGAAGGACACCATGGCCCAGATGGCCGAAAAATTCCTGTTAAGCAAGTTGTCGCGGGCAGGCTTCGTGGCTCTGATCGCCATCGCGATCCTCTGTGGCGCACTCGGTGAGCCCATGGTTGCGGCTGCAGCCGCCGCGGCCGCAGGCATTGTGATTGCCGGCAAAACATTCCATCCCAACCGGATAAACCAGCCCTGGCCCCGGGTCCAACAAGTTTTCTTTGTGGTTCTCCTGCTGATTCTGCTGGCCAGCTTCTGGACCGGCCCGTGGATCCTCAGCCACTGGCTGTATGCCCTTCCCCTGGTTGCCTTTGCCCTGGTTCCTCCCGCTGCCGCGGCACTGGTGACCCTGGCAATTGTTGTTCTGGCGATGATCGCCACACAGTGGGCTTTCGGCCTCGCGGACCGTCACCAGATGATCAGCGCCTTCCTGCTGACCGTTCTGCTCTCGGGCCTGCTGGTGTTTCTGCGCGATTACAAAACCCGGCAACTGGCTCCGTTACGCCGGACCGATGAACTGACCCAGGCCGCCAGCCGGGAATACCTCTCCGCCGACCTGCACAAGGAAATCCAGCGCAGCGAAAGGGAAGGCACGGACATGTCCCTTATCATGATCGGATTGGACACCCACCTGAGCGATAATGATCCGGATGAGGATATTCGCTCGATACTTCCGCGGATTGGGCGCTACCTGCACTCCCAGATACGCGATTTCGACACCTACTACCGCGTTGCAGACCTGCAGTTTCTGGTGATTCTGCCGGGCATTTCCACCAGCGAAGCCATCGCGCGGGCAGAGACCATTCGCAAGGGGTTGGCAACACTTCTGGAATCCCACGGCCTGAATCTGACCGTCAGTACCGGCATTGCCGGACTGAACATCGGCGACGACGCCAACAGCCTGCAACAGAGTGCAGCGAATGCCCTGCGCCGGGCCCAGCAGCAGGGGGGCAACCGAAGCCAGGCCTACAGTTCCTGGTCACAGCCGGCCCAACCGAGCCAGCCACAGGCACAGGGGCCGGTATCATGACAGAGACCCGCCTCAGAACCTGGACCCACGCCTTTGGCTACAGCATCGCCTGCCTGTTCATTTTCACCCTGGCCATGCAGAACCTTCGTTATGGCTTCTACGAACTGTTCTACCTGGCCTCTGGAATGGCCGTTCTGACCCTGGCTGGAGCCATTTACACGATTATCTGTCGTCGGCATCAGCTGTCAGCGCCCGGGCACCTGGTCATCCTGTCTGGCCTGAACAGTGGCATGCTGGCCGCGCTGCTGACCATGGATGCCCCCGGCATCAGCCATTGGGCCATGCCTCTGCTGGTACTGAACCTGCTTATCCTGCCATTGCGTCAGGGCGTGGGGCTGTCCCTTTTGCTGCTCGTACCCATGTCGATCATCCTCGTTCTGGGGCAAGCGCCGGCTGATGCCATCACCATCACCGGAGGGCTGTTCATTCTTCTGGCGGTCGCGGCCCTGTATATCTGGCACTACGACCACATGGCCCAGTCGGCAGAAGACCTCGCCATTACCGACCCGGTCACGGGTGCTCACAACGCCCGCTTTCTGGATGAAACACTTCAGAAGGAGATCAGCCGTGCCATTGCCACGGGGCATTGCCTGTCTGTCATTGATCTGAGTATCGATTATGCGGATGAGGTGGCGGATCTCCACGGCAGGGATAAGGTGCAGGGTCTGTTCCGTGATATGACCGAACACCTCTTCGGAGTGATTCGCGCCGGCGATACACTTTACACCCTCAACGATTCGGAATTTTTCCTGATCCTGCCATTCACGCCGGAAGAAGGCGTGAGGGTGATTGCCGAACGAATTCGCCGAACCATCGCTGAACACAACTGGCCCGTGGTGGGCAAAGCAACGGTAAGCCTCGGTTGCACCACCCGCGGCAGCGGCGACACCCGGACCGACACGCTCCGCAAACGGGCCCATCAGGCCATGGAGGAAGCCCGCAGACGAGGTGCTGATTCGGTCTGGTTCAGCCCCGGTGAAACCATCGAAACATGAGCAGTGCCTGGCTTAACGAGCTGTCGGCGTGGCTGAGCCTCCATCCCGGCTGGCTGGCGCTGGCCCTTTTCGCGACCGCTTTCATCGAGTCCCTCGCCATAGCCGGCATTATCGTCCCCGGTGTCGCCATCCTGTTTGCAGTGGCCGTACTGGCCGGAGAGACCGGCATGCCCCTGCCGGAAGCCCTGCTCTGGACAGGGCTTGGCGCTGTTGCAGGTGACACGGCGAGCTTCGGTCTCGGTCGCCTCTTGCAGGGCCGCCTGACCACGGTCTGGCCGCTGAGCCGTTATCCGGGGATTATCGACACCGGAGAGCGTTTTTTTAACCGCCATGGGGGCAAAAGCGTAATCATCGGGCGCTTCGTAGGCCCGGTACGACCGGTGATTCCACTCATTGCCGGGGCCCTGATGATGTCCTGGCGTCGCTTTCTGGCTTTCAACGTTGGCTCGGCCATCGCCTGGGCACCGGTCTATATTTTTCCGGGCTTTCTGGTGGGTAGCGCCCTCGCCAGCCAGATCAGGCCTCCTGCACACTTCTATGCCGTGATCGGAATCAGCCTTGCCGGGCTGACGGTGGTCTATTTCGTGCTTTTGCGGTTTCAGCTGGGGCTCGGGGAAACGAGTCGTTTCTACCAGTGGCTGAAGCAACGGATGACCCAATACGAAGCCACGAACCGGTTCTGGCGCCTGTACACCAATCAGCGCCCCGCCAGGGAAGGCGAGTTTCCCCTTGCCTCCTTCATGCTGGCACTTGGAGCCTCCGCACTGCTTCTGATCTGGGGGCAACTGGCCACGGCAACAAATCTGCTGGATGATTTCGACCAGGCCACTCTTCATTGGTTCGAGCAACTCCGCCAGCCCCTGCTGGACGGCCCTTTCATTGTCATCACACTGCTTGGTGATGCCCCGGTGCTGATCGCGGCCGGCGCACTGGCCTGCGCGGCCCTGCTATTCCGGGGCTATTATGCCGCTGCCATCCATATTCTGATGGCCGCTGCTGTGACCGTTGTGCTGGTTTGGGGCCTGAAATCCCTGCTCGGGGTTCCGCGGCCGGAAGAAGTGATCGGGCCGCCGGATTCCGGAGCCTTTCCCAGCGGTCACACGGCGGGAATTACGGTGCTTGTAACCCTGCTTGCAAGTTTTGTTGCTGGTGAAAGCCGGCACCGAAAGCGCTGGCAGTATTATGTCCTGCTTTCACTACCACTGGTGCCCGTGGCTCTGAGCCGCCTGTACCTGGGGGTTCACTGGTTCACCGACGTGATTGGAGGGCTGTTGCTGGCACTGGCCGTCACCGGGGCGGTGCGGGCCAGTTACAGCCGGTATGACAAGGTACCTCTGGCACCCGATGTAACCATCGCGGCTGCCACCGCACTATGGCTGGTGTTTGCGGGAGGCTATATCACGCTTTCCTGGGACCAGGCGGTCACGAATTTCCGGCCTGTGGACTAGAGGCTTCAGCCTTCCTCCAACGCTTCCAATAACTCCTGAAGCCTGCTGAGCCGCTCCAGCGGATCCTGCAACTCCACGAGCTTCTGTTTCTCCTGTTTGTCCAGGGGAAGCAATTCTGTAAGGCGCCAACCAACGTCCCGGGCATCGCCATAGTCAACGTCCATGTTCAGATCCCGGATTACAGGGTGCCGGAACAACGCCTTGAGCACTGAGGGTAACTCCGTGAAACGCTCCGGCACTTCGCTTTCCGCCTCTTCAATCAGGCACTCCACGTCGCCAACGTTCAGCCCGTCTTCCTGCTGCCAGCTGCGGACCACGGACACCTTTGACTCGCCTTCAACGGTAATCCCAAGAAGACCGTTTTCAAGCTGCTGGAAATCGATGATCCGCACATAGGTTCCGATATCATAGAAGGATGCCGTGCGCCCGGCTTCCCCACCTTCCTGCAACAGCACCACGACAAAACCCCGATCCTCCTTGAGACAACGGGTCAGCATGTCGATGTAGCGGGGCTCGAACAGCTGCAAGGGAATCCTCCCCCTGGGCAGGACGATTGAGTTCAGGGGGAACAAGGGTACATTCATAAGTGCAACAGTCACCGGTAAGCAGACTCCAAAGTTTACACAGTCCCGACAATTACCGGATGGACAGCAATTGCTGAACTTCGTCGACTCGGGCCCTGGCCTCCGTCAGAAGCTGCAAACTGCGGGAGGCATTGAGTTCGAGCTCGCCCAGACGCTGATACGCAGGCACCTGATCGAACGGGGGTAACTCGGCATTCTGGCTGGAACCGATCATCGAATGCAATTGCGCCACAATAACCACATCCACCAGTTGGGGCGACGCCTCACGGCATTCATAGCCCCAGTCTTCGGCGTGGCGGACGGCTTCAACGAATGCCGGCGGGAACGACCAGTTCTCCAGAACTGCAGTACCCACCTCCGCTCTGAGCTCCCTGATAGCGTGGCTCAGATTGGCCTCGTCGGCAAAGAGATTCACATGATGCTCTGCCTGAACAAGTACCGGGACCACACCGATATCATGGAGCAGGCCTGCCAGTAACGCCTCTTCAGGGTTGAGCTGCGTGGCATGATCCGCCAGCACCCAGCACAATGCCGCCACTTCCCGGGAATGCCGCCAGAGCTTTTCCATTTCTTTCTGCAACGCTGCCTGGCGGGTTTTGAACACCTCCCTCATGGAAAACACGGTCACCAGCTGACGGGTCGTGCGCATGCCGAGGCGGACAACCGCCTCCCGGACATTACGGACATCACTGAAACCGCGATACAGGGGGCTGTTGCAGGCGCGCACCAGCTTGGCGGCCATGGCCGGATCGGCAGACACTGCCAGCGCCACCTGATCCGCCGTCGACTCCTCACGGTCAACCGCCCGCCGGACTTTCCAGGCCACATCCGGAACACTGGGGAGCTTGACCTGATTCGATCTCAGCTCCGACAGGAACTCCATCAGCAGGTGGTGCTCCTCGCTTTCGATGCCACCGGTGCCTTCACCGGAATCCATTTCGACCTGTTCTACCGGTGCCGAGCGCAGGAGCTGGTTGAGGATTTCCTGCTCAACTACCAGGAACTCGCAGGGCTTTACCGCCGTGACGTCGTACATCCTGGGTTGAAGCCGGGCAATGGGGTTATGGGCCTTTTCAGTCTCGGCTTCTATAACCGATTTGCGACCGTCCACAGACTCCAGCTCTACCTTACCTGCGATCAGGAAGAAGTCGAGGCCATCCCGGACGCCACGCTCCAGAACCCGCTGTCCGGGGCCATGGGTTCTTCTCTCGGCACGGCTGGCAAGCAGAACCAGTTGATCATCCGTCAGCCGATTCAACGGCTGAAACTCTTTAAGGCGACGAAGCGGCAGGCTTTCCTGGCCAGCCATAGGCATACTCCTTGTCGGTTCAAACCGGAAAATAAGTTGGCAAGTCTGTTAACTATTGTAAACAGCGACCCGGAAAACAACCATGCGCCTCGAGTCTAATCTGGTATCCTCTGTTTTTTGCTCATTGCCATCAGGTAACAACAGAGAGAACAGAACACCATGCCTCAGTATCGTTCGCGGACATCCACCGCAGGCCGCAACATGGCCGGCGCCCGCGCCCTCTGGCGCGCTACCGGTATGAAAGACGGGGATTTCGGCAAGCCCATTATCGCGGTTGCCAACTCCTTCACCCAGTTCGTGCCAGGCCACGTGCACCTCAAAGACCTGGGCCAGCTGGTGTGCCGCGAAATCGAGGCCGCCGGCGGCGTTGCCAAGGAATTCAACACCATTGCCGTGGACGATGGCATCGCCATGGGCCACGACGGCATGCTGTACTCCCTCCCCTCCCGGGAAATCATCGCAGACTCCGTAGAGTACATGGTCAACGCCCACTGCGCCGACGCCCTGGTGTGCATTTCCAACTGCGACAAAATCACCCCGGGCATGCTCATGGCCGCCATGCGCCTGAACATCCCAACGATTTTTGTCTCCGGCGGCCCAATGGAAGCCGGCAAGACCAAGCTGTCGGAGCACAAGCTGGACCTGGTGGACGCCATGGTCATTGCGGCAGACCCCAACGCCTCCGACGAGCAGGTGGAGGAATATGAGCGCAGTGCCTGCCCTACCTGCGGATCCTGTTCCGGCATGTTTACCGCCAACTCCATGAACTGCCTGACCGAGGCCATCGGCCTGGCCCTTCCCGGCAACGGCTCGCTGCTGGCCACGCACGCTGACCGGGAACAGCTGTTCCTGAAGGCTGGTCGACAGATTGTGGAGAATGCACGCCGCTATTACGAACAAGACGACGCCAGTGTACTGCCTTTGAGCATTGCCTCGATGGCGGCCTTTGAAAACGCCATGGTCATGGACATCGCCATGGGCGGCTCAACCAATACCATTCTCCACCTGCTGGCGGCGGCCCAGGAGGGCGGGGTTCCCTTTACCCTGAACGAAATTGACCAGCTTTCACGCCGGGTTCCGCAACTGTGCAAGGTGGCCCCCAACTCACCCAAATATCACATGGAAGATGTCCACCGGGCCGGTGGTATCATGGGCATTCTCGGCGAACTGGAACGGGGCGGCCTGATCAACACCGATCTTCCCACCGTGCACAGCAAGACCATGAAAGAAGCCCTGGAGACCTGGGATATCATGCGATCGCCGCCCACCGAAGTGGTCGAATTCTACAAAGCCGGGCCCGCCGGCATACCCACCCAGACCGCATTCTCCCAGAGCACCCGTTGGCCGACCCTGGATGGCGACCGGGAAACCGGATGCATCCGGTCGGTTGAGAACGCCTACAGCTCGGAGGGAGGCCTCGCGGTACTGTATGGCAATATTGCCCTGGACGGCTGCGTGGTCAAAACCGCGGGCGTGGACGAGAGCATCTACGTGTTCGAGGGCAAGGCACGGGTATTCGAGAGCCAGGATACCGCCGTTGCCGGCATCCTCGCTGACGAGGTCCAGTCCGGCGAGGTCGTGATTATCCGTTATGAGGGGCCCCGTGGCGGCCCGGGCATGCAGGAAATGCTCTACCCGACCAGCTACCTGAAATCCAAGGGGCTGGGTAAAGACTGCGCCCTCCTGACCGACGGGCGTTTCTCCGGCGGCACTTCCGGCCTGTCCATCGGCCATGCGTCGCCAGAAGCTGCCGCAGGAGGCGCCATCGGGCTGATCGAAAACGGCGATACCATCCGAATCGACATCCCGAACCGGACCATCAATGTCGAGCTGGACCAACACGAACTGGATCGTCGCCGGGAAGCCCGGGACGCCAAGGGCTGGAAACCGGAATTGCCCCGGGATCGCAAGGTGTCGGCAGCGCTTAAAGCCTACGCACTGCTGGCCACGAGTGCCGATAAAGGTGCCGTTCGGGATCTCGACAAGCTCGACTGATCATCGGGATCGCCAACCGGCAAAAAAGCCCGGCGGGGAAACCCGGCGGGCTTTTTCAGTTCATTTGATCCCGATTACCAGAGCGACCAGCCGCCGTCTTCCTCCTCCTCAATAGCGTCGTCCTGCTCCGGCTCCGGGGCGGAGGCTTCTGCCGAGGAAGCGGCCGAATCCTGCGTGGTTGCGCTGGAGCCACTGGCAGACTGTGCTGGCGCCGACGCAGCAACCTGAACTGAAACCATGCCCAACGCTTCCTTGGTGGCGTCATCCAGGTTCCCTGTAGCCTGGAGGCCGTTATCCTGCTGGAATCGGGTCAGTGCGGACCGGGTCGAGTCATCCATTTGCGGGGTGACATTGGTAATGTCGTAACCGGCTCCGTAGAGCGCATTCTTGAGTGCAACGATCTCATCTGCGAAAGCCGCAGGGGCAAAGCCCAGTGTGACCGCCAATCCGGCCGCAGCGGCCAGGCGTCCCAATCGGGTAGTTGCTTTTCTCATGGTACTCACCTGCTTGACTCCTGATATCTCATCGATATCCGTTTCTTTCTTGTTATGTGGTGCCTATCTCCACAGGCTGGGGCAAACGCCTAAAAGCCTACCATACTTTTGTCGCATGTCGCCTTACTCGACATCAGGGCTCGCATCCCGACCTTGCTCAGACTCCCCAACCGCTGCGGTGCCCTGTGAAGCATGGGCCTCCTCACTGAATTCGCGTATGAAAATTCCCCAGAAAGCCATGAACAGGGCTGCAACCAGCGGCCCCATCACAAAACCATTGATACCAAACATCACGATGCCGCCGAGGGTCGAAAGCAGCACGATATAATCCGGAAGCTTGGTATCCCGACCAACCAGTACCGGACGAAGCAGATTATCTGCCAACCCGATGACCACCACGCCAAATAGCGTCAGCACCACCGCTTCGATCACATCTCCAACTGCGGCCAGGTAGATGGCGGCTGGCACCCAGACCAGCGCTGCACCCACCGCAGGCAAAAGCGATACGATCGCCATCACCACACCCCAGAGCAAGGCGCCACTGATTCCGAGGACCCAGAATATCAGCCCCCCCAGAGCCCCCTGGATGATGGCAATCAGCAAGTTACCCTTCACAGTGGCTCGGGTAACTTCGGCAAATTTGGCAAACAACAACCTTTCGCGTTCATCCCCAAGTGGCAGGGCCCTGATCATCAGTTCCACCAGTGCCTTCCCGTCACGCAGCAGGAAAAACGCCAGATAGACCATCAGAGCAAGCCCCAGAAAGAACTGGAAGGTATTCTGGCCAAGACCGAACGCCTGTTTCGCGAGGAACTGACTGCCGCCCACAAAGGCATTGACGATCCGATCCCGCAACTCACCGAAGTTGATGTCAAACTGGGCCAGAAACGCCTGAATTGCCGGGAAAGACTGATTGACCCGATCGATGTACTCCCCCGGACGCAGCTCACCACTCTGGATTTGCTGGTAAATCGCAACGCCCTCAGCCACCAGAGAGGTGATCAGAACAAGGACGGGAATCACCACGATGAACATACAGATGCACAGTGTAATCAGGGCATTCACGTTGGGCCGTTCACCCAGCTTGCAAACCAGCATCTGTTGCACCGGATGAAAAATCAGGGCAATGGCAACCGCCCAGAATATAGGCCCGAAGAAAGGTTTCATGAGAAACACAAAAGCCAGGGAGACGCCCACCAGCAAGGCCAGAAAAGTCCGTGTTTCAAGTTTTGCGTACATAGTTCCTGCTGTTCCCCAATCATGGTTCCGGAATTCCACAAGTCACTCTAGCCTACCACGCTGGCGTGGCCACTGTAGCTCTCTTCGGGTTATAGTGAACGGTTATTGATCAACTACTTGACAGGTCGTGCGGTTGGAACTGGAAACCTTCACCATCGAAACTGCTCTGGAAGCTGCCACGCAGTTGCGTAAAGTACTGGCTGCCCGAACTCACCGGCGCAAGGTGATGGGCCAGGAAGTCATGGTGCCAGGACAGCTCGGCGAGGCGCTGCAGCTGCCGCGCATCATTAACCGGCTTCAGAGCAAACAACAGAAACAACGCGAGCTGGGCCTTGAGGACTTCCAGGAGCTCTGGCCCACGCTGTCGCCACAGACACGGGAGAGAGTCCTGGGGGCGATTGGCTGGTATGACCCCAAGGAGCTCGACTGGGACGACAAGCGCTCCAACCGCCGGCCACTGGTCGATCCTGACAGTTGAGCCGTATAAACGGGCATCCCGACTTTGAAATGTCATACTCGGCCCATATGTTGGGCAGTATCAGGAGGATATTTATGACTGAACAACAACATTACACGGCAATTCTGGCTGAAGGCAGTGCGGTTCCTACCCTGCTGTGCGGTCACTGCCGCTCAATTCTTTCCAGGGCCCGGATTTTCCGGAACGAAGGTAACCAGCATCAGGATATGGAATGCCAGACCATCGGCCTTTGCTCAGCCGACGATTGCGGCGCCGTCAATTGCTGCGATCAGGCCCTGGCCCGCGTTGACAACCCCGAACGCCTGTTTGGCATTGCGTCCTGATTCAAAGCGGCAACGCTCTGTTACGCAACTCAAACACACAAATTTTCCATCTGCTTTATCCTGATCTTCGACGATTGTATTAGGGCATTCCGCTTACCGGATGTCCCCCGGCAATCACGCAACCAATCAGTCAGGACAGTCGATGGCATGCGTATTCTGAGAACCGATGAAGCCCGCTTCGCAGGTCTTCCGGACTACCCTTTTGCTCCACACCATCTCGACGTAGAACCCGGGCTCCGGATGCACTACGTTGACGAGGGCCCGCGGACTGGTTCGCCGGTACTCATGCTCCATGGCGAGCCATCCTGGTCTTATCTTTACCGGCACATGATTCCCCTGGTGGCAAACGCAGGGCATCGGGTATTGGCGCCGGACCTGATCGGCTTCGGCAAATCCGATAAGCCGGCCTCGGTTGCGGACTACAGTTATGGCCGCCATCTGGCATGGCTGGCCAGTTGGCTGGAACAGCTGGATCTCACCAACATCACCCTGGTGTGCCAGAACTGGGGGTCACTTCTTGGCCTGCGTCTGGCGGCAGAGCACCGCCAGCGCTTCAGCCGTATTATCGTGGGGAATGGTATGCTGCCAACCGGCGAGGCACCTGTTCCTGCGGTATTCTCCATGTGGAAGGCCTTTGCCACCCACAGTCCCTGGTTTCCGGTTGGGCGCATTGTACAACTGGGCACTGACCGTACGCTGAGCAAGGCTGAAATTGCTGCCTACGAGGCGCCTTTCCCGTCGGCAGAGTTCAAGGCAGGAGCCAGAGCATTTCCGAAGCTGGTACCGACAGAACCGGGCACTCCTGACAGCGACGCCAATAAGGCCGCCTGGCAGGTTCTGGAAAAATGGAAAAAGCCGTTCATCACCTGCTTCAGCAATGGCGACCCGATTACACGAGGCGGCGACAGGCACATGCAGCGCCGGATTCCAGGCGCCCATGGCCAGCCCCACATCACTCTCCGGGGCGGGCACTTCCTGCAGGAAGACTCACCGGAAGATTTCGCCCGCATCATAATTGATGCCCTGAAATCGGAAATGGCGGCGTAAGCCGCCCCTACTCCTAGCCGAAAACAGTTACCGTCTGCCTGCTCAGGGCCACGAGTTCACCCTCAGCTGTCCATATCCCGGCCTGAGTGTGACCGTAACCGGCTCCCGCCTGGTCTATCGAGACCTTGTAAAGCAGCCAGTCGCCTGGCTCGATGGCGGGCCTGGGATGCATGATATCCAGGGCCCAACTCAGGGAGCTGGTCCTCACTCGCTGCTTCACATAAGGCAGGACCGCCGGCGGCCAGGCATCAACCAGGGCAATGATATGAGCATCGGAGAACATTTCCGGGTTTTTCCGGAACTGCATCCAGCCGCCAAGTTCGCGGCCACCCTTGCCACTGAACGGCAGATTACCGAACGCCCAGCGCATCTCGATCTGCCGGATAAATTCCGGGGTAACGCCTTCGATATAGTCCAGTCCCGGACACTGGCTGACCGGAGTCGCCTCAGGCGCCGGCAGAGCATCTACCTGCACCTCTGAATCCCGGTCTCCGCCAAAGCTGGCCAGGCAAACCAGCCGGGTCTCACCATTCTGGACAATGCGCCCCTGCACCTGACTGACCGCCTTACCCTCGCGGAGAATTTCGGCCTCAAAGCTGGCAGGTACTTCCGGCTCCACCGGCCCCACAAACGACACCTGCATCGACCGCATGGCCCGGCCCTCGGCAACAAGTTTCTCCATGCGCTCAAACATCAGGGCCGCCGTCAGCCCACCGAACGTCGCCCTGCCCTGGGACCAGCTCCCGGGCATAACCAGTTCCTGACTGCCCTGAGCCGCCCGCAATAATTCGTCAAAGGTCATTTCATGTTCCTGTTAGCAACCTATCGGGATAGTTACGAAGACTGCCGAAGATCGGACGGCAACGCAATGGCAGGTCCCCGGCAACTACCTACACCCCTTCCGGGGTTTTTGCGTATTAAAGCAGCAACAAAACCGCTATAATATCGACACATCATGCATTGCCCGACAATGCTCTACCTCCCGAATTCCGAGTGAATCAATGTCTGAATTGTCCTTTGCCGAACTGGGGCTTGATCCAGCCGTACTTGAAGCTGTGTCCGCCGTTGGCTATGAAACTCCGTCTCCCATCCAGGCCCAGGCCATTCCCGCACTGCTGGCCGGCAACCATCTGCTGGGCGTTGCCCAGACCGGTACCGGTAAAACCGCGGCGTTTGCACTGCCCCTTCTGAGCCGGATTGACGCCTCTGTAACCGACCCCCAGATTCTGGTGCTGGCGCCAACGCGGGAACTTGCCATCCAGGTGGCTGAAGCCTTTACCACCTACGCCAGCAAGTTCCGGAACTTCCATGTTCTGCCGATTTACGGTGGCCAGGACTTCTATCCCCAGATCAAGGGCCTTCGTCGCGGCGCCCAGGTCATCGTCGGTACGCCGGGCCGTATGCTCGACCACCTGCGCAAGGGCACCCTGAAGCTGGACAGCCTGAAAGCACTGGTTCTTGATGAAGCCGACGAAATGCTACGCATGGGCTTTATCGACGACGTGGAAGCCATTCTGGCGAAAACGCCGGAAAACTGTCAGCGCGCCCTGTTCTCGGCCACCATGCCGCCGCAGATCAAAAAAGTGGCCCAGACTTATCTGCGTAACGCCACGGAAGTCCGCATTGAAAGCGAAACCCGCACGGTCGAGCGCATCTCCCAGTTCGTTTTGCCGGTGTACGCTGAGCGCAAACTGGACGCCCTGACCCGGATTCTCGAAGTGGAGCCGTTTGACGCCGCCATCATCTTCGTGCGTACCAAGGCGGAAACCACGCTGCTGGCCGAGAAGCTGTCAGCCCGCGGCCACGCGGTTGCGCCGCTGAACGGCGACCTGAACCAGCGCCAGCGCGAGCAGACCGTTGAAGACCTCAAGCGAAGCAAGAAGGACATCATCGTTGCCACGGACGTCGCCGCCCGTGGGCTGGACGTGCCCCGCATCACCCACGTGATCAACTACGATGTACCTTACGATACCGAGGCCTACATCCATCGCGTCGGCCGCACCGGCCGTGCTGGGCGGGAAGGCAAGGCCATTCTTCTGGTCACACCCCGGGAGCGTAGCTGGCTCCGTACCCTGGAACGCGCCACCAATTCGCCCATGCAGGCCTATGAGCTTCCGTCACCGGTTGAACTGAAGAAGATGCGCGAGCAGCAGTTCGAGACCCAACTGCTGGCGTTCGCCGAAGACAAGAAGCTGGCCAAGACCATGGCCCTGCTGGACGAAATTGCGGAACGTAACGAGATGGATATGGCCATGGTGGCCGGTGCACTGGCATGCTGGATGGAAGCAGCCCAGCCGGGCTCTCTGCCGCTGGAACAGCCAGAGGCCCTGCCCGTGGTATCAGCAACTCCACCACCGCGCCGTGATCGCAAGGGTGGTCGCCCGGGCGAGAATCGCAAAGGCCCGAAAGGCGGCTTCAAGAAAGGACCGAAAGGTCGCAGCGGCCCCGGCCCCAAGGGCAAACCTTCCGGAAAGGGTGGCAAGCCTGCGGGCAAGCGCCCGCCCCGTCAGGCAGACGCCAAGCGCTGATAGACGACGAAACTGTAGTCGTAAGGGTTGTTATCGGACGCGGAGAAATCCTCCCGTCCGATTTCCTCCCACTCATCCCAGTTTACTTCCGGAAAGAAGGCATCCCCTTCCACCTCGGCGTGCACCTGGGTGATGTACATACGATCGACCAGGGGCAGCGCCTCGGCGTAGATCTGCCCGCCGCCGATAACCATGACTTCGTCTCCACCCTCCAGTTCGGCCTGGGCTTCAGCCTTTACCAACGCCTCCTGAAGTGACTTGGCGGCCACCGTGCCGGTTGGCGCTTCCCAGGTTTCATTCCTGGATATCACCACATTCATCCTGCCCGGCAACGGCCGGCCAATCGAATCCCAGGTCTTCCTGCCCATGATAATGGGCTTGCCCATGGTGGCCTGCTTGAAATAACGGAGGTCACCCGGCAGATACCACGGCAGATTGTTGTTCCGGCCGATAACCCGGTTGCGGGACATGGCTACGATCAGGGCTTTTCTCATGTATTCGCCTCGTGCAGGATTCGGTCAGATGGCAATCGGCGCCTTGATACCCGGGTAGGGGTCATAGCCTTCGAACTCGAAGTCTTCCAGTTCGTACTCGAAGATACTCGCCGGCTTGCGCTTGATGACAAGGTTTGGCAACGCCCGGGGCTCGCGTTTCAATTGCTCGAAAACAATGTCGTCGGTCAGGTGGTTCTGGTACAGATGGCAGTCGCCAAAAGTGTGGACAAACTCACCGACGCCCAGATCACTCTGCTGGGCGATCATGTGAGTCAGCAGCGCATAGGAGGCAATATTGAACGGCACCCCCAGGAACAGATCGGCGCTGCGCTGGTAAAGCTGGCAGGAAAGCTTGCCGTCGGCCACGTAAAACTGGAACAGGCAGTGGCAGGGCGCCAGCGCCATGCGGCCTTCGCGGACGTTGTCCTGGGGACCGATGGATTCGTCCGGAAGTTCTGCCGGGTTCCATGCGGAAACAATCAGGCGACGGGAATTGGGCTTGGTACGAATCTGCTCGATCACCTCGCTGATCTGGTCGACCACCTCGCCATTCGGGCACTGCCAACTGCGCCACTGTTTACCGTAAATGGGCCCCAGATCTCCATTCTCCAGCGCCCACTCGTTCCAGATAGAGACCTTGCGTTCCTGAAGCCAGGTGTTGTCAGTGGAACCCCGAAGGAACCAGAGCAGCTCATAGATAATGCTACGCAGATGGACCTTCTTGGTGGTCACCAGGGGAAAGCCCTCCTGCAGATCGAAGCGGATCTGACGACCGAAGACAGACCGTGTGCCAACACCTGTACGGTCCCCCTTGTTGAATCCGTTATCGACAACATCTTGCATCAGGTCGAGATAGGCTTTCATCAGGCTGGTCTCCGATAGGCAATAAACATCAGGGCGGCACCGGCAATGATCATCGGGAAGGACAGTACCTGCCCCATGGTAAGCCAGTCAAAAGCGAGGTAGCCCAGTTGGGGATCCGGTTGACGTACGAATTCGACCAGGAACCGAAACGCCCCGTAGCAGATCAGAAACAGTCCGGACACCGCCATTTTCGGACGCTGCCGTGATGAGAACCACCAAAGGATAGCGAACAGGGCCACACCCTCCAGAGCAAACTGGTAAAGCTGGGAGGGATGACGGGCCAGGGAATCCGGTGCGGTCCGGAACACCATGCCCCAGGCAACATCCGTGGGTTTGCCCCACAGTTCCCCATTGATAAAGTTTCCGATACGGCCGGCACCGAGGCCCACGGGCACCAGGGGCGCCACAAAGTCGGCCATGCGCCAGAAGCCACTGCCGACTTTGCGCCCGTACCACCACATGGCAAACATCACGCCCAACAGGCCGCCGTGGAAGGACATCCCACCCTCCCATATCCGCAGCAACCAGAGCGGATCGGCCAGGAAGGCATCAAAGTTGTAGAACAGGACATAGCCGAACCGACCACCGAGGATAACCCCCAGGGCCAGATAGAACAGCAGGTCACCCATCTGCTCCTCGTTAATGGGCGACCAGGGCTTGCGGGTTCGAATGCGCCCCAACCACCAGCCGGCGAGAAAGCCCGCCAGGTAAGTCAGGCCGTACCAGTGGATTTTGAGGGGGCCAATGGCAATCGCCACCGGGTCTATCTGCGGATGCTGCAGCATCAATTACCTCTCAGCTCAGGAGAAAACGAAGGCCCACCAGCAGAAGCATGATGGAAAAAGTGCGCTTGAGAATACGGGCGTTCAGTCTGTGGGCAAGATTGGCCCCGACACGGGCGAAGAGAACGCTGGTCAGAATAATACCGATCAGGGCCGGCAAATAAATGAAACCGGCACTCAGCTCCGGCAGCGCGGGATGGTCCCACCCTGTCCAGATGTTCCCCAGCGCCCCGGCAATGGCGATGGGCAGGCCACAGGCGGCGGAAGTACCCACGGCCTGCTGCATTCGGACATTGCACCAGCTGAGATAGGGCACGGTCAGGGTCCCACCTCCGATCCCGAAAATGGCCGAGGCCCAGCCTATGCCACCACCGGCAACGCCCAGCCCGGCGCCGCCGGGCACATCACGGCCCGGCTTCGGGTCAACCTGAAAAAACATTTTCAGCCCCACCAGAATCACGAAAATGCCGATCACCAGCTCCAGGGCACGACCGCTCATCAATGATGCCGTCCAGGCACCAACCAGCGCACCTGTAACAATCCCGACCGTCATGGGTCTGAACAAGTCCCAGCGCACGGCACCATGCTTGCTGTGAGATCGGATGGAACTGATCGATGTGAATACGATGGTTGCCAGCGATGTGCCAACCGCCAGATGGGGAATAATCTCCGGATTGAGCCCCTGCAGGCCGAAACTGAACATCAGCACTGGCACAATGATCAGCCCGCCACCGATGCCAAACAGGCCTGCCACAGTGCCTGCCAGGGCGCCGAGGGCCAGATACGAAGCTATTACGTAAATCAGGGTCATATTGAGACGCACCCGGGAAAACCAAGGCTGGTATGATACACAGCGCAAGAGTCAACTTCATCAACTCAGGGAGCCACCGCCTCCACCATGTGCCTGATCGCTTTCGCCCTGGGCCAGAACCCGCACTTCCCGCTGGTTGTCGCCGCTAACCGGGATGAATTCTTTCGTCGCCCAACGGCCGCCATGGATTGGTGGACGACCGACTCAGGCGCCCGGGTCCTCGCCGGTCGCGACCTCCTTTCAGGAGGAACCTGGCTTGCGGTAACCGCAAGTGGCGAGGTCAGCGCGGTGACCAACGTGCGCGAGGGAACACCGGAAACCGGCCGCATCAGTCGGGGTGTGCTTCCTTTGCGGGCGCTTACCGAAACCCGTGAAAGCCTCGAGGCCGATCTGCACACTGACGCAGATCACTTTGCCGGCTTTAACCTCGTTCACCTGACGCCCCGGGACGGATGGTATTTCAGTAACCGGGACGCCCATCCCGGCCGGCATATCCACCGGGGAGTCTACGGCCTGAGCAACCACCTTCTGCAGACACCCTGGCCCAAACTCCTGCGCCTCAGGCAGGCGGCCGGCAATGCCGTCGCTGCTGCCGGTCACGACGCAGAAAGACTGCATGACGAACTGATCCCTTTGCTGCAGGACAGTACGCCCGCACCGGATCACCTGCTGCCTGATACTGGCGTCGGTCTGGAGACAGAGCGCTTTCTGTCGTCACCGTTTATCGTCGGCTCCGATTATGGCACCCGGGCCACAACCGTGGTCAGTGTGGCAGCCACCGGTGAAATCCATGTTACCGAACAGAGCTGGGGACCGGATGCCGAAACCGGCGAACGCCGTCACTTCCACTGGCAGCGATAGCGATCAGGCTCTGGTATAATCCGCGAAATTCTGCCACCCGATCGGAGGGCCCCTGATGGCCGGTGAACAAGGCGCCACATCGATAGCCGATTTTGAAAAATCTCTTGATGAACTGGAGAAGCTGGTTCGCGATCTGGAGCAGGGCGAGCTGTCTCTCGAACAGTCCCTGACCGCATTTGAGCGGGGTGTGAAGTTGACTCGTGAGTGCCAACAGGCCCTTAAGAGCGCTGAGCAGCGAGTCGAACAGTTAGTGCAGAACAGTGACGGCTCCCTGGACACCCGCCCGTTTTCGCCGGATGATGCTGACTGATGTCCGGACAGAACCAGCTTTCATCAGACTTTCTGGAAACCTGCAGGGCCCGTGTCGATGCGGAACTGGAACGTTGCATTGAGCAACATTCGGCCTCTGGCCGCCTGCAGGAAGCCATGCGTTACAGCGTGCTTGGAGGCGGCAAGAGAATCCGTCCGGCCCTTTGCCTCGCCGCCGCAAAAGCACTCGGGCAGTCCGGTGAGGCAGCCCTGATTCCCGCCTGCGCCGTAGAGCTGATTCATGCCTACTCACTGATTCATGATGACCTGCCTGCCATGGACGACGATGAGTTGCGGCGGGGGCGCCCCACTACCCACATCGCCTTCGACGAAGCGACCGCCATTCTGGCCGGAGATGCCCTCCAGGCGCTGGCGTTCGGCTGGCTCGCTGACGCACCCGGACTGTCTGAGCCCGTGCGCCTTACAATGGTCAGGGAACTGGCCCGGGCCAGCGGGCATGGCGGGATGGTTGGCGGCCAGGCCATTGATCTTGAATCCGTTGGCAAAACCCTGACGATGGCACAGCTTGAGACCATGCATCGACACAAAACCGGCGCCCTGATCGAGGCGAGCGTGCGCTTCGGCGCCCTGACCGCGCCGTCGGTAAGCGAACAGGCTCTGGTCTCCCTGACACAGTATGCCAAGGCCCTGGGCCTGGCTTTCCAGGTACAGGACGACCTGCTGGACATTGAAGGCGATACCAGCGTGATCGGCAAACCCCAGGGTTCGGATGCCGCTCGCGCAAAACCCACCTATCCCGCCCTGCTCGGGATCACTGGTGCCCGAGAGCATCTGGCAGCCCTGCTTGAGAGTGCCCAGCAAAGTCTCCGGGAATTTGGCACTGAAGCAGATCCATTACGGACAATGGCCGAGTACGTGGTAGCAAGAACTCATTGAATCCCGGCACCCCGAAGGCGCACACTGGCCGTAAATATTTTCGTAACAACTGGCCCGGTTTGTGTGAAACAGCCTCCACTGTTCCCTTATAATGCCAGTCAGTTACTGAACGTACCGGAAAAGACCCGAGCAAATGCAGGACACTTATATTTTCAAGGAAATTCCGTCCCAGCGGCCCAACACTCCGCTGCTGGACCGGATTGACGAACCGGACCAACTGAGGGAGCTGGCCCCCGAGCAGCTGACTCAGCTGGCCCGGGAGCTCAGGGCGTTTCTGTTGTGGTCGGTTGGCCAGACCGGCGGCCATTTCGGTGCCGGTCTCGGCGTGCTCGAACTTACCGTTGCCCTGCACTATGTTTTTGATACCCCGAACGACCGGCTGGTCTGGGATGTGGGCCACCAGGCCTACCCCCACAAGATCCTGACTGGCCGGAAAGAGGCGATGGGCAGCATCCGGCGCAAAGGCGGCCTTGCGGGCTTTCCGAAAAGGGCAGAAAGTGAATACGACACCTTTGGTGTCGGCCACTCCAGCACATCCATCAGTGCAGCACTCGGCATGGCCATCGCAGCGCGTCTGCAACAGACCGGCCGGAAAAGCATTGCGGTGATTGGCGATGGCGCCATGACCGCCGGCATGGCCTTTGAGGCACTTAACCACGCCGGCCACCTTCACGCCGACATGCTGGTGATCCTGAACGACAACGACATGTCGATTTCCAGGAATGTCGGTGGGCTGTCCAATTACTTTGCCAAGTTGCTATCCAGCCGCACCTACAACCAGGTCCGCGATAGCAGCAAAAAAGTGCTGCAGGGAGCGCCACAGCTGATGGCTCTGGCGAAGAAGACCGAAGAGCATTTCAAGGGCATGATCGCCCCGGGCACCCTCTTTGAGGAGCTGGGTTTCAACTACATCGGCCCCATTGACGGCCATGACCTGCCCCTGTTGGTGGAAACCCTCGAGAACATTCGCGAGCTGGAAGGCCCGCAGTTCCTTCATGTGGTAACGACCAAGGGCAAGGGCTTCGCGCCGGCCGAGGCCGATCCGATCGGTTATCATGCCATTAACAAGATAGAACCGGTGCCACCCAGCAAGCCCGAACCGGTCAAACCGAAACCGAAGAATCCCAAATACGCCAACGTCTTCGGCCAGTGGCTCTGTGATTCCGCAGAACAGGATGAGCGTGTGGTGGGCATCACACCGGCCATGTGTGAAGGTTCGGATCTGCTGGCGTTCTCACAGCGCTTTCCGGAACGTTACTTCGATGTCGCCATCGCCGAGCAGCACGCGGTCACTCTGGCTGCAGGCCTGGCCTGTGACGGAGCCAAGCCGGTTGTTGCCATCTATTCCACGTTCCTGCAGCGGGCCTACGACCAGTTGATCCACGATGTCGCCATCCAGAATCTGGATGTCCTGTTCGCGATCGACCGCGCCGGACTGGTCGGCGAGGATGGGCCCACGCATGCTGGCGCCTTTGACATCAGCTACCTGCGCTGCGTGCCGAACATGGTGGTCATGACACCCTCTGACGAGAACGAAACCCGCCAAATGCTTCAGACCGGCATGCTCTATAACGGGCCAGCGTCTGTTCGCTACCCACGGGGAACCGGGCCGGGGGCGGAGATACAGCAGAAGCTGACCCCGCTTGAAATCGGCAAGGGCCGGAAAATCCGCAGCGGCAAAGGGGTAGCCGTTCTCAACTTTGGCACCTTGCTGGCGCCGGCTCTGGAGGCGGCAGAGGCCATCGGCGCAACGGTCGCCGACATGCGCTTCGTGAAACCCCTTGATGAAGAACTGGTACTGGAGCTGGCCGAACAGCATGAGCTGCTGGTGACCCTGGAAGAGAACGCCATTGCCGGCGGTGCCGGTAGCGCCGTCACCGAGTTCCTGAACAGCCGCCTGGTGTCGATGCCGGTCCTTCAATTGGGCCTTCCAGATACGTTCATGGACCACGGCAAGCATGGGGAGCTGTTGACTGAATGTGGCCTGGACGCCGCCGGCATCGAGTCATCGATTCGTACGCGGCTGGAGACCCTTCGCCACCAGAATCTGAAAGTGGTCAAGTAAAGGACATAACGCACCTGCAGACACCAAAAAAGCCCGCGACTGTCGCGGGCTTTTTTGGTGTCCGGATCCGGTTCAGATCTCCGGGTCGTCGTCCTGGTGTGTCTCCAGCCAATGACCCAGCTTGCTCTGCTTGGTATCGAGATAGTGCTCGTTGTGGGGGTTGCGGCCAACGTGCAGAGGCACCCTCTCGGTAATGTCGATGCCGTACGAGGACAGGGCCTTTACCTTGCGGGGGTTGTTGGTCATCAACCGCAGGCTCCTGATCCCAAGGTGCTCCAGCATGTCCTTGCACATACTGTAATCGCGAAGATCCGCCGCAAACCCGAGCCGCTCGTTGGCTTCCACCGTATCGGCGCCCTGATCCTGGAGGTGATAGGCCCGGATTTTGTTCAGCAGCCCGATACCACGCCCCTCCTGGCGCAGATACATCAGGATGCCGCGGCCTTCCCGGGCGATACTTCGCAGCGCTTCTTCCAGCTGGTAACCGCAATCACAACGCATGCTATAGAGGGCATCGCCGGTCAGACACTCGGAGTGGGTGCGGGCAAGCATGGGTTCGTCACTGTCCAGGTCGCCCAGGGTCAGGGCAACGTGTTCCTTTCCGGTATCCGGTTCTTCAAAGCCGTGCATATCAAATACCCCGAACGGGGTCGGCAACCGGCAGGTCTGGATGTAACGAACAGCCACAGTGTTTCCTCGTGGTTCAGTCAATCGGGCCGCGCATTCTATCACGGGCCCGCCCGCTTGGCGTAGTCTCGGCACTGTGGCTCCTCCGGCATGGTTCTGGTAACCAACACTTACGAGCGCGACAGCCCGCCAGATCAGGCCTGATCGGCGACCCAGTGGCCACTGCGGCCGCCTTTCTTCTCCAGCAGACGAACCGAACCGATTTCCATCCCACGGTCGACGGCCTTGCACATGTCGTAAAGGGTCAGTGCCGCAACGCTTGCTGCTGTCAGCGCCTCCATCTCGACACCCGTCTGGCCAGAAAGCTTGCAACGGGTGAGGATGTGCACCGATGCGCCATCGCTGCCCGGCGTCAGCTCGACTTTCACAGAGGTCAGGTTCAGTGCATGACACAAGGGAATCAGATCATGAGTTTTTTTCGCGGCCATGATGCCGGCAATGCGTGCGACCGCCAGTACATCGCCCTTGGGGTGCTCGCCCTCAATGATCATGCTGAGGGTTTCCGGCGCCATGCGGATGGTTGCTTCAGCGCGGGCCTCCCGTTCGGTGGCCGCTTTGTCGGTCACGTCCACCATGCGGGCTTCGCCCTTGTCATCAAGATGGGTCAGTTTACTCACGAAATCTCCCGGGGTTGTTTGCGCAAGATAGTGAAGAATGCAGGAACAACAGCATAACAGAGATGGACCCCCAGTCACTGACAAGCGTCAGCTATGAGGCCACCAGAAACGGATACCGGCAATCCCCTGCCCGCCTCGCTGGCGGGCCTCGTGGAGATCCTCTGGAGAAAGCCCACCCAGGGCAAAAACCGGCAGTCCGGCTTCGGACACCAGATCGGCAAACCTCGGCCAACCAAGGGTCGGCGCGCCGGGATGACTCTCCGTCGCCTGCACTGGCCCGAGGGTGACATAGTCCGCTCCCATAGCCTCCGCGTGCTCGATTTCTCTTCGGTTATGACAGGAAACGCCGAGCCAGACCTCAGAAGGGACTGGGCGCGCCGTCAGTCTGGCTGCCTCGCGCCAGGGCAGATGCAGGCCACGGACACCGGAGGCAGCATGGAATGCGTCTGGGCCGCCATGCACTATCAAGTGACAACCGGCCGTTTCGCAAACCGGCACCGCTGCGGCAACAAACGCCTGATAGGCCTGCGGGCCCATAGCCGGAGCCCGGAGCACCACCAGGGGTGGACGACTCGCTTCAAGACCGGCCCGCAGACGTGCAATGGCCTGATCCAGATCGGCTGCTGCACCTGTGATCGCCAGTTGCAGGGGCAATCGTAACGCACGGATAATCGGGCGGTTGGCAGCGGGAAAATCCTCGTCTCGAAGCTGCTCCGGGGTGCACCATTCAACCGGCTGCCCCTCGCATCCCACGGCGTCGCCCTCGGCAGCTCTGGTTTCCCAAACATCGAGAAAAACCCGCTTGTCTCCGTAATCGTGGCGGATGCAGATAACAGGTTCCAGTGAGGCCTCTGGCACCCTGAGGCCGGTTTCCTCGGCTATTTCCCGAACCAGGGCTGCCTGGACGCTCTCCCCCGGCTCAACCTTGCCGCCGGGGAACTCAAGCAAACCGCCCTGATGCACATGATCCGGCCGTCGGGCAATCAATACCCGGCCATCTCTTACAATAACCGCAACAGCCACGTGAACTTCCTTCACCCGGTCTTCCGAGGCAGACATGGTCAGGTGCGGTACTCGGCATTGATGGTGACGTAATCGTGGGAGAAGTCACAGGTCCAGACCGTCTCGCGAACATCACCCCGCTTGAGATCAATGGCAATAGTGATCTCTTCCCGATCCATCACAGCCTGCCCACGGGCTTCGGAATAGTCCCCGGCCCGGCCACCGTTGCGGACCAGGCAAACATCGCCCAGGTAGATTTCCAGAGCATTGAGGTCCAGACCCGCAACACCGGCACGTCCCACCGCCGCCAGAATCCGGCCCCAGTTCGGGTCAGAGGCAAACAACGCGGTCTTGACCAGCGGCGAATGCGCCACGGTGTAGGCCACATCCAGCGCTTCCTCCTGGTTGGCCGCGCCGCTGACATCAATGGTGACAAACTTGGTTGCACCCTCGCCGTCGCGGACAATGGCGTGGGCCAGTTCCAGATAGACCTTTTGCAGCGCCTCCCGAAGCTTCGGCAGCGACGGGCTGGAAGCCGTAACTTCGGGGCCGGAATATTGGCCACTGGCCATCAGCATGCAGGCATCGTTGGTGGAGGTGTCACCATCAATGGTAATGCGGTTGAAGGATTTCTCTCCCAGTTCCGAGGCAAGCGTCTGCAGGAGCTCAGGCGCAATCCGGGCATCGGTGGCAATAAAGCCAAGCATGGTCGCCATATTTGGGCGGATCATGCCCGCGCCCTTGCTGATGCCGGAAATGGTTACCGTGTGGCCATCCAGATCAAACTTGCAGGAGGCGCCCTTGGGGCGGGTGTCTGTCGTCATGATGCCACTGGCGGCGTCGGCCCAGCGATTCTCGGCGGTGTTCGCCAAAGCCTCCGGCAGTGCACCGACAATCTTTTCAACCGGCAACGGCTCGCCAATCACGCCCGTGGAAAACGGCAGAATCTCGGCTTCCGTGACGCCTGCCCGGGCTGCCAGGGCCTGGCAGCAGGCGGCCGCATCCCGCATCCCCTGCTCACCGGTACCGGCGTTAGCATTGCCGGTATTGATCAACAGGTATCTGGGTGAGGTCGCCGCCAGATGCCGGCGGCTCAGGGTTACCGGTGCTGCGCAGAACTGGTTTTTCGTGAAGATACCGGCAACCCGGCTTTCAGGCGCCAGTTCGAACACAACCACGTCCTTGCGCCCCGGCTTCTTGATGCCAGCGCTGGCTATGCCAATCTTTACCCCGGCCACCGGGTGAAACTCAGGTAAGGTTCCCGGACCTACCGCCATTCTGCCACTCCTCTTTGTCTAAACCAGAAACCGCCAATTCAGAACGGAAAAACCCGCAGCCCGCCAGTCTTTGCTGGCAGAGTGCGGGTTCCGGATTACGAATCAGCGTTGTGTATCAGCTGACCTTGCCGCAGCACTGCTTGAACTTCTTGCCGGACCCGCAGGGACAGGGCTCGTTTCGACCCACCTTGCGCTCCTGTCGGACAAAGGTTTCCGGAGTCGAGGGCCTGGCACCATCCTCATCGCCCTCGCCCTGACTCTGGGCAGTGGCACTGGTTTCATCGTGCCGAAGCCGGGCCCGGGCCAGCTCCTCTTCCAGCTCCTGCTTGCGACGGCGCTCGACTTCTTCCATCTCTTCCCGGCTCTGAACCCGAACGTGGGAAAGCACACGGGTCACATCGCGCTTCATGGTATCGAGCATGGTTTCAAACAGATTAAACGCCTCGCGCTTGTACTCCTGCTTGGGGTTCTTCTGGGCGTAGCCCCGCAAGTGGATACCCCGGCGCAGGTGATCCATATTGGAAAGATGCTCTTTCCAAAGGGTATCCAGCACCTGCAGGAATACCTGTTTCTCGAACTTGCGCATGGCCTCGGACCCGGCAATTTCTTCCTTGGCGTCGTAGGCGGCGACAATCTCGTCAAGAATCTTCTGGCGCAGACTTTCCTCGTAAAGCTTGTTGTCTTCTTCCAGCCACTTCTGAACCGGCAGATCAATCGCCATCTCTGACTGAAGCTGCGACTCCAGGCCGGCCACATCCCATTGCTCCGGCATGCTCTGGGGCGGGATGTATTCACTGATCAGCGAATCAACGACATCTTCGCGGATGGTCTTGACCATGTCCGAGATGTCGTCGGAAGACATGACTTCATTGCGCTGGTCGTAAATGACTGTGCGCTGATCGTTCGCGACATCATCGTATTCCAACAGGGTTTTCCGCATGTCAAAGTTGCGGCCTTCCACCTTGCGTTGGGATTTCTCGATGGCGTTGGTCACCATCCGGTGCTCGATGGCCTCGCCCTTTTTCATGCCCATTGCCTGCATCAGGCTCTTGACCCGGTCAGGGGCAAAGATGCGCATGAGGTTATCTTCCAGGGACAGGAAGAACCTGGAAGAGCCAGGGTCGCCCTGACGGCCGGCACGCCCCCGCAGCTGGTTATCAATCCGGCGGGACTCGTGACGTTCGGTACCAATGATGTGCAGACCGCCAGCCTCGAGAACCTGATTGTGCCTTTCGGTCCATTCGGCCTTGACCCGGGCAATCTCTTCTTCCGAAGGATTGTCCATCGCCGCAACTTCATGCTCCCAGTTACCACCGAGCACAATATCAGTACCACGGCCGGCCATGTTGGTCGCGATGGTTACCGCACCAGGACGGCCCGCCTGGGCAATGATGTGGGCCTCGGATTCATGCTGCTTGGCGTTCAGGATCTTGTGTTCAATCCGCGCCTTTTTCAGGAGCATGGAGAGCAGCTCCGATGCCTCGATCGATGCAGTGCCCACCAGGATCGGACGGCCTTCGGCGGTGACATCCTTGATCTCGTCAATAATGGCGTGAAACTTCTCTTCCTGGGTCAGATACACCAGATCGTTGTAATCGATCCGCTGGATCGGCTTGTTGGGCGGAATGACCACTACGTCAAGGCCGTAAATCTGGCGAAACTCAAAGGCTTCCGTGTCCGCCGTACCGGTCATGCCGGCCAGCTTGTCGTAAAGCCGGAAATAGTTCTGGAACGTGGTGGAAGCGAGCGTCTGGCTTTCGGCCTGGATCTTGACGCCTTCTTTGGCCTCAACGGCCTGGTGAAGACCTTCACTCCAGCGGCGGCCGGGCATGGTGCGACCGGTGTGCTCATCGACAATGACCACCTGGCCACCCTGGACAATATAATCCACGTCCTTCTGGAACAGGTGATGAGCGCGCAATGCCGAGTGCACGTGGTGCAACAGGCTCAGGTTGGCCGCAGAATACAGGCTTTCCCCTTCCTTCAGGAGGCCGCGTTCGAGTAGCAATTCCTCGACTTTCTCATGGCCGCTTTCCGTCAGTTCGACCTGGCGGGACTTTTCATCAATGGTAAAGTCGCCGGTGGGCTCGCCCTCTTCAGGAACCTCGCCTTTTTCCAGGCTGGGAATCAATTCGTTGATGGCCTGGTAGAGCCTGGAACTGTCCTCAGCGGCACCGGAGATAATCAGCGGTGTCCGGGCCTCATCAATGAGGATTGAGTCCACTTCGTCCACGATGGCGTAGTTCAGCCCACGCTGGACCTTGTCTTCGGTACTGAACGCCATATTGTCGCGCAGGTAGTCGAAGCCGAATTCGTTGTTGGTCCCGTAGGTAATGTCCGCCTGGTAGGCTGCCCGTTTTTCCTCCGCTGGCTGGCCCGAAGCCACGACACCAACCTGCATGCCAAGGAACCGGTAGAGTTTGCCCATCCAGTCGGCGTCACGACGGGCCAGGTAATCGTTCACGGTAACAACGTGGACGCCCCTGCCAGACAATGCATTGAGATACACCGAGGCGGTAGCAACCAGTGTCTTACCCTCACCGGTTTTCATTTCCGCGATCCGGCCTTCGTGCAGGGTAATACCCCCGATCAGCTGGACGTCGTAATGACGCATGCCCATAACCCGGCGACCCGCTTCGCGCACGGTTGCAAAGGCCTCCGGTAGCAGGGCATCGAGGGATTCGCCCTCGTCAATCCGGCGACGGAACTCCGCGGTCTTGCCTTGCAACTCGGAGTCAGACAGATTGCCATATTGCTCTTCAAGCTCATTAATGCGTATGACAGCTTTACGCATTCTCTTGATTTCTCTGGCGTTTTTACTGCCGAACATCTTGGTTGCAAGCTTTGTGAACATAGACCACTGCTTCTTTGATTAAACGGAGGAAGCCGGCATTCTAACCTTATTTTGTAACAGGACAAAAGGC
>NZ_JAWLCH010000014.1:0-35097 GCF_041687235.1 Marinobacter sp. | reverse complement strand
AACATCTTGGTTGCAAGCTTTGTGAACATAGACCACTGCTTCTTTGATTAAACGGAGGAAGCCGGCATTCTAACCTTATTTTGTAACAGGACAAAAGGCAGGCCTCACACAGGCGACATTAGTCGCCGAGGAGACACCGGATTCGCGGATAAAAATCGGGTTTGGCGCGGAATAATGGAGAAATACGGAATACAACGGGCGAGCGCCGGGGCGGAATCAGCGGCTCGCACGTTTGATATAGGTTTCCGGATTTTCGGATTTGCCGTTCCGGATCACCTCAAAGTGTACATGGGGGCCGGTCGAGCGCCCGGTGCTGCCCATCAGCGCAACAACCTGGCCCTTCTGGACAACATCACCCACGCTCACCTTGATGGTCTTGCAGTGTGCATAGCGAGTTACCAGGCCGTCGCCGTGATCAACTTCCACGAGATTACCGTAGCCATATCGCTCCCCGGCAAACGTGACCACTCCTCCGGCAACCGAAATAATATCACTGCCTTCCTTACCGGCCAGATCAACGCCGGCATGCCAGGTGCGCTTGCCGGTGAATGGGTCAGAACGGTAGCCGTACTTTGAGGAGAGCCAGCCCCAGGTGATGGGGCGGCCTTCAAGGTAGAGTTCGTCTTCGAGACGCTTGGTGGATGCCAGCTGATCCAGTAACCGCAGTTGCTGTTCACGATCCTCGATCCGCCGCTCCATCTCCTGGATCATCCGTGTCAGCTCCGGCGCCGAAAAGGAATCGCCGGACAGGGAATCTTCAGGACCACCAACCGCTGCAGGCTGGTCAAAGTTGAATTCATCACTGGCGACCAGACCAGACTCCACAAACCGCTGGCCCAGGGCGTCCAGGCGCAGCAGGCGCCCCTGGATCTCGCCCAGGCGCAAGGTCAGGGCATCCACCTGTTGCTGGACGTTCTCTTCAATCGTGACTAACTCAGCTTTCTGCTCTGCCAGCTTGAGCTGCCAGTCGGCCACCAGCTCCGAATTGGTCGGTTCCCTGGATTCAGCCTGCTCAACTGCCACCCGATAACCGGCCCAGCCAGCAACAACAAGCATGGAAAGCACCAAAAACAGCAGCCCGGCAGCAAGCGTGCCGTTGATCGCCAACACACGGGACTTTCCGTGGTGTTTGCCAACGAGAATTATGTTCATATCATCTTCTGGTTTCATCGTTGAGCCGCAACTGCATCCTGTAGTGTTGCGCCCCGGAAAAGAATCCGAGTGGGTCTGCCATCCTTTGGCAACAGCTACATACTGAAAAAATTGCAGCGCCCGGTAGACATACTCATTTATCACAATGTAAAACGAGTGTAATACAGGCACTACGCATAAACCGTGCCGAAGTGTAACCAATCGTAAACGGAGTCGTCGAGTAAAAACGCCGCCATGAAACGAAAAAGCGAGCAAAAAATGACCTTTGACAAGCTTGGCAGGACACCAGTGCTCAAGGAACTCGTGGCAAAGGCCGAGCTCCATCGACAGGCAGAAGAGGCAGTTCTGGCGGCCCTGCCACAGGACCTGGTCAAAGGGACACGCTTTGTCAGCTGCAAGGACGGCGAACTGGTACTGACCGCGGAAACCGCCGGCAAAGCCAGTCAGATCCGGTTCCGTCAACACGAGATCATGGAAAAACTTCGGGAGAACGAGCTATTCCGGTTCGTCTGGAAACTGAAGGTAAAAGTCGCTCCACCCAGATTCCAGGAAAAGCCAGTGTTCAGGAAAGAGCCTTTGAGCAAAGAAAATGCCCGGCTCCTCAAAGAGGAAGCCGGGCACACGAAGGATAAAGCATTACGCGAGGTTCTCGAAAAACTCGCTAGCCACGTCCGGGATTAAAGCCTCCTGCTTCAACCCGCCGCCAGCACAGGCTTCATGTAGGAAATCGGGGCAGTGGCCTCATCATCAAAGGTAACCACTTCCCAGGCATCCTCTTCTGCCCTGAGCTTGCGCAACAATTTGTTGTTCAGATCGTGGCCGGATTTGATGCCTCGGAATTCACCAATCAGGCTGTTGCCCAGCTGGTAGAGATCGCCGATAGCATCAAGCAGCTTGTGCTTCACAAATTCGTCGTCATAGCGCAGCCCGTCTTCGTTGAGGATCTTGTAATCATCAACGACGATGGCGTTATCCACACTGCCGCCAAGTGCGAGGTTCATGGCACGCAATTTTTCGATGTCACGCATGAACCCGAACGTCCGTGCCCGACTCACTTCCTTCACAAAGGAGGTGCTGGAAAAATCGACGGTGGCAGTCTGGGCGCGGCCTTTGAACACCGGGTGATCAAAGTCGATGCCGAAGCTTACCTTGAAACCTTCAAAAGGCAGCAGGGTTGCTTTCTTATCGCCCTCTTCAACCGTTACCTCACGCTTGATACGAATAAAGCGCTTGGCCGCGTCCTGCTCGGCAATACCGGCGGACTGCAGAAGGAACACGAATGGACCGGCAGAACCGTCCATAATCGGCACTTCCGCGGCGCTGAGCTCGACGAAACAGTTATCAATCCCGAGACCAGCCATGGCCGAGAGCAAGTGCTCTACGGTTGCCACACGGACACCGTCTTTTACCAGCGTCGTGGACAGCATGGTCTCACCCACATTTTCCGCACAGGCACGGATCTCCACCATGGGGTCAAGATCGGTACGGCGGAAGATGATACCGGAGTCCACCGGGGCAGGCTTGAGGGTCAAGTAGACCTTCTCACCCGAGTGCAAGCCAACACCGGTGGCACGGATGGTGTTTTTAAGTGTCCGTTGTCTGATCATCGGTACATAATTCCGTCACAAAAAGGCGATATTCTAGGCAAAAATCTGCCCGGAGAATATCAGAAAATAAGACTGAATACCATTTAACCAATCCGTTGTTGCTGAATGTTCATCCAGCACGCAACCCATGGCAATCAGTGCACGTATTTACCGGTTTTCGGGTTCCATATTTCGCACACGAACCGGAACCGGATCACAATTGCACCAGATTATCAGTCAGCCTGCCGACGGAGGAATGCGGGAATATCGAGATAGTCGACACCCTGCTCCTCGCTATCCTTGCTCTGGTCAATAGCCACGTTTCCATGGGAAACGGCCCGACGACGCAGAACAGCGGGGCGGTCCAGCTGGTTGTAATCGGTTTTTCCATCCAGGGTACGGGTATTGTCCACAACCTTGGTTGGCTTCTCGCGATCACCACCCAGGCCGGTCGCAACAACCGTTACCTTCAGTTCGTCGGTCATTTCCGGATCAATGACGGTACCGACAACAACGGTGGCAGAGTCAGAAGCAAACTCACGCACAATGTCGCCAACCTCGGAGAATTCGCCCAGGTTGAGGTCCATACCGGCCGTGATGTTGACCAGAATACCCTTGGCACCCTGCAGGTTGATGTCCTCCAGCAGCGGACTGCGGACGGCCGCTTCGGCTGCTTCCCGCGCACGGTTTTCGCCAGTGGCGCGAGCGGTGCCCATCATGGCCATACCCATTTCGGACATGACCGTCTTCACGTCGGCAAAGTCGACGTTGATCATACCGTTACGGGTAATCAGGTCGGCGATACCCTGCACTGCGCCCAGAAGCACATCGTTCGCTGCAGCAAAAGCATCCAGCAGGCTGGTTTTCTTGCCCATGACCGCGAGCAGCTTTTCATTGGGGATGGTGATCAGGGAGTCGACGCTCTCCTCCAGCTCTTTCAGGCCGGATTCGGCAACGCTCATGCGCTTGCCGCCTTCGAACATGAAAGGCTTGGTGACAACGGCAACGGTCAGGATACCCAGTTCACGGGCCACTTCCGCCACAATCGGCGCAGCACCGGTGCCTGTACCACCGCCCATGCCCGCAGTAATGAAGACCATGTCCGCGCCCTTGATGGCTTCGGCGATGCGATCACGATCCTCCAGGGCGGACTGACGACCAACCTCCGGATTGGCACCGGCACCCAGCCCCTTGGTGATATTCCCACCAAGCTGAATGATCTGGCGCGCATCCATATCGGTCAGCGCCTGGGCATCTGTGTTGGCGCAGATGAATTCCACACCTTCGATGTCGCTGTTAAGCATATGGCGAACGGCGTTGCCGCCACCACCGCCTACACCGACGACTTTAATGACAGCGTTTTGCTGGACATTATCGACGAGTTCAAACATTTCCCCTACTCCTTCGTGCTGTTTTCAGCCCTTGTTCCGGGCTGTTTGTTCGAGATTGTGTTTTCGAGATACCTTCGTGTACTACCTACCCGGTTCTGTCAGAAATGACCGGTAAACCAGGCTTTCATGCGCTCAAACAGCGAGGGTGCATCTTCACCCTTGAGCACCGGTGCCCGCCCCAGATCCATCTGGCGGAAACCATGAATCAACAGCCCGACGCCAGTGGCGTAGATCGGATTGTTGACCACCTCCGTCATGCCGGAGACTGCCTGCGGACAGGCCAGCCTTACCGGCATGTGGAAGATCTCTTCGGCCAGTTCCACCACACCTTCCATGGTGGAGGAACCGCCGGTTATAACGATGCCTGCCGGAATCAGGTCCTCGAACCCGGACCGGCGCAATTCTGACTGCACCAGGGTGAACAGCTCCTCATAGCGCGGCTCCACCACCTCGGCCAGGGCCTGCCTGGACAGATCCCGCGGAGCACGGTCGCCAACACTGGGCACCTTGATGGTTTCATCAGCCCCGGCCAGCTGGGTCAGCGCACAGGCATACTTGATCTTGATTTCTTCTGCATTCTGGGTCGGCGTACGCAACGCCATCGCGATGTCGTTGGTCACCTGGTCGCCGGCGATCGGTATCACTGCGGTGTGTCGGATAGCCCCTCCGGTAAACACGGCAATGTCAGTTGTGCCGCCACCGATATCTACCACGCAGACTCCCAGTTCCTTTTCGTCCTCGGTGAGAATGGCGTGACTGGATGCCAACTGCTCCAGGATGATGTCATCCACCTCAAGGCCGCAGCGCTTCACGCATTTCTCAATGTTCTGGGCGGCATTCACCGCGCAGGTCACCAGGTGCACCTTTGCTTCCAGGCGCACGCCAGACATACCCATCGGCTCCTTGATGCCTTCCTGGCTGTCGATCACGAATTCCTGGGGCAGAATGTGAAGAATCTTCTGGTCTGCAGGAATCGCGACCGCCTGTGCGGCATCAATCACACGGTCTATGTCAGCCTGGGTGACTTCCCGGTCACGGATCGCAACAATCCCGTGGGAGTTCAGGCTCTTGATGTGGCTGCCGGCAATCCCCGCATACACCGAGTGAATGCGGCACCCTGCCATCAACTCCGCCTCTTCCACAGCGCGCTGAATGGCCTGGACCGTGGTTTCAATATTCACCACTACTCCACGCTTGAGGCCCCGGGAAGGATGGGAACCAATGCCCACCACTTCGATGGTGCCGTCCATCTTGCGCTTGCCGACAATCGCAACCACCTTCGAGGTTCCGATATCGAGGCCGACAATCATGTTTTCCGTTTCAACCGATGACATGTGTTCCACCAAACCGTAGGTCTGAATTAACCGTTGCTATGATTTTGGGCTGGAGGCTGTTTCGACAGCTCTCCACTTGACCGCTACCCCATTGGTGTAGCGGGCATCCACCCGACTGACTTCGTCCGACCGTGCTGCCAGCCGGTTTTCGTATACCGTGATAAACCGATCAAACCGTTGTTCCACCTGATCCCGACCAAGCACCACCTCGATGCCATTGGCCAATTGCAGCGTCCAGGCGCCCCGGTGTTCCAGAGCCAGGCCCGAAAATCCGAGGCCGCGGGCGACCAGTCTGTCGCTCATGGTCCGCGCCATATTGATCACATCCCGCACTCTTTCGTCGGGCCCTGCCAGCTGGGGCAGTCGACCTGCGACCTCCGGGTTGGGCGGTGCAAACAGTTCTCCGGTGCGGCTCACCAGGCGCCCGTCTGTCCAATAGGCCAGAGGCTTCTTCTCGCGGATATCGATCACCAATCTGTCCGGCCAGACCCGGCGCACCGCGGCAGACTCAACCCAGGGACGACGTTCAAGTCTGGCTTTGATCTCCGAAAGATCCGTGGCGAAATAGCTCTTGCCGATCCAGTCCCCTGCGGCTCGCTCTATCGCTACACGACTGTCACCGACAAAGTCGCCTTTCACATCCACCGCCAGGATCTGCTGGTCCATGGCACCCAGCACCTTGCCCGTGCCCCAGGGCACAAGAGCAGCCAGCAAAACGATCACAGCCCCCATGCCCACCTGGAGCCAGGGCACCGCCGCCAGCACACCCTTCAACACGCCAAACCGGTCCCGCTCAGGGCCAAGGGACGTTGCCCCCCGACGCCGCGGGGGCTCGGACGGTGTCGCCCGACTCCGGATCAGCAGTGTTTCAAGCATCGGCGCCCTCCAGGGTGTCTTTCAGTATCCGGACCACCAGTTCTTCAAAGCTGATGCCCGCCGCCTTCGCCGCCATAGGAACCAGGCTGTGATCGGTCATCCCCGGTACGGTATTGACTTCCAGCAGCCAGAACTTGCCGGCGCTGTCCTGCATGATGTCGACACGGCCCCAGGTCCGGCAGCCGACAACCCGGAACGCATCCAATGCCAGGTGCTGAAGGCGAACTTCATCCTCCGGTGCCAGGCCGCAGGGAATTCGGTAGCGGGTGTCGTCCGCCAGGTACTTGGCGTCGTAGTCGTAAAACACGTGCTCAGTGCTGGCGCTCAGGCCAATAGCCGGAAGGGCCCGATCCTGCAGCAGGCTCACGGTGAACTCCGGCCCTTCGATCCATTCCTCAACCAGCACGAGGTTGTCCAGTGCGGCCGCCGCCTCATAGGCTTCGATCAGTTCCTGTGCGCTATGCACCTTGCGGATACCGATGCTGGAGCCTTCCCGGGAAGGCTTCACACTCAATGGCGCCCGCAACTCAGCAATTATCTGTTCCGCCTGATCCGCATTGGACATGGTCCGGAACTTCGGCGTTGGCAAACCGCAGCCTTCGAATACGTACTTGGTTCTGAGCTTGTCCATGGCCAGAGCGGAGGCCAGCATTTCGCTGCCGGTATAAGGAATCCCGGCCTGCGAGAGAATGGCTTGGAGAGTACCGTCCTCGCCGCCACGGCCGTGCAAGGCAATAAAGACCCGATCGAACTGCGGATTATCAACCGTTCTTAGCAGGCACCCCCGAACATCCTCGGCATAGGCATCCACGCCGGCGGATACCAGCGCCGCCAACACCGCCTTACCGCTCTTCAGGGACACGTCCCGCTCGGCGGAATCGCCGCCCATAAAGACCGCAACCCGTCCGAGTGCCCGCACTAGCTCGGGGTCTGCCTGATAGGCCTGTGCTTCGGTATGATGCATATCACTCACCAGCAGTTACCCCCGCGGCCGCCAACCGTGCTGCCACGCCACCGATATCGCCGGCACCCTGGGTTATCAGGAGGTCGCCATCCTGCAGGACATTGGCCAGCAGCGCTTCAATTTCCCGATTATCTTCAACAAACACCGGCTCAACCTGCCCGCGCTGACGAATACTGCGACACAGCGCGCGGCCGTCAGCGCCGGGAATCGCCGGTTCACCGGCGGAATAGACATCCATCAAAAGCAGCCCATCAACCTCCGAGAGCACGCGAACAAAGTCCTCATAAAGGTCGCGAGTCCGGGTAAAACGGTGTGGCTGGTAAAGCATGACCAAGCGACGTTCCGGCCAGGCATCGTGTGCCGCACGGATAACCGCCTCGACTTCCGTGGGATGGTGCCCGTAATCGTCCACCAGGGTGACCGTGCCCTTGGGTGTCTTGTAATCGCCGTAAACCTGGAAACGGCGCCCGACACCGGCAAAGCCCGCCAGCCCGCGGCAGATGGCGTCATCGTCAACGCCCTCGTCTGTGGCCACGGCAATGGCCGCCAGTGCGTTCAGTACATTGTGTCGGCCCGGCATTTTCAGCTCGACTGTAAGATCGCTGCGACCGGCCGGACGCTTCACCACAAAGTGGGTCCGAAGGCCATCGGAATTGATGCTTTCGGCGCGGTAATCTGCCTCCGGGTTGTCAATCCCGTAGGTAATAATCGCCCGGGAAATCCGCGGAATAATCTCCTGAACGTAACCATCGTCCACGCACATCACCGCCACGCCGTAGAATGGAAGGTTGTGCAGAAAGTCCACGAAGGTCTGTTTCAACTTCTCGACATCGCCACCATAGGTATCCATATGGTCCGCTTCGATGTTGGTCACCACCGAAATCACCGGCGTCAGATGCAGGAAGGAGGCATCGCTCTCATCTGCCTCCGCCACCAGATAGCGGGAACCTCCCAACTGGGCGTTGGTGCCGGCACTGTTCAGCTTGCCGCCAATCACGAAGGTGGGGTCCAGCCCCGCCTCACCCAGAATGGATGCGATCAGGCTGGTGGTTGTGGTCTTGCCATGGGTTCCGGCCACGGCGATGCCGTGACGGTAGCGCATGATTTCCGCCAGCATTTCTGCCCTGGGAACGATCGGCACCCGACGACTGCGAGCCGCCACGACTTCCGGGTTCTCCGCCGATACCGCCGAGGAAACCACAACCACATCGGCACTGGCGCTGTTCTCTTCCCGGTGACCGATCTGGACTTCAACACCCATCGCTTTGAGGCGATCGGTGACAGCGCCCTCTTTCAGATCCGATCCGGAAACGTCGTAGCCCTGATTCTTGAGAACCTCGGCGATGCCGCTCATCCCCGCACCACCAATCCCCACAAAATGGATGTGACGGATCCGGCGCATTTCAGGCACCTGATAGACCAGGGGTGGATTGGTTGCATCAGCCATTAGCGGCCTCCAGACAGTAATTCACGACTCTCTCCGTTGCATCAGGGCGGGCCAGCGTTCGCGCGGCTTTCGCCATATCAGTTACCCGGCCGCGATCCCGGGCCAGATCTCCCAGGGTTTCCGCCAGCACCGCCGGGGTCATTTTTGCCTGGGGAATCAGGATGGCCGCTTTCGCCGCCACCATCTGTTGCCCATTTTTCGTTTGGTGGTCATCCACGGCGTGGGGAAACGGCACCAGTACTGCGCCGATACCTGCCGCGCACAACTCAGAAACCGTCAGAGCGCCGGCCCGGCAGAGCACCAGGTCTGCCCATTGATAGGCTTCGGCCATATCCTTGATGAACGGTTCCACGCTGGCCTGAACCCCGTGCTGATCGTAGGCCTCGCGCGCCATGTCCGCATGACGCTCACCACACTGGTGACGGACCATCGGTCGATCGGTTTCGGGCAACAGCGCCAGGGCCTCCGGCAGCTGCTCATTAAAGACCTGGGCGCCGAGACTGCCACCAATCACCAGCAACCTGAGAGCGCCTTCGCGTCCCGCCAGGCGCTGTTCTGGAACCGGCAGGGCCGCGAGATCCTCGCGGACCGGATTGCCAGTGCAGCGAGTGACAACTTTCGGACCGAAACTGCCCGGAAATGCTTCCAATACCGTTTCCGCAAATCGCACCAGAATTCGGTTGGTCATACCGGCAATGGCATTCTGCTCATGAATCACCAGCGGTGTTCTGCTCAGCCAGGCCGCGACGCCACCGGGGCCGGTGACAAACCCGCCCATGCCGACGACACAATCCGGGCGAATCTTGCGCAGTATGGTGAAGGCCTCGCCCAACGCACGCATCAATCTGAATGGCGCCAGTACCAGGGCAAGCTTGCCCTTGCCCCGCAAACCGGAGATATGAATCAGAGAAAGGGGAATATCGGTTTCTCCGATCAACCTCTGCTCCATACCGCCACTGGCACCCAGCCAATAGACCTGGTGACCACGCGCTTCAAGTGCCCGGGCCGTTGCCAGGGCCGGGAAAACATGCCCCCCGGTACCACCAGCCATCATAAGGAAGCGGCGCTGGTCAGTCATAAGCTGCACCTCCCCGCTTCCTGGGGCCGGCCTTTTCCCGGGCAAGCCTTTCCCGATCGAGACGTTCCATTTCCACCCGTGCCAGAATCCCGATGCAGACGCAGGTAATCATCAGGCTTGATCCACCGTAGCTGACCAGCGGAAGGGTCAGACCCTTGGTCGGCAGAAGGCCGGTACTGACCGCCATGTTGATCCCCGCCTGCAGTCCGATCAGCAAGGTCAGGCCATAGGCGAAACAGGCGCCAAAAGGCATGTCCGCTTTCTCTGCCCGGCGTGCGATCACGAACCCGGTGACGACGAGTATGGTAAACAGGCTGAGCACCAGCAGTGAGCCCAGAAGGCCGAACTCCTCGGCAATAATGGCGAAGATAAAATCGGTATGGGCCTCGGGCAGATAGAACAATTTCTGGATCGAGTTACCAAGCCCGACGCCGCCCCAGTCTCCGCGACCGAAGGCGATCAGCGACTGCGTCAGCTGATACCCGCTGTCGAACTGGTCTTTCCATGGATCCAGATAGCTGACGACCCGTTTCAGTCGGTATGGCTGGGTAACAATCAGGACGGCGCCGAGCACAGCAAGCGTGCCAATCAAGGGCACAAACCGGCTCAACCGCACGCCGCTCAGGAAGATCATGCCTGCTGCCGCCGTCACCAGCACAACGGTGGCGCCAAAGTCCGGCTGAATAACCAGCAGAACCGAGGCCAGCCCGAGCACAACCAGTGGTTTGAGGAACCCAGCCCAGGTATTGAGCAGCTCATCCCGACGACGGACCACGTAGCCTGCCAGGTAAGCGATCAGGCAAAGCTTCGCGACTTCCGACACCTGTATGTTGAACAGGCCAAATGGAATCCAGCGGGTCGAACCGTTGACAGTCCGGCCCAGAGGCGTCAGCACCAGCACAAGCGCCAGCAAACCAATCCCGAGAAGCAGCCAGCCGCTGCGCTCCCACCAAGCAACCGGCACGTTCACAGCCACCAGGGCCAGCAGGCAACCGAGACCGGCAAACATCACCTGGCGAATCACGTAGTGATAGCTGTTACCCATGGTTTCAGCCGCCATGTCCATGGATGCCGAAGAGATCATCACAACGCCCATCACCAGCAATGCTACGGAGCTGATCACCAGCATCGGCAGGGGCTGGATTTCTCCCAGCCATTGGTTCCGATTCTGAAGGGACAGGTCTGCGTGCATCACAGGGCCTCCACCAGTGAACGGAACTGATCACCGCGATCGAGGTAATCGCGGAACATGTCAAAGCTGGCGCAAGCCGGCGAAAGCACAACCCGGTCCCCGGGCACAGCCAGCTCGGCGGATCGGGAAACCGCCTCGGACAGGCTTTCCGCGCGATATACCGGAATACCGCTTCCCAGCACATCGGCAATGGCAGGAGCATCACGGCCGATCAGCAGCACGGCTCGACAGTGCAGCGCAATAGGGGCTTCCAGCGCAGTAAAATCGGCGCCTTTGCCATCACCGCCGGCGATCAGCACCACCTTGCCATTTTCCGGAGCGAGGCTCTCAATCGCGGCCACCGTGGCACCGACATTGGTACCCTTCGAATCGTTGATGAAATCCACATCGTTCAACCGGCGCACAAACTCGCATCGGTGCGCCAACCCCGGAAATTCCCGGGCGACCGTCAGCATCACATCCATGGGCAGGCCGGCTGCGTGCCCCAGGGCAAGGGCAGCCATCACGTTGCTGATATTGTGACGACCCATCAGTTTCAGTTCACTGGCCAACAGAAGGTTATCGAAACCAAAGGTGATCCAGGTGCCCTGGTCATCGTCCCGGGTACTGAAGGTTTCCGGGTTCACCCGGTGAAAACCGAAACACAGGAACCTCAGGTTGTCCCTCGCCATAGGCGTGCTCAGGGCATCGTCCAGATTAACGATGGCGTTCTTGCAGCCGCGGAAGATGCGCTGTTTGGCCTGGAAGTAGGCCATCTTGTTCGGATACCGGTCCATATGGTCGTCGCTGACGTTCAGCACCGTCGCCGCCAGGGCGTTCAGTTCGTCCGTGGTCTCCAGCTGGAAACTGGACAGCTCAAGCACGTACAGGTCTGCACCCTGGCCCAGAAGGTCCAGGGCCGGCGTGCCGATGTTGCCGCCGACCTCAACTCTCCGGCCCGCTGCTTTTGCCATCTCGCCGACAAGAGTGGTCACTGTGGTTTTTCCGTTAGAGCCGGTGATGGCCACGATAGGCGCATCTGCTGCTTCCGCAAACAGATCAATGTCGCCCCGTATACGTGCACCCTGCTTCGCCGCTCTGGCAATAGCGGGCTCGGCAATACTGATACCAGGACTCACGACCAACTCGTTGAAGCCGGCAAACAACTCCGGGTCAAACAAGCCCAGGTGCACCGGGACATCCGGCCACCCGGCCTTGAGCTCGTCCAGCCCCGGCGGGGTTGCCCGGCTATCTGCTACTGCTATCTCCCGCCCTTGTTCAGACAGATAGCGCACGCAGGAGAGCCCGGTTTTACCGAGCCCTACGACCAGTGTGCGACGATCCGAAACAATGACACTCATAGTTGCAGCGTTTTCCTATCTCAGTTTCAGACTGGCGATGCCAATCAGGACCAGAACGACGGTGATAACCCAGAACCGGACAATCACTCTCGGCTCCGGCCAGCCTTTCAATTCAAAGTGGTGGTGCAGCGGCGCCATGCGGAAGATCCGCCGGCCGGTCAGGCGGAACGACGCAACCTGCAGGATCACCGATATGGTCTCCATCACGAACACCCCGCCCATGATGAACAGGACAATTTCCTGGCGAACAATAACCGCAACCACACCCAGGGCTGCGCCAAGGGCCAAAGCGCCCACATCACCCATGAATACCTGGGCCGGGTAGGTGTTGAACCAGAGGAAGCCAAGCCCGGCTCCGACGAGGGCGCCGCAGAAAACAATAAGCTCACCGGTGCCCGGAAGGTGAGGGATGAGCAGGTAGTTGGCAAACTGGGCATGCCCCGACAGGTAGGCAAAGAGGCCAAGGGCGCCGGCCACCATAACCGTCGGCATGATGGCCAGCCCGTCGAGTCCGTCGGTAAGATTGACGGCATTACTGCTACCCACAATGACGAAATAGCTGAGCAGAATAAAAAGCACCGGGCCCAGCGTAAGGGAAACCTGCTTGACGAACGGCACGTACAGGGATGTCTCCTGGGGCAAGGCGGAGCTGAAAAAGAGCACGACCGCCGCCGTCGCACCAATGACCGACTGCCAGAAATATTTCCAGCGCGCCGGCAAGCCACGGGGGTTACGCTCTACCACCTTGCGGTAGTCATCGACCCAGCCGATGGCGCCGAACAGCAGTGTCACCAGAAGGGTGACCCATACATAGCGGTTGCCAAGATCTGCCCAGAGCAGCGTACTGATGCCGATGGCCACCAGGATCAGCGCGCCACCCATGGTCGGCGTACCGGCTTTGCTGAGATGGGTCTGTGGACCGTCATCCCTTACTGCCTGGCCAATCTGGTATTGGCTCAGCTTGCGGATCATCACCGGCCCGATGACCAGCGAAATCAGCAGCGCGGTAAGCGTTCCCAGGATTCCGCGCAGGGTCAGATACTGAAACACCGTCAGTGCGGAAAAATACTGAGATAGGACCTCTGTCAGCCAGAGCAGCATGAGTTATTCACCTTTTCTTTAATTCCCTCCACCACACGCTCCATGGCAGAACTGCGAGAACCCTTGACCAACACTGTCAACGGTGTGTTTTTTGCCCCGACAATCGATTCAATCGCCGCTTCATGGCTCAGCCCGAGCTCTGTGGACTCACCAAACCCGTCGGCATAACCTTCACAACCGGCCCCCACGGCAATCAATCGATCAATGCCATGTTCCCTGGCACACGTCCCCACTTCCCGGTGCAGTGCCCGCGCTTCGGCGCCAAGCTCTGCCATGGCGCCGAGTACCGCAATCTTGTGCCCCTCGCGCCCGGCCAAAACCCCGAGCGCGGCTTTCATGGACGACGGATTGGCGTTGTAACTGTCGTCAATCAACGTCATTTCAGGCGACAGCTTCAGAACCTGGAGCCGCCCTTGCACCGGCGCAACGCTGGCCAGACCGTCAACTATTGCCTGATCACTGGCCCCCAGTTCACGGGTGGCAGCGATGGCCAGCATCATGTTGGTGATGTTGTGGTCGCCCTCAAGCCCGAGGGAAACCCGGCAATGCCAGCCGTCCGGGCCGCTCACTTGAACGATTCTGGATCCAGCGCCCTGGCTCTCAATGACCGCGTGATAATCTGCCTCGGCACCGAGACGGCTGACTCCGGCAACACGGCGGGCTCCGGCCCGTTTTTTCCACTGATCGAAAGCCGGGTCGTCGCGGTTGAGCACCATCAGCCCATCTGCCGCCACGCCATCAATGATTTCGCCTTTGGCCAGAACAATATTCTCGTAGCTACCAAATCCTTCCAGATGGGCCTCGCCTGCATTCGTGAGGATGGCAACGCGGGGCTTCGCCAGGGCAACGGTATGAGCAATTTCACCCAGCCCGCTGGCACCCAGTTCGATCACGCCATACCGGTGTTCCGGCGAAAGACCGAACAGGGTAAGCGGAACACCAATGTGATTGTTCAGATTGCCTTTTGTCGAAAGCGTCTTGCCCATCTGCGAGAGAATGGCGGCGCACATCTCCTTGACCGTCGTCTTGCCACTGCTACCGGTAATCGCAAGAATGCCGGCTTTGCTTTCTTCACGGTTGCCCTCCGCGAGCCGGGCCAGGGCTTCCAGCGTGTCGCCTACCACCAGCTGGGGCAGGTCGACACTGCTATCCGACGTATCGACCACCAAGGCAACTGCACCTTTATCCAGCGCCTGTTGCAGGAACCGGTGGCCATCAAAATTTTCACCTCGCAGGGCGACAAACAGCTGCCCCTGTTCCAGGGTTCGGGTATCGGTGGAAACCCCGGTGAAACTCACTGACGCAGGATCGCCCGACGGGCACTCGGCACCCAGCCAGTTCTTGGCTTCCGCCAGCGAAAAGGCGCGCATCATGCCACACCCCCATTGAGTTTCAAGATGTGGCGAACCTGCTCGGCATCGCTGAACGGGTATTTCTGGCCGGCGATTTCCTGGTAGGCCTCATGCCCTTTTCCTGCAATCAGAACGAGGTCGTTCGGAGTGGCCGAACAGATCGCCGACTGGATGGCTTCAGCCCGATCGTGGATAACAGACACCTGTGCCGTATCCGAGAATCCGGCAAGAATATCCTGTGCAATTGCTCGGGGATCCTCGCCGCGGGGGTTGTCATCGGTAACCACCACACGGTCTGCAAGCTCTTCGGCTTCCCGGGCCATTTCCGGACGCTTACCGGCATCGCGGTCACCGCCACAACCGAATACACAAATCAGTTCACCAGCCACATGCGGGCGCAGCGCTGCCAGGGCATTGGCCAGGGCATCGGGGGTATGGGCGTAATCGACCACTACTCTGACACCATTGGCGCCACCGAACCTTTCGAGCCTCCCAGGGGGCGGCGTGAGTCGGCCGGCGGCCTGCTGCACACGCTCGACCGGAACACCAAGTGTGAGGACCGTTGCCATCGCCGCCAGAACATTGCTCGCGTTGAAGCTGCCCATCAGGGGAACCGTGACCACAAACCGACCCCACTCGCCATCCACGTCCGCCTCAAAACCTTCATCGGTTGGCCGGAACTCTCGTAACCAGAGCTCGGTCTGGGCCTCATGCAGGCTGTAGCGAACGCGATCACATTTGCCCTGCAGTTGCTCGTAAAGTTGGCGACCGAAAGGGTCGTCAAAGTTGATAACCGAAAAGTGCAGCTCTTCGCGCTGGAACAGCAGAGCCTTCGCTGCACCGTATGCTTCCATGGAGCCGTGATAGTCAAGATGATCCCGGGTCAGATTGGTAAACACGGCCCCGGTCATAGAGAGATTATTCACCCGTCCCTGATCCAGCGCGTGGGAGGAGACCTCCATTACCGCAGCACGCCCCTCCTGCTTCACGATCCGGGACAAAACCCGGTTCACCTGAACCGCATCCGGCGTCGTGTGAGTGGCGGGCTGAAGCGCACCAGGCATGCCGTACCCCAGGGTGCCGAGAATGCCGCAGGGAGTCCCCGTCTCCTTCAACAGTTGGGCCACGTACTGACACACCGAGGTCTTGCCGTTGGTGCCGGTAACGCCGATCAGACGAAGCCGTTGCGAAGGGTGCTCAAAGAACCGGTCTGCAATCCGGCCCACCAGGTTGCGCAACCCCGCTACCGGTACGACCAGAGCGCCGTGCCGCTCCCTGCATTCGCCGGGCCTGTCGGTTTCCAGAAGAATAACCGTCGCACCTGCCTCGATGGCCTTATCGACATAAAAATCAGCCGGCGTTCGAGCACCAGAGAGCGCTATGAAGGCATCTCCGGAACTCACTTCCCGACTGTCAGTTTTCAGACCGTGAATCGTCACGTCGAACACCGACGGAACCGCCACGATACCTTGCAATAACGTGCTGAGTGATGTGATGCACATAGGCTTACCCTCGCTCTCCGGATGCAGAAGAGGCCATTTCGGCGTCCCCCACTTCCAGTTCAGGCTTCACATTCAACAGTCGCAGTGCGTCACTCATTACCCGCGAGAACACCGGCGCCGCCACTTCACCACCGTAATATTCTCCGGACTGCGGCGCATCAACGGCCACAACCGTAACCAATCTCGGATTATCAATGGGCGCCATACCGGCAAAAATGGCCTTGTATTGACTGTCCTCATACCCTTGTGCGCCGACAAGGTGGACAGTACCGGTCTTGCCCCCGGCCGAATAGAACCCGGGCTCTGCCCGCTTGCCGGTGCCTCTTGAAACGGCCTCCCGCAGCATGTTCCGGACCTGGTAGGTCACCTGCTCCGAAAGAACCCGCTGCCCCTCCGGCTTCCGGTCTTGCCTGACCAGACTCAAGGGATAGCGCACACCACCGTTGGCAATGACCATGTAGGCCTGGGCCAGCTGGAGGGCGTTCACACTCATGCCATAGCCGTAAGAAAGCGTTGCCTCTTCCACCGGCCGCCACTTTGGCGGAGATGGCAGGACACCCACTGCCTCGCCCGGAAAGCCGATACCAGTGGGCTGCCCGAGCCCGAGACGGGCATATAGATCCCGGATCGCATCGCCGCCAAGCTCCGTCGCGATCCGACTGATTCCAACGTTGCTGGATTTGACAATGATGTCAGCCATATCCATCACGCCATAGTTGCGGTGGTCCCGGATGGTAAATCGGCCAAAACGTCGAAACCCTGGGCTGGTGTCAATGGTGCTATTAACCGAGTATTTACCGGACTCCAGTGCGGCAGCCATGGTGATAGGCTTCATGGTTGAACCCGGCTCAAACAGGTCCGTGATGGCCTTGTTCCTGAGATTCTCGGCCGCCAGCTGGCTGCGGTCATTGGGGTTATAGGAGCCCTGATTCACCATCGCCAGAACCTCACCGGTATCCACATCGAGCATCACCAGCGTGCCCCCTCGAGCGTTGTGAGCGGCGACCACTGCCTTGAGTTCCCGATAAGCCAGGTACTGGAGGCGCAGATCAATACTGAGCGCCAGGTCCCGCCCGGGGCTGGCGTCCCGGATCAGGGTCAGATCCTTGATAGTCCGGCCACGGTTATCCTTCAGAACTCGTTTTCGACCCGCCTCGCCAGACAACCACTGGCTATAGGCCAGTTCAATGCCCTCCTGACCACGCTCGTCAATATCCGTGAACCCCACCACGTGCGCCGTTACTTCGCCCGCCGGGTAATATCGGCGGTACTCCTGCCGGGCGTATATGCCGCCAATTTCCAGCGCCAGGACTTTGCGAGCCAGGTCAGGCTGAACCTTCCTACGCAGGTAGATGAATTCGCGTCCGGAATAGTCTTTCAGTCGCTGCCGGAGGGAGGCCTCGTTGATGTCCAGAAGCCGCGCAAGGTTGGTCAGGCGGGCCTCGGAGGGATCAGCCTCGGACGGGTTCGCCCAGATGGTCTGCACCGGCGTACTGACCGCCAACGGCTCATCGTAGCGATCAGTGACAACGCCACGATGGGCATCAATACTCTCGACTCGGATGGTCCGGACATCGCCTTGCTTACGGAGAAACTCGTTATCGACCACGTGAAGGTCGACCAGACGCCAACCCAGCACACCGACGACCACGAGAAAGACGCCCACGACGGAGCCAAAGCGCCAGGCTGCCAGCCCGGACGCCAAACGCTGCCCCCATGTTGTCTTCTTTCCCTGATCGGACACGTCGATCACCCTGAATCGTTGTTGTTTTCGTTTATTATCGGTTTGCAACCGGCGACATCAGAGGTACCAGCACAATATTCTGGCGCCCCGGCACTACCATGCTGAAACGCTCAGCCGCCAGCTTTTCGACTCGACCGTGAGCGCTAAGCGCACTTTGTTCAAGCAGCAGCTGACTCCATTCACTTTGATAGCGGTCGCGCTCGGACTGAAGCTGCGACAGGGTATTAAAGAGCTCGCGGTTCTCGTGGGCACTCACCACCACACCGATGGAGGACGCCAGCAACACGGCAACCAGCCCAAGTGAGACCAGCACTTTGCCCTGCCGGGTCGCGGCGAACACCTGCCTTGAAATCCGGACCGCGGTTGCAACACCGTCCCGGACCCTCTGCTTGTTCAGCTTCGCCGTTTTTACCGGCTCTTCGATGGCTACCGCGCCCATGATTACGCGCTCCCCTGCGAGTTTTTCCTGATATCGGTGCGTTCCAGCACCCGCATAACTGCACTGCGGGCGCGTACGTTGTCGCTTACTTCGTCAGCACCGGCTTTGCTGGCCTTGCCAACAAGCCGAAAGTCCGACGCCTCCTGCTCCGCAGTGACCGGCACCCCTTTCGGCAGCTGGGGGCCTCGGGCCAGATCCCTCATAAACCGTTTAACGAGCCGGTCTTCCAGAGAATGAAAGCTGATGACCACCAGACGCCCACCGGGGGCAAGGCGATCAACTGCGGCCTGAAGACCGACCTCCAGATCCTCCAGCTCCCGGTTGATAAAGATCCGGATCGCTTGAAAGGTCCGGGTGGCCGGATGCTTGTGCTTCTCTTTTTTCGGCACCGCCTCACTGACCAGCTCGGCCAACTGGCGAGTGGTTTCAACGGGCGCCTCCTGCCGACGCTCGACCAGGCGCCGGGCAATGCGACGGGAAAAACGCTCTTCACCGTACCGGAAGATCACATTCGCAATCTCCGACTCTTCCGCCGTTGCCAACCATTCCGCCGCACTGGGCGATTGCTCGGTATTCATGCGCATATCCAGAGGGCCATCTCGCATGAAGCTGAACCCACGGGAAGCATCATCCAGCTGAGGCGATGACACACCGAGGTCCAGCAGAACACCACTAACCGTTTTCCACCCCTGACCGGCCACCGCTCTTTCCAGCTCGGCAAAGGAACCGTGAAAGCTGCGAAAGCGACTATCCTGTGCTTCCAGTTCTCTTGCCGCGCGAATAGCTTCGGGATCCTTATCAATCCCAAGCAACTGCCCCGACTCTCCGAGACGACCCAGAATTAACCGACTGTGGCCACCCCGGCCAAAGGTGCCATCCACGTAATAGCCATCGGGGTCATTGACCAGATAGTCGACCGCCGAATCCAGGAGCACCGAGCGATGCGAGTATGCCGCCCCGGCCTCCTGACTGCGATCGGAGGTCATAAGGACAGCGCCTCCATCTCAGGCGGCATTTCATCGTCATCGGAGGACTCATCAAGCCAGGCAAACCAGCGCTCCTCACTCCACAGCTCGAGCTTCTTGCCCTGCCCGATCAACATCAGTTTTTTCTCCAGATGGGCATAGCTTCTGAGGGTTGGCGGAATAAGAATGCGCCCGGCAGAGTCGAGCTCCATGGGGGCAGCGTTACCCAGAATCAGACGCTGCAGGCGACGGGCCGCCTTGTTCATGTTCGGAAGTGCCTCGATTTTGGGCCGCAAAACCTCCCATTCGGGCTCGGGATAGACCAACAGGCACCGTTCCTCGTCAGCGTTTGCCGTCAATACAATGCGCCCACCACAGGCCTGCGCGAGCTCCTCGCGCACCTTGGCGGGGATCGCCAGGCGACCCTTCGCATCCATATTGATGGCATGACTGCCAAGAAAATTGCTCATTTACGCTGTCTCTGGGTGCCGGATATCCACAAAAAACCACTAGAAACCACTTTTTCCCACTTCTGCACACTATAGAAACACGCAATACACAATGCAAGCGCCGCAAACAGCGCCACACCAGGGAAACTTCCTTTAACGACAAGAGGTTACAGAGTCAGATTCGATGAAATGGTGAGATTACGGAAAAGAAAAGAAGGAAAATCAAATACCTGCAAAAAGATGTGAAGAAGACAAGTGAGGTTTAAGATTTTTTGGCTATAAAGGACGCCTGCTGAGAATGACAGACGTCACAGGAAGGGAAAGAGCGAGCTCGCCGATAAGCCGGGTTCTGTCTTGGACAGTCATTCATCTAGGGCCTGCGTCACCACAGACCTCAAGCAACCTACCCGAATCCAGCGCGGGCCACGCCATTGGATTCCTATTTGGTCTTGCTCCAGGTGGGGTTTACCATCGCCGTGGACTGTTACCAGCCACGCGGTGCGCTCTTACCGCACCGTTTCACCCTTACCGGCGCCCGAAGGCGCTTAGGCGGTATGCTTTCTGTTGCACTTTCCGTCGGCTCGCGCCGCCCAGGCGTTACCTGGCACCTTGCCCTGTGGAGCCCGGACTTTCCTCCCCCGGAAAACCGGCGGCGACTGTCTGGCGAGCTCGGGCGAGACAATACTCCTGCGCCCATAGCCTTGCAAGAGAAACCGCCACCGAGTTCAACCATCCTTCAGCGCCAGGGCCCGCTGATAAAGCTCATTCTTCGACAGCCCGGTCAGCTCCGAAGCCATTTTGGCGACCTTCTTGACCGGCAACTCCGCCAATAAAACACGAAGCACCCGATCTACATCCATGGCAGCTGCTTCACTGTCACCCGCCTGGGCGACCGCACCACGAATCATAACCACGAATTCGCCGCGGCTTCCGTGGGGGTCTCGCTCCAACTCTGCCAGAACCTCTGCCGCCGAGCCGGAATAGAAGGTTTCGAAGGTCTTGGTAATTTCACGACCAAGGACCATCTCTCGATCGGATCCCAAAACCTCATTGGCATCCCGAACGGATTCCAGGATCCGGTGAGGCGATTCGTAGAAAACGAGGGTCGCCGTCTCGTTACTTAGCGCCTCCAGACTGGCTCTTCGACCCGAACGTTTCGCAGGCAGAAACCCTACATACAGGAACCGGTCCGTTGGCAAACCGGCGGCGCTCAGTGCAGCGACAAGAGCGCAGGGCCCGGGAATCGGACTGACGACGAAACCGGCCGCCCGGGCATCGCGCACCAGGACATAACCGGGATCAGAAATCAGCGGAGTGCCGGCATCAGAGATCAGGGCGACATCACGGCCTGCTTCCAGCTCGGCCAGGAGGCCGGCGGCACGATCTTTCTCATTATGGTCATGCAGCGCGATCAAGCGCTTCTGAATGCCGAGATGGCTCAGCAGCCGACCACTATGCCGGGTATCTTCAGCCGCCACCACATCAACGGCGGCAAGTGTCCGGGTTGCCCTTGGAGACAGATCATCAAGATTGCCAATGGGCGTGGCAACCACATAGAGCGTTCCTGCCGATCCGGCCTTTCCAGCTTCTGACGGCGGGAAATCACTGACCACGTTTTTCAAAGTTTCTGCCTCTCTGTTACGGACTCCGGGACCGTGACAGTTACGTCATGTGAATTACCCCCGGAGCTGTTAAACTTGCCACCGTTAGTCTGGCGCTACAAGCCCAATCATCCGGAGTATGTCGAGCCTGCCATGATAAAGATCTGCATTCATCAACGAGCCCTGGCCAGCGTATTAACCGCCGCACTTCTTTCCGCCGGCTGCGCCAGCGTGAACCTCGAGTCGCATATTGCACAAACGGCCGATCAGGCCCTTGAAATGGCCAGCAAGGAAGACGACGCCCAAACAGCCCAGGCCTATCTTCTTCGGATCGCCAGCCGCTTCCAGGACGAAGACAATCATGTGGCGGCCAGAACGCTACTGCAAAGTCCTCGCCTGGCGCAACCCGCTCCCGGGCTTGGCAATCAGAAACGCCTTCTGTCCATGGCCAGTGCAACCGCCCTGGAGGACGAATCCTGGGCAAAAGAGATTGCCGCGAGCCTGACTCCGTCCGACTTTATTAACTACCCGAGTGACCTGATCTCCCGTGCGGCGAACCTGCAGGCAGACACGTTCGCCCTGGCAGACGACCCGATGTCCGCCGCCCTGACCCTTATTTTGCTGGCCCAGACCGATAGCAGTGCGGACGCCCAGAAAATACATGACCGGGTCTGGTCTCTGCTCGAACAGGTGCCCGACAACGAACTGACGTCCGCATCGGAAGACGCCATCGGCTATGAAGTCCAGGGTTGGCTGGAGCTGGCCGGCCTTATCCGGACACCCGATGCCGGCATTGATGAACAGGGGCGGATCATTCGCGGCTGGCAAAACAACTGGCCCGGCCACCCTGCCGCCCAGGTGCTGCCCTCGAAATTGCAACTGGTCGCAACGCTCGCCGATAGCCGCCCGGAAAAAATCGCCCTGGCTTTGCCACTGCAGGGCCCGCTGGCGACTGCCGGAAAAGCGATTCGGGATGGCTTTCTTGCCGCCTACTATCTTGACGACTCCACCGACCGGGAACAGACAGACATACGCATCTTCGACACCTCGGAAACCCCCTTCAGCGAACTCTATGAACAAATCTCCAAGCAGGATATCGACCTCGTGGTCGGTCCATTGGAAAAGGAAGCGCTTGCCGGTCTTGGCTCGATGAACACCTTACCGGTCCCCGCTCTGGGACTGAATTACCTGCCGTCGGAAAAAGAATCACCAGACGGGCTTTACCAGTTTGGCCTTTCGGCGGAAGACGAGGCCCGGCAGATAGCGGACAGACTTGCAGCCGAGCAACTGAGCCAGGTTCTCGTTCTCATTCCTGAAGGGGAGTGGGGCGATCGCGTCGAATTTGCGCTGCTGAAGCGGATGGCCACCCACGAAGGTGTTGCTCTGGATATCGAACGCTTCTTCCGGGAGGACAATCTCCGCGCCGTAACGGCCGACCTGCTGGGAATTACCGTTTCCCGGGACAGGGCCATCCAGGTTGAACGCACCATTGGTATGAACGTTGAATTCGAGCCAAGGCGCCGGCAGGATGCCGACGCCATTGTCATGGTGGCAGAGCCCACCGTCGCCCGTCAGTTCAAGCCACTGTTTGCGTTCTATTTCGGTGGCGACCTGCCGGTTTACTCTCCCTCCATCATCTACGAGGGCACACCGGCGCCTTCTCGGGATCGGGATCTGAACGGCGTGATTTTCACCGATATTCCCTGGGTTCTGGGTGAAGACAATGAATTGCGCACCAGAGCCACGGAAAATCTGTCCGGCACTCGCGGCCAGCCCGGTCGCCTCTTCGCCATGGGGGCTGACGCCTGGCAATTGAGCAAACGCCTGCCCCTGTTAAGACAGGTTGAAAATGCCTCAATAACCGGGCAGACCGGCGTTCTTACCATGACACCCCAAGGCAGCATCCATCGCGAACAGCTCTGGGCACAGTTCCGCAATGGCGCCCCGGAGCTCATCCCGGAACCGGAGACCAAAGAAAACGAAACACCGCCCGAGGAAGACGCGAGGCGCCTCTCGGAATAACACTGCAGGAGCAAAGCAACCGCCATGGATGGCACCAAACATCTGGGAAATCACTTCGAGGGTGTCGCCGCCCGCTACCTCGCAAGCCGGGGTGTTCAGATACTTGAGCGCAATGTCTACAATCGTGGCGGCGAAATAGATCTCGTGGGCCGGGATGGCGCCACGCTCGTCTTCTTCGAGGTTCGATACCGGGGCGCAGGCAGTCTCGTTGACCCCGCAAGTTCAATCAATTACCCAAAGCAGAAGCGCCTGATTCGAGCCGTGTCATTCTACCTGCACAGACACGGTCTCTGGGATAGCGTCTCGCGAATTGATGTCATTGCCATCAGTCCGGGAACCGTCAAAAAATACCGGGTACAATGGATCAGGAATGCAATTCTGGCAGGATAGTGACCTAGAACATGAACGACACCGAACACCAGATCAACCAGTGGTTTGCAAGCCACATGGAGCATACGGCGCAGGCCGCGAGCACCGCAGGCCCCGCCATTGAGGAGGTCGCCAACGCCTTCGTGAACACCCTGCTCCAGGACGGAAAGATTATTGCCTGCGCAAACGGCAATGCCAACATTTTGGCCCAATACTTCTGTACTGCGCTTCTGAACCGATTCGAACAGGACAGACCCGCTCTACCCGCTATCAACCTCGGGGCCGACGCGACGACCTATTCCGCTATCTGCCGCGATAACCGTTTTAACGACACCTTCTCTCGTCAGGTCAGGGCAATCGGCAAGCCAGGCGACCTGCTCTTTGTGGTTGTTGATGACGGACACAAGGCCAATCTCATCCAGGCTATCCAGGCCGCCCACGACCGGGAAATGAGCGTCGTGGTTCTCAGTGCCCGGGAGAAATCCGACATAACCTCGCTCCTGCACCCCGAAGATCACGAGATTGCGCTGAACAATCTCACCCCGACTGAAGCAACGCCTCTGCTGCTCCTGATTATTAACGCCCTGTGCGGGCTGATTGACGGCAAGATATTCGGAGGATAAAAAAAGCCAGCGTAGGCTGGCTTTTCAGAGGCGGGAAACCAATTATTTGACGACTTTAAGCGTGGGCCGGCCGGCAGGGCGATCTTCCTGACCAGATGAAGACTGCTCGCCTTCGCGCTCACGGGATGTGCCGTCCGGATCCGGGGATCCCGGCTCACTGCCGAAGACCATGCCCTCACCGTTTTCCTTGGCATAAATTGCCATGACCGCCTGCAACGGAATGAACACCTGCATGGGTACGCCACCGAAACGGGCACTGAACTCCAGTGCGCCATTGCCGATAACCAGACCGCGCACGGCACCCGGACTGATGTTCAGCACAATTTGCCCGTTTGCCACATGCTCAGTCGGCACCTGCACACCCTGAATGCCTGCGTCCACCACGATGTAGGGCGTGCAGTCATTGTCCAGAATCCACTCATTGAACGCTCGTACCAGGTACGGGCGGCTGGACGTCATGGTGTTTTTACTCTCAGCCACTGCCACTCTCCTGCTCCGGCCCGCGGAACGTTACCAAATCAGCTGCGAATGTCTTCTTCCAGGTCGGACAGGCTCGCCTTGAACCCCTCTCGACTGAAGATACTCTCCATGTACTTCTGCAGTGGCTTGGCCTGTTTTTCGTTCAACTCGATTCCCAGTGACGGGAGACGCCAGAGAATCGGGGCAATGCAGCAGTCGACAATGGTGAACTCTTCAGAGAGGAAGAAAGGCATCTCACCAAACAGCGGTGCCGTTGCCAACAAACTCTCTTTCAGCTCTTTGCGCGCTGCTTCAGAGGCTTTGGCGTTCGGCTGCGCCAGGATCTGATCCACCAGGCCACACCAGTCTTTCTGAATCCTGTGCATCATGAGACGGCTGTTTGCACGGGCAACCGGGTACACCGGCAACAGCGGCGGATGCGGGAAACGCTCGTCGAGGTACTCCATCATGATATTTGGCTCATAGAGCACCAGATCACGATCCACCAAGGTCGGCAGGGCGTTGTACGGATTCAGGTCGGCCAGTTCAGCCGGCGGATTGTCCGGATCCACATCAACGATATCGACGGTAACACCCTTCTCTGCCAGAACAATACGCACCCTGTGGCTGTAATGGCTGGCCGGATCCGAGAAAAACGTCATTGATGACCGCTTGGTCACAACGCCCATAGAACTACCTCACGAGTAAACAAACCGAAATGATCCTGAAAAAACGCAAAAATCCAGCGGGCCGGTTATTGCCCGCTGGAACTCAGGGGACGGGATTATACCCTATTTCTCAGTGTACGTCCTTCCAGTACTCACGATTGAGCAGGTAGGCGAACACGAAGAAGATGGCCACGAAAATCAGGACAAAAATCCCCAGACGCTCACGCTCAAGTTTGATCGGGTCACCCATGTACGACATGAAATTGGTCAGGTCGTACATGGCCTGGTCAAACTCGGCTCCAGACATGCTGCCTTCGATCGCGTACTCGGGGCAGACGTCGGCGTTGTTGATGTTGCCGCTGAGGGGCTCCACACTGGCTGGCTGGCCAATCTTGGGCTCAACCGCACACAACCCCTGAAGGTCAACCAGAACATGGGGCATGCCCACAGCCGGGAAGACTACGTTATTCACGCCCAACGGACGGGTATCGTCCTGATAAAAGCCACGCAGGTAGGAATATACCCACGCCTCGCCCCTCAGACGGGTTTCAAGCGTCAGGTCGGGCGGAGGTGCACCAAACCAGTCAGCCGCCATGTCCTTATTCATGGAATTCTTCATCAACTCGCCAATTTTGGCGCCGGTGAAGATCAGGTTCTCCTCGTACAATTCAGCCGGAATTTCCAGATCATCCGAAACCCGTTTGTAGCGGGCGAACTCCATGGAATGACAGCCCATGCAGTAGTTGGTGAACAGCGCCGCACCGCGCTGAAGAGACGCCTTGTCAGAGTGATCTGACTCGAAGCTGTCCAGCGGCACAGTTGAGCCCGCCGCCAGCCCGAGAGCTGGCAGGACCGCGATGAAAAGACCAAAAATCAGCTTTCTCATTATCCTGTCACCCTCTCTGGAACTGGCTTTGTTTTCTCCATACGCGTGTAGAACGGCATGAGGATAAAGTAGAGGAAGTACAGCACCGTCAGGATCTGGGCAACCATGGTACGACCTTCCGTAGCAGGCACAAGACCAAGATAACCAAGGATGACGAAGCTCACCGCGAAAATCGCCAGGGCAATCCGGCTCAGCCAGCCCTTGTAGCGCATTGACCGCACCGGGCTCTTATCCAGCCAGGGCAATACAAACAGGATGGCGATCGCTGCGCCCATCACCACAACACCCCAGAACTTCGCGTCCAGACCAAACAGGTCAACAGTCACTGCACGCAACATCGCGTAGAACGGCGTGAAATACCAGACCGGAGCGATGTGATCAGGCGTCTTGAGGGCGTTTGCCGGCTCGAAGTTTGGCTTCTCAATGAACAGACCGCCACCTTCCGGGAAGAAAAACACAACGATAAAGAAGATAAAGAAGAACACCGCCACACCCATAAGGTCATGGACCGTGTAGTACGGGTGGAACGGAATACCGTCTTTCGGAACGCCGTTCTCGTCTTTGTTCTTCTTGATGTCGATCCCGTCCGGGTTGTTTGAGCCCACTTCATGCAGAGCAAGAATGTGCAGGACAACCAGGCCGAGCAGTACAATCGGCAGCGCCACAACGTGGAGCGCAAAGAAACGGTTCAGGGTAATCCCTGAAATCAGATAGTCACCCCGAATCCAAAGGGAAAGATCTTCCCCGATAACCGGAATGGCGCCGAACAGGTTTACGATAACCTGAGCACCCCAGTAGGACATCTGGCCCCAGGGCAGCAGGTAGCCCATGAAGGCTTCGGCCATCAATACCAGGTAGATCAGCATGCCGAAGATCCAGATGAGCTCCCGCGGCTTCTGGTAGGAACCATACATCAGCCCCCGGAACATGTGCAGGTAGACCACGACGAAGAAAGCCGACGCACCTGTGGAGTGCAGATAACGCAACAACCAGCCCCACTCTACATCACGCATGATGTACTCAACGGAGGCAAAAGCACCTTCCGCGGAGGGGTTGTAGCTCATGGTTAACCAGATACCGGTAACCAGCTGGTTAACAAGAACCAGCATGGCCAGGGACCCGAAAAAGTACCACACGTTGAAGTTTTTCGGCGCGTAATACTTGCCCAGATGCTTGTTCCAGGCATCAACAATCGGCAGACGCTCATCTACCCAGTTAATCAGCTTTTGCATTACGCTGCCTCCGGATCAAGACCAATCGTAAGGGTCGCATCGTCGTCAAAGCGATAAGGCGGGACCTCGAGGTTCAGGGGCGCGGGCTGGGCTGAATACACCCGACCAGCCATATCATAGCGTGAACCGTGACAAGGACAGAAAAGGCCGCCCAACCACTCGTCACCCAGATCTGCCGGGGCGATCTCCGGCCGATACGAAGGCACGCAACCCAAATGGGTACAGAGGCCGACATAGACACCGATCTCGGGCTTGATCGCTCGCAGTGGCCCCTCAATATACGGTGGCTGCTGGGGAGCCTCGGAGTCCGGATCTTTCATCCGCTCGGACAATTTTTCAATGTTATCCAACATCTCATCGGTGCGGCGAATAATCCACACCGGCTTGCCTCGCCATTCAACGGTGATCTGCTGACCTGGCTCGATCTTGCTGACATTGACGGTTACCGGTGCACCTGCTGCCTCCGCTTTGGCACTGGGATTCCAGGAACCCAGAAAGGGAACGGCCGCACCGACGACGCCCGCTCCACCTACCACAGACGTAGCACCGATCAGGAACCGGCGCCGGCCTTGGCTAACGTCGCCATTATTCATTATGGTCTTCTCCCATCAGGCGATGCCACCGCCTGCAACACAGCCGACAATGCGCATCAAAAGGACTTCACAACCCAAAAATATAAGCGCCCAAATGGTAATGAAATTACCGGGGCCTTACAAGTCGGAAAGCCGCCACTGGCGCCTCACCCCTGCTCCAGATCAATTTGCCGCCAAATCACCCGGACATAAAAAAACCCGACCGAAAGGGCCGGGTTTTCCAGGATCTGCTCCAGCGAAATTAACGCTTGGAGTACTGAGGACGCTTACGCGCCTTGCGCAGACCCACTTTCTTACGCTCAACTTCGCGTGCGTCACGGGTGACGTAACCCGCTTTACGCAGCGCAGGGCGCAGAGTTTCATCGTAATCCATCAGCGCGCGGGTCAGACCGTGGCGAATTGCGCCGGCCTGGCCACTGATACCACCACCTTTCACGGTGATATTGATATCGAAACGATCGGTGGATTCGGCAACAACCAGAGGCTGACGAACGATCATACGCAGAGTCTCACGACCGAAAAAATCTTCGATTGAGCGACCGTTGATAGAAATGTTACCGCTTCCCGGCTTGATAAAAACCCGAGCCGTGGATGTCTTGCGGCGACCAGTACCGTAATTTTGTGCTACAGACATATCCGCCTTCCGTTAAATGTCGAGTTCTTTGGGCTGCTGGGCTGCGTGGGGATGCTCAGCGCCGGCATAGATTTTCAGCTTCTTGAACATGGCGCGACCGAGCGGCCCCTTCGGAAGCATGCCTTTGACAGACTTCTGGATAACTTGCTCGGGCGCCTTGTCGACCAGCTTCTCGAAGTTGATGGATTTGATGCCACCAGGAAAGCCGGTATGACTGTAGTACATCTTGTCAGATGCTTTCTTGCCGGTAACCCGCACCTGGCTCGCGTTGATCACAACAATGTAATCGCCAGTGTCTACATGAGGGGTATACTCAGGCTTATGCTTGCCCCGCAGACGACGGGCGATTTCGGTTGACAGACGACCCAGCGTCTTGCCGGCTGCGTCTACAACGTACCAGTCACGTTTTACTGTTTCTGGTTTCGCACTCAGAGTCTTCATTGATTCCGCCTTGAACGCTATATAAGAAACGTTAAAAACCGCCACCGGTAAATGCAAGGCATCCGGAGGAGGTTCCATACCTGTTGTTGCGCTGCCATCATTCGGGGCTGAGATAATGACATCGCCTTGAAAAGCCAGGGCGCGAAGTATACTCGAACCTCCCGGGAAAGCCAACCCTGCGTGAGCTTGTTTCGTTATTCCCCTATATCAGCAGCGGACCAACCATATAATCGGGACACATTGTCCAGAAGTACCGGCGCCAGTTGCTCGGGCGTTCCACCGCGGATTTCCGCAAGCGCGTCCAGAATGTCAGGCAGGAACCGTGGCGAGTTCTGCCCTTTCGACACCCCTTCCGGCGCCATATCCGGGGCATCCGTCTCAAGCACAAGCGCTTCCAGCGGCAACCTTGCAATCGCATCACGGGTCTTGTTGGCCCTGGCATGGGTAACCACACCACCCACTCCGATAAAGCAACCCAGATCAACCAGCTTTCTGGCCTGCTGAAAACTTCCGCTGAATCCGTGAATCAGGGCCCGACCATGCCACTGGCGACGGTTAAGCAGACTGTGTACCTCATCGTGTGTCTTCACCGAGTGGATCACCAGCGGCATTCCCAGCTCGCAGGCCAGATCCACTTGCGCTTCAAACCAGGGCCACTGTTGATCAAGATTGCCCCGGAGCCGGTCGAGCCCACACTCGCCAATCGCTACACAGCGGTCCGGCTTGCTCTCCAGCAACCTCCGGAGCTCAGCAAGGTCCTCGTCGGAATGCTCATCCACAAACCAGGGATGAACGCCGAGGCAATAAGACAGACCGTCATAATTCAGCGCGATCTGTCGGACCCTGCCCCAGTCAGACCGACGCACGCCGGGTATTACGAGCCCCGCGAGCCCGCGGGTGCGCCCCTGCTCAAGCTCAGTCTCGCGACGACCCTCAAATTGTGGAAAATCAAAATGACAATGGGCGTCGATGAGTCGCACAGTTGCCTCCGCCCGGCGCCGTCAATGCTCCCGGGTCTTGTGGAACTGGATGTCAGGATACCGCTCCTGAGCCAGATTCAGGTTTACCATGGTCGGCGCAATGTAAGCGAGCCGGTCACTGCCGTCGAGTGCCAGATTGTCATTGTTCTTGCGCTGGAACTCGTCAAGCTTGCGCTCATCGCTGCAGGTCACCCAGCGCGCCGTAGCCACATTGATCGGCTCGTAGATCGCCTCAACCTTGTACTCACTTTTCAGCCGACTGACCACCACATCGAACTGAAGAACGCCTACGGCGCCAACAATGAGATCATTATTGCGCAAAGGCCTGAACACCTGAACAGCACCCTCCTCTGACAGCTGGATCAGACCTTTCTGGAGCTGTTTGGCCTTGAGCGGGTCCTTCAGACGGATCCGGCGGAACAGCTCAGGGGCAAAGTTTGGAATCCCCGTAAATTTCATGTCTTCACCGGCGGTGAAGGTATCCCCCAACTGAATGGTGCCGTGATTGTGCAGGCCGATAATATCGCCGGCAAAGGCCTGCTCGGCATGTTCCCGGTCGCCAGCCATGAAGGTCAGGGCATCAGAGAAGCGGACTTCCTTCCCGATACGCACATGACGGGCTTTCATGCCCTGGTTGTAGCTACCGGAGACAATACGGAGGAACGCGACACGGTCGCGGTGCTGTGGATCCATATTCGCCTGAATCTTGAATACGAAGCCCGAGAATCCATCCTCCGCAGGCTGCACGAGTCTCTGGTCGGTTTCCCGGGGCTGCGGCTCTGGCGCCCACTCCACCAGACCGTCCAGCATGTGGTCTACCCCGAAGTTGCCGAGGGCTGTACCAAAGAAAACCGGGGTGAGTTCGCCGGCAAGGAAGGCGTCCTGATCAAACTCGTGGGACGCGCCCTTGACCAACTCAATTTCATCACGCAGATCGTCGGCGTAGGCGCCAATGGCCTGTTCCAGTTCTGGATTGTCCAGCCCCGAGATAACCCGTTTCTCCTGGATCATATGGCCCTGACCGGACTGATAAAGGATGACTTCATCCCGAAGCAGGTGGTAGACGCCCTTGAAACTTTTACCCATGCCGATAGGCCAGGTAATTGGCGCACAGGCAATTTTCAGTACGTCCTCAACCTCGTCCATCAGTTCGACCGGATCGCGGGTATCCCGGTCCAGCTTGTTCATGAACGTCAGGATAGGGGTATCCCGCAAGCGGGTAACCTCCATCAGCTTGATGGTCCGCTCCTCTACACCCTTGGCACTGTCGATCACCATCAGGCAGGAGTCCACAGCGGTCAGGGTTCGGTAGGTATCTTCCGAGAAGTCTTCGTGGCCCGGGGTATCAAGCAGATTCACCAGTTTGCCCCCGTAGGGAAACTGCATAACCGAGGTGGTTACCGAAATACCCCGCTCTTTTTCCATTTCCATCCAATCAGATTTCGCGTGCTGGCCGGACTTCTTCCCCTTTACCGTGCCCGCCTTCTGGATGGCCTGCCCGAACAACAGAACCTTTTCGGTAATGGTGGTCTTACCGGCGTCCGGGTGCGAGATAATGGCAAAGGTGCGGCGCTTGGCCACTTCCTGGGAAAGGTTAGACATAATCGAAAAGCAACCTGAATCTGATGTTCTGGAAAAGGCGGCCATTATAGGGCCTATACCACTTTGACGCGAACTACCCCGGCAAGGATCATTGGCTGAGCCCGAGCACCATCACCCGGGCATCCTCCCGGCCATTGGCATCCGGATAATATCCGGGGCGCTGACCGATTTCCTGGAAGCCCTCGTTTTCGTAAAGGGTTATGGCAGCATCATTGCTTGCCCTGACCTCAAGCAAAAGCTGAGACATGCCCTCGTGCGCCGCCGTTGCCAGCACATGCCTCAGAAGATGGCGCCCTACCCCTTCACCGCGAGCACTCGGGTGCACGCAGATGTTCAACAGGTGCGCTTCATCGACCATGTAAGCAACCACAGCGTAGCCCACCAGCAATCCACCGTGGCACGCGGCCCAAAGGCGATAACTGTCCTTGAAACAATCAAGAAACACCGATTCGCTCCAGGGGTGGGAATAACCCTGGCGCTCAATATCGAGCACAGCCGGAACGTCCTCGGGTGCCAGTGGCCGCAGCAGCAGATCCGCCTCGAGGACTTTTTGGTAGGTTTCCGGATAGCACATTAACGGGTGACCAGAGGCCGTATTTGTTGCCAGAGGACCCGTTTCAGTGTCGGGTTACCGGCAATCTCCGCGAGGGTGTGCGGAAACCGGAGTGTTGCGTCACGACCAAGCGCTTCCTCCAGCCAGCTCTGCCCTGAATCTCCGCCGCCCTGCAGGACAACAACCTGCTGACGCTCCAGACCGGACAGAACACTGCGCATAACCTCAGCAAAGTCATGACCGGAATTGCCGGGAACCAGCAGATTATTGAAGATGGGCCAGGACACATGCCCCAGAAGCCGAGGCCGGGCTTCGCCCATGCTCTTCAGAATATTCAGCGCGAGGGTTTCCTGCAGCCGATTGCTGGCATCTTCAGACATCGCACCAATCAGCGCTACACCACTACCCGCCCAGATCATCAGATTAACGCTTTCTGAGGGGCTCATGGTCGACGGCGTCGACATCGCTTTCTGTGGCTCTGATTCCGGGGGCTCCGGAACAGCCTCGGCTGAGGAACGCGATTCCACTGGCCGCCGGGAGGCTTTTCCCGAAGCACCGGCTTCCGCTCCCATCAAGGCCTGCAGATCCGCTATTCGGGCAACCCCTTCCGTTCGATCCAACCCTGTCGGTTTACCCGGAGCCGAGCGACCTGAATCTCTTGCCGGGCGGGGTACAGGCTCGGAAATTCCAGAGATTGCCTCCGGAGCGGACGTCTCCTCAGGAAACTGAAACTCTGGACTGGGCGCCGCACCCGGCAGCGGTTGCCGGGCATACCACATCCGTATCCCCGCCGCCCCCAGATAAAACTGACGCTCTGCTTCCGATCCGATCATTAACTTCGCCCGTCGGGATTAGCCGAATTTACAGTCTCACACATCCGCAACCTGGGGATGCTGTCGAATTCCACCCTTACTGATCAGGTTCAGGGCCTCTATGTACGCCTTGGCGGAAGCGATGATGATATCAGTATCGGCACCCACGCCGTTAACGATCCGCCCGCCGCGTTCCAGACGGACAGTCACCTCACCCTGGGCATCGGTGCCGCTGGTAATATTGTTCACTGAATACAACTGGAGGTTGCAGCCCGAATCCACCAGGGATTCGATCGCCTTGAACGTGGCATCGACCGGCCCGCTGCCTTCTGCCTCAACCTTGTGTTCTTTGCCGTCTACCGTCAGGGTCAGATTGGCCTTTGGCACGACTCCGGTCTCGGAGCATACCTGCATACAGACCAGACCGTACCGGCCATCTTCCTCTTTCTGACGGGTATCGCTGGCGATGGCCTGCAGATCTTCGTCGAAGATTTCATGCTTAAGATCTGCGAGCGCCTTGAACCTTGTGAACGCTTCGTTCAGCTCCGTTTCGGTCTCAAACTGAATCCCGAGCTCCAGTAAACGGGTACGGAATGCGTTACGGCCGGAATGCTTGCCCAGCACCAGGCTATTGGTGTGCCAACCCACATCCTGCGCCCGCATGATCTCGTAGGTTTCCCGATGCTTCAGGACCCCATCCTGATGAATCCCCGACTCATGGGCAAAGGCATTGGCGCCAACGATGGCCTTGTTGGGCTGGACAGGAAACCCGGTGATGGTGGACACCAGGCGCGACGCAGGCACGATGTGCTGGGTATCAATGCGGGTGTCTATGTGGAACAGATCCTGGCGGGTGCGAACCGCCATTACGATTTCCTCTAGCGCGGCATTACCTGCACGCTCCCCCAACCCATTAATGGTGCACTCCACCTGACGAGCGCCCTGAGAGACTGCCGCCAGAGAGTTGGAGACAGCCAGGCCCAGATCGTTGTGGCAATGCACCGAAAAAATAGCTTTATCGGCGTTTGGAATCCGGTTCAAAAGCTGACGGATGGTCTCTCCGAACTGCTCCGGAATCGCGTAGCCCACCGTATCCGGAATGTTGATCGTACTGGCGCCTGCATCAATTGCCGCTTCGATGATCCGGCACAGGAAGTCCAGTTCCGAGCGTCCCGCGTCTTCGCACGAAAACTCAACGTCATCGACATGGCTTCGGGCGCGCTTGACCGAGCGAACCGCCTGCTCGACCACTTCATCGGGCTGCATCTGCAGCTTGTGCTTCATGTGAATAGGCGATGTGGCGATAAAGGTATGGATCCGCCCGCGCTGTGCCGGCCGGATGGCCTCTGCTGCCCGATCAATATCCTTGTCCAGCGCCCGCGCCAGACTGCAGATCGTTGAGTCCTTGATCGACTCCGCGATCGCTTTCACTGCTTCGAAATCACCCTGGCTGGCAATCGCGAAACCCGCTTCAATAACGTCGACCCGAAGCTTTTCAAGAGCTTTGGCAATGCGGAGCTTCTCCGCTTTGTTCATGGTGGCACCGGGGCTTTGCTCACCATCACGGAGCGTTGTATCGAAGATAACCAGGTGATCAGTGGCAGGCATTGGCAGGCTCCATTCTGAGAGTTCGTTCGTTATGGAAAGAGTATATCACCGGGTTGAGGTGAGTGAGGGCCTGAGTTTCAGGCAATAAAAAACCCCAGCATC
>NZ_JAWLCH010000013.1:101800-111185 GCF_041687235.1 Marinobacter sp. | reverse complement strand
CCGAAAATGGAGAAGCTCGCGGACAGTTATGGTGACCGCCTGAAGCCGGAATACACAGATAACGACACAGGCAGCATCGCCTGAGGAGGCAGACCATGGGAGTTTCCGCTGCAGGATACGACCTGACACCACTGACCGAAGCACAGGTTGACGAAAAAGCTGCCGACCTGACATCGGAAGAGCGGCGTGTTTTGCTTGATCATGGCACAGAGCATCCGTTCTGCGGAACCCTGCTGGATAACAAGAAGGCCGGCGTGTATCACTGCCGGCTGTGTGACCTGCCGCTGTTCAGCTCAGATTCGAAGTTTGATTCGGGAACCGGCTGGCCAAGCTTTTTTCAGCCTTTCGATCCCGAGCATATCCGGTATATCGAGGACACCAGCCTTGGCATGACCCGCACCGAAATACGCTGCCCCCGTTGCGACAGCCATCTGGGCCACGTTTTTCCGGACGGCCCGCCACCAACCGGGCAGCGTTATTGCCTTAATTCCGTTGCCATGGTGTTCCAGGAAAACGCCTGACGCCCGGAACAGGGGGCTTTGCCCCCCCTTCGGTTCTATTTCTCCCCGCCCGTAACGCTGGCCACATAGAGGGCCACGGCACGGATCTGTTCCGGGGACAGTGACTCATTGAATGCCGGCATTATGCCCACGCCACTGGTGACGGCGTTGGCCACCTGTTCCAGTGACGGTTTCAGTTCGTCGAGGTCGGGCCCAATGGCGCCGGAGGAGCCGGCGTCTGCCAGTGCATGACAAACCGTGCAGGAGGGCTGTGCCTGCTGGGTGAACACCTCTTTCCCTTTTTCGATGTCGTCGGCGTGGACCGGTGCCGAAAGGCCGATCAGGGATACTGCACACAGTACTGCAATTCTTCTCATGTAATTATGTTCCGGAGAGGTCGGGGCCGCCGGGTTCCCTGGTCGGCCCCGCTCGTTATCAACTGACGGCGACCGTAACTCCATGGTCGCTCCAGCCATTGTGGCCGTAGCCGCGTTCATTCTCAGTCCGGCCCTCGGGCTGGGTGTTGCCCCGGACATCGGTCGCCCGGCTGACAATCCGGTGCTCGCCGGCCGGCATGTCTGCCGCCAGCACAAAGGGCCGCCAGGCATAGGGGCCAAGATCCGGCCCCAAGAACCGCGCCTGCTTCCAGGTTTTGCCACCATCTGTGGAAACGTCCACTTTCTCCAGCGCTACTGTACCCCCGAAGGCCACGCCGTAGATCATGTTCCGACCGGCACGACCGCTTTCCAGGGGGGCGGTCACCCATGACTTCACGTTCATTTCCCACATGGAGGGTTGGTCTGGTGAACCTTTGACGCCAACGTCGCGAACCCGATAGCCGGAGGCCTGAATCTTGGCGTCTGTCTGGTTTTCGGTGAACGCGAGATTCTTGACGTACTTGACGTTATTCACACCATAATAGCCGGGGATGATCATGCGCAGCGGCCCGCCGTGGGTGTGGGTGAGCGGCTCATCGTTCATTTCCCAGGCAAGTAACGCAGTGTCCAGTGCTCTGGTGGGAACCGAACGCTCAACGATGATGGTCTTGGGGTCGATACCATCGGGCAAGGATTCGCCACCGGTGGCGGTGATATATCTGGCGCTCTCAACCGGGCCGCCAAGGGCTTCCACCACGTCTGCAAGGGGGACGCCCGTCCACATGACGCAGCCGGCCGCTCCAACCGACCACTGGGTGCCACCCGCACCGTGAGGGAAAAATGCCCGACCGTTACCGGAACACTGCAGCACGGAGGCAACGGTCGTTACACCCATGGCTTTCAGTTCGCCGACCGTGAGCGTGCGAGGGTTGCTGACACCCTCGATCCGAAGTTCCCAGGCGTCCGGGTTGTCCGTGACCGAGGCTGGTGGTGCGGGCAGGTTGTTTCGCACAAACAGTCGGTCACTGGCGGTGATTACACCATTGCCGATGGCGCCCCGTTGGGTTTCCATGGTGTTGGTGCTATGCACGATCAGGGCGTTGCGCTCTTTCCAGGCGGCGTAATCCGGGAGGGATTTCGGTTCATCGGCCCTGGCAAGCGGCGTGAAACCTAGCACGCTCACTGCCGCCATGGCGCCGGCGCTTCCGAGCAGAAGGGTTCTGCGGGTGGGGTTCTCAAGGCCCGGGTCGTTCGGGCCGCGCTGTATGGCTGTTTCCTGTTTCATGGTCCGTCTCCTTATTGGGGTTGTCGTCGGACGGTGGGACCTGCATCGGGATTTTGTCAGGTTATATCCTTATTACTTATAGGTCATGGTTAATAATTGAGCAATACTTTTGTGCGTTATCCAGCAGGCATTTCAGTCGCTATAATTCGCCGCGGCTGAAAAAACCAATCAGGCCAGGAACTAACGGAAAATAAGGGAAGGGTGCCTGCGATGATCAAACTGAACATGAGCCCACTGACGGAGTCGGCGACGCTGCTCCGGCGGGCTGGCGTTGTCCTGGGCAGCGTCGGACTGACAGCACTTTTCTCCCTCTTGGTTTTGCTGAGGGCTTTGTTCGGCCGGTTGAACCGATCCATCGTTGATCAATACTGCCGTGAATGGTCGGCGTCGTTGCTGCGACTGGTCCGGGCCAGCCTGACAGTGCGCGGGCAGGTGCCGGATTTCGGCGATGGCCGGCGTTACATCATCATGTGCACCCATGCCAGCCACTATGATATTCCGGTCACTTTTGTATCGTTGCCGGGCTCCATTCGTATGCTGGCAAAAAAGGAGCTGTTTCGCATTCCGCTGCTGGGACAGGCCATGAGGGCGGCCGAGTTTCCTTCAGTGGATCGTTCCAACCGGCAACGTGCGGTCAGAGACCTGGAAAAGGCCCGGGCGATGATGGAAAGCGGAATCGTGCTCTGGGCGGCACCGGAGGGCACCCGCTCCCCGGACGGCAAGTTGCTGCCATTCAAGAAGGGCTGTTTTCATTTGGCGCTGGATACCGAGGCGGTCATTGTACCGGTAGCCGTCAGGGGGATTCACCGGGTGTTGCCGGCGCGGACCTGGCAGATCAACCTGGGGCAGCCAGTGGATGTCCGGGTGGGCGAGCCGCTGGAAACCGCCGGCAAGTCCAAAGCCGACCTGGATGAGGTGATGACCGAGGTGCGCTCAAGGCTGACCGAGCTGTTGGGAGACGGCGAAGCCGGTTAGCACCGGCCTCGCACCGATACGACAGGTCAGGCGGTGCCGGCGGCCACCACTGTGGACAACAGATAGCCGGTATAGGCCACGTAGACCAGGACCAGGATGGCGCCATCTACCCGGCTCACCAACTTGCGCCACCCGGTAAGGCCGTAGCCCATCAGGAACAGGCCGACCGTTAAGGCCAGCATCAGGGTCCAGTCCCGATAGAGCACTTCCGGATCCACCGCCAGGGGCTCGATTACGGCCGCAAGGCCCACCACGGCCAGGGTGTTGAAGATGCCCGATCCCAGAATATTACCCAGAATCAGATCATGCTCGTTCTTTTTTACAGCGGCGAGGGCCGATGCAAGCTCCGGCAGTGAGGTGCCAATAGCGACGATGGTAAGGCCGATCACCAGATCGCTGACGCCCAGGCTCTGGGCGATGGTGACGGCGCCCCACACCAGCAGGCGGGAACTGACAATGAGCAGGACCAGACCAATGACCAGCCATATAATGGCGGTTTTCAGGGGCATGGGGTGAGCGATGATCTCGGCGTCAGCATCACCGGTCAGCGGGTCCGCCTTGCCTCTGAGGCCCTGGTAGATCGACCAACCCATCACAGCGGCGAAAACCGCCAGCAATACCCAGCCATCCGTTCGGGAGAGCTGGCCGTCAATCAGCTGGGCACCCGCAATCAACGTCAGAACGATCAGCAGCGGCAGTTCTCTGCGAATAACCTGGGAATGCACCGCAATGGGCGCGATCACGGCCGTCAGGCCGACAATAAGCGCAATGTTGGTGATGTTCGAGCCGTAGCCGTTACCAAGGGCCAGGCCAGGATTGCCATCGGATGCCGCCATGGCAGAGACCGCAAGCTCGGGGGCCGAGGTTCCGAAGCCAATGATCACCATGCCGATCAAGAGCGTCGGCATGCCCAGGTGTTTGGCGGTCGCTGCGGCGCCCTCCACAAATTTGTCGGCGCTCCAGACCAGCAGCACCAGGCCGGCGATGATTGCGCCAAATGCCATCAGCATAGAAAAACCTCAGTGAATGAAACGTCCGAGCATGAAAACTCCGGCATACCCCAGGGTGTAGGCTGCCAGAAGGTGTGCAAGATACCGCATGTAGGCGGCAAAGGTCAGCCCCGGGATCTTGCTCATCGCGACTATACCGGCGGCTGAACCGATCACCAGGAGCGATCCACCCACGCCTACGGCGTAGGTCAGCCCCATCCATTCGCCTGGACTCATGTCGATACCGGACTTCAGCAGTGCTGCCGTCAATGGCACGTTATCGATAACGGCCGAGAAGATTCCCATCAGGTAGTTGGCATAGAGCGGCGGAAGGACATCGTAAACGGCCACCAGCGAATTCAGTGCGTGAATCTCTTTGAGCATGCCCACCAGCAGCAGTATGCCCAGAAAGAACAGCAGGGTTTCGAACTCGATAATACGGATGTATTCGAGAATCGGGTCCAGATCGGTGTCGTCGCTCATGAAACGGGACACCAGGAACATGATGGACAGGCCGAACAGGAAAGTCAGAACCGGTGGGATTCCGAACAGGGCATTGCCGGCGATGGCGCACAGGATTGTTAACAAAAACAGGCCGCTGATGACCGCGTCCACCCGTCGCACCGGGGTGGTGTTGGAATGAAGTGTGACGGTTCCTGTCAGTCCCCGTGAAAGGAAGACGGCGAGGATAAAAACCGTGATCGAAGCGGGGATCGCGAGGGTCAGCAAAGTCAGTATTTCCACCTTGTCCGCCAGGAAAATCATCAGCGTGGTGACGTCTCCGGTGATCAGGGAAACACCCCCGGAATTGACCGCAAACACCACCAGGGTGACGAACTGGATGCGCTTTTTCAGCTCCAGATTCAGGGACAGAATCAGTGAACATGAGACTAAAGTGGCGGTGATATTGTCTGCCAAAGAGGAGAAAATGAAACAAAAAAGACCGGTCAGGAACAGTAGTCGCCGCTCGCTCACCTGTTCCGGCATGATCAGGTAAATCACGTTTTCGATCATACCCTTTTTGTTCAGGTAGGCGACAAATGTCATGGCTGCGACCAGAAACAGCCATAAACCCGCGATTTCGGCAATGCTCTCGGACAGGCCGGCAGAGATGGCAGACGTTTCGCCAGCGTTATCACTGAACAGGAAAAGCAGCATCCAGCTCATGGTGCCAAAGAACAGCGTTACCTTGGCCTTGTTGATGTGGATGACCTCTTCAAATATGACGCCCAGCAGCGCCAGAACCGCGAGAATAATCAGAAACGCATCAAGGGCAGACATTGGGGAAATCCCGTCCTGGTTTGTCAGAATAGAGGCCGGAACCGGCCAAACAGATCATGCGGCCGGATTTTAGACCTTTGACCCGTAGCAAACCACTGTTCGTAGGTGGATAAACAGGCTTTGAACACTGGCGATAGCCGGACAAAGGCGCAACGATTGACAATCGCAATTTATTATCCCGGCGAAAATCGGGATAATTGCGCGCACATTCAGACCGGAAGCAGACGGCGGCGCCGCCTACCTCGCGCCTGACCGGCTTCCGACAGGCCTCCTTGCTGATCGTGAGGGGGGCGAAAAAGCTCAACACTAGCTAGGGTGAAAACCAATGGCCGTTAGACAGGCAGACGTAGTGCTGGTCGGCGGTGGCGTCATGAGCGCCACTCTCGGCATGATGCTCAGGCAGCTTGATCCGTCCCTGGACATCGTCATGGTGGAGCGTCTTGACCACGTTGCCCATGAGAGCACAGACGGGTGGAACAACGCAGGCACCGGGCATGCCGGTTACTGTGAGCTCAACTACACGCCCGAAACCGATGATGGCGATGTGACCATCGACCGGGCCCTACAGATCAATGCCCAGTTTGAGGTTTCCCTGCAGCTCTGGTCTTACCTGGTGGAGCAGGGCATTCTGCCAGAACCCTCCAGCTTCATTAACCGCACACCGCACCAGAGTTTTGTCTGGGGCGAGAAAGATGTGGCCTTCCTCAAGCGTCGCTATGAGCGCCTGAGCGCCCACCATCTGTTCCGTGAAATGGAATACACCGAGTCCCCGAAGGATCTTGAGGAATGGATGCCCCTGATCGTCAATAACCGGGATCCGATGCAGCGCGTGGCTGCTACCCGGATCAAACATGGTTCGGATGTGGATTTCGGGTCCCTCACCCGCAGCATGGTGAAGTGGCTGGAAACCCAGCCCAATTTCGAGCTGATGCTCAGCTGCCCGGTGCACTACATCGACCAGCGGGACAACGGCCGCTGGAAAGTCCGTGTAAAAAACCAGAAGACCGGAGAGCTCACCAAGCTGGAAGCCGGCTTCGTGTTCCTTGGCGCTGGCGGTGGTGCGCTGCCGCTGCTGCAAAAATCCGGTATCGAGGAAGCCCGGGGCTACGGCGGTTTCCCGGTTAGCGGCCAGTGGCTGGTATGTGGCAAGCCGGACATCGTCGAGCAGCACAATTCCAAAGTCTACGGCAAAGCGCCGATCGGGGCGCCGCCCATGTCGGTACCCCATCTCGACACCCGTATCATCAACGGCGAGCCGGCCCTGCTCTTTGGTCCGTTTGCCGGTTTCACCACCCGCTTCCTCAAGCAGGGCTCCATCTTTGATCTGATTGGTTCGGTGAAGCCCACCAATCTGAAGCCGATGCTCTCGGTGAGCAAGAGCAACATGGACCTGACCCGGTACCTGATCGGTGAGGTGTTCCAGTCCCACAGCGACCGGGTGGCGTCGCTGCGCAACTTCTTCCCGGACGCCATGGAAGAAGATTGGCAGCTGCGGATGGCCGGCCAGCGGGTGCAGATCATCAAGCAGGTCGATGGTGGTGGCGGCAAACTGGAGTTTGGTACCGAAATCGTGGCGGCCAAGGACGGAACCCTCGCCGCGTTGCTTGGTGCGTCCCCTGGCGCATCCACGGCAGCCAACGCCATGATCAACGTCATCGAGCGTTGTTTTCCGGAGAAAATCAGAACGCCCCAATGGCAGGAGCGTATGAAAGAGCTGGTGCCCTCCTACGGCCACTCCCTGGTGAACGACGAAGCACTTCTGAACAAAGTGCGTGAACGGACCCTGTTGACCCTGAAATTGGGCTGATATTCCCAAACGTTCTAAGAAACCGAAAGGCACTGCGACTGCTGGATTCTACGCCGGTGGTTGCGGTGCTTTTTTCGTTTCTGAGGAGGGTGGAATTTGCGATTTCACAGCTTCCGCGTAGGGTTATAAGGCAACCCTTATGAAAGGAGAGACCTGTGAGTGAGCAAAAGTACAATCCTGAGAAAGGGTATATCGCGCTATTGGGCTGGAGCCTGAATGCGGTTGAAGCGGCCGACAAGTTTGATCGTCGGTATGTTGTTGTGGCACCGGACTGGGCCGAGGCCTACTGCGAAGAGCATGATATCCCCTACGTGCCCTGGAATTTTGAGCGCCTGAATGACCGCTCTGTCGAGATTTCCCAGACCCTCAAGGAGATGGGCGTTGATGTTGCCATCCCGTTGTTTGAGGAGACGGTGGAGTGGGCGGGTGCCATCAACTCGGTTTTGATGGATAAGCCGCGCCTGTTTGGTCAGGCCATGCTGCTGCGTGATAAGGCCCTGATGAAACGCCGCGCCCAGCTTGGCGGTATCCGCGTGGGTATTTTTGAGGAAGCCCACGACAAGGGCGACGTTATCCGGTTCCTCAAGCGGGTGAACCAGACCCTGCTCAAGCTCGACGGCGACCCCAACGACCCGATTCACCTCAAGGCCTTTGACAAGGCCGGGTGCCTGGGTCACCGGGTTATTCGTACTCCCGACGAGGTCGATACTATTCCGGAAGAAGAATTTCCGGTCCTGATGGAATCGCACCTGGATGGCTGGGAGTTTGCGGTTGAAGCCTGGATTCACAACGGCAAGATCGCCTTCCTCAACATCTCCGAGTACGTCACCCTGGGCTATTCCGTGTTTGTACCCGCAACACCGGACCTCGAGAAGTACAGGGACCAGATCCGGGGCGAAATCGAGAAGCTGATCAAGACCTTTGATATCGAGTTCGGGTTTATTCACCCGGAGTACTTCGTGACCAGCGACCGGACCATGTACTTTGGCGAGGTAGCCTATCGTCCGCCCGGCTTCAAGGTGTTCGAGCTGCTTGAGCGTGCCTACGGCTTCAACGCCTACCAGGGTATGATTCTTGCCTTTGACCCGAAAACCACGGAAGAGGAAATCAAGGCCTTCTTCCCGAAGGAAGTGGTGGATGCGAAAGGTTATGCCGGTTGCTTCGGCGTCTATCCGCGCCGCCGGGTTGTCAGCAAGCTGGAAATTCCGGAAGAGACCGAGAACCACGAGTATTTCGAGTCTCACGAGCTGACGCCACCGCTGGAAGAAACGGTCACCAAGCGGACCGCTTTCGGTACCCACTGGGGCCTGGTGTATTTCTTCGGTGAAGATCCGTACGTCATGCGGGACCTCCTGAAACATCAGGAAGACCTCGATTTCTATGTATAATCAGGAGAAGCATTAACAACAAACGGGTTTGGTGCCAGGCCCTGAGGATTATCGTTTGAACGATCGCCAACCGGGCAGCGCAGCGCCAGCTGTGAATTTCGACAAGCTGGTTCAACGGCTGGATGACGCTATCCAGGCCATGGAAGAGAGCCGGTCCTTTGCCAGGGCCGGCAAGCTCCCACGTGTGCTGGATATTGCCCGCCGGGTCCTGCTGCAGCCTGGTGGCTGCCAGGTCATCGAAGAGCGCGCTGAGCGTCTCGAGCTGGCGGGCGTTTTCGCCGGAACCGACTGGGCCGAACCCGGTATCCTTCTCCCCACGCTGACAACCCATTCGCTGCAGAGCCAGAATGCCGACACCGTCGTCATCGAGGCCTTCAGCGAACTGAGGCTGCTTGCCGTGGCCCGGGGCAACTACCTGCACCCCACAGTATCGGCTGAACAGGCACACCACTACCTGACCCAGGTCCTGGCTATCAATCTGGGCCTGCTGTTTGGAATGACCGGCGAGGCCGAACGGGAGCAGGGCAAGCTTGCCTTGATCAGTCAGGCCGTTGTCCAGTACGTGGCCGATCACATCGGCTACGAGCATGTGATCGACAGCCTGATCGAGGAAATCTGGCGCATCCTGGAACAGCGCCCGATTCAGGTAACGGACGTGCGCAGAATGATCACACAGATTGCTCTGTGCCGGGCGGACCCCCACGCTGATCTTGGCGGCGCGGGCCGGGGTGCGGACCGTCTGATCTCAAGCCTTTATGGCCCGACCCGGGCCTGCAGTGAAGA
>NZ_JAWLCH010000013.1:0-101700 GCF_041687235.1 Marinobacter sp. | reverse complement strand
GTGCTGAATATGCTGGGGCAGCCTCTGGGTGTGGGGCAGGGCAATAACCCCACGTGCCAGTCTGCCCGTGCCCTGTCCATGTGGGCCTACAACGATCCGGACTACCTGTTGCAGATGGTTGCCTGGGCCGCCCGGGACAACGAAATCGTCATGCATTTTGAGGGGCAGCCGGTGTCGTCCGCCAGGAGTGTCGGCGGTGTCGCTTCCGAGGTGACCTTGGATCTTGATCCGGTTTCTCTGGTCGTGGTGCCACACCTCGATCGGATTTATGTCGAGATGGGCCGATTGTGCGTCGGGCGTGAGGGCGACCCCCACAAATGGGTGAACCCGGAATTCCATGGCTGGTCTGCTGGCCGCGGATTTGCCATCAATGTGGATGTGACCACCGGCAAGCTGGATGACCTGGAAGGCTTCATCCGGCATTTCTACGCCAGCTATCACCCTTACTACAACGGCAATCAGCCGCTGATCCACCCGCAACCCGCGGGTATTGCAGTCACCGACAGTGCGGCCCGGTTCATCGGCTGGCACGCCATTACCATTCTCAGGGTGGCGCTGGACCCGGATGGTGAAATGCGGGTGTACTTCTTCAACCCCAACAATGACAGTGGCCAGAACTGGGGCGATGGGGTCAAGGTGAGCACCTCCGGCTACGGCGAGCGGTTTGGTGAGTCGTCCCTGCCTTTCGAGCAGTTTACATCGCGGCTGTACATCTTCCATTACGATCCTCTGGAGCGGGGAGAGCCGGCAGAAGTGAACGATGACGAGTTGCGGCACGTAACAGAAGGGGTGTATCGCAGTTGGGGTCAGGATCGCGTGCCCGCGGAGGCCCTCCAGGCGGAACCGCCCAGGATCGATTGAGCACCGACCGACACAGCCGATTGATCCCGGAACCCGCCGATAACCCGGAATCCACAGATCAAGAGGAAGGCCATGGCCAACGAATACACCCCGGCCCGTAACGGGGCAGAGCTGTTTATCCGGGCGCTGGAAAACGAAGGCGTTAAATACATTTTCGCGGTACCCGGCGAGGAAAACCTCGCGTTCCTCGAGGCCCTGAGGACCTCCAGCATCCAGCTGGTGCTCAATCGTCATGAACAGGCTGCCGGGTTTATGGCCGCCACCTATGGCCGCCTGACCGGGCGGGTGGGGGTTTGCCTGTCGACATTGGGTCCGGGGGCCACCAATCTCGTGACTGCCGCCGCCTATGCCCAGTTGGGCGGAATGCCCATGATGATGATCTCCGGCCAGAAGCCCATCAAGTCCTCCAAGCAGGGCCTGTTCCAGATTCTGGATGTGGTGGACCTGATGCGTCCGCTCACCAAGTACACCCGGCAAATCAGCAATGCGAACACCATCCCCGCCAAGGTCCGGGAAGCGTTTCGTCTGGCCTCTGAAGAGCGGCCGGGGGCGGTGCACCTGGAGTTGCCAGAGGATATTGCCGACGAGGTGCCGGAATCCGACACCCATATCTTCAAACCCAGTGATGCCCGCCGGCCTTCGGCCAGCCAGAAAAGCCTGGATATGGCCTGTGACATGCTCCGTGAAGCCCGGCATCCGCTGATCATGATTGGCGCCGGTGCCAACCGGAAACGGGTGTCACAGGCGTTGCTTCATTTGGTGAACGTTACCGGCATCCCGTTTTTTACCACCCAGATGGGCAAAGGCGTGGTGGATGAACGGCATCCCCGTTACCTGGGTAACGCCGCCCTGTCATCCGGGGATTTCGTCCATTGCGCCATTGACCGGGCGGATCTGGTAATCAACGTGGGCCACGATGTGGTGGAAAAACCGCCATTTTTCATGACCCCCGGCGGCAAAAAAGTCATTCACGTGAACTTCAGTGGCGCCGATGTGGACCCGGTGTATTTCCCCCAGCACGAGGTGGTTGGCGATATCGCCAACAGCGTGGAATACATGGCCGAGAACTGTGGCCAGTGTGCCAACCACGATTTCACTCGCCTGATGGAAGTGAAGGAGGCGGTGGACGCTCACCTGCAGGAGCGGGCCGAGGATGATCGCTTTCCGGTGATACCCCAGCGTATTGTTCACGATGTGCGGCAGGTGATGCCGGAAGACGGCATCATTGCGCTGGATAACGGCATGTACAAACTCTGGTTTGCCCGAAATTACCCGGCCTACGACAACAACACCGTGCTCCTCGACAACGCTCTGGCCTCCATGGGGGCAGGCCTGCCCAGTGGGATGATGGCCTCCATGCTGTATCCGGATCTGAAGGTGATGGCGGTCTGCGGTGACGGTGGTTTCATGATGAACAGCCAGGAACTGGAAACCGCGGTGCGCCTGAACCTGAATCTGGTGGTGCTGATCATTAACGACAGCGCCTACGGCATGATCAAATGGAAGCAGGGGCAGGAGGGCTACACGGACTTTGGTCTGGATTACCGAAACCCGGATTTTGTGACCTATGCAGAGTCCTATGGCGCCCAGGGGCACCGGGTAACCCGCACCGAAGACCTGCGGCCAATCCTGGAAAACGCCCTGGCTGAAGGTGGTGTTCACCTTGTGGAGGTGCCGGTGGATTACAGTGAAAACCGACGGGTGTTTGATGAGGAACTGGCGGAACTGACCTGCAGGCTGTAAGGGGTGTATCATGCTTTCCGGACATTGAACCGGAGGTAGCACAGTAATGATCCGTTCCAGTATGCGTGGCCTGGTTGCCGCCCTCGTATTCGCCGTTCTGGCTGGTTGCAGCAACCCCGAGACGCCCCAGGAAGTGGCGGCCGCCTTCTGGCAGGCCATGGCCGAGAATGATGCCGGCGACGTAATGGAGTACTCCACTCTGGAGGACACTGCCGCCTTCGACGGTTACAAGCGCAGCTGGACCGATGCCGTTCCCTCGTTCGGCCGGGTCATCATTGAGGATCGGGAAGCCACGATTGTTACCCGTCTGCCTGCCGAGGCGGGCAGCGAGGGTGAGCGGCTGGAACTGGTCACCTACCTCGTGCGTTTCCAGGAGCAATGGCTGGTGGACTACGACCGCACCGGAGAGGCCATTCTAAATCCATCTCCGTTCACCAGCATCATGGGTGAGCTCAACTCGCTTGGCGAGAAACTCAGCGCCCGTTTTTCGTCATCGTCGAACGAGCTTGAGCAACAAATGGAGCAACTGGCCCGGGACCTGGAGATTTACTCTGAAGCGCTGGGCCGTCAGGCCGAAGGCGCTATGGACGAGTTCGGTCAGAAGCTGCAGGAGGCCATGCGGGAGCTTGAACGATCGGTGGAAGAGGCCCTCAAAGACAACGAGCCGACTCCCGAGGAAGACCGGGTGATCCTGGAGCAGGCTGCCCGGGATCTCGACCGCCAGGCCGATGAGCTGAGCGAGCCCACCATGGAATCCCTGGCCAACGCCAGCCGCACCGTGGCGGACACCGGCAAGCGCTTCACCCGTCTGAGCGATGACACCCTGGATCATTACCGCGAAGAGTGGGAGCAGAAACTGGCCGAGATGCGCGCCGACGCCGACGAATTCATCGAACAGCTGAGGCCTTAACGGGCCTGTTCGGCGCCCCTGAGCATCGCCTGAAGCAGCTCCTCGGCATCAAACTTGGTCAGCGCTTCGTTCGCACCAACCTGATTGGCATAGCTCAGGCTCATCTCGCTGTTCAGTGATGTATGCAGGATGATATAGGGCTGCTTCAGTGCCGAATTGTCCCGGACATTGAACGCCAGTTCGTAACCATCCAGCCCCGGCATCTCGATATCGCTGACCAGGATATCCGTGGGCCGGCCCAGTTCGTGGTCCCGTAGCAGGATCTGCAGGGCATCATCGCCGTTGGAGGTCACCTGGTAGGGGATGTCCTTGCTGTCCAGCACATCCGAGAGCTGCTTCCGGGCCACCTGGGAGTCGTCCACCATGAGAATGTTCAGTGACTTGAGCGTCTCACTCTGGACATCCGTGAGAACCACATCTTGTGTGTCCAGTGATTCCGGGTAGACCTTCGCCAGCAGCAATTCCACGTCCAGCAACTGAATGATATCGCCTTCTACATCCAGCAGGCCGGTGATAAACGCCTTGTTGCCCAGGGCCTTGGGAGGCGGCATGACCGACTTCCAGTCGGTTTCAATGATCTGCTGAACGCTGCGTACCAGGAAACCGATCTCCTGGCGCTGGATATCCGTGACAATGATCGAGGCTTTTTCCTGCTCTTCCCGGGTCAGCGGCGGATAGCCCACCGCGGCCGCCATATCGATTACCGGAACGGCGGAACCGCGAAAGGTGGCGGTGCCGATCACCGCGTGATGGCTGTGGGGCAGTTTGGTCAGCCGCATGAAAGGCAGTATCTCCCGGATCTTCAGGGTTCCGATGCCGAACAGGCGCTCGCCGGAAAGCCGGAACAGCAAAAGTTTCTGGGTCTGCTTCGCTTTGCTGGACATAAAACCGGGTCCTTTCAAAGGCAAAAGCCCCTGCAGCAGGAGCTTTTTCAGGAAGTTGGTTCATCAGGCTGTTTGCCGGGCATTGTTCAGCCCGCAAGCCAAGGGTATGTAGCAATAGTAGCAGCTTTACGGTGAATCGGGATTCAGAAGGATTGTTTCAATTGGTGACAGAATGGTTCCGCGCGGGCCTCACCAGGGAAGATTATCCAATACGAACCAGGTGGTTCCCACGGTCGCCAGGATTGCCACCAGGGCAAGCAGGCCGTCACGGGCCACAATGGCCAGCCCGAACGCCATCAGAGCAATGCCGGCGCCGTTGGCGCTGAACGGAATCACCTCCATCAGGGGCATGGCGGCGGCGACTGCCATACAAAGGGTGGCGATAACGTACTGCCCCGGCCCGCGAACCAGCCAGAGTAGCCGTTGCCTCGTCCAGCGATCGAGAAAACGGGCGGGCTTGGCCATCCAGTCCAGGCCTTTGGCAAGCTTTTCTCTCTCAATGTTCCGGCGCGCCAGCTTGGAAGGGATCCAGATCGAGTGTCGCTGGCACACGAGTTGCCCGAGGGTGAGTAATACCATCAGGCCAAGCAGCGTCGGCACTCCCGGAATATCACCGATCAGCGGTGCAACGGTAATCACGCCGGCGATCAGAACCACTGGCCCGAAAGAGCGCTCGCCAACGGTGTTCAAAACGTCGCCCACAGACACCTGAGCCTGCCCATCGGTTCCCGACCGAAGGCGGTCCAAAAGCTCTGTAAGGCTGACTGGGTCGTCTGGCTGGTTCATGAGTTGTCGTTTCTTGGTTCGATTGATGCTATTTAGAAAACAGTACCTTGATTAGACAACGAGTGCATGAAAGCAGGGTGACGGGAAATTTACTTGGTGCAGAACGAGAAAAGCCCCTGAAATCAGGGGCTTTTCTCTTGGTTGGTGGAGACGGCGGGAATTGAACCCGCGTCCGCCAGTACTCAGCCTTGAGGTCTACATGTTTAGCGTCTCTCTATTGATTTAAGTTCAAGCGACCCGAGAGCCAGGGTGCAAGAACCGAGTTCTTTAAATCTTAGCCGTTAACCAGTGAACTCTGGGTAACGGAGCATCCCGTAAGCGATGACGTCCTGAGATGTTGCTTCCGGGCTACGGGCGACCCGGTCAGGACGACTAGCAGCTTACGCTGCTAGTGCGTAGTTTTCGTCGTTTGCGACTATTGCGTTGCAGCTTTGGATTAACGAGATTGGCTGCCATCTCGACATGCACTCAAGGGTTCGCCACCAGCGTCGAAGCCATGTCGTCCCCTTACCTACAGTATATGTGTCCGGTTTGCCGGACTTCAAGGTTTGTTTGTTGCAGTTTTGTGCTTGCAGGGCTGTAGATGTACCTACAGCCCTAACTGGCCTTGCGTTCAATAGCGTTGTGTCTGCCGGCCAGAGCCGCGTGGCTCAGGGCCTGGAAGCTTTCCCGGAAATAGTTCATCACCGCATCCGGATCGGCGTGAATGGCCTTGTCCACGGTAATGCCGAACTGCACGGTACCTGCGTAGCTGAGAATGCTCATGCCGATGCCGATGGTGCCGCTCTGGGGCACCCAGAACATGGGCTGGGTCAGCTTGCTGCCCGCCAGGTACAGGGGCTCTTTCGGGCCGGGCACGTTGGTCAGCACGGCGGAGGCTTTGTTACTGAGCAAGTCTAACGCCCGTCGTTCAATAACATCGGGGCCCCGGCCGAAAATATCAAGCAGGCTGTAGGTAACCTGGGCCTGGTAGGAGCGCTTCAGGCGGTTCATGTTCTCCTGCACCTGCCGGAAGCACATCAGTGGGTCTCTCACTTCCACCGGCAAGGTGACCAGCACCAGGCCGAACTTGTTGCCCAGGGTCTCTATGGGCTGATCCAGTGGTCTCAGGTTGAACGGTACAGCCACACGGATTCCGCACTCGGGAATCGTCTCCTTATGGGCCGCAAAATGCCGCTGTAAGGCTCCGGTGACCGTGCAGAGCAGGGCGTCGTTGATGGTGCCGCCCAGGGCTTTGGCGCAGGCTTTGACTTCCTCCAGGTCCAGTGGATCGGCCCAGGCCACCTGTTTGCGCCCGGAAAGTGGTTGCTTTAGCCCGGTTTTAGGCTCCATGGGCGCCAGCCCGAGTTTGAGAAGGTCCAGGGCCACACCGCTGGCGGTGGTTGCCAGTTTCAGCGGGTAATTGGGCTCTTCCCGCACGGACTGGATGAACAGCCGGGCCTGATTGGTGGCCATTTGGGCGCTGTCTACCGCCCGATGCAGGAAGCCTTGCAGTGCCGATCTCTGGCGGGGTTTTGAGCGTCTTTTTTTCGCCACTTTGCCCAATCGGGGCTCCGGCGTTTTATCGGTCAGCGACAGCATTACCCGCACCAGCGAAATGCCATCCGCAATGCAATGGTGAATGCGGATCAGCAACGCACCGCCATCGCCGTAGTTGTCGATGTAGTGCATTTGCCAGAGCGGTTGCCGGAAATCCAGTGAGGTGCTGTTCATGTCACTGACCAGCTTCTGGAGCTCCGCCTTGTCGGCTTTGCCTGGCAGGGCGATGCGGTGCAGGTGATTGTCCAGGTCGAACAGGGGATCGTCCTGCCAGTAGGCGCGGTCTCCGGTGTCGATGACCCGCTGACGGAACCGGTTGAAGCACAGGAATCGCTCCTCAAGCGTGTGCCTGAGGCGGCTCATTGAAACCGGGCGTTCCAGCGTCCATACGCCGCAGATCATCATGGGGTTCTGAGGGGTGTCCATGCGTAACCACGCGCGGTCAACGGCGGACATGGGTATCTGTTTGGGTGACATAAGCGCTCCATTTGCCATGCACCGGGATTCCCGAGTATAGGCCTGTTGGAAATCTCAACAAAGAGAGTGAGTATGCGACATACCCGTCACCGCCGGCTATGACCGGCGTCAGGTATTTGTTAATCCATGGGGTGCGTAATCAGACGTTGGCTTCGCGCAGGATGCGCTGCTTCTGGCGGTTCCAGTCACGCTCTTTCTCGGTGGCGCGCTTGTCGAACAGCTTCTTGCCTTTCACCAGGGCGATTTCGCACTTTACCTTGTTGTTTTTCCAGTAAAGCGCCAGCGGAATGCAGGTGTAGCCAGCCTGGTTCACCTTGCCGACGATCTTGGCGATTTCCTTGGCGTGAAGCAGGAGCTTGCGGGTGCGGGTTGGGTCTGCAATCACGTGGGTGGATGCCGCGATCAGCGGGGTAATGTGAGAGCCGAGCAACCAGGCTTCGCCGTCTTTGAGCAGAACATAGGCGTCTACCAGCTGAGCCTTGCCCGCACGCAGGGATTTGACTTCCCAGCCCAGCAGCGCGAGGCCCGCCTCGAAGCGTTCCTCAATGTGATACTCGTGCTTCGCCTTCTTGTTAAGCGCAATGGTATTGCTTGGCGTTCCGGGTTTTTTCTTGCTCATGAATCAATGAATCCGGGGTCGGACGAATGAACGGGCCGGCCTTGGTGTAGCCGGAAAAAGGCGCATTGTAGCCCAACAGTGCCGGACCGGTCACGAATTCAGCGTTGCGGCTGCCTCTGGTTCGTGCGCGGCGGGATCCTTCAGCTACAATACTGGCCCAGACCTTCTCCCAGACCTGCTCAGTGGCCTCAGGGACGCGAATGCCTACGCCGTATCAAACACATATCGGGTCCTTTACCCGAAAATCAACCTTCTTCTGGGCTGCGGTGGGCGCTACCGTTGGTCTTGCCAATCTGTGGCAATTTCCCTACCTGGCCAGTCTCCACGGTGGTGGGCTGTTCATCCTGCTGTATCTCGCTTGCCTGTTGCTGGTCACGCTGCCTCTGATGGTGACCGAAGCGGCGGTGGGCCGCTATGCCCGCCACGGAATTGTGCTGGCCATGGATGGGCTGATCCGGAGTGCCAGGCAGTCCCGGGCCTGGATGGCGGTTGGCCGGCTCAGCATCCTGGCAGCCTTTCTGGTGCTCTCGTTCACAGCGGTATTCGGAGCCATTGCCCTGGCCTATGTGTTTTACGGGGCGCTGGGGCGCTTCACCGGTGCCGGAGACGCAGAGGCGACCGCTATTCTCGCTGACCTGGTGTCAGACCCCCGGGAATACCGGGTGTTTATGGGATGGCATGTATTCTTCCTGTTATTGGTGCTGTGGGTTTCGGCACAGGGGGTTGTGAAGGGATTGGAGCGGGCCCTTCGGGTGGTGGTGCCGGGCGCCCTGGTGCTGATGCTTGTGCTGTTTACCCTGGCGGCCTGGCATGGGCGGATCGACGGCGCGATCAATCACATTCTGGCGATGCATCCGGAGGATCTTTCCTGGGAGAGTCTGAAAACGGCCCTGTTCCATGCTTTCTTCACCCTTGGTCTCGGGATGGGTGTCTGGGCGATACTGGGGTCCTACACCACACCACACACCCGCCTGAAGCGCTCGATTCTGGCGGTTGTGCTGATGGATACCCTGGTGGCCATCCTCGCTGGCCTGATGATTTTTGCAATTGCGACAGACGGCCACAGTTTTGACGGTGAGCGGGGTTTCAGCCTGTTGTTTGTTTCCATGCCGGTCACCCTGGCCCAGTTGCCGGCAAGCCAGTTAGTGATTGCAGCGGTATTCCTGTTGGTGGTGCTGATTGTCTGGACCACATCGCTGAATCTGCTTGAGCCAATTGTTGGCTGGTTCCGGGAGTGGACCGGCGCGCCCAGAAGCCTGTCGGTGCTGCTGATCGGCCTGGCGGTATGGTTGGCGGGTCTGGCGTCCTTGTTGTCATTCAATGTCTGGGCCGAGGAACGTGTTGGCGGCGCTACCCTGTTCCGCTGGTTGGAGCTGATCACCGGTGGCTTGCTGATCCCGCTGGTGGCTATTCTGATTGCGTTGTTCACCGGCTGGTGCCTGACCAGACACCTTTCCGGTACCATGCTGGGCGCCACGCCGAGGCTGTTTGGCAGGATCTGGTTCTGGGTGATGCGACTGGTGCTTCCTGTGGTCGTGGCCTGGATCGGGGTCCAGTACACGGCGCTCTCGCTGGCCAACCTGTGCAGCAATGGCAATGCTGCTGTCTGGTGTGAGCAGCCAGCCGCAGTGCTGTCCGGGGGTGGCGAGACACAGACGGAGGACCGGCCGACACCGGCGGCCCCTGGGGAGTCCGATGCGGATATTCAGGGGGCTGATGAAACGGCGCCCGCTGCGGACAGGCCACCGCCGGCCGAAAAGGGTGATGGTGGTAACTCGGGCGAAAAAGCCCCAAAACAGGAAGATATCCTTTATCATAGCGTGTGATTAAGGCTGTCTTCCTTTCCAGAAGTCTGCAATCTTTTCACAGCGTGTTTGCAAGCAGGACAACCGGTTCCAATGCCCCATCAGATCGATAAAACAGCTTTGGTTATGCACTCCGCCGAGCGCATGTTTCACCTGGTTAACGACATTGCCCGTTACCCGGAGTTTCTGCCCTGGTGCGCCGGAGCGGAGATCCACGAGCGCCAGCCGGAGCAGGTCACTGCGTCACTGGAAATAGCCAAGGGCGGGGTGCGGCACAAGCTGACCACCCGGAATCAGTTACTGATGCCCGAGGCGATCGAAATGAGCCTGGTGGATGGTCCGTTCCGCAACCTGACTGGCCGGTGGCATTTCAAATCCCTGGACGATAACGCCTGCAAGGTGATTCTCACTCTGGAGTTCGAGTTTTCCGGATCGCTCTCGAGGATGACCTTCGGGCCGGTGTTCAGCCAGGCGGCCAATACCATGGTGGACGCATTCTGCCGTCGTGCCGACGAGCTGTACCGGAAGGAGGGCGCATGATTCAGGTGGAAGTGGCCTATGCCCGACCAGACCGGCAGGAAATTGTGCCGGTCAGCGTGCCGGAGGGAACCACGGCCCTTGAGGCGGCCAGGCTTTCCGGGATCACTGACATTTTCCCGGAAATCGATCCGGACGCCATCGATATGGGCGTGTTCGGCAAGGTGATCAAGGACCCGGCGGCACATGAACTCAGGGATGGCGATCGGGTGGAGCTGTATCGCCCGCTCAAGATCGATCCCAAGCAGGCGCGACTCAACCGGGCGAAAAAGAAAGGCTGAGTTCAGTAGGCCGGGGTTTCTTCGAGCAGCTGGGCTTCATAGTAGGCGTACTGATCGTCCTCGTAATAAACGATGATTCTCTGTTCCTGTATGTCGCCGCCCTCTCTCTGGAAGGTATACAGGTAGTATTCCCGGGAGGGGTCAACCGGGTTGAGCATGAGGGGCGTTCCCATAACGGCGTGTACCTGGCTGCGAGGCATGCCTTCGGTCAGTTTGGTCAGCTCCTCATCAGTGACGATGTTTCCCTGCTGGACGTTTATTTTGTAGACGCCCGGGAAAACGCAACCGGATAGAACGAAAGTGAGAATGAGAGCTGTGAGCTTTTGCATCGCCGGGGGAAATCCTCTATCTTGAAATCGCCTGCCAGAGGCAGGTGTGACACGGGTTAACCGTTCAATGGCGGCTTCATCATACCGGAAGCCGTGAGGCACACCAAAGAGTGAATAGTAACATGTCATCCGAAAACGCCGAATTACGAAAAGTCGGTCTGAAAGTGACTCTTCCGCGAGTGAAAATCTTCAACATTCTGGAGACGGCGGAGGAGCATCATCTCAGTGCCGAAGATGTTTACAAAAAGCTTCTGGAGCAAGGCGATGACGTGGGGCTGGCAACAGTCTACCGTGTGCTGACGCAGTTTGAGGCGGCAGGGCTGGTTCTGCGTCACAACTTTGAAGGCGGCCATGCCGTGTTCGAGATGGCGGGCGACGATCACCACGACCACATGGTCTGCACCCAGACGGGTGAGGTCATTGAGTTTGTCGACGAGGTGATTGAAGAGCGCCAGAAGAAAATTGCCGAAGAACACGGTTACGAAATCGTTGACCACAGCCTGATTCTTTACGTAAAACCCATCAAATCCTGAGGCTGGTTCTGACAGGCTGACGAAAAAAAGGGGCGGGTGTTCAGCCCGCCCCAACAGCTCTCAGGATCGAGAGGGGGTAGTGGATGTGTGTTCGCGGGTCAGTGATGGGTTGCCTGCCCCTTTGAAAACATTTCCCTGGCGTGAGCGATCGTATGTTCGGTCATGTCCACACCGCCCAGCATTCTCGCCACTTCACTGATTCTGCCCTGATCGTCCAGCGTCTCGATTTTCGAGAAGGTTGCATCCTGCTCGGTAAATTTGCTGACAAACAGGTGTTGATGGCACTGGGCTGCCACCTGCGGCAGGTGAGTGACACAAAGTACCTGACCATTGCCCCCCAGTGTGCGCAGCAGCCGGCCAACTACCTCGGCCGTGCCACCGCCAATGCCCACGTCAACTTCGTCGAAGACGAGTGTGGGCGTGGTCGAGGTCTGGGCAACCACCACCTGAATGGCAAGACTGATCCGGGACAGCTCGCCGCCGGAGGCGACTTTGGCCAGTGGCCGGGCTGGCTGGCCGGGGTTTGCACTGACCAGAAATTCAATGTCTTCCAGTCCGTGGGGCGCCGGTTCCTCGCCGTTGTTGCGGTTAAGGTGGGTAATGAACTGCATATTAGGCATGCTTAGCTGGGCCAGCTCGGCTGCGACCCGCTGATCGAGCTCAGCGGCCGCCCTGGCGCGGGCCTCCGACAGCTTTTCAGCCAGTTCATCGAAATGTCCGCGCTGGTTTTCCAGATCTGTTTCCAGCTGTTCCAAGCTTCCTTCGCCGCCGTCGAGTTCGGCCAGTTCGGCGCTCAGGCGCTGATGCAGCTCGGGTAATTCCTCAGGTGTGATCCGGTGCTTGCGGGCCATCTGATAAATGGCGCTGAGCCGCTCTTCCACTTCCGCCAGGCGAGCCGGATCGGCCTCATAGTCTTCAACAAAGTGGCGCAGGTTGTCGCCGGCCTCGCTGATCTGAATCTGGGCTTCATTCAGCATCTGGATGGTATCGGCCAGTGCCGGCACATCCACGGGCAGCTGTTCCAGCTGTTGCAGCGCCTGACGGACCAGATCGGCCGCGCTGGTTTCATCCTCGGTGCACAGCAGAGCTGCCTGGTGGCTGTTATGGAGAACCGTGTCGGCCTGGCTCAATTGGGCCTGCTCTTTTTCCAGGTGCTCCTGTTCGCCGTCTTCCAGTGCCAGGCGGTCCAGTTCTTCCACCTGGTAACGCAACAGTTGCAGCTTGGCCTCTGCTTCGTCGGCATTTTGCTGACGCTCGGTCAGCCGTTGGCGGATCTGGTTCCAGGTTTTCCAGGCTTCCCGGGTATCGGCGGCCAGGGTTTCGACGCCGGCAAACTCGTCTACCAGCTTACGGTGGGTTTCCCTGCGCAACAGGGACTGGTGTTGGTGCTGGCTGTGAATGTCCATCAAGACGCCGCCAAGCTCCTTCAGATGATTTAGCGGGCAGGGCTGGCCATTGATGTAGGCCCGGGAGCGACCATCCTTGCTGATGACCCGGCGCAGAATGCAGTCGTTTTCATCATCCAGCTCGTGTTGGGTCAGCCATTCGCTGGCCTCGGGGATGGCGGATACGTCAAAGGTGGCCGTAATGTCTGCCCGCTTGGCGCCATGGCGAACCGCTCCGGCATCGGCGCGACCACCCATGGCCAGCCCCAGGGCATCCAGCACAATGGATTTTCCGGCGCCGGTCTCGCCGGTCAGTGCGGTCATGCCTTTGCTGAACTGGAGTTCTACCCGTTCGGCGATGGCGTAATTGGAAACCGTAAGTTGAGTCAGCATGCAGATAACCTCCGCGTCGTTCTGAAACCGGCAATACACTGTGAATGCATACAGTGACTGTGAATATATACAGGGTTTTTCCTGTTTGCAAACCCGCTGGCGCGAATTTCTTCAGGATTGCAGGCATTGATGGTTGAAACCTGAAGAGCGGGCCCCATATCGGTTCGCAACGACATTTTTCCGGCCCGTGGAGGCTGGAGCCCATGATTAACCGGCCACTGAGAGCGGGCCGCTTCAGACCAAGCAGGAGTAGCCATGAGCACTGACGAGAACCGCAACGAGCAAGAGGAACTGAACGAAGCCCTCGAGGCTGCCAAAGAGGAAGCCCGGGCCACCGAAGATGGTGCCTCAGAAGGTGAGACCTCCGAGGTGGAAGCGCTCAAGGCTCAGGTTCAGGAATTTCAGGAGCAGATGCTGCGCTCCCAGGCGGAGATGCAGAATGTCCGTCGCAGGGCCGAGATTGACGTTGAGAAGGCGCACAAATTTGCCCTGGAAAAGTTCGTTAAAGAGCTGCTTCCCGTTGCCGACAGCCTGGAGAAGGCGGTCGAGAGCACCGAGGGCCATGAAGGTTCAGGCGAGCTGGTTGCTTCCATCCGTGAAGGCGTGGAAATGACCCTGAGCCTGTTCATGTCCAGCCTGAAAAAGTTCAATGTTGAGCAGATCAACCCGGTAGGCGAGCCGTTCGATCCCCAGCAGCACGAAGCCATGTCCATGGTGCCGGCCCCGGATGCGGAGCCAAACAGTGTGGTTGCCGTGGTGCAGAAAGGGTATCTGCTGAATGGCCGCGTGGTGCGGCCGGCCATGGTGGTAGTTGCCAAGGCAGAAGATGCACCAAAAATTGATGAGCAGGCTTGAAAAGCCGATTAAAGCGCCAATATAGCCAGTAACTAGCGACAACGGAGGCGGCCCCTCCGGGAAAGCATTCAGAAGAATTGGAGTGACTCAATGAGCAAGATTATCGGTATCGACCTGGGAACGACCAACTCCTGTGTGGCCATTATGGATGGCGACAAGGTGAAAGTTATCGAGAACGCCGAGGGTGATCGTACCACCCCGTCCATCATCGCCTACACCGACGATGGTGAGACCCTGGTTGGCCAGTCAGCCAAGCGCCAGGCGGTTACCAACCCGAACAACACCCTATACGCCATCAAGCGTCTGATCGGTCGTCGGTTTGAAGACGACGTTGTTCAGAAAGACATCAAGATGGTGCCTTACAAAATTACCAAGGCCGATAACGGTGATGCCTGGGTTGAAGTGAAAGGCCAGAAGATGGCGCCGCCGCAGGTGTCTGCAGAAGTTCTGAAGAAAATGAAGAAAACTGCAGAAGACTACCTGGGTGAGAAAGTGACCGAAGCGGTTATCACCGTTCCGGCCTACTTCAACGACAGTCAGCGTCAGGCCACTAAAGACGCAGGCAAGATTGCCGGTCTGGAAGTGAAGCGTATCATTAACGAGCCGACCGCGGCTGCCCTGGCTTACGGCCTGGACAAGAAGAGCGGCGACCGCACCGTGGCAGTATACGACCTGGGCGGTGGTACCTTTGACCTGTCCATCATCGAGATTGCTGATGTAGACGGTGAGCACCAGTTCGAGGTTCTGGCCACCAACGGTGATACCTTCCTGGGTGGTGAAGATTTCGACCTGAAAATCATCGAATACCTGGCCGATCAGTTCAAGAAAGACAGCGGCATTGATCTGCGCGGCGATTCCCTGGCCATGCAGCGCCTGAAAGAAGCTGGCGAGAAAGCGAAGATCGAGCTTTCCAGCAGCCAGCAGACCGACGTCAACCTGCCGTACATCACTGCAGACGCGTCTGGTCCCAAGCACATGAATGTGAAGCTGACCCGCGCCAAGCTGGAATCCCTGGTGGAAGATCTGGTTCAGCGCAGCCTCGAGCCCTGTAAAGTGGCTCTGGAAGACGCGGGCATGAAGGCCGGCGAAATCGACGAGGTTATCCTGGTCGGCGGCCAGACCCGTATGCCGCTGGTGCAGGAAAAAGTTAAAGAGTTCTTCGGCAAAGAAGCCCGTAAGGACGTTAACCCGGACGAAGCCGTGGCCATGGGCGCTGCTATTCAGGCGGCCGTTCTGTCTGGCGATGTGAAAGACGTTCTGCTGCTGGACGTAACCCCGCTGACCCTGGGTATCGAAACCATGGGTGGCGTGGCAACGCCACTGATCGAGAAGAACACCACGATCCCGACCAAGAAGTCGCAGACTTTCTCCACTGCGGATGACAACCAGACTGCCGTGACCATTCACGTGGTTCAGGGTGAGCGTAAGCAGGCGAACCAGAACAAGTCTCTGGGCCGTTTCGACCTGGCAGACATTCCGCCGGCGCCGCGCGGTGTTCCGCAGATCGAAGTCACCTTCGATATCGACGCCAACGGTATCCTGAACGTGTCCGCGAAGGACAAGGCGACCGGCAAGGAGCAGTCCATCGTGATCAAGGCTTCTTCAGGCCTGAACGATGATGAGATCGAGAAGATGGTGCGTGACGCCGAGGCCAACGCCGAGGAAGATCGCAAGTTCGAAGAGCTGGTTCAGGTCCGTAACCAGGGTGACGCAATGGTTCACGCCGTTCGCAAGACCCTGAAGGATGCCGGTGACAAGGTCACCGACAGCGAGAAAGAGTCCATCGAGGCTTCCATCAAAGAGCTGGAAGAAGCTCTGGAAGGTTCCGATAAGGACGACATCGAAGCCAAGACTCAGAAGCTCACGGAAGTCTCTTCCGAACTGGCTCAGAAGATGTATGCAGATCAGGCCGAGCAGGCACAGCAGGCTGGTGGGCAGGAAGACGCCCAGGGCCAGAAGGCTGATGACGCTGTGGACGCCGAGTTTGAAGAAGTCAAAGACGACGACAAGCGATAAATCTGAAGTACATCAGGCAGTTGGAAAAACGCGGGGGATACCCCCGCGTTTTCCGCGTTTAAAAACAGGGTTTTAAAAGCATGGCCAAGCGCGATTATTACGAAATTCTCGGGATTTCCCGGGACGCGGACGAGAAGGAAATCAAGCGAGCCTACCGAAAGCTCGCCATGAAGTACCACCCCGACCGTAACCCGGACGACACCGAAGCCGAGAACAAGTTCAAAGAGGCCAGCGAAGCCTACGAAATACTGGCAGACCAGTCTAAACGAGCCGCTTATGACCAGTTCGGTCACGCCGGCGTTGATGGCCAGGCCGGTGGCGGATTCGGAGGCGGCGGTGCCAGCTTCTCCGATATCTTCGGTGATGTCTTCGGTGACATCTTTGGGGGCGGCGGTCGTGGCCGCAATACCCGTGGTGCCGACCTGCGCTACACCCTGGAACTGGATCTGGAAGAGGCCGTTAAAGGCAAGACCGTCCAGATCAAGATCCCGGGCCATCGCGAATGTGAGGTATGTGACGGCAGCGGCGCTGAGAAAGGCTCCCGCCCGGAAACCTGCGGTACCTGTAAGGGTATGGGGCAGGTGCGTATGCAACAGGGCTTCTTTACCGTTCAACAGGCATGCCCTACCTGCCGGGGATCAGGTCAGATCATCAAGAACCCGTGTAAGGCCTGTCATGGCCAGGGCCGGGTTCAGGAAGAGAAAACGCTGTCGGTCAAAGTTCCGCCCGGCGTGGACACTGGAGACCGCATCCGGCTCTCCGGCGAAGGCGAAATGGGCATCGATGGTGGGCCGCCCGGCGACCTCTACGTGCAGATCGCCGTGCGTGAGCATTCGATCTTCACCCGAGACGGTCGCAACCTCTATTGCGAAGTGCCCATCAGCATTGTCGATGCCTCACTTGGTGGAGAGCTCGAGGTGCCGACACTGGATGGCCGCGTGAAGCTGAAGATTCCACCGGAAACCCAGACCGGGAAACTGTTCCGCCTGCGTAACAAGGGTGTTAGCCCGGTCCGTGGTGGCCCCGCCGGTGACTTGCTTTGCCGCGTGATCGTGGAGACACCGGTGAATCTCACCAAGCGTCAGAAAGAACTGCTGGAAGAATTCCAGAAGACTCTGGATGCCAGCAATGGCACAGAGCATGGCCCGAAGAAGACCTCCTGGTTTGAAGGTGTGAAAAGCTTCTTTGACGAAATGAAATTCTGATCGGCCCGAAAAAAGGAACGCGAGCATGAGGGTAGCAATCATCGGCGCCGCCGGGCGCATGGGAAAAGTCCTGATCGAAGCCGTTGACGGCACTGAGGGTCTTGAGCTGGGCGCAGCCGTCGTCGAACCGGGCAGCAGCCTGATCGGCGCCGATGCTGGCGAGATGACCGGTATCGGTAGAACCGGCATAAAAATGGCCGGCAGCCTGGCCGATGTGAAGGACGATTTCGATGTTCTCATCGATTTCACCTTCCCGGACCTGACTCTCGAAAATGCCGAGTTCTGCAAGGCTAACAGCAAGATGCTCGTGATCGGCACCACCGGCATGTCCGACGCTGAAAAGCAGCAGTTGGCCCTGGCCGCCGAATCCACGCCGGTAGTGTTCGCGCCCAACATGAGCGTGGGAGTCAACGTTGTCCTCAACCTGCTGCGCACCGCCGCCGCAACCCTGGGTGATGACTACGACGTCGAAATCATCGAAGCCCATCACCGCCACAAGAAAGACGCGCCCTCCGGCACCGCCCTGCGCATGGGCGAAGTCGTGGCCGATGCCCTGGGCCGCGACCTGAAAGAGTGTGCCGTCTATGGCCGTGAAGGCTTCACCGGCGAGCGTACCCGCAAGGAAATCGGGTTTGAAACCATTCGTGCCGGTGATGTGGTGGGTGATCACACTGTGTTGTTCGCCACGGAGGGTGAGCGCATCGAAGTGACCCATAAGGCCAGTAGCAGAATGACCTTTGCCAAGGGTGCGATGCGAGCCGCATTGTGGCTGCAAGATAAGTCTGCAGGGCTTTATGATATGCAGGATGTGCTGGCACTGAAGTGAAGTTTGTTTGTCGGATTACGAGGCTGGCGCCTCTAATCCGACCTACCTGTTTGATCCGGCTGCATTCGTGGTTTGAAGGGCGGCCAAACTCGGAGGCAGAGGGGCGGGTGCCCCTTACGGGAATGTCTGCGGCCACGGATGGCCGCAGTCAAGCGCACATGGATGTGCTCGTAGCGTTTCCCGGAAGGGGTACCCGCCCCTCTGCCGGAGTCTCGCCAACCTCCCAACAGCGCACATTGGTCGTGGACACAAAGCGCCATATTTTTTACAATAAGGCGGTTTGACTGCACCAAGCGTACCTTTGCACAAAGTTTCTGAAAAAGCGGGACCGAGTTAAGACTCCGTCTCGCTTTTTTGCAACCTGAATTTGCGCTTGCGTTCCTGTTCGTGACGAACCGATACGCCACTCGATGAGGATACAAGCCTTGAGCACACCAGCAATCCTTGCACTCGCAGACGGAAGCCTGTTCTACGGCAGCGCCATTGGTGCTGACGGAGAGACCAGCGGTGAAGTGGTGTTCAACACCGCCATGACCGGCTACCAGGAAATCCTGACAGATCCGTCCTACTCCCGCCAGATCGTTACCCTGACTTATCCGCACATCGGCAACACCGGTGTGAACGAAGAAGACATCGAGTCAGACCGCATCCAGGCCGCCGGCCTGATTATCCGCGATCTGCCTCTGATGGCCAGCAGCTGGCGCAGCAAGGGAACCCTGGACGACTACCTGCGAAGCAACAACATTGTTGGGATCGCCGACATTGATACCCGCCGTCTGACCCGCATCCTCCGGGACAAAGGCTCCCAGAACGGCGCCATCGTGGCGGGCCAAAACGCCACCGCCGAGCGGGCGCTGGAACTGGCCAAGGCGTTCCCTGGTCTCAAAGGCATGGATCTGGCCAAAGAGGTTACCTCCGACAAGATCTGGTCCTGGAGCGAAACCGAGTGGACCCTGGGCGAGGGTTACGGGGAGCGTGAGGAATCCCGGTTCAAGGTGGTTGCCTGGGATTACGGCGTGAAACTGAACATTCTGCGCATGCTTGCATCCCGCGGTTGCGACATCACCGTGGTGCCGGCCCAGACCCCGGCCTCGGAAGTACTGGCGATGAATCCGGATGGTGTGTTCCTGTCCAACGGCCCGGGCGATCCTGAGCCCTGCGATTACGCCATTACCGCCATCAAGGAAGTACTGGAAACCGACATTCCGGTCTTTGGTATCTGCCTGGGGCACCAGTTATTGGCCCTTGCCAGCGGAGCCAAAACCATGAAGATGGGCCACGGCCACCACGGTGCCAACCATCCGGTGCAGGATATCGCCAGGGGTACAGTGATGATCACCAGCCAGAACCACGGGTTTGCCGTGGATGAGGCAACGCTGCCGGCCAATGTTGAGGCCACCCACAAGTCGCTGTTTGACGGCACCTTGCAGGGTATCCGCCGGACCGACAAGCCGGCCTACAGCTTCCAGGGTCACCCGGAAGCCAGCCCCGGTCCCCATGACGTGGCCCCGCTGTTTGACGAGTTTATCCGCCTGATGGAGGTGCGATCGGCCTGAGGCTGATTGCCACGGAAGACTCACGGGCGCCGCGTGTTGCGCTGCCAGAATTCAAAAGTTGCTGACAGGTTTACCAAGACATGCCAAAACGTACCGACATTCAAAGCATCCTGATCCTGGGCGCCGGCCCCATCGTGATCGGGCAGGCGTGCGAGTTTGATTACTCCGGAGCCCAGGCCTGCAAGGCCCTGCGCGAAGAGGGTTACCGGGTTATCCTGGTTAACTCCAACCCGGCAACCATCATGACCGACCCGGTGATGGCCGATGCCACCTACATTGAGCCGATCACCTGGAAGACTGTTGAAAAGATCATCGAGAAAGAAAAGCCGGATGCCCTGCTCCCCACCATGGGTGGCCAGACCGCGCTGAACTGCGCCCTGGACCTGGAGCGCCACGGCATCCTGGAAAAGCACGGCGTGGAAATGATCGGCGCCAATGCCGACACCATTGATAAAGCCGAAGACCGGGACCGCTTTGACAAGGCCATGAAGAAGATCGGCCTGGAATGTCCCCGGGCCACCATCGCCCACTCCATGGAAGAAGCCTGGAAAGTGGCCGATGACATCGGCTTTCCGTGCATCATCCGTCCGTCTTTCACTATGGGCGGCTCCGGTGGCGGTATTGCCTACAACCGCGACGAATTCGAGGAAATCTGTACCCGTGGTCTGGACCTGTCCCCGACCAACGAGCTGCTGATCGATGAATCCCTGATCGGCTGGAAAGAGTACGAGATGGAAGTTGTCCGCGACAAGAACGACAACTGCATCATCGTGTGTGCCATCGAGAACTTTGACGCCATGGGCGTGCACACCGGTGACTCCATCACCGTGGCCCCGGCCCAGACCCTCACCGACAAGGAATACCAGATCATGCGGAACGCCTCCCTGGCGGTCCTGCGTGAGATCGGTGTGGAAACCGGCGGCTCCAACGTCCAGTTCGGGATTAATCCGGACACCGGGCGCATGGTGGTAATCGAGATGAACCCGCGGGTGTCCCGCTCCTCGGCGCTGGCCTCCAAGGCCACCGGCTTCCCGATCGCCAAGGTCGCCGCCAAGCTGGCGGTGGGTTACACCCTGGATGAGCTGCGCAACGAAATCACCGGTGGCGTGACCCCGGCCTCATTCGAGCCGTCCATCGACTACGTGGTCACCAAGATTCCCCGGTTCACCTTCGAGAAATTCCCCCAGGCCGATGCCCGCCTGACCACCCAGATGAAATCCGTGGGTGAGGTCATGGCCATTGGCCGGACCTTCCAGGAATCCCTCCAGAAAGCCCTGCGCGGCCTCGAGGTGGGCTCCGAAGGTTTTGATGAGAAGCTTGAGGATCTGGACTCTGAGAATTCCCGGGAAACCCTGACCCGCGAACTCAACGTGCCTGGCGCGGAGCGTGTCTGGTACATCGGTGATGCTTTCCGCGCCGGCATGAGCGTGGACGACGTGTTCGCCCACACCAAGGTGGATCCCTGGTATCTGGTGCAGATCGAAGACCTCATCAGGGAAGAGGAAGCCCTGCGAAGCGCCGGAAAGGCCGACATCGACCAGGCCACCCTGTTCCGCCTCAAGCGCAAGGGTTTTTCCGATGCTCGCCTGGCCAAGCTCCTGGGCATCTCCGAGGTGAGTCTGCGCAAGCTGCGTCATGATCTGGGAATCCGCCCGGTCTACAAGCGTGTGGACACCTGCGCCGCCGAATTTGCCTCCGACACTGCTTACATGTACTCCACCTATGAGGAAGAGTGCGAAGCGGATGCCAGTGACCGCGAGAAGATCGTGGTGATTGGTGGCGGCCCCAACCGGATCGGCCAGGGCATCGAATTTGATTACTGCTGTGTGCACGCGGCCCTGGCTATGCGTGAAGACGGCTACGAGACCATCATGATCAACTGCAACCCGGAGACCGTGTCCACCGACTACGATACCTCCGACCGGTTGTACTTTGAGCCCATCACCCTGGAAGACGTGCTGGAAATCATTCACGTTGAAAAGCCTAAGGGTGTGATCGTCCAGTACGGCGGCCAGACCCCGCTGAAACTGGCCCGCGGCCTGGAAGCGGCTGGAGTGCCCATCATCGGCACCAGCCCGGACGCCATCGACCGCGCCGAGGACCGGGAGCGGTTCCAGCAGATGATCACCCGTCTGGGCCTGAAGCAGCCGGAAAACGCCACCGTGCGCAGCCACGAGGAAGGCATCCTGGCGGCCCGGGAAATCGGTTACCCGCTGGTGGTTCGCCCGTCCTACGTGCTGGGCGGCCGGGCCATGGAAATCGTCTACGACGAGGAAGAACTGGTTCGCTACATGCGCAACGCGGTGCTGGTCTCCAACGACAGCCCGGTACTGCTCGACCACTTCCTGAATGCCGCCATCGAAGTGGATATCGACGCCATCTCCGACGGTACCGATGTGGTGATTGGCGGCATCATGCAGCACATTGAGCAGGCCGGCGTGCACTCCGGTGATTCCGCCTGTTCGCTGCCCCCGTATACCTTGTCCCAGCAGATCCAGGACGAGATGCGTGATGCCGTCAGGAAGATGGCCATCGAGCTGGACGTGGTGGGCCTGATGAACGTGCAACTGGCCTGGCAGGATGGCGAGATCTATGTGATCGAGGTGAACCCGCGGGCCTCCCGGACCGTGCCGTTCGTATCCAAGGCCATCGGTGTCTCCCTGGCCAAGGTGGCGGCTCGGGTAATGGCTGGCAAGACTCTGAAAGAGCTTGAGTTTACCCAGGAAATCATCCCGCGCTACTACGCCGTGAAGGAGTCCGTGTTCCCGTTCAACAAGTTCCCGGCGGTGGATCCGATCCTCGGGCCGGAAATGAAGTCCACCGGCGAGGTCATGGGGCTGGGCGACAGCTTTGATGAGGCCTTTGCCAAGGCCGCGCTGGCTGTCGGAGAGCGCCTGCCGGCCAAAGGCACGGCATTCATGTCGGTGCGGGATGTCGACAAGCCCGGCGCGGCGAAGGTTGCCCGTGATCTGGTTGAGGCCGGATTCAAGCTTGTGGCCACAACCGGCACTGCCAAGGCCCTGAAAGAGGCCGGAATCGAGGTTGATCGGGTGAACAAGGTCCGCGAAGGGCGTCCGCATATTGTGGATGCCATCAAGAATGGCCAGGTTCAATTGATCATCAATACCACTGAAGGTCGCAAGGCGATTTCCGACTCGGCTCAGATCCGCCAGTCGGCGTTGCAGACCAAGGTAACCTATACAACGACACTGGCGGGTGGCGAAGCCTTCTGCCGGGCCATCAAGTTCGGCCCGGAGCGCACTGTACGCCGCCTCCAGGATCTTCACGCAGGAAAGTGAGACTATGGCTGACAGAGTACCGATGACAAAGGCGGGTGAGGCCCGCCTCCGCGAGGAGCTTCAGAAGCTGAAGTCCGAAGATCGTCCCCGGGTTATTGCGGCAATTGCCGACGCCCGGGAGCACGGTGATCTGAAGGAGAACGCCGAGTACCATGCTGCGCGCGAGCAGCAGAGCTTTATTGAAGGCCGGATCCAGGAAATCGAAGGCAAGCTTTCCGCCGCACAGGTGATCGACGTCACCACCATGGAGAATACCGGCAAGGTGATCTTCGGTACCACGGTGCATCTGCTGAACATGGACACCGATGAGCAGGTGACCTACAAGATCGTTGGCGAAGATGAAGCGGATATCAAGGCAGGCAAGCTGTCGATCTCCTCGCCCATTGCCAGGGCGCTGGTCGGCAAGAGCGAAGGCGATGTGGTCGCGATTCGCGTGCCCTCCGGTACCGTGGAATATGAGATTGAACAGGTCGAATACGTCTGATCCGATCTGCAGGTAACAAAAAGCCGGCTCGGGTTACCCCAGCCGGCTTTTTTGTTTCTGTTCCCGGGCGTCGGGTCAGTGCTTGTGGCGCAGCAGGTTGGAGAGCTTGGGGTTGGGCTTTTTGGCGCGGCGAAGAATCACCGCGATCTTGCCGATGGTCTGGACCAGTTCGGCGCCGGAAGATTCGCAAAGGGCTGTAATGGCTTCCTGTCTGGCTTCGCGGTCTTGGTTCGCCACCTTGATCTTGATGAGTTCGTGATCGTTCAGGGCGCGTTCCAGCTCTTCCTGAAGTCCCTCGGACAGGCCTTTGTCGCCAACAATGATGACAGGCTTGAGGTTGTGGGCAATGGCCCGGTATTCCCGGCGCTGTTCCGGTGAAAGACTCATGATGTAATCTCTTAATCGGTGCAATTAACAAAAGGTCAGCGGCGTAATTGCTGCCTCGAACGTATAATCGGGGAATTGTAACAGATCGTCCTCCGGTAAAAATGGCTGTTAACACGTATCGTTCTGGTTACAGGTCTTCTGAAGGAACAAACCCGTGGGCAGCGGGTCTAAGTGGTTGGTAAAGGTGGGTGTCGTAGAGCGTTGCTGTTGTAATTTCAGATATGGCGCCCAATATGAAGGTTAGGGCCGCTTTTCATCGGAAATTGTGTGTGCCTCGTGTGGCCGATACGGATGGGCCGTTTCTGGTGGACGGGCGTACAATTGGTGTAAGGTGTCAGAAAAGGGTGTCTCGCGAAAGGTGGACCCTTCAATTCACAGGTGATGATCCTTGAACGATATGGCAAAAAATCTGGTTCTCTGGCTAATTATAGCCGCCGTGCTGCTGATGGTGTTTCAGAACTTCTCTCCCACCACCACCGGCCAACAAGTCAATTATTCCCAGTTTGTGGAGATGGTCCAGCAAGGGCAGGTCCGTCAGGTCACAATCGATGGGTTGCAGGTTCAGGGTACCCGTGGTGACGGCTCCCAGTTCCAGACAATCCGTCCCCAGGTGTCTGACAACAAGCTGATGGACGATCTTCTCGCAAACGACGTCGAGGTTATCGGTAAGGAGCCTGAGCGCCAGAGCCTGTGGACACAGTTGCTGGTGGCGGCGTTCCCGATACTGATCATCATCGCGCTGTTTGTCTTCTTCATGCGCCAGATGCAAGGCGGCGGTGGCGGCAAAGGCCCCATGTCGTTTGGTAAGAGCAAGGCGCGCCTGATGAGCGAAGACCAGATCAAGACCACCTTCGCGGATGTGGCCGGCGTGGATGAGGCCAAGGAAGATGTGAAGGAGCTGGTGGATTTCCTCCGGGATCCCAGCAAGTTCCAGCGTCTTGGTGGCAGTATTCCGAAGGGCGTTCTGATGGTCGGTCAACCGGGTACCGGTAAGACACTGCTCGCCAAGGCCATTGCCGGTGAAGCCAAAGTGCCTTTCTTCTCCATTTCCGGTTCGGACTTCGTGGAAATGTTTGTGGGCGTGGGTGCTTCCCGGGTTCGCGACATGTTCGAGCAGGCCAAGAAGCAGAGCCCCTGCATTATCTTTATCGACGAGATCGACGCGGTTGGCCGCCATCGTGGCGCCGGTATGGGCGGTGGTCATGACGAGCGCGAGCAGACCCTGAACCAGCTGCTGGTTGAGATGGACGGCTTCGAGGGTAACGAAGGCGTGATCGTCATCGCCGCGACCAACCGTCCGGACGTTCTCGATCCGGCGCTGCTGCGTCCGGGCCGTTTTGACCGCCAGGTTGTGGTGGGTCTTCCGGATATCATCGGTCGTGAACAGATCCTCAAGGTGCACATGAAGAAAGTGCCCCTGGCGGACGGCGTTGAGCCGGTTCTGATCGCCCGCGGTACGCCCGGCTTCTCCGGTGCAGACCTGGCCAACCTGGTGAACGAGGCGGCCCTGTTCGCAGCCCGTCGCAACCAGCGCCTGGTGTCCATGGAAGAGTTCGAGCTTGCCAAGGACAAGATCATGATGGGCGCCGAACGCAAGTCCATGGTGATGAGCGAGAAGGAAAAGCGGAACACCGCTTATCATGAGTCCGGCCATGCCATTGTTGGCCGTCTGATGCCGGAGCATGACCCGGTGTACAAGGTGAGCATTATTCCCCGTGGCCGCGCTCTGGGTGTCACCATGTTCCTCCCTGAAGAGGACAAGTACAGCCACAGTAAGCGCTTCCTGATCAGCTCTATCTGCAGTCTGTTCGGTGGACGTATTGCCGAGGAGTTGACGCTTGGTTTTGACGGTGTGACCACCGGTGCCTCGAACGACATCGAACGGGCCACCAGTCTGGCCCGGAACATGGTGACCCGTTGGGGGCTGTCCGAGAAACTTGGTCCTCTGCAGTACGATACCGACAGCGAGGAGCCATTCCTCGGCCGGTCTGCCGGCCAGTCCCAGACGGTGTATTCGCCGGAAACTGCCCAGCGGATTGATGAGGAAGTCCGCAATATCATCGACAGCTGTTACGAGAAAGCCAAACAGATCCTGATTGATAACCGGGACAAGCTGGACATGATGGCCGATGCCCTGATGAAGTACGAAACCATCGACCGTCACCAGATTGACGACATCATGGAAGGCCGGACCCCGCGCCCGCCGAAGGGCTGGGGCGACAGTGGCCCTGCTGGCGGCGTGAAGGCGGATGAGCCTGAGTCAGCGCCGGAGCCGAAGGCTTCCGACGATGGTCGCCATCCCGGTGTTGGCCGTCCTGCAGGAGAGCACTGACGCTTAAAGTCTCTCGGCCAGAAAATCGTGTAGTCCCCTGCGCCGCCCGGATCCCGGGCGGCGTTTGTTTTTGCCAGTCTGCAAAGGTTTGTCATGAAAATGAATTTTGCCGGGCGGGAGTTGGATATGTCCCGCTGCCATGTGATGGGAGTTCTGAACGTAACGCCGGATTCGTTTTCCGACGGTGGCAAGTTTAACCGGCCGGAGGCGGCTCTCATGCGGGCAAGGCAGATGGTCGCTGATGGCGCCGCCTTCATCGATATTGGTGGCGAATCTACCAGGCCAGGCGCGACGCCGGTGTCGGTCCAGGAGGAGCTGGATCGGGTGTGCCCTGTGGTGGAGGCCGCTGCCCGGGAGCTCGAAGCCGTGATTTCGGTAGACACCAGTGCCCCGGAAGTGATGGCGGAGACTGCGAAGCTTGGCGCCGGTCTGATTAACGATGTGCGTGCGCTGCAGCGCGATGGCGCGCCGGAGGTGGCTGCCCGGGCGGGCATACCGGTGTGCATCATGCATATCCAGGGCGAGCCGGACACCATGCAGGATAGGCCCGAGTACCGGAATGTGCGTCGGGAAGTCAGTGCCTTTCTGGCCGAGCGCATTCGTGTCGCAGAGCTGGCCGGAATTCGGCCCGACAATATTCTTCTCGATCCGGGCTTTGGTTTTGGTAAAAGCCTTGAGCACAATCTGCAGTTGCTCGCGTCCCTCGAGCAAATGCATATCCTGGGACATCCCCTGCTGGTTGGCGTCTCCAGGAAGTCCATGCTGGGTCATATTACAGGCCGGGATGTGAATGAAAGGTTGCCCGCAAGCCTTGCGGCCGCGACAATAGCCGCCATGAAGGGTGCCAGCATTATTCGCGTGCACGATGTCAGGGAAACAGTGGACGCCGTCCGTGTGGCGGCGGCAGTGAAGGAGGCAGGTTAATGTCCGAGAGAAAATACTTTGGAACGGACGGGATTCGCGGGCGCGTGGGTGAGTTTCCGATTACCCCGGAATTCATGCTCAAACTTGGGTGGGCGGCCGGTCAGGCGTTCAAGCGGGACGGTCAGCGTAACAGTGTGCTGATTGGCAAGGACACCCGGCTCTCGGGCTACATGTTTGAGTCCGCGCTCGAGGCTGGCCTGTCTGCGGCAGGCGTGGATGTGAAGCTGCTTGGCCCGATGCCGACTCCCGCAATCGCCTACCTTACCCGGACCTTCCGGGCGTCGGCCGGTATCGTGATCAGTGCGTCCCATAACCCGCATCAGGACAACGGTATCAAGTTCTTCTCGGCGGCCGGTACCAAGCTGGATGATGCATTGGAAGCGGAGATTGAGCGTTGGCTGGATATGCCGATTGAGGTGTGTGGCCCGTCAGAGCTGGGCAAGGCCTCTCGCGTGGACGATGCCCCCGGCCGCTATGTCGAGTTCTGCAAGAGTACCGTGCCCAACGAGTTTACCCTTGAGGGCATGAAGATTGTGCTCGATTGCGCCCACGGTGCGACGTACCACGTGGCGCCCAAGGTATTCAGCGAGCTTGGCGCGAGGGTGTCGGTGATCGGGGGCGATCCTGATGGCCTGAACATCAACCTGAATGTCGGCTCCACCCACCTTGAGGCGCTCAAGGCTGCAGTCATCGAGAAGGGCGCAGATCTGGGGATCGCCTTTGATGGCGATGGTGACCGAGTGCTGATGGTGGACCGCGATGGGTCCGAGGTGGACGGTGATGAACTTCTCTATGTGATTGCGTCCCAGCGTTTTGCAGAGGATCGCCTTAAAGGAGGTGTTGTCGGTACGCTGATGACCAACCTGGGCGTCGAGTTGGCGCTGAAAGAGATCGGTATCGAATTCGAGCGGGCGAAAGTTGGTGATCGGTATGTGATGGAGCGGCTTCTGGCCAACAACTGGGTGCTGGGTGGAGAAGGTTCCGGCCACATGGTTATTCGGGACTGCACCAGCACAGGCGATGGTATTGTTTCCGCGCTGCAGGTTCTGCTCTCGGTGTGGAAGTCGGGAAAGACGCTTTCTGATCTCCGCCAGGGCATGAGCAAGCTGCCCCAGGAAATGATCAATGTCCGGGTTGAGCAGCGTTTTGATCCGTTCAGTCGTGACGATATTGTGGCCGCAGTGCGTAAAGCTGAATCGGAACTGGGCGGCTCCGGCAGAATTCTGCTGAGGGCCTCGGGGACCGAGCCTTTGATCCGGGTGATGGCCGAAGGGCAGGACGCCGGTGAGATTATGCGTGTGGTCCAGGAACTGGCGAAAGTCGTCGAGAAATCCACCGCTTAATTTTGTGTTTTCAGGCGGTTGTCTGCAGGAAGGGAGTGCTGTATAGTTCGCCCTCCCTCACGTTCGGGAACTGTTATGCGTCGTAAGATCGTAGCCGGAAACTGGAAAATGAACGGGTCGAAAGACCTGGCACAAGCGCTGGTAGGCGATGTGCGATCCCAGGCGGCCTCTCTTGATAATGGCGTCGAGGTTGTTATTATTCCTCCCGCAATTTATGTCGGAGATGTGGCGGCAAAGGCTGGCGATGTGCTGTCAGTTGGCGTTCAGAATGTGGGGCAATGGGCTTCCGGAGCCTATACCGGCGAGATCTCTGCGGAGATGGCGCGGGATCAGGGCTGCCACTATGTGCTGGTCGGGCATTCCGAGCGTCGTCAGATCTTCGGTGAGACAGACGAGATAGTGGCCGAGAAAGTCGGTCGTGTCGTTGCCGGCGGTCTCTATGCTGTCGTCTGTGTTGGCGAGACTCTGGAAGAGCGCGAGGCTGGAAGAGCCGAAGCGGTTGTTGCCTCCCAGGTGAAGAAAGGTCTGGCAAAGGTTGGGCCGGACCAGTGGCAGCGTGTGGTCGTAGCGTACGAGCCAGTTTGGGCGATCGGCACGGGCAAGACTGCTACAGCACAGGATGCGCAGGCAATGCATGCCTCGATCCGTAAGGTGCTTCTTGAAATGGGTGCCCCGGCAGACGAGATATCCCTGCTTTACGGGGGCAGCGTAAAAGCGGATAATGCAGCCGCTCTTTTTGCCGAGCCGGATATTGACGGTGGTTTGATCGGCGGAGCGTCGCTCATAGCAGAAGATTTTGTAAGTATTTGCCGGAGTGTTCCGGCGAGTACCTGAATTTAAAGGTTCGCGAGAGTCGTTATGGATTGGGTAGAGACACTGGTAGTCGTTGTGCACGTCGTGATCGCGGTGGCGCTGGTGGGTCTGGTGCTGATCCAGCAGGGCAAGGGCGCTGATGCTGGTGCCGCCTTTGGTGGTGGTGCTTCCCAGACTGTGTTTGGCAGTCAGGGCAGCGGTAGCTTCCTGACCCGCTTTACGACCCTGCTGGCCGTTATATTTTTCGTAACAAGTTTCTCGCTGGCAATTTTTGCCAAGCAGCGTGCCGAAGTGGCGGGTGAAGCCGGTATTCCTGTTGTTCAGGAATCCAGTAGTGCCGCTCCTGCAGACGGTGCCGCTGAGGATGGCGAAGCAGCCTCCAGCGAATCCGAGGGCGGGGAGTCTGATCTCCCCGAACTCGAGTAAGAATGTTGCCCGGGTGGTGAAACTGGTAGACACGCTATCTTGAGGGGGTAGTGGCGAAAGCCGTGCCGGTTCGAGTCCGGCCCCGGGCACCATATTAGAAGAAAAACGGCTTGGATTTCCCAGGCCGTTTTTTTTGGTCAGTCCTTGACCAGTCTGCCTGGCGTCTCTATACTCCGGCGGATATTGGGACCTGCCGCGTGTTACTGGCGGGTTTCTGGCAGGCCAGGTGTCTGTCAGCAGGAAACGGTACACCGGTTTGTTTCCTGCGAGTTCTTGCAACAAAAGGCCCCATCATTCGGGGCTTTTTGATTAAGGGGCCTGGCGCAACGGGCCCTGGTGCATAAAAAGGGCTGATAAAACAGCCCTTTTTTTGTTTTTGGGGCCGGTAAATCTGATAACGGAGAAGGCACAACTTGTCAGCCAAGCTTAAGCAACTGGAAGACATTCTTCAGCCTGTAGTAGAAGGTCTGGGGTATGAGTTCTGGGGCATTGAATTCCGCTCGCAGGGCCATCATTCCCTGTTACGGGTGTTTATTGACGATGCCGAGAACGGCATCGGTATCGACGACTGTGAAAAAGTCAGTCGTCAGATCAGCGGTGTGATGGATGTGGAAGATCCCATCCAGACCGAATACACACTGGAGGTCTCATCCCCGGGGATGGATCGCCCGCTGTTCCGTCTTGAGCAATACGAGGCCTTTGTTGGTCACCAGGTTCAGATTCGTCTCCGGATGGCGTTTGAAGGCCGCCGGAAGTTTCAGGGGCTGATCAAGGGCGTTGAAGGTGACGATGTGGTGGTGGTCGTTGATGATCACGAGTATCTGCTGCCGTTCGACAGCATTGAAAAAGCCCACATCATACCGGTATTCGAATGAACGATCTGAAAAAGTCCGTGGACGCACAGTTGATTTTAAGGGCAGGGCAATCCAATGAGTAAAGAGATCTTGCTGGTGGTTGAATCCGTCTCGAACGAGAAAGGTGTCGAGAAGGATGTGATTTTTGAGGCGATCGAACTGGCACTGGCCACCGCTGCCAAAAAACGCTTTGAAGACGAAGAGGCGGATATCCGCGTATCGATCGACCGGAGAACCGGCGAATATGAAACGTTCCGCCGTTGGCTGGTGGTCGATAATGACGCCGTTCCAGCGCTGGGTACCGAACTTACCCTTCAGGAAGCCGAGGAAATCGATCCGGCTCTGAAGCCTGGCGATATCCACGAGGAAAAGATCGAATCCGAGGCCTTCGGCCGGATCGGCGCCCAGGCCGCCAAGCAGATCATCTTCCAGAAGGTCCGTGAAGCTGAGCGCATGAAAATTGTCGACAGCTACCGTGACCGCGTTGGTGAGCTGGTGTCCGGTACTGTCAAGAAAGTGACCCGCGACAATGTCATTGTTGATCTGGGTGCCAATGCCGAGGCGCTGCTGCCCAGAGAATACCTGATCCCGCGGGAGACCTTCCGCATGGGGGATCGGGTACGTTCCCTGCTGCAGGAGATCCGTACAGATCACCGTGGACCGCAGTTGATCCTCAGCCGTACTTCCCCGCAGATGCTGATCGAGCTGTTCCGCATCGAAGTGCCGGAGATCGCGGAAGAGCTGATCGAGATCCGTGGTGCTGCCCGTGATCCCGGTTCCCGGGCCAAGATTGCCGTGAAGACCAACGATCGCCGCATTGATCCGGTAGGCGCCTGCGTAGGTATGCGTGGTTCACGGGTCCAGGCGGTGTCCAACGAACTCGGCGGTGAGCGTGTTGATATCGTGCTCTGGGACGACAACCCTGCCCAGCTGGTGATCAACGCCATGGCGCCTGCAGAAGTGGCGTCCATCGTGATGGACGAAGACCGGCACACCATGGAAGTGGCCGTAGCGGAAGATAACCTGGCCCAGGCCATCGGCCGGAATGGGCAGAACGTCCGTCTCGCAACCGACCTGACTGGCTGGACCCTGAACGTGATGACCGAGGAAGAAGCCGGTGAGCGTCAGGAGCAGGAGTACAATCGGCTTGTTGAGCATTTCACTGGAAACCTGGATGTTGATGAGGAGTTTGCCGGTGTTCTGATTGAGGAAGGGTTTACCTCCATTGAAGAGGTGGCCTATGTGCCAATGGAAGAGATGCTGGCGATCGAAGGCTTTGACGAAGAGACCGTCACCGAGCTGCGCCGCCGTGCCAAGGATGTCCTGCTGAATCAGGCCCTGGCAAGCGAAGAAGCGCTCGAGGGCGCTGAGCCGGCAGAAGATCTCCTTGGAATGGATGGCATGGACCGTAGCCTGGCCTTCAGACTGGCTGGCATGGGCGTGCGCACTATGGAAGATCTGGCAGAGCAGTCGGTAGACGACTTGCTCGAGATTGAAGGTATGGATGAAGAGCGTGCCGGTCAGCTTATCATGACTGCACGTGCCCCCTGGTTTGAAGACCAGGCTTAATTCGGGAGGAGGACCAGTATGGCTGAAGTAACGGTAAAACAACTGGCCGAAGATGTAGGCGCTCCCGTGGATCGTTTGCTGAAGCAGATTGTGGAGGCTGGCCTGAAAGCCCGCTCCGAGAATGATTCTGTCTCCAGCGATGAGAAGCAGCAGTTGCTGGCCTATTTGAGAAAGACCCACGGTGAGGCCGATGCCGAACCGCGCAAGATTACCCTGAAGCGCAAGACCACCACGACGCTCAAGGCCGGCAAGGCAAAGACCGTCAATGTTGAGGTTCGCAAGCGCCGTACCTACATCAAACGGGCTGAATTGCAGCCTGAGGCTGAAGCACCGAAGCCGGAAGAACCGGTAGCAGAGCAGCAGCCGGAGCAAGCACCGGTGGAAGAAGCGCCGAAGGTGGCTGCCGAGCAGGCTGCCCAGCCAGAGGCAGAGAAGCCGGCTGAGGCAGCTACGTCAGAGCAGTCGGAACAGGCAGAGGCGGCTGAGCCGAAGAAAGAGCCCGAGCCCGAGCCGGTTCCCGCTCCGGAAGACATGCCGATGCCGCCGCCCGAGGGCGATGGCAAGGATCGGAAGCCGAAGAAAAAGAAAGAGAAAGTTCGCGAGCGTGGCGACGAGATCGAAGAGGGCAAGCCGAAGAAGAAGCAGGCTGGCCATCGTGGTCCTCGCAGTCGTCCGGTGGAAGAGCCGCTGGTTATCTCCGAGGATGAGGAAGAGACCACGCTGCGCAAGCCGCTGCGTGCGAAAAAGAAACCCAAAGAGAAGCGTCATGCTTTCGAGAGGCCGACCAAACCAATGGTCAGAGAAGTAGCAATTCCGGAAACGATTTCTGTCGGTGACCTTGCCCAGCGCATGGCGGTCAAATCGGCGGATGTCATCAAGACCCTGATGGGCATGGGCGTCATGGCCACCATCAACCAGGCGCTGGACCAGGAAACTGCGGTTCTGGTGACCGAGGAGCTGGGCCACAAAGCCAAAACCGTCAGCGAGGATGCGTTCGAGGAAGAGGTTCTCAGCGAATTCTCCTTCGAAGGTGGCGAGAAGACCAAGCGTGCTCCGGTTGTCAGTGTGATGGGTCACGTTGACCATGGTAAGACATCACTGCTGGACTACATTCGCCGTACCAAGGTGGCTTCCGGTGAATCCGGTGGCATTACCCAGCATATTGGTGCTTACCACGTAGAGACGGATCACGGTATGGTGTCCTTCCTGGATACTCCGGGCCACGCGGCCTTTACCGCCATGCGTGCCCGCGGAGCCCAGTGCACCGATATCGTAGTGCTTGTGGTTGCCGCCGATGACGGTGTGATGCCGCAGACCAAGGAAGCCGTCCAGCACGCCCGTTCTGCAGGTGTGCCGATCGTTGTCGCCATCAACAAGATGGACAAGGAAGAGGCAGACCCGGATCGCGTCAAGACCGAGTTGGCGGGCATGGAAGTGATTCCGGAAGACTGGGGCGGCGACGTCCAGTTCGTACCGGTTTCCGCCCACACCGGTGAAGGTATCGACGATCTGCTGGAAGCTCTGTTGCTCCAGGCCGAAGTGCTTGAGCTTGAGGCGGTAACCGATGCACCCGCCAAGGGTGTGGTTGTTGAGTCGAGCCTTGAGCGTGGTCGCGGTTCCGTGGCGACTGTTCTGGTTCAGAACGGTACCCTGCGCCAGGGCGACATGGTTGTGGCCGGCTCCTACTTCGGTAAGGTCCGGGCGATGACCGATGAAGCCGGCAAGCAGGTCAAGGAAGCCGGTCCATCAATTCCGGTGGAGATCCTTGGCCTGAACGGTACCCCCGATGCGGGTGACGAATTCTTCGCGGTTGCCGACGAGAAGAAGGCCAAAGAGCTGGCCGAATTCCGTCAGAGCCGTGAGCGTGAGCAGCGCTTGCAGCGCCAGCAGGCGGCGAAGCTCGAGAACCTGTTCGAGAACATGGGCAAGGACGAGGTCAAAACCCTCAATGTGGTGCTCAAGACCGACGTTCGTGGGTCTCTGGAAGCCATCACCAAGGCCTTGCAGGACCTTGGTAACGAGGAAGTCCAGGTGAAGATCGTGTCTTCCGGCGTAGGCGGTATTGCCGAGACCGACGTCAGCCTGGCCATGGCGACCAACGCGGTTATCTTCGGTTTCAACGTGCGTGCTGACACAGCGTCCAAGCGCCTGGTTGAGCAAGAAGGTCTGGATCTGCGCTACTACAGCATCATCTACAACCTGATTGATGATGTGAAAGCAGCCCTGACCGGCATGCTGGCACCAGAATTCCGCGAAGATATCGTGGGCATTGCCGACGTGCGGGACGTGTTCCGTTCGCCGAAGTTTGGCCAGGTGGCCGGCTGTATGGTTACTGAAGGTACCGTTTACCGGAACAAGCCGATCCGGGTTCTGCGGGACAACGTGGTTATCTTTGAAGGCGAGCTGGAATCCCTGCGTCGCTTCAAGGACGATGTGCCTGAAGTCCGTAATGGTATGGAGTGCGGTATCGGCGTTAAGGGTTACGACGTGAAAGTCGGCGACCAGATCGAGGTGTTCGATCGCGTCCGGGTCGAGCGCAAGCTTGAGTCCACGGGGGCCTGATGCCGAGAGAGTTCAGCCGTATTGATCGCATCGGCGATCAGATGCAACGGGAACTGGCCCAGCTCATCCAGCGGGAAGTGAAAGACCCGCGGGTGGGCATGGTCACGGTAAATGCGGTCAAGGTCAGTCGTGACCTTGGCTACGCTGATATCTATGTATCCCTGCTTTCCACCGAAGAACTGACGGAGGAATCTGCGGAGGTCAAGGAATCGATTGCGGTGCTCAACAAGGCCTCGGGCTTTCTGCGCGGCCAGGTTGGGCGGGCAATGAAGCTCAGGGTAGTGCCCCAATTGAGGTTCCACTTTGACACCCTGCAAGGTTACAGCCGCAAAATGGACAGCCTCATTCGCGAAGCGGTAGGCGACAAGCCAGCCGTAGACCGGAATGAAGACAAAGACCAGGATGATCCGGAGCGTAACGCTTGAGCCGCAGACGTAAAGGCCGTGACGTTAACGGTATTCTGGTTATCGATAAGCCGATGGGAGTTACCTCCAACGGCATTTTGCAGCAGGTCAAGCGCCTGTTCGGAGCTGCCAAGGCAGGCCACACCGGCGCTCTTGATCCTCTGGCTACAGGCGTATTGCCTCTGTGCTTTGGTGAGGCGACCAAGTTCTCCCAGATGATGCTCGACAGCGACAAGGCCTACATTGCCACCGCCCGGCTCGGAATCCAGACCGAAACCGGTGACAGTGAAGGCGCCGTTGTTGCCGAGAAGCCGGTACCCGCCGGTCTGACCGCTGATGTGCTGGAGCCGGTTCTGGACCGCTTCCGGGGCGATATCCAACAGGTTCCCTCCATGTATTCGGCGCTCAAGCACAAGGGGCGTCCGCTCTACGAATATGCCCGCGAAGGTATTGAGGTTGAACGCCCTGCGCGGCCGGTCACCATCTACGAGTTGACCCTGCTGGACATTCGTGAAAATGAGCTGGATATTGCGGTCAGCTGCACCAAGGGTACGTACATTCGCTCACTGGTTGAGGATATTGGTGAAGCCCTCGGTTGCTGGGCCCACGTCACGGCGTTGCGCCGTACCATGGCCTCCGGGTTCACCCTGGCGAATGCCCACGCAGTGAGCGATCTCGAGGAGATGCGAGAGCGGGACGAGAGCCTCGATGGCCTGCTGGTGGCGCCGGATGCCGCGCTATCCATGTTCCCCGAGCACCGTCTGGCGGGGCAGGCGCTGGTATCGATCTTGAACGGACAACCGGTTAGAATACCGGGTCGGGCTTATGAAGGTTTCGTGCGTCTCTATGCGAATGAGAGCGCCAACGGAAGCTTCGTGGGACTGGCAGAAGCATTCCCGGAAGGCGAGCAGACCAATCTGGTTCCCCGTCGACTGGTGAAGAGCAGCGGAAAGCGTTAGGCGCGCCGCTGTTTAGCCGGGCTGTAGAGATGCGCGGTTCGGCCGTATTCAAAAGCATCGCAAACAATGAGGTGAGATATGGCACTTTCTGCCAACGAGAAAGCACAGATCGTTCAGGATTTTCAGCAAGGTGATGGCGATACCGGTTCCCCTGAAGTTCAGGTGGCACTGCTGAGCGCCAACATCAACAAGCTGCAGGATCACTTTAAGGCCAACAAGCAGGATCACCATTCCCGCCGCGGCCTGATCCGGATGGTAAACCAGCGTCGTAAGCTGCTGGATTACCTCAAGCGCAAGAACGCTGACCGTTACCTGGAGCTTATCCAGCGTCTGGGTCTGCGTCGCTGATCCGGGTCTCTACGACCTGAGGGCTGCGCCGGTAGTTCCGGTGGCAGCCGTCAACCAGCAGGCTCTTCGCGGGGCCTGCTGGTTGTGCTTGTCTTTCACTGCAGTTGGATTGTCTGTGTTATCGAAGGATTCCCTGTCGTAATGGAAAGCCGAAATTGATAGCAGGTTGTTGAAAACCCGGGCAGGCGGCCTCTGGAATTGCTGCCTTCAGACCGGGGTTTTGCAACAGCCTGTTAGCTTTCAGACGGGTTGCTCTTCAGACCACAGCAAATCATCTGCAGAACTACGGTTTCGGGCGCAGGGGCGTCCGGAACGAATCAATCTGGAACAGATAGACCAGGAGTTTTTTGTGGATCTGAAACCTTTCAAGAAATCTTTTGAGCTTGGCGGCAAGACCGTCACTCTGGAAACCGGCCGTATTGCCCGTCAGGCAACCGGTTCCGTACTGGTAACCGTGGATGATATTTCCGTTCTCGGTACCGTTGTTGGCGCAAAAGAAGCCAAGCCCGGCCAGCCGTTCTTCCCGCTGACCGTGAACTACTTCGAGAAGACCTACGCCGTGGGCAAAATCCCCGGTGGCTTCTTCAAGCGTGAAGGTCGTCCTTCCGAGAAGGAAACCCTGACCTCCCGCCTGATCGACCGTCCGATTCGTCCGCTGTTCCCGAATGGCTTCATGAACGAAGTTCAGGTCATCACCACGGTTATGTCCTCCAGCAAGAACCAGGATCCGGATATCGCCGCGATGCTGGCAGCTTCCGCGGCACTGTCCATCTCCGGTATCCCGTTCGATGGCCCTATCGGTGCGTCCCGTGTGGGCTACACCAACGAGCGCGGCTACTTCCTGAACCCGACCTTCGAGGAGCTGGAAACCTCGCTGCTGGACATGGTTGTTGCCGGCACTGAGGACGCGGTTCTGATGGTTGAGTCCGAAGCCAAGGGCCTGACTGAAGACCAGATGCTGGGCGGCGTTCTGTATGGCCACCAGGAAATGCAGACTGCGGTTAGCGCCATCAAGGAATTCGCCGCTGAAGTCGGCAAGCCCCGTTGGGACTGGCAGCCCGAGCCTGAAAACACCGAGCTGTTGAACGCCATCAAGGTCGAATTCGCCGGTGCGATTGAGGAAGCCTACGGCATCCGCGACAAGATGGCCCGTTACGAGCGTCTGGGTGAGCTGAAAACCGCAGCCGTTGAGAAGCTGGCCGGTGAAGAAGAAGGTCAGCCTTCCTCCGACGAAGTCAAAAAGTACTTCGGAAAGATCGAGAAGAGTGTGGTTCGCCAGCAGGTGATTGATGGCAAACCCCGGATCGACGGTCGTGACAACAAGACGGTGCGTCCGATCGAAATCGAAGTGGGCGTTCTGCCCAGCGTTCACGGTTCCGCGCTGTTTACCCGTGGCGAGACCCAGGCCATCGTGACCACCACGCTGGGTACCTCCCGCGATGTGCAGATCATTGATGCCCTGGAAGGCGAACGTAAGGACCCGTTCCTGTTCCACTACAACTTCCCTCCGTACTCCGTAGGTGAAGCTGGTCGTGTGGGCACGCCGGGCCGTCGCGAAGTCGGCCACGGTCGTCTGGCCAAGCGTGGTGTTCTGGCGGTTATGCCGACCCTGGAAGAATTCCCGTACGCCATCCGTGCGGTTTCCGAGATCACTGAATCCAACGGTTCCAGCTCCATGGCTTCTGTCTGTGGCTCCAGCCTGGCACTGATGGACGCGGGTGTACCCATCAAGGCACCGGTTGCCGGTATCGCCATGGGTCTGGTCAAGGAAGGCGACAAGTTCGCGGTTCTGACTGACATCCTGGGTGACGAAGATCACCTGGGTGACATGGACTTCAAGGTTGCCGGTACCCAGGAGGGCGTAACTGCCCTGCAGATGGATATCAAGATCAACGGTATCACCGACGAGATCATGGAGCTTGCGCTTGAGCAGGCACACGCAGCGCGCCTGCACATCCTGGGCGAGATGAACAAGGTTATCTCTACCCCGCGTGCCGAGCTGTCTGCCCGTGCTCCGAGCATCACCACCATCAAGATCAACCCGGAGAAGATCCGCGACGTTATCGGTAAGGGCGGTTCTGTTATCCGCGCGATCTGTGACGAAACCGGCGCCTCCATCGATCTGGATGATGACGGCAACGTGAAGATCTACGCCGACAACCAGGAAGCTGCCCAGGCGGCGGTGAACCGGGTCAAGGAAATCACGGCCGAGATCGAAGTTGGTGCTATCTACAAGGGCCGCGTTGAGCGCATTGTGGACTTCGGTGCCTTCGTTAATATTCTGCCTGGCAAAGATGGTCTGGTGCACATTTCCCAGATCTCTGATCGCCGCATCGAGAACGTGACTGACGAGCTGAGCGAAGGTCAGGAAGTTCTGGTGAAGGTGCTGGATGTTGACAACCGTGGTCGCGTGAAGCTGTCCATGAAGGAAATCAAGGAAGGCGATCAGCCGACCGATTTCTCTGCCTAAGGGAACGTTCCCTGAACGGTAGGTCGGATTAGCCAAAGGCGTAATCCGACAAAGAAAACCCGCCTGTCCTCTGGATTGGCGGGTTTTTTATTGCTTTTGGCTTTGGCGTAAGCGGCTGTTGGGACAGGCTTTTCAATACACGCTACAAGCACATCCCTGTGCGCTTGAATCGGGCCATCCATGGCCCTCTACAGTTTTGAAAAGCCTGTCCCAACAGCCGCCCGTGCTTCGCAGATAACCGCCGTAGGTCGGATTAGCCAAAGGCGTAATCCGACAAAGCTAGGGTTCTATTCTCCACTTTCCATAAAGCGAATCATCTCTTTTCGATACCCTGGTATGACGAAAGTAGCCCCATGCGGCGTATCCGTCTGCAAAAACTCCTTGGGCTCCTCCGCAGCCTCGTAAAGCGCCTCGCCATGATGAAAGGGAATAATCCCATCCCGCACACTATGAATCACCATCACAGGCACAGGGCTGATTCTGGGAATATGATCCACGCCCTCGTAGTCCTCAGGAATGGTCCAGCCCAGCGGAATCTGCAACGGCCAGGTAAGCCAGAACTCACCCAGCTTCTCCCGGGCGATTCCACGGAAGCCCGAAAATGTGCCGTCCAGAATGACGCCATCCAGGCCTGGCTGCTCCTGCCTTTGGGTCCATTCACTTGCGAGGGCTATGCCCAGTCCACCGCCCAGGCTCTGGCCCAGGATGTACAGAGGCCGCTCACTCACTCCAGGCTTTTCAATCAGCCAACGCAGGCCGGTCTCCACATCGTGCAGGGCGCCTTCAATGTCCGGGTCACCGGTGGATTTGCCGTAGCCCCGGTAGTCGATGGTGAAGACGTTGTATCCCCTCTCGGGCAGCCAGGCGACGTTGAGAATGTGGCTGCTGATGTTCTGGGCGTTACCATGAAGGAAGTAGACAGTGCCCCTGGCGTCAGTCTCAGGCGTTTCTGCAGGCAGCCACCAGCCATGGAGGGTTTCGCCGTCGGCCGTGTCAAGGTAGATGTCGTCATATTCGAGGTTCAGACGGTCCGGGGTGATGTAAGTCACCCGATCCGGGTAGAAAAAGACGCTGCTGCAACCGGACAGCAGAAGAAGTGCCGCCAGAAGCCCGGGCATCCGGGCGTTGGCGACGATCAGAAGTAGGCGTGAAGTCCGGCGTGCCATGTGCTCTGGTACCTGTCGTAGTGGTCTTCCCTAGTGAATTCGGCAAACAGGCTGAACTCCCGCCCGATGTGCCAGTTGGCTTTGGCGTAGAGCTGGTCCTGGCGGTGCTGGGTGCTGACGATCCAGGCCTTGGTTTTAGCACCGGCAAGCAGGCTGAACTGGTTGTTCTGATGGAGCAGGCCGATATCCGCGCCTGGAGCCGCATCGTAGCCGCGGCGCAGGTCGTCGTCGATTTCGAGGTCGGCGGTGGCGATGGCAAAAGCCTGGGTCTGGTGGCCCAGGCTCCAGCTGCCACCGGCGCCGCCCTCGAGGTAGGGCGTCAGGACCCGGTCGGTGCCTGTCTCCGTGCGACGGCCACCAAAACCGACCTGCCAGGATAGCGGCGAGAAAAAGGCGTTCCGCGGGCTTAACGAGCGGATTTCCACGCCGGTCAGCTGTTCCAGTTGAAGTTCGTTGTTATCGGTGTACAGACGCGCGTCGAGTCTGAGGAACTGAAGCTGGGCTCCGGTGCGGTAGCCGGCCGGTGGGTCAAGCACGTCATGGTAGGCCGGGCGCAGGGTTAATTGGGTGAATTCCCTGTGGGCCTGCTGGCCAGCTCCAAGACTCAGGCGGAAAGTGTCATGGCCCTGATCGTCTCTGACAACCGGCCTGGGCGGGTCTTCCGGTGGGGCGACGTTGGTGATCTGGCTGCGCTCTCTTAACAAGTCATGGGAAAGTGGTGCAGCGATTTCCCGGGGCCAGCCGTCGGCTTCACTCTTGTAGCGTACATAGTCGTAGGTGGCATCCAGAACGTGCGCGCGCTGTTCTTGCGGCAAAGACGTTACTTCATCCGCATCTGCGGCGATGTAGCCATTGGCGATCGCTGCCGCGAGGGTCTGGTGGCGATCAGGCAGGGTATCGAGGCTGTAGGCGACAGATGTGGCGGCCGACGGCCGGTAATACACATCGCTGACCAGTTCTTTGTCCACTACCCAGCGCACCGTATCAGACGGAATGGCGTGAGTGCTTACTTCGCCCAGAAGATCGGTGCCAGGGCGGGCGATGTCTATCAGTGCCAGCAGGCGGTAGGCGCAGTTTTCATCAAAGAAGTAGTAATCGAAGTTTCGGTCCCGTATTTCCCAGGCGTGGGCGATCATCAGGTCGACTTCGTCCTGGGTGAGGTTCAGTTTGTACTCCCACAGATCCCGATGTTCGATGTCTGAATACAGCCGGATTTTTTCGTAGTAGGGCTGGACGGTCGTGATCCCCGGGTAGCCGCCGAAAATGCCCTTATAGGCAAACAAGAGCTCACTGTCGTGGGCCGCGGCATCGGCTGCGTAGGAAATGGTGTTGGCCAATAACAGGTTGGTTTCGTCGTCATCCTGGGGCGGGTCCAGTCGCAGAAACGTGTGGCCAAACATGGACGAGGGGCTGTTCAGGTAAGAAGCGGCGAACACCAGGGTCACCGTTTCGGTGTTAAGGGTTTCCGCCCAGTCCTGATAACCGGGGCATTCAATGTCCGGTAGTGACAGGTCCAGTTGCTGACGAAGCCAGGTCTCCCGGGCCGGGAAGCGGCAGCGGGCGTGTTCATCCCCGTCGCCAGGCTTCTGGATGGCGTCGAGAGTTGCCTCCAGCTCCGCCTTCGGTGAGTGCTTGCCGTCTTCGCTCAGAAAAAAGGCCGGGTCGTCTGCCTGGCTGGTGTAGCCGTCGCCAAAAGCGTCGGGCTGATAATGAATGAGTGTGAGCCAGGCTGGATCAAGATGGAGCTCGGAGTTGCTTTCAGGTGTTTGTGCCTGGATTGGCAGGCTGACTGCGAACCAGATCAGAGCTGGCCCAATGCGAAGCATGTTGCCCATGGGTGTGTGCTGCGTCCTGGGGTGAACAGTGAAGAGGGTGGAGCGATGCGCCGTCCCTGGCACATGAGCATCCTTTCAATGAATCAGGATTACGCCGCTACGTATTTGCTCAGCGACTCGTTCTTTTCCAGCAGGGCGACGATGGCGTCAACCGCTTCGCCAGAAGTGGTGTCAGAGCTTGGGAAAATGGTGGCGAAGTTGTCCTGCAGTACTTTCCGGAAGGCACCACGGTCGGCTTCGTCAACGCCCAGAAGAACTGCCAGGGTGTCGAGGTTCTCACCTGAACCACGGGACATGTCCCGGGCGACCTTATCGATGTTGCTATCCATGTACATGGCCATGGACTGAACCGACTGATTGGTCTGGCAGCCCAGTGTGCCCGTGGTCATACCAAAGGTCTGGTTACCAAAGGTTCCGTTGGTGGTTGCAGCCAGTACATGGGGGGCAATGCCGGACTGTCCTTTCCAGATCATGGCACCCACACCACAGCCCGGTTGAGCAAAGGCCATGGAGGAAGCACCGAGAAGAATTGCACCTGCGATCAGTTTTTTCATTATCCACTCCTTCCTGTGGTTTAAAGCTGTCGTCGCAATACACAATGCTGCCCCTGACGTGAGGCAGCATTGCGAAAACGGCCCTGACTGGTCTTGTGGAGACAGGTTGACCGTTGATCTGAGTATAGTTGATATCCAGCTAACGCAAGTTGAAAGATTGATCCGCAATTGATTTGGCCTGAGAAAGCGCCAGAAACGTGATCACGTGTTCATATTTCCTTTTTTAAGTATTCTCAGGTTTCAAAGGCGATATTGTTATATGGCATTTAATTCAGTATAGTGCGCGCGGCCATGACGGCTGATACACAACACATGGAGAGTTATTTCGTGAAAAAACTGCTTATCGCATCCAGTCTGATGCTGGCCGGTGCAATGACCGGCTGTTCCTCCCTGAACGTCAGCTCCAGCCCCGTTCCCCTGAACGGCTCTGTTGATACGGATATCAAGGCTGATATCGAAGTTGGCGAGAAAATCTCCGGCAAATCCTCTGCTACCAAGGTTCTGTTCTTCACGCTTAGTGACGATAACGAATACGCCGATGGTATGGCTTACGGTAATGGTGGCGGCAGTGCGTTCGGCATTGGTGGTCTTGACCCGGTATCTGCGGTCAAATCAGCGGCAGCGTTCAATGCGATTTCGTCGTCCGGGGCGGATGTGATCGTGGCACCGCGCTACACGGTGAAGAAGAACGACTACGTGGTTTATGGCACTATTGATGTCACTGTGGAAGGTTATAAGGGAACGATCAAGAGCGTGAAGTAAGCCGTTCCTGATGACAGAAAAAAGCCGGAGCATGCTCCGGCTTTTTCGTTTCCGGCAAGGTCTGCGACTAGCCGCCCAGATAGGCGTTCTGGACGTCCGGGTTGGCCAGCAGATTCTTGCCCGTGTCGTGCAGGCGAATCTTGCCGGTTTCCAGAACGTAGCCACGGTCCGCCAGGTTCAGTGCCTGGTGGGCGTTCTGCTCAACGAGGAAAACAGTGATTCCCTCATCCCGCAAGTGGCCGATGATCTCGAAGATCTGCTTGATGATCAGCGGCGCCAGACCAAGCGATGGTTCATCCAGAATGATCATGTTCGGCCTGCTCATCAGCGCCCGCCCGATAGCGAGCATCTGCTGCTCGCCGCCGGACATGGTGCCCGCACGCTGATGTTCCCGCTCCTTCAGACGGGGGAAGAGCTCGTAGACATGGTCCTGGCTCTTGCGGATTTCCCCCTTGGTGTTGAAAAAGCCGCCCATGTGGAGGTTTTCCTCCACCGTCAGGCCCGAGAACACCCGGCGTCCTTCTGGAACAATGGAGATGCCTGAGCGCATGATCTGAGCCGTGGATTCGTTGGTGATCTCCCGGCCTTCCAGGAAAATACGCCCTGAACTGGCCCGGGGGTTGCCGCAAACAGTCATCAGCAGGGTGGTTTTACCGGCGCCATTGGCGCCGATCAGGGAAACGATCTCACCCTTTTTGACCTCGACAGACACCCCGTGCAAGGCCTCGATCTTGCCATAGTGGGTATGGACATCTTCTAGTACTAGCATGTGTTTACCTCAGGCCTCGCCCAGATAGGCTTTGATCACGTCGTCGTTCTGGCGGATTTCCTCCGGTGTGCCACTGGCCAGGGGGCGCCCCTGGTTGATGACGTTGATGCGGTCGGAAATATCCATTACCAGGCTCATGTCGTGCTCAATCAGCACCACGGAAACGTTGTAGTCCTCTTTCAGGCTGATAATCAGCTGATTGAGTTCCTTGGTTTCCGCCGGGTTGAGGCCGGCTGCCGGCTCGTCCAGCATCAGAAGCTTGGGCTCGGTCACCATGCAACGGGCAATCTCGAGGCGCCGTTGCTGGCCGTAGGCCAGGTTACCGGCCTCCCGGTTGGCCAGATCCAGCAGGCCGACCCGGTCCAGCCAGTAGGCGGCACGGTCCAGGGATTTCTGCTCCCGCTCCCGATAGTTCGGGGTTTTCAGTAGCCCGGAAATCAGGTTGGTGTTCAGGTGCCGGTGCTGTGCCACCAGCAGGTTCTCCACCACTGTCATCTGGCTGAACAGCCGGACATGCTGGAACGTGCGCACCATCCCGAGGCGGGATATTTTGTAGTCAGGTTTGCCCTGTACTTCCTTCCCCTCGAACAGGATCTTGCCGCCAGTGGGCTTGTAAAAGCCGCTCATGCAGTTGAATACAGTGGTTTTCCCGGCCCCGTTGGGACCGATGATGGACACAATCTCGTGTTCCTGAACGTCCAGAGACACTTCGTCTACCGCCAGCAGGCCGCCAAAGCGCATGGACAGATTCTGTACTTCAAGCATCGTCTGTCACTCCTGCCTTTTCAGTTCAATGTGAATGCGGCGCATGGGCATCAGGCCCTGCGGACGCCAGACCATCATCAGTACCATGGCGGCACCAAAGATCAGCATCCGGTACTCGGAGAACTCACGGGCCAGTTCGGGCAGGATGGTCACGGCAATTGCCGCCAGCACCACACCGATCTGGGAGCCCATGCCGCCGAGTACCACGATGGCGAGGATGATGGCGGATTCCAGGAAGACAAACGATTCGGGGCTGATAAAGCCCTGCTTGGAAGCGAACACGGTACCGGCGAAACCGGCAAAGAAGGCGCCAATGGTGAAGGCGGACAGCTTTACCGCGGTCCGGCTCAGGCCCAGCGAACGGGCAGCGATTTCATCTTCCCGCAGCGCTTCCCAGGCCCGGCCGACCGGCATACGCATGAAGCGACGGATAACCAGGGCTGTAAATACCGCCAGAACCAGGGCGATCAGGTACAGGAAAATCACCTTGTGTTCACCGCTGTAGGCAATGCCGAAGGTTTCGTGGAATGAGGTGTTGCCCTCTTCCTTCACCCGCCGACCAAACTCCATGCCGAACAGGGTCGGATCCGGAATGCCGCCAATGCCATTGGGGCCGCCGGTGAGTGTTGTCCAGTTATTCAGCAAGATACGGATGATCTCACCAAACCCGAGGGTGACGATCGCCAGGTAGTCTCCACGTAGCCTGAGAACCGGAAAGCCGAGCACAAGTCCGAACAGGGCGGCAAGCAATGCGCCGATGGGCAGTGCCAGCCAGAACGAGATACCTGTGTACTGGGAAAGCAGCGCAAAGGTATACGCGCCAACGGCATAGAACGCCACGTAACCCAGATCCAGAAGCCCCGCCAGACCAACCACAACGTTCAGTCCGAGGGCCAGCATGATGTAGATCAGCACGAGGGTAGCCAGGTCCACCGACCCGCGGGATACGAAAAACGGCCAGAAAAGAGCGAGAACGACGATCCCGGTCAGTACCCAGGATTCGATTTTCGCCCGGCGGTTTTCCGCCATAGGCTCTTTTTTCGTATCCGGAAGCGGGCTTGGAATACTTCTCAGCGCTCCCATGATGTTCTCTCTGAACAACTGGAACAGGAACACAATCACAGCGGCCAGGAACACCATGGCAATGGTGCTGGCATCTGCCCCGGTCAGGGTCACGCTGATGCCCTGAGCCTCCAGATTGAAGCCGATAATCGGGTAGGAAATGATCAGTGTAATGATCGCGCAGAAGAGCGCGTGTCTGAAATTGTAAGCAGCCATCAGATCTTCTCAACCTCCGGTTTGCCAAGCAGGCCGGTGGGTTTGAACAGCAGAATCAGAATCAGCAGGCTGAACGAGATCACATCCTTGTATTCACCGCTGAGGTAGCCAGAGGTCATGCTCTCTGCCACGCCAAGAATCAGTCCGCCCAGCATCGCGCCGGGGATGCTCCCGATGCCTCCAAGTACTGCAGCGGTAAAGGCTTTCAGGCCGGCGATGAAGCCGAACAGGGGGTCAACCGAGCCGTAGTACATGCCCAGAAGCAGGCCCGCAACGGCTGCCAGCGCAGCACCAATCACGAAAGTGGCCGAGATGATCCGGTTGGTATCAATGCCCAACAGGTTGGCCATGCCCAGATCCTGGGAGACGGCCCGGCACGCCCGGCCGGTTCGGGATTTCGAAATGAACAGCGATAACGCGGTCATGCAGATCAGCGTGGTGATGAAGATGGTGATCTGCATATAGGACAGGGACATCTGGAAGCCATCACCGGAACCGAAGTTGAAACCGCCAGCAATCAGATCGGGGAAGCCGACGTTGCGGGACCCTTGTGCCAGGTGCACGTAGTTCTGAAGGAAGATGGACATGCCAATGGCGGAGATCAGCGGGATCAGGCGGTGACGCCCCCGCACGGGCCGGTAGGCCACCCGTTCCACCGCCCAGCCCATGGAGCTGGAGACGATCATGGCGCAGAGCAGTGCGACGATCAGTATCAGCGGAAGCCAGGCAATGCCAAGTGCGGCAAGGCCGGTAATGGCAATCAGCGCCGTGTAGGCACCGATCATGTAGATTTCACCATGGGCAAAATTGATCATGCCGATGATGCCGTAAACCATCGTGTAGCCGATGGCGATCAGGGCGTAGGTGCTCCCAATCGTCAGCCCGTTAATGAGCTGCTGAAAAAAATACAGGAGATCTTGCATTGTCAGGGGACTCCGAAAGCCTGCTCCCTCCGCTACCACACGGCCCGCCCGGGATATCCGGGCAGGAAGTGGAGGAGGATCAACAGGAGCCTAGAAAAACACCTTCTCCCGGATCGCGGTGAGAAGGTGCTCTCATGATTACCGTTTGTTAACGATTTTGGCTCAGTTTACCGGAGTTTTACTTCCATCTGAATGCCATTCGTACACAACAAACTCGAATGACTTCATGTCGCCGGCCTTGTCGTATTCAACGGTGCCGATCGGAGTCTGGAAGCTGCCTTCGCGCAGGGCTGCAGCAACGTCGAACGGATCGGTGGAGTCGGCTGCTTCGATGCCGTCCGCAATCAGTTGTACCGCGGTGTAGGATGTCAAAACGAACGGGCCAGACGGATCTTCGCCCTTCTCTTCGAACGCTTTCACCAGCGCCTGGTTCTCGGCTTTCTGGTCGAATGCCGGCGGCAAGGTCACCAGAAGGCCTTCGGCAGCTTCGCCGGCAATGGTGTTGATGTCCTTGTTGCCAACGCCCTCGGGACCCATAAAGCGGGCACCCAGGTCAGCAGATCGAGCCTGCCGCAGGATCAGGCCCAATTCCGGGTGGTAACCGCCATAGTAGACGTAATCCACATCGGCTTGCTTGAGCTTGGTTACCAGCGAGGAGAAGTCCTTGTCGCCGGCGGTAATGCCCTCGAACATGGCAATTTCAACGCCGGCATCTTTCAGGGTATCGCGGACGGCAGTGGCAATACCTTCACCGTACTGCTGCTTGTCATGAACAATCGCCACACGTTCCGGGTTTTGTGAGGCAATGTAGTTGCCTGCAACCGGGCCCTGCATGCTGTCCAGGCCGATGGTACGGAATACCAGTTCGTAGCCACGCTCGGTGATTTCCGGGCTGGTTGAAGCCGGAGTCACCATCAGGATGCCTTCGTCTTCATAGATGTCAGACGCCGGCTGGGTGGAGCTGGAACACAGGTGGCCAATTACGAAGCGAACACCGTCGTTAACCAGGCTGTTGGCCACGGTAACGGCCTGCTTAGGGTCACAAACGTCGTCGTATTCAACGGCAACGAGTTCTTCGCCCATCACGCCGCCGTTGGCGTTGATCTGTTCGATCGCCATGCGGGCGCCGGAGAATTGCATGTCACCATACTGGGCAACGGGACCTGTCATGGGGCCGGCGATACCGATCTGGATTTCGGCAGCGGCGTGGCCTGCGCCCATCAGGGCTACGGAAGTGCTAACAGCGGTTACGAGTTTTTTTACTGAAGTTCTCATTGAGTCAGTCCTGTTTTATTTCAGGGTTATTCTTATGTTCTCAGAGAGTTAAACAAACACCACACCTGGCTGGTTGTCAAGCAGATGAGCCTGGCGTTTGCTCCGGAACACTGGGTTGATTGCAAAGGCAAATCCCGTGCCGCTCTGAGGGGTGTCACGCATCCGTGCTGTCTTCCTCATCCTGGGAGACCAGTGCGCGGAAGCTCTCGTGTTCGCGCAACTGGTCGAAACTAACGTCTACGGAAGCATCGTCGCGGTATGCCTCCGAAATTTCAATAGCTTTCTTCAAGGTGCTGACCGCGTCCTCCCAGCGGCCGATTTCCGCGTAGGCGCATGCCAACTGATAGTGCGCATGGCCATTATCCGGTGCAAGTTTCAATGCTCTCTGGCAGAGACTGATCGCCCAGAGCGGTTCCTGCATTTCCAGCACGGCATCGGCCTTGTAACTCAGGGCTTCCACATCATCGGGGCGGAGATCCAGAATCTGATCGTAGGCGGAAATTTTATTTTGCTGTGAGGTTTCCTGGCTGGCTTTTAGCCACAGTGAATGCACCTCATTGGTGCGCTCAATCTCTGCCTGGTTCTGGTGAATGATGTCGGACTTCTGCTTCAGCTGTTCCTCGATGAATTCGAGCCGCTTCTCGTATTCAATGACCAATTCGTTAACCCGTTTCTCGGCCAGGCTGGTGAGCTGGTTGCGCATATCCCTGATGGAATTCCATCCGATAACCACGAGAATAGAGGTTGCGCCAGCAATAAGATAAAAGAAGTAGGTAACGGTGTCAGTGGCGTAGGACATGGTCTTGTCGGCAACCGACAGCTCCTTGTCCACCACCTTTTCAATCAGTTCTGCCCGGGTATTCTGCATCTCTTTGCGAAGCGCCTTGCTCTCTTCGAGCAGATAAAGCTCGACAAAGGGTGTGTACATGGGTTCTTCGAGAGTCTTGATGCTTTCTTCCAGGTCCTCCGCGGTGAGTTCTTTCTCAGGCCCCAGCTCGTCCTGGCCAAAGAGGGTGCTGGCGAATGTCGTCATCAAAAGAAAAGGCAGTAAATACTTGATCATCGGGCGCAATCCGTCCGTCTGTCTGTCAGAAATGAAACAAGGTGGTGACCTTAGCATAGTGGGTGGCTGAAAAAATGCAGGGAATCTCCCCGACTTGCAATCCGCAGTACAAAGACCTCTAATAGTTAGGGGTATAAACAAATTCCCAATACCGAATCGGAGTATTGCTGTGAACAGTTATGAAGACGTACTGGTGGCTCTCAGGCGTGTAATCCGGGCAACGGACCTTCACTCGAAGCGTCTGAGCAAGCACGCGGGTCTGACTGGGCCGCAGTTGTTGATCATGAGAACGATTCGGGATCTTGGTGAAGTGACCATTGGCACGATTGCCGACAAGGTGAGCCTAAGCCAGGCAACGGTAACGACGATTCTGGATCGCCTGGAACACCGCAACCTGGTGTACCGGGTACGCAGCACCCAGGACAAGCGCAAGGTGCATGCGCATCTGACTGATGAAGGCGCAGACCTTCTGGCCCGGGCGCCGAACCCACTGCAGGAGGATTTTATCCAGAAATTCCAGAGCCTCGCGGAATGGGAACAGACCATGATTCTGGCGTCTTTGCAGCGGGTGGCCAACATGATGGACGCCGATGATATTGATGCCTCACCGGTGCTGACCGTGGGGTCGGTTCTGAAGGACGACGGGTGGAAAGAGAAAGCCTGAACAACGGTGTCGGATTACGACCCGTTGGGTCTAATCCGACCTACAAATCTGCGAATAAGGGGTCAGAAGAAAGCGTTCTTCTGACCCCGGCTTTAAGCGTAATCCGACAAACCCGCTTCCATCAATGCACCGAAGACCCGCTCTTGGGCTTATTGCCAAAACACACCTGAAACACATCGTTGTAGTGCTTGGCGAAATTCACCGACAGCCCTTCCTTGAGATATTCCGGCAGCTCCTCATAGTCGCCCCGATTCGCCTCCGGCAGGATCAGGTTACTGATCTTCTGCCTCCGCGCCGCAATCACTTTCTCGCGAATACCACCCACGGGCAGAACCTGTCCGGTCAGGGTGAGCTCTCCAGTCATGGCAATGTTCTGTTGTGGCGCTTCTCTGCGTGCGATCGACAGCAGGGCGGTGGCCATGGTGACACCGGCGCTGGGGCCGTCCTTGGGCGTAGCGCCCTCGGGCACATGCAGGTGCACGAAGGATTTGTCGAAGAAGGTCGGGTCCCCTTTATAGCGTTTGAGATTTGAGGACACGTAGCTGTAGGCGATTTCCGCGGACTCCTTCATTACTTCACCCAACTGGCCAGTCAGTTTGAAACCGCGCTGGGTGCTGTGAATCCTGGAGGCCTCGATGCTCAGGGTGGCGCCACCCATGGCGGTCCAGGCCAGGCCGGTGACCACGCCAGTCCCTTTAAGCGATTTCTCTTTCTTGAACGAAGGCTGCCCCAGGTAGCTCTGAAGGTCGGAGACACCCACCTTCACCGGCTGGTCCGGATTCTCTAACAGTTTCACGATGCCCTTGCGGAGAATCTTGTGCAGCAGCTTCTCCAGGCTCCGCACGCCAGCCTCGCGGGCATAGCCCTCGATGACCTGTTTGATTACGGCGTCGGTGATGTTGAACTGCTTTTTCAGCAGCCCGGCCCGCTTCAGCAGTCTGGGCAGCAGGAAGTGCTTGGCGATGGCCAGCTTTTCTTCCGCGATGTACCCGGACAGGCGAATCACATCCATGCGGTCGAGCAGTGGCCGCGGAATCGTGTCGAGCTGGTTGGCGGTGCAGATGAACAGCACCTTGGAGAGGTCCATGCGGACGTCCAGGTAGTGGTCCAGGAAGTCACGGTTCTGTTCAGGGTCCAGTGTCTCCAGCAGGGCTGAAGCAGGATCGCCCTGGAAGGATGCACCGATCTTGTCGATTTCATCCAGCATGATGACCGGGTTGGCCACTTTGGAATCTTTCAGCGCCTGGACGAATTTACCTGGCATGGCGCCGATGTAGGTGCGGCGATGGCCCTTGATTTCGGCCTCATCCCGCATGCCGCCCACGCTGAAGCGGTAGAATTTCCGCCCCAGTGCATCCGCCACGGAATGGCCGATGGAGGTCTTGCCAACCCCGGGCGGGCCCACCAGCAACAGGATTGAGCCGCTGACCTCGCCTTTGAAGGTGCCTTCGGCGAGGAATTCGATAATGCGGTCTTTTACATCGTCCAGGCCATCGTGGTCCCGGTCGAGAATCCGGCGGGCTTCGGCCAGATCGAAGTGGTCTTCGGAGTGGATACCCCAGGGAACCTGGGTCAGCCAGTCCAGATAATTGCGGGTGACGCCGTATTCCGGCGAGCCCTGTTCCAGCACCTGCAGTTTTTCCACTTCATCGTCGAAGCGCTCCTTCACCGCTTCGGGCGGTTTGAGCTCCGTCATGCGCTGCTGGAAACGCTCCACATCCGCAGTCTTGTCGTCCTTGGCCATGCCCAGCTCGCGCTGAATGACCTTGAGCTGTTCCTTCAGGAAGAACTCCCGCTGATGCTTCTGAACCTTGGCATTCACCTCTTCGCTGATTTCCGACTGCAGCCGCGCCACTTCCTGTTCCTTGCGCATCAGCAGCAGGACTTTCTCCATGCGACGGAGCAGGGGAACGGTGTCGAGCACATCCTGTAGTTCTCTTCCGGGGGCACTGGTCATGGACGCGCCGAAATCGGCCAGGGGGGAGCTGTCGTCCGGCCCGAAGCGCGAAAGATACTGCTTTACCTCTTCGCCGTAGAGCGGGTTGGTGCGCAGCAGTTCCTTGATTGCGCTGATAATGGCCAGGGTATAGGCCTTTAGCTCGTCCGCGTCTTCTTCCGGCTCTGCCGGGTATTCAACCTCCACCAGGTAAGGAGGCTTGCGGCGTAGCCACTGGACGATCCGGAAGCGCTGCAGGCCCTGCGCGATAAACTGGACCTTACCGCTGTCATTCTGGGCATGATGCACCCGGACGGCACAGCCCACGGTCTCCAGTTGTTCACTGGCCGGGATGCCGTCTTCCGCTTCCTGTTCTTCCACGAAACAGATGCCCATAACCTTGTGGTCAGTCTCACCGACCCGCTTCAGGGTTTCCTGCCATGGGTTCTGGTTCACGACCACCGGTTGCACCTGGGCGGGAAAGAACGGACGGTTAGAAACCGGCAGCACATACATACGCCGGGGCATCATCTGCTGGGGCAGAGCGAGGCTTTTACTGTGCTCGTCCTTGCCGATGTATTCGGTCACGTCCTCTTCGAACTCCTCAAGTGAATCTTTTTGCGTGTCGTCATTCATGCCGCGAGTATCCATCCGGAAAGGTTGTGAGTCAGTCCGGGGCTGGTTGCTGGATATTCTTCCCCCGGAGCGTTGCTTACTTGCTATGTAACGGCACTTACGGTGATTTCAAGGAGTTGGCTCTGGTTCCTTGGTGCTTGATTTTCCGGGAATCGGCCCCATGTCCACTGACAGTTCGCAACGATTCATTCGACTTTTTCAGGTGCCCCGCATGAGCAACTCCCCCTACATCTTTGAAGCCACCATGGAAAACTTCCAGCAGAAGGTCATGGAAGCCTCTGCCTCCACCCCTGTTCTGGTGGATGTCTGGGCCGAGTGGTGTGCTCCCTGCAAGCAGTTGATGCCGCTGTTGGAAAAGCTGGCCGATGAATACCAGGGCGCGTTCATGCTGGCCAAGGTTAACGCTGATGAACAGGAACAGCTTACCTCCAGCCTGGGTGTTCGCAGCCTTCCCACGGTCATCCTGGTCAAGAATGGCCAGGCGGTGGATGGCTTTAACGGCGCTTTGCCGGAAAGTGAAATCCGCAAGGTTCTCGACAAGCACGTGGAAGCGCCGAAGGAAGATCCCTACGACAAGGCGCACCGGATCTGGGAAGAGGGTGATGTTGAAGGTGCCCTGGCCATCCTGTCCCAGATGAATCAGGAAGATCCGGAAAACCTGAAGGTCCTGATCGATCTGGCCCAGCTGAAGGCGGAAATGGGGGATCTGGAGACCGCTGAACAGGTGCTGGAAAGCCTGCCGCCGGAAGAGAAGATGCAGCACCAGGCCAGGCAGCTGGCGGCCCGGATCAAGTTTCTCAGGCAGTCCGCCGAACTGCCACCGGTCAAGGATCTTGAAATGGCCCTGGAACAGGACCCGAAAGACCCGAACGCACTGCACCAGTTGGCGCTTCATCACGTATTACAGGAAAACAACGCCGAGGCGATGGACCTGCTGATCCGCCTGATGCAGGTAGACAGCAAATATAAGGACGAAGTGGCCAAGACAACGCTGATCGAGCTGTTCGACAAGCTGGGTAACAACAACCCGGACGTTCGGACCTATCGCCGGAAGCTCTATACCCTGATGCACTGATTGTTTGGCGTTATCCAAACATATCGTAGGTCGGGTGGAGCCAAAGGCGAAACCCGACTGGTATTTCCGCAATGCTCAAACTTCCACCCCAGCCTGACAACTGTGAACTCTGCGAACGCCCGGTTGCCAGGCTCACCCGGCATCACCTGATCCCCAAACACCTGCACCGCAAAAAACGCTTCCAGAAACTGTTTAGCAAAGAAGACCTGATCACCCGAACGCTCTGGGTGTGCCGGCCCTGCCATAACGCCATACACAAAGCCCGCCCCGAGCACGAGCTGGGGTTGTATTTCAATACCCGGGAAAAGTTGTTGGAGCTGGAGGAGTTGCGGACCTTTGTTGAGTGGCTGAAGGATAAACCGGAGGGGTTTGTGCCGAAGAAATAGGGAAACTGGTCACATAGTGTCCCGATTAGTTCGTAAAGGCATATTTGCGATGATCTTTTATAATGTTTTACATTGCAGCTGTCAGTTAAAAGTGCAATAAAAACAATTGCCTTCTGGTTGGTTCAGGGTTTTGTCTGTTTTATGACCAGAACCTTGCCTATCGAATGATTCTTCCTTGGATTAGCCTCTTTGACGGTTCCCGACATTGCTGGATGTTAATTTTGTCGGAGCCAACTGTCATAAAATAACGATCTCAAGGAGAGACGCTTTGGATAAGTTCAAAAGGTTAGCGCTTGCTGTTGCAGTTTCCTCAGGCCTGGTTGTAACCGGCTGCGGTGGAGGCGGTTCCTCGTCACCTTCAGCTGGCTCCCCTCCTGGAGGTGATACCTCTGTTGTATCTGGTTCTGCAGTTAAAGGCGTGATGAAAAATGCTGTTGTCACTGCTTATGAACTGGATGACTCCGGTGAGCGGTTGGAAGCACCAGTTGGCACAACTACAACAGACAGCAAGGGCCAATACCGTATTGAGCTTAACGATAACTACGAGGGTGGACTCGTTGAGATCGAAATCACCGTGAGCTCTGAAACCCGCATGGTATGTGATGCGTCCGCCTGCGGAACAAAGGGCGCGGATGTGACGTTGCCTGATGATTTCAAGTTGAATGCCATTGGCAAAGCCAGTGCACCAGGTAGCACGGTGAGTGTTCCGGTGACCGCATGGTCAACTATGGCCGCTAAACGTGCCAAAACTCTCGTTGCCGGAGGCAAGAATGTTTCTGACGCTGCCCGGCAAGCAAAAGCTGAAGTCAGTCAGGTCGCAGGCTACGATATTGAAAACACGGTGGCTCGCGATGTGAACGATCTGGCAGGCGCCAGTGCCGCCGAAGCGCAGGCCGCCGTGATGAACGCGGCCGTTGCCGAGCTGGTCTTCTCCGGTGGTAGCGAGGGTGTCGCTGCCTCACTGAACAACTTCTCCGACGCCCTCAATGATGGCTCAATCAATAGCGAAGACACTGTCACTCCTGCGACCTTGTCAACAGCAGTAAAAGCGGTAGTTGAGACAACGGGCGGTCTTGATGATGAAACCCGGGAATCCCTGAATAACCAGGCTGCTAAGCTTGATGCGGCCGGTGACAGTCTGGATACCAGCTACGATGAAGACCTGGACCTCGATGAAGGCGCCACCCAGGCAGACAAGATCGCCGCCTTCCAGTCGTTCGTGACCCAGTTCCGCAGTTGGGCCGGCTCCATTGATCAGACTGCTGCCGCTTTGCAGGACGAAACATCAGCCGTTTCTATCGCGCTGGACGCGGATGTGGAAACCGTCAGTGACGTATTTTCCCAGGCCGGTGTTACCGGCGATCTGGTCAGTAAAGTGCTGGATGCCTTCTCACTGCAGTTGGCAGGCACTGATGGCCGGGCAGAGCTGCTGGACGCCCTGAACAACGACACTCCTTTTACCGCTCAACAGAACTGGATCGATGAAGAAGATCCAACAGTGACCGGTGACATGGACGCCACTCTGGTGTTTGAAGATACAGAGTCAGGCCTTCAGGCTACGGCCACCGGCAGCGTTTCCCGGGCTGACGGAGAGACCCGCGAGTTTGAACTGGTCATTGGTACAAGCCTTAGTCAGGACGATCTGGACCTGACCTACGGTGCCGAGAAGGTGCTGTCACTGCTCGCACAAAACAGCGTCAATGTCAGCGGTACGATCGGTGATGGCACAGGCTTTGACCGCGCAGTACTGGATCTGGTTGCCACGCTTGAGCTGTCCGAAACGATTGCAGGCGAGGTTACGGCCGATGTCGTTCTGGAAAAATTCAGTGCCATTGCCCTGAACGGTTCCATTGCTCTTGCCAACCCCGAGGCTGCCAGCTTCGACGGCGAGATTTCGGTGAAGGCTGTCAACATGACAGGCTCCAGCTTCAGCGCTCTGGATGAGCCGTTCTCTCCGGAATCCTTTGCGCTCTCAGGTGATTTTACGGCCACTTCCGGACGTACTTTCAATCTCGCTACGTCCCTGAACAGCAGCAGCGCCCAGCGCTTTAACCTGTTCACCTACCTTGATTACAACGACACAACGGCTGCATTTGATTTTGAGGTGGATCGTGCTGAGGTGGCGCAGTTTGTTGAGTATGACGAAACCGCTCAAGACTTCTGGTTCGATATTGTGTCCGACTGGTCCTGCTACGACTATGAGACTGATACAGAAACATTTGGCGAGCGGATAGCTTTCTCTGGTTGGTATAACAGCGAGCTCGATACTTATGGCGATAACTGCAATATTCTGGATGAAGCTGAAAACGCCGCACTTGATCAACTGATCCTGGGCAAACTCGAAACCGCCGTTGGCGCTGAAGTTGCCGGGCAGTCCAGTATCGACAATGTCTGGGTATACGGTGACAGTGCTTCTGATCTGGCAGAGGTGAACGCTGATATTGCCTTTCCTGACCTGGAAACCGCGGATAACTTCGTGAACCTGTCTTTCAACATCGCAGCAGGTGTTTCTCTCGTTGACATGCCAAAAGCAACGGCTGTGGTTACCCTGACACGTTCTACTCTGAACGGTGGCAGCGTACTCGCAAATGTTGGTTGGGACGGCGGCAGCTACAGCCTGAAGGTCAGCACTGATGAGCTGAATGCGGAGAATCCGGAAGTTAGCCTGGCTTTCTGGAACCCCCAGGGATTCCGCCTCGAAGCGGTTGGCTCGGAAACAGCGAGCGGCGTTCAGAGCCTCACAGGGAATGTCTTCGTCAACGGCGAGGACATCGGTGATGTGGAACTGAGAAACGGCGTTCCTGTAATCACCTACCCGAACGGCGAAGAAACCGTGTTCGAGACATTGTTCTGATGAAAGTACCGGGAAACCGGAAAGAAAGGTGGGGCTTCGGCCCCGCCTTTTTTTTCGTTATAGCGAGTGTTAATGCCAATACAGTGCTGGCCGTGGAGATGTTTGGCAGGTTCGAGACCCGACTGGTGAGCGAGCCGGAACCAATCAAAACTACATTGGGCGATTGGGGCAGTGAATTCGATTCAGGTAGCCGGCAATGGGCGATCAGCCATGCGGAGGCCGGTTTTCGGGAGCAAGGAATCGAGGTTTCGGTTTTTACCCGTGCGCTGGCGGATCTGAGGATGAATTCGGAGGCCGTGAGCTTTTATGGGCGGATCGCTCGCAAGGAGCCGCTAAACGAAGGCGAACAGATTCCCGTTGCTCTGCGCGTTAACGGTTTTTCAGGGTCCGGTGTTCGATCTGGCTATCGACATAGCGATGAATCCTGGACGATTTCGGGCGGCATATCCGTGTTCAAAACCCGCCATTTGATGACCGGTGGGCTCGAGGGCGAATTTCTGGCCGCATCCGAGAACGATTATGACTTCAATGCAGACGTTGACTATCTCTACTATCGAGATGTGATTTTCGACAGGCCGAATATCGAGGAGGCCAGTGGCATCGGCTGGGCTTTTGATATCTCCGCCAGCTGGCAGCCCATGGAAAAGCTCGATCTGAACTTCCGTGCCGAGGATCTTTTCTCACGTATTCGATGGAAGGACGCGCCTTTCACGCTGGCCCAGGCAAATACTGACAACAAGTCCTACGATGACGACGGCTACGCTGTGTTTGCCCCAACAATATCTGGCAAGGAGGGTTATAGGGATACGTTTTATCAGGATCTGGATCCCAGGTTTTACGGTACGGCCCAGTGGCAAGAGGGCTCCTGGCTGACAGTGGTGCATGCTCAATATCAGTTCGGCTATGGGCTCTATGGCGTCGGCTTCGGGCGGGCGGTGGCAGATGGAACCCGTGTACTGGCTAGCTATTGGCCGGAACTCGAGTCAATACAGTTGGAGCTGACCCGAGGAAAATGGCAGGCGACAGTATCCGCAGACGATATCGAATGGTCCAGCGTTCGCGCGATCAGTCTGGGGCTTTCTTACAATTATTGAGCCAAACTTTTGCTGGTGGCCACCAGTTGAAGTTAGCTCCAGATAGCTGAGAGAGCACCGTAGTGAGCGCCGCTGATTATCTCGGAAGTGCTGTCCGGAAATTTGCAGGACAACGTGGTCTGGTGATCTCTATAAACCAGCCTGTCCCCGGAACCATGAATGACCCGCACCGGAATACTTATGTCCTCTGGCGAAAAAGGCCACGAATGAGCGATCAGAAACGAATCCCTGGCAAGCGCATCAGCTGCTGGTATCGAGCCCTGTTCCAGTGTGGCTCCCAGGCTCTGCATAAAGCCCGGGTAAACAGAATCTGATGACAGATAGCGTTGTTCCTGATCGCCCGCAGCACCCATGAGCGCCCCTGATAACATGTCCAAAGAACCCGTCAGAGCTTCCAGCTCCCCGGCCAGCGCCTCCCGATCTTCCAGCGCCGCCTGCCAGGTGCTGGCGGTGAGTTCTGAGGCAAAATCGTAGGGATTATCCATCAAAGGAATCGCCGGCGTCGCAGCGATAACCAGCTGCTCAATCCGTTGGCCCAGATCATGGGCGGCGGCCATGGCGAACACTCCGCCGCCTGAAAACCCGGAAATCCCGAAGGTGTCCAGTTGCAGGTGGTCGGCCAGTTGTTTCAGATCATCCGTATGATGAGAGAACCCATAGTCAGGGCAGGAGGTGGACTGCCCGTATCCGGGACGATCCGGAACAATGACCCTTATCCCGGCACTGAGCAGCGTGCTCTGCAGGTGGGCCAGTTCGTTTCGGGAACCCGGAATGCCATGGCAATGGATCCAGGTACCGTTCTCCCCGGTACCAATATCTGAAAAGCTCAGGTTTCTGCCGTCTGGAAGTCGCAGATTCAGGTGTCTTGCGGTATCAGTCATCGGGAGATCTTAGTGTGTCCGCGCAAAGTAGCAGTGTTCGCTGCAGGCCGGCCTGATGATGAACGCCGGTTTTACGCATGATGGATTTGAGCTGTGTTCTGCCTGTGTGCCGGGAAATCTGTAAGAGCGCACTTGCCTCGTTGACGTCAAGACCGCTCACGAGAAGGCTCGCCAGGCGGCATTCGGCCGGGGTGAGCTGGAACATGATCGTCAATTGGCTGTGATTCAGATGGGCCGGTCGGCCGGCATCCAGAAGGAAGCAGAGAAAGCCCTGGGCAGCGGAGCGGCCAATGTGGAGTTCGGTTCCGGACCTGCGAGACTGCATCATAACGAGGCAAGCGCCCGTTTCTCCGAGCTTTAGCGTCTCAATCAGAGACAGGTTTTCAATAAGACTGCGAGTCATTGCCCGCAGGGCCCCGGAACCAGATCCGGAGAATGCTCTGAGTCGGTTGTTCCTTACGCCCAATCCGTAAGTGTGGCCTGCCAGTGCCTCCTCTGCGGTGCTGTTCATCCATCGTATGTGCAGGTTTGCGTCCATGTGCCAGACCCCGAACGGAAGTTGGTCCAGCGCATGATGCGCCTGGCCGAGGGCCTGGTTCAGATCCGCAAACAGGTGGGAAAGCCGGGTGACCCTGCGGAGATGGGGGCTGAACAGCTCAAGTATGTTCTGCTCCTGACGGCAGAAATGGCCCCGTCGTCGTGGGCGGTGGATTCCGATGTGCATGGCCTGACCGTTCTGGCGCTCAAACTGGGTGCCCATGGCGTAGAAGTTTCCGTTAGGACGGAAAACAGTCTGGTAATGGGCCGAATTCTCGAATTCCCGGTCGGAGATAACAGCCGTGCTTTCCACGGCCTTGCCGAGTGGGCTGGATGCCATGGCTTCCCGAAAGGTATCGCGCTCCACCCCCTCGGACTCGTAAAACTCGTTGATGGTCTGGTTGAATCCGGTGGAGTACGAGTGATGAACCACCGGATCGTTCAGGTCGGTCAGGCGAAGCGTCGCGGTGTCGGCGTGGAAGAGGTTGGCGATCTTTTCGAGGAATACCGGCCAGTGTTCAGGTCGGGTTGTGTTTTCGTAGAGATCGTCCAGCAGCTTCGGAGCTGCCGACATCAGGTCTTTCAAACCAACGGCTCCTGTTGCTTTATTGTACATATTAATTGCGTTACTCAAGTAAAGCATAGGGCTGGAGGATGCGCCAGCAATCCATAAAAAAGCCCCGCGCGGGGCGGGGCTGAAGACAACAATCAGGGCGCGCGTCAGTCGCAGTTATTGCAGATGGCGAAAGCAACAGAAACGGAGCCCGGACCCATGGGCGTTCCACCGCTGGTGTCATAGGAGCGCGACACCAGTACCAGAAGCTTGTTATCTGCTGATGAATAACCGAACTGCTCGACAAATGCGCTGTCACCATTGGAGTAGGTGAAGTCGGGTGATTCCATTTCGATCCGACCGGTCGCTCCATCAACTCCGTAGGTCCAGCTGTTCGGGGCAAGGCCAGAGGATTCACGGGTAATATCGAATACGTCCGTGTCCAGACCGAACAGGGAATAGAAAATGCTCAGACCTCTTTGCGAGGTGGCTGTGCCATTCAGGCCAAACTCCAGAGTGGAACCGGGCAGGTAGATGTCCGCCTCGAAGTAGCCCTCGTCAGTATAGAAGTCCTTCAACAGCACATCGTATGACTTGCCTTCAAGATCGCTGGCCTGGAAGTTCGGATCAAGCCTGACTCCCACAAGAAGTGACGACTCGTTGAACTCAACCGTATATGGCGTGAACGGGTTGGGCAGTGCCAACGTCATGACGTCCGCACCCTGGGAGGCAAAGCCTCCGAGTTCATCGTCCAGCAGTCGCAAAGTGCCGTCGGCTGCGAGACTGAAAGCGCCGAGGCTCTCGTTGAGCGCCTCATCGGACTTTGGCTCAATCGTCACACCCGTTCTTTCGAACGGCTTCAGGCCCTGGAGGATTTCGAGTGACACTTCGTTCGTGAGCGTCGCATTCCCTGCTGCATCGACATTGACATTAAGGGCCCCTGCCGAGTATTCCATCTCGTTGGGCACCGGAATGTCACTGTCGTCGGAGATGTCCGAGATCCGGAAGCTTACGAAACCCCAGTCACCCGCAAGCGCGTCGATCGAAGGCGACGGGGTCTTCTTGCTGAGTATATGGGTATTCAGTTCCCGGCCATCAGTGAAGCTCCCATCGCTTTCTTCGTACTGGAAGTCGTTCGCTTCATTGGCGATGAACAGGCTCCGTTCGGAATCCAGAGCGCGGAAATCGATCTCGGTGGCACCGGTAACGATCTGCGAGCCGTCCTCAGGGTCCACAATGCTGTTCTCGGGGATGGCAGCGAACAGGCCGGTTTCGGTGTAGCTGACGTCAAAGCCCCCGGCAATGCCAAGGCATTCGCTGACTGCATCGAAGAGTGCGTCCCTGTTGTCCTCGTCGGCGCCGGATTCAACATACAGGTCACCCACACACAGGTCCGCCCAGCTGAGCGTTCCTGTTCCGTCGGAGTTGTCCCCCAGGTTTGCACCCGGGTGGGCCCAATGAGCCTGAAACACGGACGGCGGGTTGCTCAACCTTGAACTTTCAAGGCCAATGGCGGTTCGCAGGTAGTGGAAGTCACCCGTGACGGCAGGGCCGGAAGCGCCTGGTGAGCCGCTGTCGTTGTCTGGCGGTGTATAGTCCACAGTAAGATCGCCATTGCTCACCGGAATGCCGGAGGCCAACTCGCTGAGCTGAGTAGTACCATCCTGATCGACCACCAACTGGCCATCGACAACGGAGAAAAGGTATTCGCCATTAAATGCGCCGTTATCCGCCAAGCCGCCCACGCCGTTCTGATCGTACTCGGTGATGTAGTCCAGAATCAGTGATTCACTGTCCCAGGCCCACTCGCCGAATTCGATACCCGGAGTTTCGTCACCGGATGCTCTGTAGGCGTCGCCAATGAAGTAGAAGCCATCCTCAAGCAGGGTGAGAACTGCGACTTCATCCGGGCTTGAAGGAATCTGCGTTGCCCAGGTGCCGGCCACACCACCGGTGGCGCTGTTGGCAGGGACCCGTTCAAACCGCTCGGACCCGCCGTTGGCAAAGCTCAGTGTAAAGCCGTCACTGTCGGCATCAACACGCAGAGGTGTTTCTTCTGTAGCGAGATCGCTGGCACCCCATTCTCCGTTCTGATCAATGAGGATGCTGGTGAACTCGAAATCACCGGTCTGGTTGTCCCAGGTGTAGGTGCCCATTTCCATACCGGTGTTGCCACCCTCGGACGTATCAGGGCGGAAGTCGCCGCCAAGTTCCAGATGAATGTATTGGCCGGTCTCGAAGAAGGTGAAGTGAATGTAAGGAGCGTTGTCAGCGCGGTCGGTATTGCGCTTGATGAAGCTGCCGACCAGGGCGCCGGCCTCTGAAGGCGGTGTAACCTGGTCAGCAAAGGGGTTGTTGAGCCTGGCAGAGACGAACACGCCAAAAGGATCCCGGGCAATCAGTCGAAGCTGGTCTGTCTCTCCGGGAACGTAGTTTTCCGGCAGGCTGCCGGTAAACGAGCTCGCATCATTGTCCAGTGGGTTGCCAGTGAAGCCACCGCCCTGGCCGCCTGAGGTCTGGCCGGTAAAGTTGTTGCGCACAGATACGGCGTCGTATCCGAGTGGCAGAGTCCACTGGAAGCTGTACTCATCAGCGGCCAGGTCGGCGGTAGCACCAGTGATCTCGGGTGCACCGTTGCTGAAGTCAGGGCTGCCCCGACGAACAGTGTAGGAAGCCTCGGAGTCAATCACGCCTGCAACGGCATTGTTCCAGGTGAAGGTTACGGTGTCGCCGGCGTTAATGTCGCCTGCCGAGAGCGTCTCGAAAGCAGCGAAACGGTTTTCTTCGGCAATGAAGGGGAGTGGCCCGTTGAAGACGGTGAGGTCACCCGAAACCGTGACCTCGGAGTCTGCGATATCTCCAAGACTCGGAGCAGGGAAGCCTGCATAGATCATGGTGCCGATCCCCTCGATCGTGGGGTTCTCAGCGCCATTTTCATACTGGTGGGTGGGCTCAACGAAAACGAAGAACTCCAACTGGTTGCCCTGAAGCTTCCAGTCACCATTGTCATTGATAGCGTTCCAAGGGCCCTGGGCAGAGCCAAAGTTCAGCTTGGCCGTGTTTTCACCCAGTTCGGTCAGGGACCAGTTGCGGATGTCTTCCGCCAGTTCGCCGGCATCTTCAATCCCGGCGGCCGAACCGAAAAGGCGATTTGCAAGGCCGCCGGCCGTCTCGCCGTTGTTCAGGAAGTCGTTGGCGGCCAGGGCTTGGAGGGCCGTTTCATCCTGGTCTTCCAGAGCGTTGGCAAACGACGTGGCGAGGGCGTTCAACGCCTGCAGCGTGGTTACGCCCTCGTTGATTTCAGTTTCGTCTACCTCAAGCGTGGTTTCTTCGCTCTCGGGCTGGACAAAGTTGTTGGTAATGGTCTGGGTCGGATTAACGCGATTGGTAATGGTTGCGGTGTTTGTGCCCGGATCAATCTGTACCTCAATCACGTCAAGGGCAGCATCGAATCCTGAACGGTTGGCGGTAAACGGCGAGTTGCGCAGATCAAAGTCATCGTCCACACCGAGAGCGTCGAGCAAGGGCTTCAGCCGGGTTTTCAACGCTTCTTCCTGACCTTCGATGGCCGCTTGCTGAATCAGGTCGAAGTCCGGATTATTGAAAAACTCCTGGGGGCTTCGGCCCACGGCGTTACCAACGATCAGGTCGGTCAGTGGCGTAATGTTTGCGGTGCCGTTCAGGTCATCGGAAAATGCCACGGAAAGCATCTGATAGGCATTGCCGCCGGCGATGCCGCTGGCATAGAGCAGAACGGGTGTGTCCAGGCCGGAAAGATCCAGCTCGAAAGCCCCGTCTGCTTCGATGGCCGTGGTCAGCGTTTCGCCGCTGGCGTCACGGGCGCCGACAACGCCTGAAACAGGTGCACCGGCAGCCGCTGTGCCTGAGATGGTTGCAGAGTCATCGGTGGTGGGCGTGGTTCCTGAGCCGGAGCTGCCGCCTCCGCAACCACTGATAATGAGTGCTGCTGCCATGGTGCACAGCAACAGCCATAAACGAAGGGAGTGTTGCCTGATCATTGGATGATTCCTCTTTGGTTTTATCGGTTTCCGACAAACCAAAGCTAGAAGAACCCCAAAAACCAGGCATCACCCATATGGTGTATGAACCTTTAACCGTTACCCTTTTTCATGGCTTCATACTCATCCTCAAAGAAGAACTTCTCTTCTCCGAAGGCCGGTTCGAGCTCATGCAGCCAGGTGGCGGTTTCGCTGTACTTGGCGAAGAACGGACGCTGTACCCAGTCCGGGTTGCGGCCCTGCAGGAAGCGCAGCACAAAGACTTTCTCACCGTGGATTTCGGTAATGCCCTGAATCTCCACTTTGCCGGGACCGGCGCTCATGCTCGGGCCTCGGGCGGTGCGGGCCAGGCCGCTGACCTTCTTCATGGCTTCCCGGTAAATGTGGTAAGCCTCGGCCAATGGTACTTCGAAGTAGTTCTTGGCGCCGGTGTCCCGTTCCACAAACATGTAGTAGGGGATGATGCCCAGCTGCACTTCTTTCTTCCACAGCTTGGCCCAGGCTTCGGCATCGTCGTTAACGTGCTTGATCAGCGGGCCCTGGGCGCGGATCTCGGCACCAGTAGCACGAATGCGGCGGATAGCCTCTTCGGCAATGTCGGTGGTGATTTCCTGCCAGTGGTTGTAGTGAGCCATGATGGCTACGTGCTTGCCGGCGTCTACAAGGCGGGCGAAAAGGTCAATCAGTTCATCGGCATCCTTGTCGGTCACGAAACGGTAGGGCCAGAAGGTCAGGGCCTTGGTGCCGATGCGGATGGTCTGGATGTGATCGAACTCCGGCTGCAGCAGCGGTTCCAGATACTGCACCAGGTTCTTGGTCTTCATCACCATCGGGTCACCGCCGGTCACCAGCAGATCGGTTACCTCGGTGTGCTCCTGCAGGTAGCCATGAAGCTTCTCGGCTTCGGTGCTGGCCATTTTCAGGTCTTTGTCACCGACAAACTGTGCCCACCGGAAACAGAAAGTGCAGTAGGAGTGACAGGTCTGGCCCTGGGCCGGGAAAAACAGCACCGTCTCGCGGTACTTGTGCTGAACGCCGTCCAGTACTTCGCCGTCCAGCTCTGGCATGTTCATTTCCATCTGGCCGGCCGGGTGCGGGTTGAGCTCGTCCCGGATTTCCTTGGCAACAGCCTGGATCTCTTTCTTGTCGGCACCTTCCCGGTGCAGCGCTGCCATGCGCTCGTAATGCTCATCTTTCAACATGCCTTTCTGTGGGAAGACAAGCTGGTAGATCGGGTCGTTGGGCACCTTGTCCCAGTTGATCAGTTCATTGATTACGTATTCGTTGACCCGGAACGGTAGCACGCTGGCCACCACCTTCATTTCAAACAGGGTCTCTTCAGGGAGATTCTGAATGACTTCAATCTTGTCGAGCTGGCGGTCCGTGTAGACCTTGAAACGCCGTTCCTCGAACTCCGTAGTGGGAATCCGGTTAGGAAAGGTGACGATGGAGTTCATAGATCGCCCTCTGTTGGTGCCAATGACAGAAAAAGTGGTCCGACCACTTTTTCGGTGGTTAAAAATCAGGCAGGCGAGTATACATAAATCGGCAATTATTTTCAGGTCTAATTAAAAAGTTCCAGAAAAACAGGCAGGTGGAAGTAAAGATATAGTTGAAAATTCGATAAAAAGCGCAAAAAGCGCCGAAAATCAGGTGAATTTCGGAAAGAGGATCGTTTAGCGTGGTAATCAATTTGCTGGTTGATAAGAATGCTACGACATTGGTCGCAATCTGGTTGTCTGATGGTCTGAAAACGGTCATTCTTCCGTAAGTAACCGCAAGAAGTCCCTCCGAAACGGAATTCCGTAGGGCTCTAATTGAATTTGATGGTCAAAATGTAGTAAAAATACTACGCAAATGGGTGAGCTGATCTGCGTGCTTCACCGGCAGGCCGGTCATTCCCCGGGGCCAAAAGCCCGTAATCCGGGGGCGATCAGGCAGGAAAAGTGTGAGAGCTGTTCTATGCTTTGTACAGGTTCTTTGTACCGGGAGCTGGTACACCTGTCAGGCTTTGCCAGGGGCTCCTTGAAATACCCACAACAAAACAACTGCATTCCATCGCAGCTTATCGACACCGCAACGCGCCAGGCTGCTGATCGTGGCCGCGCTGCACTTTTTGATGCCAAGGGGAGGGTTTGATGTACCAGGACGATGATCCCATTGAAACCAGTGAATGGCTGGACGCGCTGGAATCTCTGATCGAGAACGAAGGCGTAGACCGGGCCAAATACATTCTTGAGAGGCTCTCCGAACGGGCGAGCCGCGATGGAACCGAGCTACCTTATTCCATTACCACGCCATTCCGGAACAGCATTCCGGTGTCCCAGCAGGCGCCGATGCCTGGCGATCTCTTTATGGAGCGTCGTATTCGCTCCCTGATCCGCTGGAATGCCATGGCGATGGTCATGAGAGCCAACCAGCGCCCCGGAGATCTCGGCGGGCATGTGTCATCGTTCTCGTCGGCAGCGACGCTCTATGATGTTGGCTTCAACTACTTCTTCCACGGCGGCGACGAAAAGCGTGAGTCCGATCTGGTTTATTTTCAGGGTCATTCTTCCCCGGGCATTTATGCACGCTCCTTCCTTGAAGGCCGATTCGATGAGAAGGATCTGGATAAATACCGCGAGGAAGTGGATGGCACTGGTCTCTCTTCCTATCCACATCCCTGGTTGATGCCCGATTACTGGCAGTTCCCAACGGTGTCCATGGGTCTGGGGCCGATTCAGGCCATTTACCAGGCCCACGTGATGAAGTATCTGGACAGCCGCGAGCTCATCGAGATGGGTGACCGCAAGGTGTGGTGCTTTGTTGGTGATGGCGAGTGTGACGAGCCGGAAACCCTGGGTTCCATTTCCATGGCCGGCCGGGAAAACCTCAGCAACCTTATTTTCGTTGTTAACTGCAACCTTCAGCGCCTTGATGGTCCTGTTCGTGGTAATGGCAAGATCATGCAGGAACTGGAGGGTGTCTTCCGGGGCGCCGGCTGGAACGTGCTGAAAGTCGTCTGGGGTCGCCACTGGGATCCCCTGTTCGAGCAGGACAAGGACGGCAAGATGCAGCGGGCCATGGATGAGGTCTGCGATGGCGAGTTGCAGAACTTCAAGAGCAACGGGCCTGCGTACACCCGCAAGCACTTCTTCGGCAAGTATCCGGAAACGGCCAAGCTGGTTGAGGGCCTCTCCGACGAGGAAATCAACAAGCTCAACCGCGGCGGTCACGATCCGTACAAGATCTATGCGGCTTATCACCACGCCATTCATAAAAACGGTGGCCGCCCGACCGTTATCCTGGCTCACACCATCAAGGGTTATGGCTTTGGTGAAGCCGGTGAGGCGCAGAACACCGCTCACTCCCTGAAGAAGCTGGATATTGAGCAGTTGAAATCTTTCCGTGACCGCTTTGCGGTGCCGCTGAAAGACGATGAGCTCAAGGACGTTCCCTACTATCGGCCAGCGCCGGATAGCCCGGAAATCGTCTATATGAAGAAGCGACGTCAGGAGCTGGGTGGTTTCTATCCCAAGCGTCGCAAGGATTGCCAGCCGCTGCAGATTCCCGATCTGGACATCTTCAAGGCGGTACTGGATGGTTCCGGCGATCGTAAGATCTCTACCACCATGGCGTTCGTGCGCATCCTGACCGCGCTCACCAAGGACAAGCGCATTGGCAAGCGCGTGGTACCGATCGTACCCGATGAAGCCCGTACCTTCGGTATGGAAGGCATGTTCCGTCAGCTCGGCATCTACACCGCGGAAGGTCAGAAATACATCCCGGAAGACCGTGACCAGATCATGTACTACCGGGAAGACAAGAAGGGCCAGATTCTCGAGGAAGGTATCAACGAAGATGGCTCCATGGCAGCCTGGATGGCGGCGGCAACGTCCTACAGCACCAACAACTTCCCGTTGATTCCGTTCTACATCTTCTACTCGATGTTCGGTTTCCAGCGGGTGGGCGATCTGGCGTGGGCCTCCGGCGACATCCAGGCCCGTGGCTTCCTGATCGGCGGTACCGCCGGACGGACCACCCTGAACGGCGAAGGCCTGCAGCATCAGGACGGCCACAGCCATGTGCTGGCCAACACCATTCCGAACTGCAAGGCCTACGATCCGGCCTACGGTTACGAAATGGCCGTGGTGCTTCGCAAGGGTATGAAGGAGATGTTCGAAGACAATCAGAACGTTTTCTACTACCTGACCATCGAAAACGAGAACTACGAACAGCCTGCCATGCCCAAGGATTGCGAAGAGGGCATCATCAAGGGCATGTACAAGTTCGAGTCTGTTGAAACCAAGGGCAACAAGAAGACGCCCCGGGTTCAGCTGCTGGGTGCTGGCGCGATCCTCAACGAGGTGCGGGCAGCAGCTCAGATGCTGAAAGACGATTGGGGTGTTGCCTCCGATGTGTGGAGTGTTACCAGCTTCAATGAGCTTGCCCGTGAAGGCCAGCACGTCGAGCGCTGGAATCGCCTGCACCCGGACGACAAGCCCAAGAAGGCCTACGTAACCCAGTGTCTGGAAAAACAGACCGGGCCGGTGGTGTCTTCCACCGATTACATCAAGCTGCACTCCGAGCAGCTCCGGGCGTTCATTCCCAAAACCTACCTGACCCTGGGTACCGACGGTTTCGGCCGCAGTGATACCCGGGAAAAGCTGCGCAGCTTTTTTGAGGTGGACCGTTACTACGTAACCGTCACCGCGCTGTCTGCCCTGGCCCAGGATGGTGAGGTGAAGAACGATGTGGTTCTCGAAGCCATGCGCAAGTACGGAATCGATCGCAACAAAACGAACCCGGTGCTGAGCTAAGGAGACCGCCATGAGTGAACAGGAAATCAAGGTTCCGGATCTCGGCGGTGCGGATGAGGTCGAGGTTATCGAAATCACCGTTAGCGCCGGAGATTCCGTTGAAGCGGAAGATCCGATCCTGACCGTAGAGTCAGACAAAGCCTCGGTTGAGCTGCCGTCACCCGGTGCCGGCAAGATCACAAAGATCACCGTAAAGGTGGGTGACAAGGTCAAGGAAGGCGATGTTGTCGGGATGATGGAAGCCAGCGCCGACGGCGGTGGCTCTGACGATGCCGGCAGTGATGACACCGAAGAAAAACCGGAAGAGAAAGCCGAGGAAAAGAGCCACGCCAAGCAGGAAGAGAAATCCGAAGAGAGTAAGCCGGCACCGAAGAAGGCTTCCGGTGGCTCCCGCAAGGAGACCGTCAAGGTTCCCGCGCTGGATGGCTTTGACAATGTTCCGATTATCGAAATCAACGTCTCGGAAGGCGATACCATTGAAGCCGACGATCCGCTGGTAACGGTGGAATCCGACAAGGCCACCATGGAGATCCCTTCGCCCTACGCCGGTAAGGTGGGCAAGATCCTGGTCTCCGAGGGTGACAAGCTCTCCGAAGGCGATGAACTGCTGGAGATGACCGTTCAGGAAGACGGTGGCGAAGAGGAAGAAGCCTCTGAGTCGGCGTCTGAAGAACCGGCGAAGGAAGAGAAGTCCGAGCCGAAGTCTGAAGAGAAGCCCAAGGCAGCCGCTGAATCCGCCCCTGAGCCCCAGGGTGCGACGTACGAGCCGCCCAGTCCGGGCGCCAAGGTCCACGCTGGCCCGGCCGTTCGCAAGCTGGCTCGGGAGCTGGGTGCCGATCTGACCCGCATCAAGGGTTCTGGCCCGAAGAACCGGATTGTAAAAGACGACGTTCAGGCTTACGTGAAGAGCCAGCTCAAACAGGCCCAGCAGGGCGGTGGTGTTGCCACCGGCTCCGGTATTCCCGGTGTCAAGCTGCCGGACTTCAGCCAGTTTGGTGAGGTGAAGCGTGAGGCCATGTCGCGGATGATGTTTGCAACGGCCAACAACATGCAGCGCAGCTGGCTGAACGTGCCCCACGTCACCCAGTTCGAGGATGCGGATATCACCGATATGGAGGATTTTCGCAAGGCCCAGAAAGCGGCCGGCGAGAAGAAGGGCGTGAAGATGACGCCGCTGCCGTTCCTGCTGAAGGCCTGTGCCACGGCGCTGGCCGAACTGCCCCAGTTCAATGTGTCCCTGGACATGGAGCGCAAGGAGGTGGTTCGCAAGAGGTACATCCACATCGGGATTGCGGTGGATACGCCCCACGGGCTGATGGTGCCGGTGATCCGGGATGTGGACAAGAAGGGCTTGTGGGAGCTGGCGGCAGAAAGCGCCGAGCTGGCCCAGAAGGCCCGGGACAAGCAGTTGAAGCCGGCAGAGATGCAGGGCGCCTGTTTTACCATCACCAGTCTGGGTGGTATTGGCGGCACCGCATTTACGCCGATTGTGAATACGCCGGAGGTGGCGATTCTGGGGGTTTCCAAGGCGGCGATGAAGCCGGTTTGGGATGGCAAGGAGTTCCAGCCCCGGTTGATGCTGCCGTTGTCGCTGTCTTACGATCATCGGGCAGTGAATGGGGCCGATGCGGCCCGGTTTACTACGGTGCTCAGTCAGCTTCTTGGGGATATTCGTACCCTTCTTCTGTGATATGAAGCTAGTTGCCACCCAGCCTCAGGGTTGGGTGGCGCGACAAAGGCCGGTGCGGCTTTTCAGAACACGCTACAAGCACATCCATGTGCGCTTGTTTCGGGCCATCCATGGCCCTCTACAGTTCTGAAAAGCCGCACCGGCCTTCGTCGTTCTGGCTCCTTCCTGATCGCTTTACCCTTCCTCGTCTTTCTCCCTCGGGCCTGCCAATCGTCTCCCAGTCATTGCTTTTCACTAGCTTTCTGGGTCGACAATAATCAGGGACGTCCGCCATAAATTCCGCCCAAACAAAAACCCCGGCCGGAGCCGGGGTTTCTGCTGAGTTAACTAACTTCTAACGGAAGGATTAGAAGTTGTACTGCGCTGCGAACAGGAGACGGTTGGCGTCGGAAGAGTCACCGGCAACCGTTTCCTGGTCGAAGTAACCGTACTCAACGCCCATCATGACGTTCTGTACGGGGGTCCACATGTAGTTCAAGAATACGTTCTGGTTAGTCTCGGGCGCAGCATTGGTCAGCGACGAGTTGGCGACTGCATCATCCAGATCCTGTGTGGTCATGCCATATGCCAGGTTGATGCTGCGACCACCGCCAAGTGCCATGCTCACACCGACGTTACCGCCATATGCGGAGATGGTTTCAACGCTGTTGCCGTCGAGATATGCGCTATTGCCGTAGTAGTTGCTGCCCGAGCGCCACAGATAGCCGGTAGCACCATCAGTGGCAGTGACAGAGCCCTGAATGGAGAACATGTCGCTCAGTGCAAACTTGGCTGCACCGGACACAGCGTAACCCATCGCGCTATCATCGTTGGTGCCATCGTCTGAGGTGACTTGGCTAACTACGCCTGATAAGGCAAATGACACTGCGTCCACTGAGTTTTCAAAGCGAGCTGTGAGGGCTGGCGCACCGGTGCGACCTGAGCCGTCAACGATTGCCTGGCTGCTCGGATCTTCAATTGAGAAGGACAATGGTCCGGTTGTGTAACGCAGTTGCTCCGTACGATCCCAGCTGCCCATGCTGCCTGCCAGGCCGTCAAAATCAAGAACCGGAGTTGCACCTACAAAGCTTATAGAGTTAGACCAGTTACGGCCGGCCATGAACCCTTTGTATTCACCATATGCGTGACGAATACGTAAACTGCCAGCGCTGTTGCCTGAACCACGGAAGTCACCTTCCACGGTGATGGCTACGCCAGAAGAATGGTTGACTTTGATGCCCAGGCGGCTTTGCTGTACGTCAGCGCCGAAGTGGCCTTCGGTGGCGTCCAGATTGTTGCCATCGGCATCTACTGGGGAGAAAGTACCTGCACGGGTAGATACGGCACGGTTGCCGTCCAGATCATAGCTCATGTTCAGTCGAGCATAGCCATACAGGCTCGCTTCAACATCGTCACCTACGTTCAACGTAAGTGCGCTCGCTTGAGAGGCAACCCCCATTACTACTGTTGCTGCCGTCGCACGAATTGCCAATCTCAGTTTGTTGCTTTGCATCGTTGTTGTCTCCACACATTTTTGTTGTTGGACCCAAAAACAAGGTAGTTACGAATTCGTGACAATTCAAATAAATTCATGCAGAAATTAGACGAATGTCTATAACAGCTTTTCGTTCATATACAGACATCTGCAGTTGCCAGCGAGGCGTAAACTTGTTCCATGACGTCCGAAAGTACAGTTCTTGAGTCAGCCACGTTCGCGTTTCTTGATATTGAAACCACCGGCGGCAATTCAGCCCGGGACCGGATTACCGAGATTGGTATCCGGTTCTGGCGGGCCGGTGAGGTGGTGGGTGAGTGGCAGACGCTGCTGAACCCGGAAACGCGGATATCCCCGTTTATCGAAAACTTTACCGGCATTTCCAATGAGATGGTGGCGGATGCGCCCTTGTTTGAAGCGGTGGCGGATGAGCTGGAGGCGCAGCTTAAGGGCAAGGTGTTTGTCGCTCACAATGCCCGTTTTGATTACGGCTTTATCAAGGCAGAGTTCCGCAGGCTGGGGCGATTGTTCTCGGCGAGGGTGCTGTGCACTGTAAAACTTTCCAGAAGGCTGTATCCGGAATTCCGGCGTCACAACATGGATGCGCTGATTGATCGTCACGGTCTTGACCAGGTTCAGCGGCATCGGGCCATGGGGGATGTGTCCGCCATGCTGTCCTTCTTTGAGCATGCCCGGGCAGAGAAAGGGGACGGGAAATTCGAAAGTGCCCTGCGTGAACTGCTGCAGCGCCCGAGCATTCCCTCCCATCTGCCGACGGATACCCTTCAGGATCTGCCACGGGGGCCGGGGGTGTATCGCTTCTACGGCGAGAACGATGTGCTTTTATATGTGGGCAAGAGCACCAACATTGCCCAGCGGGTGGCTTCGCACTTTTCCGGGGATCACAACTCCGCCCGGGGCGTGCGGATGTCCGAGAGCCTGCGCCGGGTGGAATGGACAGAGACCGCCGGTGAGCTTGGAGCGCTGCTGCTGGAGCTGAAGCAGATCAAGACTCTGAAACCCCTGTTCAATCGTCGCTCCCGGGCCGCCAAGAATCTGGTGAGTATCGAATTGTCGAAGAACGGCGCCGGGTATCTGCAGGCGCGACTGGTTCGTGAAATCGAGCCACACCGGTTGGGGGATTATTTCGGGCTGTTCCGCAGCAAACGGGATGCCGAACGGGCTTTGAGCGGCATCGCTGGCAAAAATGAATTGTGCAACCGGTTGCTGGGGCTGGAGCCTGCGCATGATGGACCCTGCTTCCAGCGTTCCCTCGGCCGCTGCAAGGGCGCCTGTGAAGAGCTGGAGGATGTCGGGCGTTACAATCTGAGGGTGCAGATTGCCTTTCACAGTCTGCGGCTCAAGACCTGGCCCTGGAAAGGGCCGGTGGGGATTGTCGAGCAGGATGTCCGGTCCGGCCGCACGGATATCCTGGTGGTCTACAACTGGATGCATGTCGCCACCCTGCACGATGAGAACGAGCTGGAGGATCTTTCCCTCCGGGGCCAGGCCGTTACCTTTGATCTGGATTCCTACAAACTGTTGATCGGTGCCCTGATGGACCGAAACACGGGTGGGAGAGTGCCGCACCGGTTGATCGAATTGCCTGCCATCGGGGAACCGGATGTTCTTATGCCGTGAGTGGCGTATTATGGGGCAAGAGTCCGCATACCTACGTACTTGCCTGGGGCGGTTACTCTACTATTTTTAATTGCTTAGCCGCTTTCCCGAGAGAGATCTATGAATAAAGAGCCCGTCAGCCGCGAACTGTTCGATGAAGTCATGGTGCCCAACTACGCTCCCGGTTCCATCATCCCGGTGCGAGGGGAGGGTTCCCGGATCTGGGATCAGGAAGGCCGCGAGTTTATCGATCTCCAGGGCGGTATTGCGGTGACCTGCCTTGGCCATTCCCATCCGGGACTGGTGGGCGCGTTGCACGATCAGGCCGAGAAAATCTGGCACCTGTCGAACGTTATGACCAACGAGCCGGCCCTGCGCCTGGCGAAGACCCTGTGTGACCTTACCTTCGCCGAGCGTGTGTTCTTCGCCAATTCCGGCGCCGAGGCCAACGAGGCGGCGTTCAAGTTGGCCCGTCGTTATGCGTGGGAACATTTTGGCCCCGAGAAGAATGAAATTATTTCATTCACCAACTCGTTCCACGGCCGCACTCTGTTTACCGTAAGCGTCGGTGGTCAGCCCAAGTATCTTGAGGGTTTCGAGCCTGCTCCAGGCGGTATTCATCACGCGGAGTTCAATAACCTGGAGTCGGTGAAAAAACTGATTTCCAGAGAAAAGACCTGTGCCGTGGTGGTTGAGCCCATCCAGGGTGAGGGTGGTGTGATGCCAGGCGATCAGGCCTTCCTTGAGGGCCTGCGCCAACTGTGTGACGACAACGATGCCCTGCTGGTATTCGATGAGGTTCAGTCCGGCGTTGGCCGGAGTGGCCATCTATACGCCTATCAGATGTACGGCGTGGTGCCGGATATCCTTTCCAGTGCCAAGGGCCTTGGCGGTGGCTTCCCTGTGGCCGCCATGCTGACTACGGCCAAGGTAGCCGCCAGTCTCGGCGTTGGCACCCATGGCAGCACCTATGGTGGTAATGCCCTGGCCTGTGCCGTGGCCCAGAAGGTGGTGGATACTGTCAGCCAGCCGGAGATCCTGAAGGGCGTGAAGGTCCGTTCAGACAAACTCCGCAAGGGCATGATGGATATCGGCGAGCGCTATGGCGTGTTCAGTGAGGTTCGCGGCGCCGGTCTGCTGCTCGGTTGTGTGCTGACGGAGAAATGGCAAGGCAAGGCTAAAGACTTCCTGAACGCCGGCCTGGATGAGGGTGTGATGGTCCTGGTGGCCGGAGCAAACGTGATTCGTCTGGCGCCATCCCTGATTATCCCCGAACCAGATATCGACGAAGCCCTCGAGCGGTTCGAAGCGGCAGTGAAAAAACTGACGGCCTAAGGAGACTTTATGTGGCTGGTACGTCCGGCTCAGCCGGATGATCTGGACCAGATTCTCGCCATCGCGGGCACTCAGTGTGCCCGTCTTTCCTCCACTCTGCCCAAGCAGGTCGATGCCCTGGCTTACAAGATCGAGCAATCCCAGGCGTCTTTTGCTGGCAGAATCAGCTCGGAGGATGATCCGCCCAGATTCCTTTTCGTGCTGGAAAACACCGAGACCGGGGACATTGCAGGCACCGCCGGTATCGATGCCCGTGCCGGTAATGGCCAGCCCTTCTACAGTTACCGGCGGGACGCTCTGATCCATGCGTCCCATGAGCTGGGGGTGTCGCGCCGTGAGGAGGTGCTGTACCCCTCCCATTCGCTGACCGATGTCTCGTTGTTGTGCTCATTCTCGATCCGCCCGGAACTGCAGGATACGGAGGCGTTCGAGTTGCTATCCCGGGCCCGGATCCTGTTTATCGCCGACCACCGGGAGTGGTTCACCCCGAGGATGGCGGTGGAGATCCAGGGCGTGCAGCTGGAGGACGGCAGCGTGCCCTTCTGGGACAGTCTGGGCCGGCATTTCTTTGATATGGATTTCGAGACGGCGGACCAGTACTCCGGCCAGTTGAGCAAGACCTTTATTGCCGAGCTCATGCCCCCCAATCCGATCTATGTCACTCTGCTGAGTGAGGCGGCCCAGAAGGCGATGGGGCAGCCGCACCGGATAACCGTGCCTAACTTCGAGCTGCTTCAAAGGGAAGGGTTCCTGCCGGGCAGTTACCTGGACATTTTTGACGCCGGCCCGGTCCTTGAGGCGCGCACCGATACCCTCAAAACCCTGGTCACCAGCCACCTCAAGGAACTTCATGGCACCAATGAAGATGTGGGTGAAACCTGTCTGATTGCGGCCGGTGAGCGGGAGCAGTTCCGCTGCACCCTGACGCCGGTGGCCGAGACACTGGACGATAAACTCAAGGTTCCGGTGTCCACGTGGAAGACGCTGAACAGGACCGCGGGTGACCGGGTAAGGATCGCGCCATTATGACTTGCTTCGGAATGGCGATGCCGGAAGCCGGGGAGATCAGGGAGGCGACACCATGCTGGTAATTCGCCCGTTACAGGAAAACGATCTGGATGACCTGTACGCCATGGCGCAGAGTGCCGGAAAGGGGCTTACCACCTTGCCCGCGGATCGCGAGCTGCTGGAGAGGAAGATCAACCACGCCCGCGAAACTTTCAACCAGCGTATTGCGCCGGAAGCCGGGCTGTACCTGTTTGCGCTCGAAGATATCCAGCGCAAAAAAACGGTCGGTATCAGCGGCATCCAGGCCCGGGTTGGGCTGGACGAGGTGTTCTACAACTACCGTCTGAGCGTTGCCGTGAATGCGTCCAAAGAGTTGGGTGTCCACGTACGGACACCCACGCTGCACCTGTCCAACGACATGACCGATACCAGTGAGATCTGCTCGCTGCTGTTGTCCGATGAGTACAAGGGCGGGGGCAACGGGCTGCTGCTCTCCCGGTGCCGGTTCATGTACCTGGATGATTTCCGAAAGCACTTCTCGGAAAAGGTGTTTGCCGAGATGCGCGGTGTGTCCGATGGCCAGGGACGAAGCCCGCTGTGGGATGCCCTGGGCGCCAAATTCTTTGATATGGAGTTCAGCGAGGCCGACATGCTGTCGGGCCTGGGTAACAAATCCTTTATCGCCGAGCTGATGCCCAAGTACCCGATCTACCTGCCTATGCTGCCGGATTCGGCCCGGGCCGTGATTGGCCGGGTTCACGACAATACCGCGCCGGCGCTTCGAATGCTGCAGTCCGAGGGTTTCAACTTTAACGGGCTGGTGGACATTTTTGATGGCGGCCCGGTGGTTGAAGCCTTTGTGCACAATATCCGCACGGTACGGGAAGGTATGAACCGGCACGCCATGGTGACTCGCAAACTCGTCAACCTCGATGTGCCTGCCGATGAACGGGTCATGGTGTCGAACCGCTCTTTCCGGGACTTCCGGGTGACCACTCTGCCAATAGATTGCATCGGGCCGGATACCGTCAGCCTGCCGCCGGACGTGGCCGAGGCATTGCAGATAGAGTCCGGCGATCCGGTTCGCCTGGCCCCCTTGAAAGATTCGGGGATGCTGACCAAACATAGTTATAGAAGCTCAGTACCGGGAGGTGCATCGAAATGGCAAAGCTGACAGGTGAACTGTTTATCGACGGGCTCTGGCTCCAGGGCCACGGGCCGGTATTTGAATCTGTCCAGCCTGTGACCGGTGAAACGGTTTGGGATGGTGAGAGCGCCAATCTGGAAGATGTGGATGCAGCCGTTCGCGAGGCCCGTAATGCCTTTCTGAAGTGGCAGCGGAAGAGTCTTGCCGAGCGCCAGGCCGTTGTCGAAGCCTTTGGTGAGTTGCTTGAGGCTAACAAGGAAGAGCTGGCCCATCAGATCGGTCTGGAAACCGGCAAACCCCTGTGGGAATCCCGCACGGAAGTGGCGGCGATGATCGGCAAGATCGGCATTTCGGTGAAAGCCTACAACGACCGTACCGGCACGTCCGAATCCGATGTGGCCGGTGGGCACGCCGTGCTCAGGCACCGGCCCCATGGTGTGGTGGCGGTGTTCGGCCCCTACAACTTCCCGGGGCATCTGCCGAATGGCCACATAGTGCCGGCTCTGCTGGCCGGGAACACGGTGGTCTTCAAACCGAGCGAGCTGACCCCCGGTGTTGCCGAACTGACGGGAAAACTCTGGGAGAAGGCGGGCATTCCGGACGGTGTCATCAACCTTGTGCAGGGCGCTTCAGCCACCGGTAAATCCCTGGCCAGTCACCCTGCGATCGATGGTCTGTTCTTTACCGGCAGCTCAACCGTCGGGCATTTGCTGCACAAACAGTTCGGTGGCCAGCCGGAGAAGATCCTGGCGCTGGAAATGGGTGGTAACAACCCGCTGATTGTTCAGGATGTGGCCGACGTGGATGGTGCTGTGCACCACGCCCTGCAGTCGGCCTTCCTGTCGGCCGGCCAGCGGTGCACCTGCGCGCGTCGCCTGCTGGTGCCCAAGGGCAAAAAGGGCGATGCTTTTCTGGACCGGTTGGTGGAAGTCTCTGCCCGCATCAAGGTAGGCGAGTTCGACGCCGACCCGCAGCCGTTTATGGGCTCGGTGATTTCTGCCGAAGCCGCCGACAAACTGCTGGCAGCCCAGGCCAGCCTGCTGGACAAGGGCGGCAAATCCCTTCTGGAGATGAAATCCCTGAAGTCAGGAACCGGCCTGCTGTCGCCCGGTATCATTGATGCCACCGGGCTGGACGTGACGGACGAGGAATTCTTCGGGCCGTTGCTGACGGTTTATCGCTATAAAGGCTTTGATGACGCCCTGGAACTGGCCAACGACACCCGGTATGGGCTCTCTGCCGGTATCCTGACCGATGACCGTAAACTCTATGATCGGCTGGTGGAGGAAGTCCGGGCCGGTATCGTGAACTGGAACCGGCCACTGACTGGCGCCAGCAGCGCGGCGCCCTTCGGTGGGGTTGGCGCCAGCGGTAATCATCGCCCGAGTGCCTACTATGCCGCCGACTACTGCGCCTGGCCCATGGCCTCTCTTGAGGCGGGCAAGAGTGAGCTGCCAGACTCCCTGGCACCCGGTCTCAATTTCGATTAACGGAACCCAGTGCCATGGTGAAACACGCGGTTGAAGCAAACTTCGATGGCCTGGTTGGTCCTACCCACAACTATGCGGGGTTGTCCTGGGGCAATGTTGCCTCCAAGTCCAACGTCAGTTCCGTTTCCAATCCGAAAGAGGCGGCACTACAGGGCCTGGCCAAGATGAAACGTCTGTCGGACCGGGGGTATGTGCAGGGCATTCTGCCGCCCCACGAGCGGCCTCACATCCCGACGCTCAGGGCCCTGGGGTTTGAAGGGACAGATGCCCGGGTTCTGGAACAGGCGGCCAAATCCAGCCCGTCCATACTGGCGGCGGTCTCGTCTGCATCGCCCATGTGGACGGCCAATGCGGCCACGGTATCGCCCAGTGCCGATACCTCAGACCATCGCGTGCACTTCACTCCGGCCAATCTGAGCGCCAAGTTTCACCGTTCCATTGAGCACACGGTGACCGGGCGTTCCCTGAAATCCATTTTTGCCGACGAGAGCTACTTTGCCCACCACCCGGCGCTGCCATCGGTGAGCCACTTTGGTGATGAGGGCGCCGCCAATCACACCCGGTTGTGCGCGGGGTACGGCGAGCCCGGCGTGGAACTCTTTGTATACGGCCAGATCGCGTTCAACGAGCAGGCGCCGGCGCCGCAAAAATACCCGGCGAGACAGACGCTTGAGGCCTCCCAGGCGGTGGCGCGGCTGCACGGACTCGGGGATCGGCATGCGGTGTTTGCCCAGCAGAACCCGGAAGCCATTGATGGCGGCGTTTTTCACAACGATGTGATTGCCGTGGGTAACGGCAATACCCTGTTCTACCACGACATGGCTTTCCTGAAAGAAGAGCAGGTGCTGGCGGACATTCGTGCGCGTCTTACCGGTGCCGAGCTTGAAGCGGTTCGGGTCAGCAGTGCCGACGTGCCACTCGAAGATGCGGTGGCCTCCTACCTGTTCAACAGTCAGTTGCTGAATACCCCGGACGGCATGCTTCTGGCCGTGCCCGGTGAGTGCCGGGAAGTGGCTTCGGTCAGCCGTTATCTGGATGATCTGGTGAAATCCGGCGGACCGATTACCTCGGTGGAGGTCTTCGATGTCAAACAGTCCATGCGTAACGGTGGCGGCCCGGCCTGTCTGCGGTTGAGAGTGGTGCTGAACGATGATGAACTCAAGGCCATTAACCGGGGCGTGCTGCTCACCGATGAACTCTACGAGCGCCTGACCACCTGGGTGGAAGCCCACTACCGCGATGAACTCAGCCAGAACGAGCTGGGCGATCCGATGTTGCTGGACGAGGTCCGTAAAGCCCTGGACGAGCTAACCGGGATCATGGGGCTCGGTTCCATTTACGATTTTCAGCTTTAGAAGCCCCGCGGGCTCAAGGCTGTCAGGCGGAAATCGACGACGTCAGCATGTCCATGGTGTGCCGGATCAACTGCTCTGCCGGAAAGTCCGGATTGCCTTCGCCCGTTTCCGACTGGCATAGCAGGATCACCCCATGCAGGGCGCCACGCAGATAAAGTGCGGTCTGTTCGGGGTCGGTAATGCGATCGCAGTTCATGGTGCCGTCCTGAAGCCCCAGCTCGATTGCCCCCACCATCAGTTCCATCAGATCTGATTTGGAACACAGCATTTCTTCAGCCTGGCTTTCATCCGCCTCGGCCATGGCGGTGGATGCCTTGGTCAGCGCCGAGAAATAATCCGGCTCCTCCAGATAGAAGCGATAGTAGGATTCCCCCATTGCCCGTATCTGGGCCAGACCGTTATCGGCGGTCTGTCGTGCCTCTTCGAATCGCCGGAACAGGGCGTGCCCCGCTCGAAGCATGATGCCCCGCTGTATTGCCGCCTTGTCTTTGAAGTACACGTACAGCAAGGCCCGGCTGAGACTGGCGGTACGGGCGATGTCGTCCATGGACGTGCGCTCGTAGCCCTTCTCCGAGAACACCAGTTCGGCGGCGTCCAGAATGGTGTCGTAACGGGCCTGTTTTTCTCGCTCACGGCGGGTTTTCAGCGGTTCGCTCATTCAATCATCCGGTTGGTTGGCATCGGCACCCCTAGGATACCTGAAATCGAATAAAACCCGATTATTGACAAAATGTCAAAGAGTGACATTATGTCGGAATCAACTGTCGGGTTCATCCAGGGACTGGACCCCGCCAACTACACGAGCAGGGATGAAAGGAAGAGTCATGACGCCACCACGTACCCCAGTCGCCATCGTTTCGCTTGCGGTTTTTTTGCTGTTTCTATCGGGTTGCAAAGCCAGTGATGTGGCCCCGGAGACCGAGCAGCAGAAGGTTTCAGTACGAACGTCCGATGTTGCGGGTGGCGAGAGTCAGGATATGCCGCTGAGATTTTCCGGAATTGTTCGCGCCACCCAGCGTGCAACACTGACGTTTCAGGTCAGCGGAACTCTCAAGGAGCGGGCGGTAGAGCTGGGCCAGAAAGTGCAGGCCGGTGATTTGCTGGCCCGGGTCTACAACCCCGGCCTGGAGCCGGCCCGCGATTCGGCCCGGGCCCGGCTGGAAGAACTCAGGACGCAATACCAGCAGGCCCAGCGGGAGTGGGAGCGCTCCAGCCGATTGCATGAGCGTGGTGTTGTGTCGGAGCAGACCCTGGAGCAGCTTGCCGCGCGGCGGGATTCCCTGGAGGCCAGCGTTGCAACGGCTCGGGCCTCCCTGGCAGAGGCAACCCAGTTGCTCGAAGAGAGTACACTGCGGGCACCTTTCTCCGGGCGGGTAGAAGCCCTGCTGGTTGAGCGGGATGAATTTGTGGCGGCCGGTCAGCCGGTGCTGCGGCTTTCCTCACCGGAGGGGCGTGAGGTGGAAGTGCGGGTGCCGGCCTATCTGCTGGATCATGTTCAGCTGGAGCAGACGCTGCCTGTGTGGTCGGTGCAGGATCGCAGCCGGCCGCCACAATCCGGCTCGGTGGTCGAGATCGCCCAGGCCAGTGCCATTCGCGGTGAGCTGCATCCGGTACTGGTGAGCCTTCCAGTGAACACGCTGGAGCCGGGCGAGCCGGTGGAAGTGGGTATTACGCCGGTTCGACAGTCGGCGCTTACGGTTCCGCTGCTGTCGGTGATTCGCAACGCCCAGGGTGTCAGTGTGTTCCGGGTCCGGGATAACGTGGCGAAGAGAGTGCCGGTGGAAGTGGACCGTGTGGTTGGCGAGCGGGTAGTGGTTACTTCCGGTGATCTGTCCCCGGGTGATCAGGTGGTGTATGCCGGCATGACGCGGCTGGCGGACGGTGATGCCGTGGAGGTGCGCTGATGACCCGCCGGCTTCTGAACTGCCAGCGCCTCCTGGGTATGGTGGTTACCATGCTCTGCCTTCTTGGCGTCGCTGCCTACAGCACCATGCCGCGCCAGGAAGATCCTTCCTTTCCCTACCGGGCCGGCCTGATCAGCATCAATTATCCGGGGGCCAGCGCCGAGGCGGTTGAACGGCTGGTGCTTCGGCCCCTGGTGGATGAGTTGCGCCAGGTGGAGGAGGTGGACTTCTCGCAGTCTACCGCGCGTACCGGGGTGGCCCTTGTCCGAATGCGCCTGAACGAAGACATCTACGACACAGATCCGGCCTGGGACCGGGTTCGCCAGGCCATGGAACGGGCGAAGCAGGACTTCCCGGATGATGTGGGAAGCATGGTGCTTGATGATCGGCTGATCGATATTCCGGCCATTGTCATGGCCGTAGGTGGTTCTCCTTCGGTAACCGAATTATCGGACGTCGCCGAGCGGCTCAAGCAGAACCTGTCGGACCTGCCAGGCGTGTCGCGGATCGAGCTGGAGGGTGATGCCGACGAGCAGATTACCCTGGCCCTGGATGATGCCGCGCTTTACCGTATGGGTATCTCCCCGGCGCGGGTTCTGGACACCCTGGCCCGGCGCAACCAGACCATTCCCGGCGGCTTCGTGGTGGTTAATGGCCGCCGCCTGTCGGTACTCCCCAACAGCGAATTTGCCGATATTGATGCGATCCGCGCCACACCCATTGAGCTTCCGGATGGCTCCCAGGTACCCCTGGCTGCGGCGGCGGATGTCTGGCGTGGGCCAGCGGAACCGCGACAGCCGGAAACCTGGTACGACGGCGAACGGGTAGTGCTGGTCTCCATCATCATGGAAGAGGACACCACCGATGCGATCCGTTTTGGTGAGCGGGTGCGGGAACGCATGGATCAGATTCGCGGAGACTTTGAACCCTACGAGATCCGGGAAATGTTCTTCCAACCGGACAAGGTGCAGGAACGGCTCGATAACCTTGCCTGGAGTCTCGTGCTCTCGGTGCTGATTATCGTTGCCGTGGTCTTTACCGGCATGGGCATTCGCATGGGCCTGCTGGTGGCGTCCATCCTGCCCATGGTCGCCCTGATCAGTGTCGGGCTCTACGATCTTGGCGGCGGTGTGCTGCACCAGATTGCGGTGATCGGCATGGTGATCTCGCTGGGCATTCTGATTGACAACGCCATTGTCATTGTCGAAAACATCCAGGGTCATCTGGATGACGGCATGCGCCGGCTGGACGCTTTGCGCAAGGCAGTCAGTGAGCTGGCAGGCCCTCTGGGCGCCTCAACCGGAACCACACTGGCGGCCTTTGCACCCCTGCTCCTGGCGAAGGGCGGTGCTGCGGATTTCACCCGTGGCGTGCCGGTCATGATCATGCTTACACTGTCCGTCAGCTACCTGCTTGCTATCTCCGCTGTTCCCCTGCTGGCGGCCAGGTTCCTGAAACCCCGTCGAAAAGCCGGGCAGGACCGGTTGATCGGCGTGGCTCGATTCCTTGGCGGCCTGGTGTCCCGTTACCCTGGCCGTCTGATTGCCGCCGGCGCCATACTGGTCGGGATCAGTGTCGCCATGACCCCCTTTATGGCCCAACAGTTCTTCCCGAATGCCGATCGCCCCCGGGTGATTGTCGAAGTCTATATGCCCGAGGGCACCGATCAGTCCCGAACGTCAGAAGCGACAGAAACGCTGGAACGAATCATCCGCTCACAGCCGGATGCCCTGGAGGTGCACCGCTTTGTGGGCTTCACCGGGCCGTCCTTCTATTACAACCTGCAGCGCGCGCCCCAGGCGCCGAACCGGGCCCGGCTGGTGGTTACCACGCCCACGCTGGAAGATACCACCGGCATGATTCGCTGGATCCGCGCCCATGTGAAAGAACAGATGCCGGAACTGGATGTGACCGTGGGTATCCTCGGGCAGGGGCCGCCAAGGGCGGCGCCGGTGGAAATTCGCGTTTACCACGCAGACGATGACACCCGCATAGAAGCGGTGGAACAGATTTTCAGTATCCTGCGGGGCGTCGAGGGCACGGTTGATGTCCGCCACGACCTGGATATTGGTGTGCCCAGCATTGCCATCAACGTCGACGATGCAACGGCGGCCCGATATGGCCTGACCCGCGCCGATGTGGCCCAGAGTCTCTACGGCCAGAGTTTCGGTATCGTCGCCGAGCAATATCGCCAGGAAGAGGATCCCATTCCTCTGGTGCTACGGTCCCGGGAAGGCACGGCTCTGTCGCTGTCGCGATTGCTGTCAGTGAATATCTACAACGACCGTGGCGACGCCGTACCACTTTCGGCCGTGGCCAGCGTGGACACCACCTGGGAGCCGGCGGCCCGTTACCTGCGAGATGGCGTGAGAATGAACACGGTCACTGCGAATCTGGAAACCGGCTATAGCTTCAGCCAGGCGCTGGACGGCCTGTACGCGGGTCTTGAGGAAAATCCCCTTCCGCCGGGCACGCGCCTGGCCATGGGAGGCGATGCGGAAGGTTCCGGCGATGCCAACACTGCACTGCTCACCGCAGCGCCCATCGGCATGCTGCTACTGCTGTTCTTCCTACTGCTGCAGTTCAACTCCTTCCGCCGGGTCGGGATTATCCTGTTGACGGTGCCGCTGGCCACCGTCGGCATCTTCCCCGGGCTGGTGCTGTCCGGCTCGCCGTTCGGTTTCCAGTCCCTGTTGGGGGTCATTGCCCTGGTGGGAATCGTGGTGAACAACGCCATCGTTCTGCTGGATGTGATGGACCGGGAACTGGAAAAAGGAAAAGACATCCGCGATGCCATGCGCAACGCGGTTGAGCAACGCACCCGGCCAATCCTGCTGACCACCGCGACCACGGTAGCGGGGCTGCTGCCCCTGGCGTTCTCCAGTTCGACACTCTGGCCGCCCATGGCCTGGGCCATCATCTCCGGCCTGCTGGCCTCAACGGTACTGACTCTGCTGGTCATCCCGGCTGTCTGTACCCAACTGATCAAAGTCAGCGTGCCGGAACCTGAAAACGCCCCGGCCTGACCATCAACCCAACCCGGTGCCCCACAGGAACCTCCGGGTTGGGGAAAATAATCGCCTCCGGCGAATGCCCCACCCGGTAGCTGGTTTCATCATCCTCCCAGATCACCGTGCCGGGCTGGTACTCGGTGAAATTGGCGACATCATCAGGAATATGAAACCGGAAGTTCTTCCCGGTGTTCAGAATCTCATGTACCACCTCGAACACCGTCAGGTGATCATACGGTGGTTTACGGGCTGGCGCCGAAAGCCCCCGGAACCGCCGCCGCAACGCATCCCGGATGCCCGAGAAACGTTCCAGATCATTCTGCCCAAACGGCCGCACCTTACCCAGCTCCACGGTAAAGCTCTCGGCCTTTAGCAGCGACGAGGAAAACGAGGAAAACGTCGTACCCGCTTTATGCTGCAGCAGAAGCGTCTCCACCTCCGCCTCCAGCAGAAAATCACACTGCTCTACCGGAACCGTTCGACCCTCAACAAACGGATACAGCGCAAACCGCTCGCGATGAGACGGGCGAATGGCCGTGTGCAGATCATAGTGAGAAAGCGCCTGGGGATTGGCCATGGCAAACTGTCGGCAAGCCTCTTCCAGCTCCTGTGCCCGCGCAGCCTCGGCCAGCCCTTTATACTCGCTGCGCCCGTGAGCACCATCGAACAGCCGATTCAGGTTCACCTCCATAAAACGCTCCCCGGATACCATCGCGGGCGGATTGCCGAGAATCAGCAGCACCGGACAAGCAAGCTCCCAATCGCCCTCGATCAGTTCGGAAACCAGCGCGTTCAGAACCTCAATCGGCGCCGTTTCATTGCCATGAACACCCGCTGAAACAATGATTGCCTCGGCATTCGGATTGCGGCGGCCCGCAGGAGGAGCAATGTCCAGAACGCCCACGGCCTTGCGGCTGATCCGGGTGCCATCGGGGAGGTAAGCTTTGGTTTCCGGAAGCGAGGCGTTGGCGTTGTCGAGCGTCTGGGAGAGCCAGTCTGAATGCGTTCCAAACAGGTCATGTTTTGCCGACATAGAATCCCCGAACCAGGTCTGGGGGCGGGCAGGGTATTGCCTCCCGGGAATGTCTGAAGCCATGGATGGCTTCAGTCAAGCGCACATGGATGTGCTCGTAGCGGTTCCCGGGAGGCAATACCCTGCCTGCCCAGGCACTAAGGTAAAAAGCACGGAATTCAGCTGTTCACCGGCCGCTGATGCTTCAGCAGATGATTTTCGAGTTTGCGGAACGCGAACACCAGAATAAAGGTGAGCACCATGTAGCAAAGCGCCACAAAGATAAACGCATCAAACGGCGCATAGAACCGCGAGTAAATGTTACGGGCCGCCCCCGTCAGATCCACGATGGTGACTACACTGGCAATGGCACTGGCATGCAGCATAAAGATCACCTCATTGGAGTAGGCCTGCACCGCCCGCCGGGCTGCGCTCGGCAACACAATACGCCGCATGCGCATGAACCAGTTCATGCCATAGGCCTTGGCCGCCTCAATCTCACCATGGGGCGTCGACACAATGGCCCCGCGGATAATCTCCGTGGTGTAGGCCGCCGTGTTCAGCGTAAAGGCCAGCAGGGCCGGGTAGAACGGCTCCCGAAAGATCTCCCACCAGAAGGTTTCCTGGATGCCCTCAATCTGCGCCAGACCGTAGTAAATGATGTACAGCTGGATCAGCAGGGGGGTGCCGCGAAACAGATAGGTGTAGATCCAGACCGGGCCGGAAATGAACGGATTCCGCACCGTTCTCAGAATGGCGAGCGGCACGGCCACCAACAGACCGATCACCAGGGACAAAAACACCAGGTGGACGGTGGTCACCAGTCCATCCCAGTATTCCATGATCGTCATGGCCGTAAAGATGTCGTTCTGATTCAGCCATTCGGCAATGAAATCAGGCATCACTCAACTCTCCTGAATCACGCCGACGTTGGCTCGTTTATTGAGCCACTTGATGAACAGCTCAGACCCTGCCGTCAGGGCCAGATAAACGAATGCCACCGGAATGAAGAAATGGAAGGGCATGCGTTCCGCCTTGGCGGCCTCTTCGGCAACCCGGACCATGTCCGTAAGCCCGATGATGGAGACCAGGGCAGTCGTCTTGAGCAGGACCTGCCAGTTGTTGCCCAGGCCGGGCAGGGCATGACGCAGCATTTGCGGAAGCATGATCCTGCGAAAGGTATGAAAACGGGTAAAACCATAGGCACGGGCAGCTTCAATCTGGCCGGTTTCCACCGCCAGGAAAGCCCCCCGGAAGGTTTCCGCCATATAAGCGCCAAAAATAAGACCGATGGTGATCACACCGGAGATAAACGGATCGAACTGAAAGAAGAAGTCGATCTGGTAGGCTTCCCAGATATAGTCCGAGAGCATGTTCACCGCAACCTGGCCGCCATAGTAGAACAGCAGCATCATCACCAGATCCGGTACGCCACGAATCAGAGTGGTGTAGGTGGTGGCAATACCCCTGGCAACCCGGCTTTGCGACAGCTTGGCAGACGCACCAATCAGCCCCAGCGCCACCGAGAGGGCTAGCGAGAGGAAAGCCAGTTCAATGGTGACTATCGCCCCTTCCAGCAGGGCCGGGCCATAGCCTTTCAGATCGAGCATGGGAATGTCCGGTAAGCAGGGGCGGCCCTAACGGCCGCCCCGAGACAGATTACATCTTGATGTCGTAAGCGAAGTACTTCTGCATGATGGTGTCGTAAGTACCATCTTCCTTCAGGGTGCGAAGGGCTGCATTCACTTCCTCGGCCAGATCAGCATCGCGCTTGCGCATGGCAACGCCCACACCTTCACCCAGCTTGACGGGCTCACCGACTTCCTTGAAGCCTTCCTTGGAGAGGACGGTCTGCTCGCCAACCGGGTAGTCTACGAAAACCACATCCAGGCGCTGGCCTTCAAGGTCCAGAACCATGTCGTCAGCGGTGGTGTAGCGCTTGATGGTTACGATGCCGCCCATGTTTTCAGTAACATAGGTGTCCATGGTAGTGCCGCGCTGAACGCCCACCGTCTTGCCTTCCATCGCATCCATATCGGTCACATCGGTGTCGAAGTTCTCGGGGCCGAACCAGCCGCCCGGGGTGTTGTAGTACGGCTCGGAGAACAGAACCCGTTCGGCGCGCTCCGGTGTGATGGACATGGAGGACATGATCAGATCAAATTTGCGCGCCAGCAGGCCCGGGATCATGCCATCCCATGCCTGGATAACGAATTCGCAGTTGGCGTTCATTTCTTCACACATGGCCTCGGCCAGTTCCACTTCGAAACCGGTCAGTTCGCCATTCTCATCCTTGTACTCAAACGGCTCGTAAGGCACGTCGAATGCAATGCGGAGGTTGCGTTCCTGGGCGCTGGCGCCGCCTGCGATCAGGGCGAGGGCACAGCTTGCTGCAACAATCAGTTTTTTCATGTGTCACTTCTCCAGTGGTTTGCCTTTTGGGCTTTATTTTTGATGGAAGTTTTTGGTTCCAACATTTTATTTCTTCACCGGTTCAAGATAGCACCGAGTGTCAGAAGTTGGGAGCCAGGAACTGCTTCATGCGTTCCGAGTCCGGATGATCGAACACTTTTTCGGGGGTACCCTGTTCCTCGATCACGCCCTGATGCAAAAACAGGACCTGACTCGACACATCCCTTGCGAATGCCATCTCGTGGGTGACCACGATCATGGTTCGGCCTTCCTCGGCCAGGCTTTGCATAACCCTCAATACTTCGCCCACGAGCTCAGGGTCCAGGGCCGACGTGGGCTCGTCAAACAGCATGACTTCCGGTTCCATGGCCAGGGCCCGGGCAATGGCTGCCCGCTGTTGCTGGCCGCCGGACATCTGGGCCGGATAGTAGTCCTTGCGCTCGTAGATCCCAACCTTGTTGAGGTAGGCCTCCGCGCGCTCGATGGCTTCCTTTTTCGGAACCTTGAGCACGTGGATCGGCGCTTCGATGATGTTCTCCAGCACGGTCATGTGAGACCAGAGGTTGAAGCTCTGGAACACCATGGAAAGTTTTGCCCGGATCAGCTCTACCTGCTTGTTATCCTCCGGAATACGTTCGCCCTTGCGGTTGGTTGTGAACCTTATTGGGTCGCCGTGCACGATAATGTCGCCGGAGGTGGGTGTCTCCAGCAGGTTGATGCAACGCAGGAAGGTGCTCTTGCCGGAGCCGGAGCTGCCGATCAGGGAAACCACGTCGCCTTTGCGGGTCTCCAGTGAAATACCTTTGAGCACTTCAAGCTGATCAAAGGTCTTGTGAATGTCCCTGCAGATCAAAGGCGCTTGGTCCGCCATGGGTGACTCCTGGGGCTGTAATTCAAAGGCGCATGTTTTACGGACTGTGGCTGCGGAAATCAATCCCTTAACAGGAGCGTTTTACCGAATTTCACCGCCGTTCGCTGCATGACATTGTGGTCGAATGAGTGATCAATGCAAGCTTTTTGCCACTGTCAGGTGCTGGCCCGGGAAAATCCGGTCGCAGGCTCCTGATGGACTGGCAGCCTGATCAGCTTACCGCCGTCCTTTTCCATGTCCCTCATGGCGTCGCTGACGAAGCGGACATGCGCCATGGCCACTTTCTGGGCGCTGGCGGGTTTGCCAGAAATCACCGCGTCGTACAGCTGCCGGTGTTGCCGGACAATCTTCATGCGCATTTCTTCTCTGGGATTCAGGTTGGCAACGGAGGCCTGAACGGTCAACAGCATCATGTTCTTGAGACTGTTGAGCACATGGACCAGTACCGGGTTGTGGGACGCCTCCACAATGGCCAGGTGAAAGCCGTGGTCGAGCCTGGCGTTGCTGAGCGGGTCGGTATCCTCCAGGGCACGGAACGCCTTGGTGATCCGATGCCGGTCCAGCCGGGTCGCCCTCTGCGCGGCAAGGTAGGCGGCTTGCCCCTCCAACTGTTCACGCACTTCCAGCAGATCAAAGAGTGTTCGGGGGTGACCCTCGAAAAGATGCATCAGAGGGCTTTGTTCGCCGAGTTCGTTGGCCCCGGGAACCATGCTTGCCACAAAAGAGCCTTTGCCATGACGGGTTTCGATAACGCCGCGGCCCTGGAGTTCGTGCAGGGCCTCCCTAATGACCGCCCGGGAAACGCCCAGCCGCGTCGCCAGTTGACGCTCGGAAGGTATTTTCTGCTCTGGAGCCAGCCCGCCATCGAGTATGAGGCGCTCCAGCCGGTATGAGATTTCCTGGGAGATTGCCATGTGGGTGCCTGTGTACGCTCTCTGGTCTGACCAGTGATTGCTTCTGTTTGTTGTTCGTTCCATTGCCAATCGATATGCGTCCGAGCCCGTTAAATATGGCCGATTCAGAGTATTTCGTCCATTTTTAATACTTGAAAAACTGGTCAGACCAGTTGCCTTGATGCTGGACTAAAACCGGATTGGCTACGAATATCGATTCAATGTCGGCCCGCGCCGACGTTGCTATGACGTTCATAACAACAAAGCCAACGGAGACGTTTCGATGAATTCCAAGAATAACACCCGAAATAACTGTGACACTGGCGAGACACCACCTCGCAGAAGTTTCCTCAAAACCGCCGCTGTAGGGGCAGCCTTTGCCGGCGCTATGCTGATGGGTGCCGGCCAGGCACACGCTGCGACAACCTGGAAAATCCAGTCGGTATGGGACGCCGGCACGGTCGGTTACGACCTTTTCGAAGACTGGTGTAATGGTATGGAAGAGAAGTCCGGCGGGGAACTGATCTTCAAGTGTTTCCCTGCCAAAGCCGTCGCCGCCGATAACAATTCCCTGTTCGATTCGGTGCGCAGTGGTGTTCTTCAGGGCATGAACCCGTTCACCCTGTACTGGTCTGGCAAGATTCCGGCGTCCGTGTTCCTGTCCTCTTACCCGGCCGGTCCTGACCAGCCCCACCAGTGGGACATCATGTTCTACTCCATGGGCATGCTGGAAAAGACCCGCGAAATCTACGAGAAATTCGGTCTGTTCTACGTTGGCCCGATCCAGCACGATGCAAACATCATCCATTCCAAGCAGCCGGTTAACAGCCTCGAAGACCTCAAAGGCATGAAGTTACGGGTACCCGGTGGCATGGTGGCCGAGGTGTTCCAGGCATTCGGTGCTTCCACCGTGAGTCTGCCCGGTTCAGACATCTTCCCGGCGCTGGAGAAAGGCACCATCGACGCAGCGGACTATGTGGGTCCGGCGGTGAACTGGGAACTGGGCTTCTCCCAGGTGACCGATTACATCCTGTTCGGACCTCCAGGCGTTATGTCTGTTTACCAACCGGTAGATCTGATGGACCTGACCGTGAACCTGCGTGCCTGGAAGGCACTGGATCCGAAACTCCAGCAACTGGTTGAGGATGAAGTGCGGATCTATTCCCAGAAGCACTACCTGACCATCCAGCAGCGCAATGTTGAGGCCATGAAGAAGTTCAAGGATGCCGGAGACACCGTGAGCCGTCTGAGTCAGGAGGATGTGGCTGAATGGCGTCGCAAGGCCATCCCGATCTGGTACAAGTGGGCGAACAAGGACGATGATGCCCGTGCCATTTTCGACCTGCAGATTGAATACATGATGAACGAGACCGTGGGTTACATCGACGAGTCTGATCTTGAGGGTGTGCCGGGCCGGTAACACTCTCCTGAACCAATAAAAAAAGAAACAGGGGGAAGGTCAGGGACGACTCCGAAAGAGGAGTCCCGCCTTCCCCGTTTTGTGGCTGAGGAAGTAACAACATGTCTGATCTTGAAGGTTTCGGATTCGTAATGCCGCACTGGTTTTACTGGGGCTGGCTTGCGGTCATGCCGCTGATCATGATGGCCTGGGACAGGTGGAGTAGCGACCGCGGAGGCGAGCAGGCCGAGCCGGAGTTGACACCGGGGGAACTGCAGGCGGAAGAGGATGATCCGCTCATCTATCTCCAGTTCGAGGGCAACCGGTTTACCAGGGCGGTTGACTGGCTCTGTGACAAATCCGGCTTGTTCGTGTCGTTCTGGACCATCAACGCCGTTGTGTTCTATTTCTTTGAAGTGGTCATGCGCTACCTCTTCAACATGCCGACTATCTGGGCCCACGAAGCCAGCTTCCTGCTGCTGGGCATGCAGTACATGCTGGCCGGCGCGTTTGCCATGCTCCACGGCGCCCACGTGCGCGTGGATGTGATGTACAACATGCTGCCGGTACGGGGAAGGATTGGCATGGACATCTTCACGTCCATGTTCTTCTTCATCTTTGCCCTGATTCTTCTGATTACCTCCTGGACCTTCTTCCAGGATTCCTATTCCATGAATGAAACCACGGTTGAGACCTGGGGCATCCAGTACTGGCCGGCGAAAGGCATGATGGTGCTGGGTTCTGCTCTTCTCTTACTCGCAGGCATATCCAAACTGATCAAGGATATTGTTCTGTTCGTCCGTCTTGGCCGGGAGCACACCGCATGACTACAAATACAACAACAGCGCCCGGCAGCAACCTGGTGGGTAAGCTGAGTACCTGGCTGATGATCGCCGCCACCGTGGCGCTGGCGTTTGTCATCTGTGTTGAAATGATCAACATTCTTTTCTACGACCCGTGGAGCGATGAGAAATTCCTCTTCAAGCTCTCCGGTAGCCTTTCCGACGTCAAGATTGGGCCTTTGACCTATCTGATGTTCGGTTCCCTGGCCGTGGCCCTGATGATGGGGCTGCCACTGGCCTTCGTAACCGGTGGTCTCGGGGTGATGTTCATCTATCTGGTAGGCGATGCGATGATGCTGAACATCGTGCCCGGCCGCATTTTCCCGATGATGACCAACTCGGATCTGGCCGCGATACCGCTGTTTATCTTCATGGCTTCCATGCTGGAACGAGCAGGCCTGATCGAAGAGATGTTCAGCGTGGTCTACAAGTGGATGGGGGGGCTCAGTGGGGGCCTGGCGACGGCAACCATCCTGGCATCTACCCTTCTTGCCGCCATGGTGGGTGTGATCGGCGCCGCCGTGGTCACCATGGGGATCATCGCTCTGCCTGCCATGCTCAAACGCGGATACGACCAGAAAATCGCACTGGGCTCCATTATGGCTGGCGGTACTCTGGGGATCCTGATTCCTCCGTCAATCCTCGCGATCCTCTACGCCGTTGTGGCGCAGCAGTCGGTGGGTGAGCTGTACCTCGGTTCCATTATTCCCGGTCTGCTGCTGTCCGGTTTCTACATTGCCTATGTGCTGATCCGTAGTTGGATTAATCCGAAGCTGGGGCCGCCTGTACCGGTCGATGAGCGCATCTCATTTGTGGAAAAGCTCATTCTTCTGAAAAGTCTTATCGCACCGCTGGCGCTGGTATTTCTGGTGCTCGGTCTGCTGTTCGGCGGTATTGCCACCCCTGTGGAAGCGGCGGGTATCGGCTCCTTTGGTGCCATCATCGTGGCCATGATGCACGGTAAATTCTCCATTGGTGGTTTGCGCGAGGCGTCCGTGACCACTGCCAAGGCCTCTGCCATGGTGCTGTGGATCATGTTCGGTGCGTCGGTCTTTGTTGGCTTCTACATTCTTCAGGGTGGCCAGCAATTTGTGACGGATGCGATCCTGGGCACCGGCATGTCGGCTTACGGTATCCTGTTCCTGCTGATGTTCTTGCTGGTGGTTCTGGGAATGTTCCTGGACTGGGTGGGTATTTTGCTGTTGGCGGTTCCTATCTTCATTCCTATCGTCAAGGCGCTGGAGTTCCAGGGACTGTTTGGCTTCCCACCGGTGGCCGGCGAAGACGTGGTGCTCTGGTTCGGGGTGCTGTATCTGGTGAATATGCAGATGTCGTTCCTCAGTCCACCGTTTGGCTACGCCCTGTTTTATATTCGTGGCGTTTGTCCTCCGGAAATCTCAATGGGTACCATCTTCAAGTCGTCCCTGGTGTTCCTGGCGATCCAGGCATTCGGGCTGTTCATGTGTATCCTGATACCCGGCATCGTAACCTGGCTGCCAGGGCTGGTTTACGGTTAATCAAATCAAGGAGTAATGCTTTATGTTGACGATCAAACGACTGGACCTTGCCGACGCGCGCATCCTCATTGAGGGTGCCGCGGAAAAGGCCCGCGAAATCGGCGTGCCCATGTGCATCGCCGTGGTAGACGAATCCGGCAATCTGGTGGCCTTCGAGCGCATGGACGGCGGCAAGATCACCAGCGTGACCATAGCCCAAGACAAGGCCTTTACAGCAGCTGCGGCCAAGAAAGCCACCCACGACTACAACAAAGTGAATGTGCCCGGCAGTCTGGCTTTCGGCATCCATACCGAAGTGGGCGGGCGTATCAGTTCTGTGGGTGGCGGTCTGCCGGTGATCGTGGACGGTGAAGTAGTGGGTGGTATCGGAATCAGTTCCGGAACCCCTCAGCAGGATATGGACTGCGCCCAGGCCGGTCTTGACCATTTTGAAACAAAACGCGGTTGATGACTGTCACACAGACGTAATTCACACCCAGAGAGTGCTATGACTACCAAGCCGAAAGTCAGCAAAGCCGAGCTGGCGGAGCAGTTCCGGGCGTTTATCGACCCGGACTACGTCATCACCGATGACGAAACCATGAAGCCCTATGAATGCGACGGCATGTCGATGTATTGCGAGATGCCGTTGCTGGTGGTGCTGCCGGAGACCGTTGAACAGGTGCAGCGGGTGATGCGCATTTGCAACGAGAACGCAGTGCCGGTGGTGGCCCGTGGCGCCGGAACCGGGCTCAGTGCCGGTGCCATGCCCAACAAGGAGGGCGTGGTGCTGTCGCTGGCCAAGTTCAATCGCATCATCGAGATTGATCCGCTGGCGCGAACGGCACGGCTTCAGCCCGGCGTTCGCAACCTGGCCATCAGTGAAGAGGCGGCCCAGTTCGGCCTGTATTACGGCCCGGATCCGTCTTCCCAGATTGCCTGTACCATCGGTGGCAATGTGGCGGAGAACTCCGGAGGCGTCCACTGTCTGAAATACGGCCTGACCGTTCACAACATCCTGAGCGTGGAAATGGTCACTGCAGAGGGTGATGTGGTGACCGTGGGCAGCGATGGCCTGGACAGCTGCGGTATGGACCTGCTGGCGCTGATGACCGGCTCGGAAGGCCTGCTGGGTGTGGTAACGGAAGTCAAAGTGAAACTGCTGCCGAAACCGGAAGTGGCCCAGGTTGTCATGGCCGGGTTTGATGACGTGCAGAAAGGTGGTGACGCCGTGGGCGGCATTATCTCCCACGGCATTATCCCTGGTGGCCTGGAAATGATGGACGGCCACGCCATCATCGCAGCGGATGATTTTGCGCAGGCCGGATACCCGCGGGACGCCAAGGCCCTGTTGTTGTGTGAGGTGGACGGTACCGAAGAGGAAGTCCACGAGCATATCGCCGAGGCCGAGGAAGTGTTCCGCAAGCTCGGGGCGACCTCTGTCCGGACTTCCCAGAGTGAAGAAGAGCGCGCGCTGTTATGGAAAGGCCGTAAATCTGCCTTCCCGGCCGTGGGCCGGATTTCCCCGGATTACTACTGCATGGACGGCACAATTCCCCGCCGTCATATCGCCTACGTTCTCACGGAAATGGAGAAAATGTCCGAGGAGTTTGGGTTGCGTGTTGCCAACGTGTTCCATGCCGGCGACGGTAACCTGCACCCCCTGATCCTGTTTGATGCCAACGTGCCCGGTGAGTTCGAGCGCACCGAGGCCTTTGGCTCACGCATTCTGGAAATGTGCGTGGAAGTGGGTGGATGCATCACCGGAGAACACGGCGTTGGCGTTGAAAAAATTCGCCAGATGGCCGTTCAGTTCAACGATGAAGAACTCCAGCAGTTCCACGATGTGAAGGCCGCGTTTGATCCCGCCGGAATCCTGAACCCGGGCAAGGGGGTACCCGCGCTGCGGTTCTGCCAGGAATACCGCTCCCTTGAGCACAAACAACACACGCACGAACATACGGAAGCCGCCCATGGCTGATATTTCCCAACAACTGAAGGAGCAGGTGCTCCAGGCCCGGGACAGCGGGCACAAACTCAATATTGTCGGCGGTGGCACCAAGGCCTTCATGGGCCGGGAAGCCGACGCCGATGCCGGAACCCTCAACGTGGGCGAGCATGCCGGCATTGTGGATTACCACCCGGTGGAACTGGTGCTGACTGTCCGCGCGGGTACGCCGCTCAGCGAGATCGAGGCCATACTGGCTGAAGAAGGCCAGTGTCTGCATTTCGAGCCACCGCATTTTGGCGCCGCCTCCACCATCGGCGGCACCCTGGCCTGCAACCTTTCCGGCCCTGGACGCCCATGGGCCGGTTCTGTGCGGGACCAGGTGCTGGGTATCCGGCTGCTCAATGGCAAGGGCGAACATCTTCGCTTTGGCGGCCAGGTAATGAAAAACGTGGCCGGCTATGATGTTTCACGTCTTCAGGCCGGTGCCCTGGGAACCCTGGGGGTAATCACCGAAATCAGCATGAAAGTGATGCCAAAACCGGCGGCCTCGCTGACTCTGGTTCAGGAAATGGGCATGGACGAGGTGGTTCACTACATGAACAGCCGCGCCGCTGAGCCCAAGCCGATCACGGCCGCCTGCTGGGTGGACGGCAAGGTTTATCTGCGCCTGGCCGGTGCGAAATCCGGCGTGGAAGCCACGGCTGAAAAGTGGTCCGGCGAAGTGATGGAGCAGGGCGACGAATTCTGGCAACAGGTGCAGGACATGCAGCACGAGTTTTTTGCCGGTAACGACGTACCGCTCTGGCGCTTCTCGGTCGGTTCGACGGCGGCCACGCCGGAACTGGAAGGTAACTGGTTCATTGACTGGGCCGGTTCCCAGCGCTGGTTCCGTGGCGCCGGTGAGCTGAAGGATCTGGAACCTGCTGCCCGTGCGGCTGGTGGCCAGGTCAGCCTGTTCCGTGGTGGCGATCGCACCGGAGAGGTGATGCATCATCAGCCGGAGGCCCTGAAGGGCATTCAGCGCCGTATCAAGAATGCCTTTGATCCGGACAACATCTTCAATCCCGGACGTTTATACAGCTGGTTGTAATTATGCAAACGAATCTGGTTCAACAATTTGCCAACACCAAGGAAGGCCAGGAAGCCGAGTCCATCCTTCGGGCCTGTGTGCATTGTGGCTTTTGCACCGCTACCTGCCCGACGTATCAGGAGCTGAATGACGAGCGAGACGGCCCACGGGGCCGGATCTACCTGATGAAGATGTTCCTGGAAGGGGCGGAAGTCACCGAGAAAACCCGGGAGCACCTGGACCGCTGCCTGACCTGCCGCAGTTGCGAGACTACTTGCCCTTCCGGGGTTCAGTATGGCCGTTTGGTAGACATCAGCCGCGGCCTGATGGAAAAGGAAATGCCAAGGGAGCCAAAAGACAAGTGGCTGCGCTGGGCCCTGGCCCGGGTGATTCCGAACCGCCAGTTGTTCGGCGTGCTGCTGCGTCTTGGGCAAATATTCCGCCCCGTGCTGCCAGAGAAACTACGCACCAAGGTGCCGCCCAGAAAGCAGGCGAATCCCTGGCCGGCAGCCAGTCACCGCCGGATCGCGTTGGCACTGGCTGGCTGTGTTCAGCCCTCCGCGACGCCCAACACCAACGCGGCAGCCGCACGGGTACTGGACCGGTTGGGCATTACCATGGTGGAAGCGCCAGAGGCCGGCTGCTGCGGCGCCGTGAACTATCACCTTTCCGAGCATGAGAAAGGCCTGGAGAGAATGCGCCAGAACATCGATGCCTGGTGGCCCGCTATCGAAGCGGGTGCGGAAGCCATCGTCATGACGGCGTCCGGCTGTGGCGCCATGGTGCAGGATTACGGTCATCTGCTGAAAGACGACCCGGTCTACGCCGCCAAGGCGCAGAAGGTCAGCGAGCTGTGTACCGACCTTGGCGCCTTCCTGCTGACACAGGACCTGGAGAAACTCAAAGTGCGGCAGGACCCGGGCAAGGTGGCGTTCCATTGCCCCTGCACCCTGCAGCACGCCATGAAACAGAACGGCGTGGTTGAGCAGGTACTGAGCCGCGCCGGTGTCAATCTCGCTGCCACTAAAGACAAGCATCTTTGCTGTGGCTCTGCGGGCACCTATTCAGTGACCCAGCCGGAGATGAGTCAGAAGCTGCTGGGCAATAAGCTGAAGGCGTTGACCGTCGATAATCCGGACCGCATTGTAACCGCCAATATCGGGTGCCAGATGCATCTGGAGACCAGGTCGCCGGTGCCGGTCCAGCACTGGATTGAGCTTCTCGACCAGTAAAACTGAAAACGGGGTCAGAAGAAAATGGGGTCAGATGAAAAGTTCATCTGACCCCAAGTTCGCGGCTTTTTTCGTTATACTGCTCTACCAAATTACCGAACCACAGGGAGTGGAACCGTATGCCAAGGATGATGGCTGGTCTCGTTTTGTCTTTTTTTATCGCTTCAGTAGCCAACGCCGAGGTTTATACCTGGATAGACAGCCGGGGCGTGGCACACTTCTCCGATTACCCGCCGGGAGAGATTCCCCATAAACAGCTTCAGTTGCAGGCGCCTGTGACAGTGCCGATGTCTGAGAACCTCAGGCAAGGGAAGCGTGTGTCCGGCATCCGTAAAGATGTTGAAGGCATGCTTGCGTCTGGTCGTCCGGGAGGCTCCGGGATGTCCGCAAAGGAAAAGGAAGACGCCAGGCTTGAGAAAACCTGTGCAACCTACAGAAGCAAACTGGAGCGGATCCAGTCCAAACTACGGGCGGGCTACAGCAACGATAGGGGGAATGCCCTCAGGCAGCAGCGCAGGACGCTCAGCCAGAAGCTGAGCCGGGAATGTATCCTGCGGTGATTCCGCCTGATATCAGGCCCGCTTGAAGCTGGCCAGGGCGACGGCGGCGGTCACGAAAAGCCCGCCAAACACCCGGTTCATCTGTCGCTGGCGGCGGGCGGTGGTTATGAACCGGAACAGTTGGCTGGCGAGCAGGGCATAGCCCAGCATCACCAGACAATCGACCAGGATCAGGGTAACGCCCATGGTCATCAGCTGCGGGCCATGGGGTGCCCCGGCCACCAGAAACTGCGGGAACAGGGCCACCAAAAAGACCGTGGCCTTGGGGTTGGTCAGGTTCACGAACACGGCATTCCAGAACCTTTTGTGGCCGCTAACGGGCTGGCGGTCATCGTCCATGGATTCCATGACTGGCTCGCGCCATTTGGAGATGCCCAGCCAGATCAGGTAGGCAACACCCAGCCACTTGATGATCGACAGGGCGATGTTGGAGGACGCAATGATGGCGCCCAGCCCGGCACCCACCAGCAGAATCTGGATCCCGAAACCAAGCTGCAGCCCCATGATGGCCGGCAGCGAACGGCGAACACCGTAACGCATGCCATTGCTCATGGTATTGATCGCCCCGGCGCCCGGGGAAACGCTGATCAGTACGGCCGCAACAAGGAATGTGAGCCAGGCTGCCAGTGACATAGATTACGCTCCTGAAAAAGCCAAGAGATACAACGTATAGGCCACGAAGGCAAGCAGCAGGGCGCCGCCCTCGAACCGGTTGATGCGCCCCGGTCCGCGGAAGCCGTAACACATTGCGAACAGAACCAGGGTGAGGGCAGCCATAACCGGGAAATCGCGGGTAAGCACTTCCGGCGCCACGGACATCGGCGCAATAAGCCCGGCAATACCTACAACGGCCAGGGTGTTGAACAGGTTGGAGCCCAGAATATTGCCCAGGGCCAGATCGTGCTCGCCCTTACGGGCCGCGATGATGGATGAGGCCAGTTCCGGAAGCGATGTGCCGATCGCGACAATGGTCAGGCCGATAACCAGATCGCTGATGCCGAATGCTGTTGCCAGATCAACGGCGCCCCACACCAGAATGCGGGAACTGACAATCAGAAGAAGAAGGCCAACCACCAGCCACAAGAGGGCCTTGCGCAGCGGCATGGCATGGATTTCTTCCGTCATCTCTTTCGCCAGGGCATCACCGGGCTGTCGGGTTCCCTGATAAATGCTCCAGCCGATCAGAACCACGAAAACGAGCATCAGACCAACCGCGTCCATACGGCTCAGGTCGCCATCCCAAAGCTGCCAGCCAGCAAAGGCGGTTACCAGAATCAGGATGGGGAGCTCCTTGCGCATGACCTGGGAGTGCACCGCGATGGGCGCCATCAGCGCTGTGATACCCAGGATCAGGGCAATGTTGGTGATGTTTGATCCGTAGGCGTTACCCAGCGCCAGCCCCGGATTGCCCTGGGACGCTGCCAGAGCGGAGACCGCCATCTCCGGCGCCGACGTACCAAAACCCACCACTACCATTCCGATGAGCAGTGGTGGCATTCCAAAATGGTTGGCCGTGGTGGCCGAACCTTCCACGAATTTATCCGCACTCCACACCAACAGAATCAGACCTGCAATGATCGCCCCGATGGCCATCAGCATTTCAATCACTCCTTATCGTCTATTGCCGTCTCGGCAGCGCAAGAATCGATGGTGCCACAGGTTCCTGCAATAAGTATAAATTCCGGCCATTAACCACCACCGGGATCTTCTGGATAGATTTTGATGCCTTGTCATCTACACTGAGTCATAGCATTCCAGGAAATGAATGGTGTTCATCGGAAATTTAAGCCCTAAAGGAGTCACCCGGGTGTATGACTTGGGTCAATCATCCGGCTTGCGCATCAGTGTTATGTTGAAAATACATCCAACAGGAAGGGAGAGATGATCATGGCTAACGGTACTCAAAGTATTGTAGTCGCGTGCGACGGTTCAGAGCATTCGTTGCATGCCGCCAAAATGGCAGCGGAGCTTGCCAAAGCGACCAGCCAGCCACTCAAACTGCTTGCCGTCTTCCCCGGTACCAAGCTTGAGAGACTGATTGTCAGTGGTATACCGCAGAGTGACATTGACGAAGAAGCCAACGAATACGGACGCAAGGCATTCGATGCCGCGAAACAGGCGGTAAGCGGGATTGTTGAGCCGGCGGACGAAGTTCTGCTTAAAGGGGACCCAGCCAAGGAAATCGTCGAGTATCTCGATGAAAATCCCGGCTCCCACATGTTCCTGGGCCGGCGAGGCGACTCAATGCTGAGAAGCCTTACTCTTGGTAGTGTCAGTGAGAAGGTCATCAGGCACGCCCACCGTCCAGTGACGGTGGTAAGTGAGTAAACCGCAAAGCTCGGTATACACTCCAAAGCCCGCATCACGCGGGCTTTTTCATTGCTGGCTCTCGAAGCCCCTCCATGATTCGCCACAATTCATACGAAAAACAACCGAGATAGCTCTGGGCCCAGGCTTTTATGCTGACCGAGTGAATTCAACTAAACGAGGTGGCTATGAAGACGACAGAGCTGATCGAGAAGTGGCTCGATAAATGTGACCTGGCGAGACTGGCTCAGGAACGCTATGAAGAGGATCCGAGCCCCACGAATTACTCGGAACTGAAAAGAGCCCTATGTGAACGACGGCTGGTGGAAGAGCGGATTGATCCCAGGCCTACTCTCCGGACAACTAAAAGCCCTTATAGACTGTGTCCCGGCGGCCGACAGTTACGACTGTGACAACCACTTTTCCATCGTCTACCTGATACACCAGGCGAAAGCCTTGCGATCTGAGTTTGATCTTGTAGAAGTCCGAAGATCCCTTTAGCTGGTGTTTGGGAATCCTGGGATTCTCCAGGCGTCGCTCCAGGATATTCAGGAACTCCGCCTGAACTGTAGGGTTAAGCTTGTTCCACTCCTTGAGCGCTTTTTTCTTGAATTGCAGCTCGTAGCTCATCGATGCTCACCGGTACTGATTCGTCGTCCATGCGTTTCCGTGCCTCTTGTAGAAGCCGGTAATCCTCTAGCTGCTCTTGCATTGCTTCGAAGGTCTCAACTGGCACCATATAAGCTCTGGGCTTGTTATGGCTCAAAATTACGACGGGTTCGCCGTTGGCCTGGTTGAGCACTTCGTTCGGATTGGCTTTCAGCTCTGAAATAGTGGCTGCAAGCCTCGCAAAAAGGCTTTTCATCTCTCTTCTCTCCACTAGTGCCATCGTTCATTTGTCGTCTTGGCCCTCTTATCGATAGCCTCCACTCAGACTGTCACTCAGGGCAACCTTCACCGTCTTTGGGGCACTAGACTAAGTGTATCCCTAAATTAGATCTAAAAAAAGGTCTATAAAAAGGTCGAAAAAAGAGTGTTGGTTAAAAATTATGAGAGCCTTGTGGCGGCCGACACTACTTCA
>NZ_JAWLCH010000012.1:17631-113556 GCF_041687235.1 Marinobacter sp. | reverse complement strand
CATGACCCGCTTCGACTGCATGATCGGAAGCTCCGCCGGCATGCGTCAGGCCATCGCCCAGGCCAGTCACCACTGCCGTCACCGCAGCGCCTTCGGCGCTCGACTGATCGATCAGCCGCTGATGCAGAACGTCCTGGCCGACCTGGCTCTGGAAAGCGAAGCCGCATTGGCCTACACCATGCGTATTGCCCGCGCGCTGGACAACCAGGACAAGGAACACGAACGTCTCCTGGCCCGCCTGGCCACCCCGGTCGGCAAATACTGGATCTGCAAACGCACGCCGAACCATGCCTACGAGGCTATGGAATGCATCGGCGGCAGCGGCGTCATGGAAGACTGCATCATGCCCCGGCTGTTCCGGGAATCCCCGGTTAACGCCATCTGGGAAGGCAGCGGCAACGTCCAGTGCCTGGACACCCTGCGCGCCCTGCAAAAAGAGCCGGAAACCCTCGACGCCTTCTTCAGGGAAGCCGCCGAAGCCAAAGGCGCCGACCGCCGCTTCGACCAGTTCCTGGCTCAGCTGCAACACGACTTCGCCGACATCAGCGATTTCCAGTACCGCGCCCGCAACCTGGTCGATCGCATGGCCCTGGCCCTGCAGGGCTCTCTGCTGCTCCGCCATTCGGATGCCGCCGTCGCCGACGCCTTCTGCGCCTCCCGACTGCAATCCAGTGGCGGCATGAACTACGGTAACCTGCCCTCGGGCACCGATCCGGCAGCCATTATCAAACGGGCAACGCCTGTAGTAGGCTAAAGGGTTGCTGTTATCCAGATCTGTCGGATTACGCCTTTGGCTAATCCGACCTACGGTTAACTTTTACCCGGACAGTAGGTCGGATTAGGCGAAGCCGTAATCCGACATCTTTTCGGCCCATTTAAACCCTGGCGAACCAGACATGTCAGAAGCCCTGAGAAAACTCCTGAGGGAAGGTCAAAAGCCCCAGCAGCCGGTGATCACGCCCCACGTAGGCGTCCTGACCCTGCACTTCCAGCTCTACGGCTGCGACGACCTCAAAGCCAAGCGTAAAGTCTTCACCGCCCTGAAAGCCCTCTGGGGCAAAGAACCCGACCTGGCCGTTGCCGAAACCGCCGACCAGGACGCCCTTGACTGCGCCACCTGGACCATCGCAGCCCTGGGTACCTCCTCCCAGCAGATTACCCAACGGCTGGACCAGATTGAAAAAGCCATCGAAGAACGGGTAGATGCTGCCATACTGGATAGCCACCGGGAAATACTCTGACCAAATAACCCGGCCAGGGGGCGTGTGGCGTAACCTGTCGCCAGGCCGTATACTACGCCCCCTCAGGGATGCCAGTGCACCTGCCAGGGGCAGGTGACCAGAAACCAATGCCGGACATGAATGCCGGCCGTATCCGCAGGGCATCCGGAACCGGCCCTTCGGATGACCACTGAGTGTGAGTGGCGCCTATGACCGGAAAGAAAAAATCCGCACAGGCCTCGGTAGAGGCCATGTATCGCGTATTCACGGTGCCCGAGGCGCCGGAATCCACGCTGAGCCGGATTGACCAGAACATCTCCCGCAACCTTGCAGGTTTCCTGCAGGAGCATATCGTTGCGGTTGAACGGGATCTCTCGGATGTGGAGAAAGACTTCTCCGACTACAGCATCCCGGAGAAGCCCGTCTTCGTGTCTGAACAGGCCCAGTTCCTGCTCGACAAACTGGTGGCCAACTCCGTTCACACCGCCTCGCCAGCCTTTATCGGGCACATGACCTCAGCGCTGCCCTATTTCATGCTGCCGCTGTCGAAGATCATGATTGCCCTCAACCAGAACCTGGTGAAAACCGAAACCTCCAAGGCCTTTACCCCCATGGAGCGCCAGGTACTGGGAATGATTCACCGCCTGGTATACCAGGAAGACGGCGCCTTCTACCGCAAGTGGATGCACGACCCCCGTTACGCGCTGGGTGCCATGTGCTCCGGCGGCACAGTCGCTAACCTGACCGCCCTCTGGGTCGCCCGCAACCGGGCGTTCCCGGCTGAAGGCAGCTTCCGTGGCCTGCACCAGGAGGGCCTGTTCCGTGCCCTGAAATACTACGGCTACGAAGGAGCGGCCATCGTTGTCTCCCGCCGGGGCCACTACTCCCTGCGCAAGGCCGCCGACGTGCTCGGCCTGGGCCGGGAATCCCTGATTCCGGTGGATACCGACGATGAAAACCGCATCAACACCGACGCCCTGCGGGACAAGTGCCTGGAACTTCAGCGCCAGAAGATCAAGGTCATGGCCATCTGCGGAGTCGCCGGCACCACCGAAACCGGCAACGTCGACCCGCTGGATGCCATGGCCGACATCGCCCGGGAATTCGGCGCCCACTTCCATGTGGACGCGGCCTGGGGCGGGCCGACCCTGTTCTCCCGCACCTACAAGCACCTGTTGCGCGGCGTCGAGAAGGCCGACTCCGTCACCTTCGACGCCCACAAACAGCTCTACGTACCCATGGGCGTGGGCCTCGTGGTATTCCGCGACCCAAGCCTGGCCAGCGCCGTTGAACACCACGCCCAGTACATCATCCGTAAGGGCTCCCGGGACCTTGGCAGCACCACCCTCGAGGGCTCGCGGCCCGGCATGTCCATGCTGATCCACTCCGGCCTGAAAATCCTGGCCCGGGAAGGCTACGAGATCCTGATCGACCAGGGCATCGACAAGGCCAAGACCTTCGCGGACATGATCGAAGCAGAACCGGATTTCGAACTGGTCACAAAACCGGAACTGAACATCCTCACCTACCGCTACTGCCCGGAAAACGTCCAGGAAGCCCTGGCATGCGCCGATCCACTGCAGGCGGAAAAGCTCAACACCTGCCTGAACCGGATCACCAAGTTCATCCAAAAGACCCAACGGGAACGGGGCAAGGCGTTCGTGTCACGGACCCGACTTGAGCCGGCCCGTTACTACAACTTCCCGTGCATCGTTTTCCGGGTGGTACTGGCCAACCCGCTGACCACCAAAGAAATCCTGGCCGACATTCTTTCGGAACAGAGAGAGTTATCACAGGACGAAGGGATCGAGGATGAGATCAGCATTCTCCATCAGATGGCAGATGCTGTATTAAAACAGGCGCAGCCAAACGCCAGACAGGCTTAAAAACGGCGGCAAACACTGGAGCCTGAAGAGCCGGCTGGCGGGACGTTTCAAAAACTGTGCGGAGCCAGGGATGGCGGAGCCAAGCGTACAGGGACGTATTCACAGCGTGTTTTTGAAACGTCCCGCCAGCCGGCTCCTCTCCCCAGGTTTCAGGCCAAGAGCCTGGAGTAGATCAGTAAAGCGCCTCTTCATCATCCAGAACATCGTGGATGATATCCAGAAACATCTTGTCCGCCTCGCTCCAGTTCTCCGGAATCCGGATATTGGTGCTGGCACTGATCTCCCGTGCAATCAACTCCTCGGCGTTCGGCTGACCGCGATGCTTGCGAGCGATCTCCATGGATTTAACGGCAATGGTCGGATCGCTCAGAACCTTCTTGATAAAGGTCCTCAGCTCATCAATCATCTTCGCCTGACGGCTTTCAACGGATGAACTCATACTTCACTCCATGGACAAATAGGCTTGAGGGGTGAGACACCCCTTTTGACAGATAGTATGACCAAACTCGGTTTATACAACCAGCCCGGTCAGATCAACAAGCCCCGGAGCGTAAAGAACAGGATCGCCGCCATCATGGCTGAGGCCGGAACCGTAATAATCCAGGCTGCCGCAATGCGTACCAGGTGCGAACGCTTGACCATTTCTTCCCGGTAAATCTTCTTCAGGCGCTTGCGCTCGGACTTGGACAGGGGCACCTGCTTTTTCTTCTTGGCCTGCTTGAGCAGGTTCTCCATCTCCTCCACCGAGGCATTACGGAAATCATCCAGGAAGGGTTTGAGACGCTCCTGCTCGGCGGGATCATGGTGCTCCATAATCTTGTGCAGCTGGGTCGCATAGTTGGACTTCAGGTACTCCCGGAGGAAGCCAACGCCGAACACACCACCGATGGCAATATGGGTGGAACTGACCGGCAGACCCAGCTGTGACGCAAGGATAACGGTGAGTGCCGCTGAAAGGGCAATACAGAAGGCTCGTGTTTTGTCGAGCTCGGTGATTTCGCTGCCGACCGTCTTGATCAGGCGCGGACCAAACAGCATCAGACCAACAGCCAGACCCAGGGCACCCACCATCATCACCCACATGGGAATACTCGCCGAAGTCACAACCGAACTGCCTGCAGCCAGAGCATCGTTTATCGCTGCCAGCGGACCAATGGCGTTGGCAACGTCATTGGCACCGTGGGCAAAACTCAGCAGCGCGGCCGCAAAGATCAACGGCCAGGTGAACAGGGTATTCACGCCCGCCGAGCTGTTCTCCATGGTCGATGCCATCCGACCCACCAGGGTACGCATGATAAAGAAGACCACGGCAGCTGCGGCAAGACCGATCAGCGTCGCTTCAAGAAAGTCGACTTTGACGATTTTCTTAACGCCCTTGATCATCAGATAGGTGCCGAAGGCCCAGGCCATGATCGCCACCAGCCAGGGAACAAAGGTCCTGGCCGCCGGGATGACCTCTTTCCGATAGAGCACAGTCTTCTTGATCGCAAACAGGAACAGGGCTGCCAGAGCACCGCCGAGAACCGGCGAAATCACCCAACTGGCGGCAATCTTGCCCATCACCGCCCAATCAGCAATACCCCAGCCACCGGCGGCAATACCGGCGCCAAGAACACCACCGACGATGGAGTGGGTGGTGGAGACAGGCGCGCCCATCCAGGTGGCCAGATTCAGCCAGAGCGCACCCGCCAGCAAGGCGGCGGTCATCAGCCAGACGAAAGCCCGTCCGTCCTCCAGATTGGAGGGGTCAATGATGCCGCCCTTGATGGTGGAAACCACATCACCACCGGCAATGATCGCGCCGCCGGCCTCAAATATGGCCGCAATAACGACGGCCGCGCCCAAGGACAGCGCCCCGGAACCCACTGCAGGTCCGACATTGTTGGCAACATCATTGGCACCGATGTTGATCGCCATATAACCGCCAATGACTGCAGCCGCCATTAGCAACATACTGTTGGGCATTCCCTGGCTGAATGATCCGACAGTCAGCCAGACGCCAAGTAGAAAAAGCAGGCTGATGCCGACCCTGTATCGTTCCGTGGTAGGGCTGCTGAGTAGGGTATCCAGGAATCCGCTCGAACGGGCCATAACAGATCAGATCTCGTTTAGTCTGTGAGGATTGGGGGCGAGCTTTGCCGCGGGGCAACTATAATTTTTTTGACATAAAAGTGAAATACAACTGTCACAATCCAAACAGGGTAAACACATCACAGACGGGAGTGCAAAAACGCACTAAATTGACCCACAGTTCGGGATACAAGCGTCAGAATTACAAAAACAGCGACATAAGGTTCCAATGCCTCACTCAACTTCCTCCGGACAGCTCGCTGCCGGTGAACGGGAAGACGCCCAGGTCTCACGGCTGCTTAGCTGGCTCTCTGCAACTGCCATTGCTTTTCTGGTCGGTATTGGCGCCAAGGCCTGGTTCGCAGACCACACCACTCATGCCTGGGTACTCTGGTCTTTTATCGGGCTGATCACCCTGAACATGCTGTACTTTGCCAGCACCGGCAACCGCGCCCGACAGAAAGCCGGAATGATTGTGGTGGTCGGCCTGCTGTTCACCTACCTGATTGCCTCCGGTGGCGAGAACAACACCGGGCCACTCTGGTTCTATGTCTTTCCGCCGCTCCTGTTCTACCTCACCGACCTGAAAACCGGCACAGCAGTCCTGCTTTTCTGTTATCTGATTGCGGTGTTGGTGTTCCAGTTTCCCGGCTTGCCTCTGGTCTCGGCGCAATACAGCATGGACTTCAAAATCCGGTTCTTCGCCACGCTCACCTTTGAATCCATTTTCTGCTTTGTGCTTGAGGCCAGTCGCCTGAAAGCACGCAACGAACTTCTGGCCCTTGCCGAAGCCCATGAGCACGCCGCGCGAACCGACGAACTGACCGGGTTGTCCAACCGCCGGGACATGCAAAACCGTCTGGCCATGGAATTTTCCCGTTACCAGCGCTCCGGCCATCACTTCTCCGTTGCCCTGATTGATCTGGACCTGTTCAAGCAGATCAACGACCGGTTCGGACACGATGCCGGCGACGAGGTCCTGAAGGAGTTCGCTGGTTTGATGCAAACCGTCATCCGGCAGACCGATGTGGCGGCCCGGTGGGGCGGCGAGGAGTTTCTGGTGCTGCTGCCGGACACCTCCCTGCTACAGGCTCTGACACTGGCTGAAAGGCTGCGGTCCGAGGTAGCAAGACACCCTTTCCGATTGGGAGAACAGGCACTGCCAGTAACCATCAGTGCCGGCGTCTGTTCGATTGCAAAGGCCCGCTCCCTTGATGATCTGCTTAAACAAGCTGACCTGAACCTCTACAACGCCAAGGGAGCCGGTCGCAACCGGATCGCGCCAAGGGTTCGAAGCCAGGAGACGGATTCGTTCGCTTCCCCTTCACCCTCGGCTTGAGGCCGTAAAGCACTCCCGCTATGATCGTGCGCCACCATCCGACCGTATGGTCATTCTCAGGATCAGTGAACAGGTAACCTATGACAGCAATCCGGATATTGGTAGGCAGCGTGTATGGTGGCGCGCTCCTGACAGCCAGAGCCATCAAGAAGGAACTGGAAAGCGAGGGGCACCAGATCACCGTGCTGGAAAACCCGGCACTGGAAGACATTACCTCAAGCAACGAGCCACTTCTGGTCTGCACATCCACCACCGGACAGGGTGAGCTTCCAGCCAACCTGTTGCCTTTTTATCTGGCTCTGCGAGATCAGTTGCCGCAGCAGCCGGGTCGATCCTTCGGCATCATTGTACTGGGCGACAGCTCCTACGGAGACACATTCTGCGGCGCAGGCGACCTGATGGAAGAAGCGCTTTACGAAACCTCCGCCCGCAAGATCGGAGACACGCTTCGTATTGATGCACTGGAAACCATGGAACCGGAAGCGGAAGCGATCCCCTGGGTCAGGGCATGGCTTGAACAGCTCTGATTCCCGGCTACAAAAATTTGCGAAACAGGGCCCGTCAGCGACTTGAGCCGCCAAAGGCGACACGCCATACTCCGATGGACAATGACAATAAAGCGGTACAACGTGGCATATACCTCCTGGCTTCGTTTACTGGTAACACTGTTGCTGTTATCAGGCCTCGCTGCTCCCTCCCTGGGCGCTGAGGCCTCTTATGTTCCGCAGATCGAGTATCTGCGCGTCGCTCCCGATAGCGGTCTTTCCGCCAGGGAGGCCCTGGCCTCCGACCATTGGCAAACCCTGAAGGAAGAAAGCCCCAATTTCGGCTACATCCGGGATACCGTCTGGCTCCGATTTCCGGTTTCGCATCCGGCCAGCATTAATCTGCTGGAAGTCCGGTACTCACAGCTGGACAAGCTTACCTTCCATCTGCTGGAAAACGACCGCATAGCCCGGCGCATCGTAACCGGAGATCATGTTCCTTTCGATCAGCGCCCGATACTGCACCGGCACTTCCTGTTCCCGTTTGAACAGAGTATTGCCAGCGAATACCAGATCCTGCTTGAGGTAAGCACCGAGGGTGCCATGCAGATACCGGTCAGGCTCTGGAATGCCCAGGCTTTCTTCGAACAGTCATCTACCGAAGACCAGATGCATGCGCTCTACTATGGCATCCTGATTACGGTCATTTTCTTCAACCTGTTTATCTTTGCCGCTCTCAGAGAGCCCGTTTACCTGCTCTACGTGCTGTCAACACTTGGCTATCTATTTCTGATTGGCAGCCTCAATGGTGCCACCTTCCAGTTTCTCTGGCCGAACAGCCCTGCTCTGCAGAACCAGATAATGTTGCTGACGGTGCCCTTTGCTCTTCTGTTCACGCTGGTGTTCTCCCGCTCATTCCTGAAATTGACACACACAGGCCCTTTCCTGAACCGGCTCGTGGTATTCATGATCTCACTGAATGCAGCGGTTGCCTTGATGACGTTCTTCCTGGATTACAGTACCGGTAGTCGACTAACCGTGGCCCTGGCAATACCCAGTTGCCTGCTGCTCACCGTCTTGGGGCCGGTTCAATGGTGGAAGGGGAACCCACAGGCCGGTTATTACACAGTGGCTTGGGCCGCGCTGACGTTAGGCAGTGCGATAACCGCGGCCAATAAATACGGCTTGCTACCCAACAATTTTGTCACCACCTACGGCATGCAAATCGGGTCGGCGCTGGAGGCTATTCTGCTCACCCTGGCACTGGCGGCAAGGCTGTACCAGGAACGGCAGGACAAGGTTGAAGCGCGGGAGGCAGAACTGAATGCCCTGGCTGCACGGCGAGCCGCCGAGCTGAAACTGATGGATCACGCCCTGCACAATCCCCTCACCGGCCTTCCCAACCGCAGCAGTCTCGAAATGATGCTGAATGACCTGATGATGCGCGCTCCGGAACGGCGTTATGGCGTCGCCATTATCCACCTGAACAACCTGCAGTCGGTCACCAAAACCCTGGGGCATCGCAACAGTGACCGGATTCTGGAACTGGCCTCCAAGCACTACAATGCGGTTGCCAGAGAATTGCCGGGGGCCATCCCGGTAGAACAGACTGACCAGCGCAATTTCTTTCTGGCGTCGCTGGACCCACAGACATTCGCGTTTATTGTCGATGCCGACGCGACAGGTTCGGTGCCCAGGGCCATTCTCAAGGCTCTGGAAGGCATACGTTACCCGATTGACTACCTGGGCATGCAGATCCCCCTGGACCCGAGACTGGGCGTGGCGATCTTCCCGGAGCATGGCACGGATGCCAATACCCTGATCCGCCGTGCCGTCATTGCCGAGGGATCCGAATCGGCGCGAGAGCGGGGCATTGCCTACTACAAGCCCACAAGGGACTCCTACAGCGCAGAACGTCTGACCATGGTTTCCGAGCTTCGGCATGCGCTCATGACTGACGAGCTCACACTGTTCATGCAACCGAAACAGAGCCTGAAAACGGGCCGGATTGTCGGTATGGAAGCACTGATCCGCTGGCCCGGACGGGCGAAACCGATTCGCGCCGATGAGATTGTCAGCCTTGCGGAACAGACCGGACTGATCAAGCCCCTGACGCGCTGGGTGCTCGAGCAATCCCTGGAATTGCGATCACGGCTGCTGGATCATGGCTGGCCCCTGAACATATCCATCAACATTTCGCCCAATAACCTGCGGGAACCGGACTTTCCCATCTTTGTGCAACGACTGATGAACAGTTATCACAGCCATCAGGGGGGCATCATTTTCGAGGTGACGGAAACGTCCATGATGCAGGATCCCGGCAACTCCCTGAAGGCCCTGAATTCACTGAATGCCACTGGCATTCCGGTGTCGATCGACGATTTCGGTTCCGGCTATTCCTCGCTGTCGTACATCAAGCAGTTGCCGGCCAGTGAGATCAAGATCGACCGTTCACTGGTCACCGAACTTGCGACCGAGGCGGAGGACCGGGTCATTGTCCAGACCACCATCGATATGTGCCACAGCCTGGGCTACCAGGTGGTGGCCGAAGGCGTGGAAGACCGTTTAACCGCAAATCTGCTCAGGGACATGGGCTGCGACATGATCCAGGGTTACCTGCTCACGCCGCCACTGCCCTTTGACGAACTGATCGACTGGCTGGGCCGAAATCATCAACAACCGGACCAGCGCAAGCTTGGATAAAGGCTTACGACTTCTGACGAATCAGCGCCTCTTGCGTCGTGGAGGCCACCAGCACACCCTCCTGATTGAAGAAGTTGCCGCGATTGAAACCGCGTCCAGCTGAAGCACTGGGGCTGTCCTTGTCGTACAGCAACCACTCGTCCATCCGGAAATCCCGGTGGAACCAGATGGCATGGTCCAGGCTGGCCACTTGCAGACCCTTGCTCATAAAGGTCAGTCCATGGGGATTCAGCGACGTTCCCAGAAACTGGAAATCTGAGGCGTACGTCAGCAGGCAACGGTGCAGCACGGGATCATCCGGCAGATGCCCCTGGGCTCGAAACCAACTCTGTTTATGGGGCGGGCGTTTTTCGGGCTTTAATGGATTGACCGGGTTCACGGGCCGGATCTCGATCGGACGATCACGGGTCAGAATAGGCCGCATTTTTTCCGGCACCTGGGGGGCCAGCAATTCGCCCCACTCCTGTTCCGAGCGAAGCGTTTCCGGGTCCGGTGCATCCGGCATGGTCAGTTGATGCTCAAAACCTTCCTCGGTCACCTGGAACGACATGGACCCGGTCAGGATTTCCTTGCCATCCTGGCGGGCAATCACCCGGCGCACAGAGAAACTGCCTCCGTCCCGGACCCGCTGAACTTCATAATCAATGGGCATGCTTTGATTGCCCGGACGCAGAAAGTAGGCATGCAGGGAATGGCACAGCCGCCCCTCCACGGTGCGGCTGGCCGCCATCAACGCCTGGCCCAGAACCTGCCCGCCAAACACGTTGGGGAAGCCCAGATCCTCGCTGTCACCCTGGAAATGGTCGTCACCGATGGGCGAGAGATCCAGCAAGTCCACCAGCTTCTTGGTTACCTCAAGCATGCCTGCTCCTGTGATTTCGTTAGCACACGAAGGAGTTTTCTACCGCAAGCGGGGAAATTTCGCAATGAAAAGCCGTGAAAGGCTGTGACAAAACAGCCCCGTGGAACCGGGGCTATCGAACGGAACGGGAGCGTTAGCCGTGTATCGGTGGTACTTCCCTGGACAAGGCCTGCTTCTCCATGGCAAAGCTGCCGGTTACTGCGAATCCCAGAACATCGCCGTCCGGGTTCTTGAACAAGGCCTTGACGTTGGTGCCATCCTGCTCAACCTCCCAATGGCCCTCGGCCTCAGAAGGTGGCGGGCAGACGGCCGTGGGACAACAGGGCGTTTTGATCATCACCGGCATGGTGCCATAGCTGACCTCTGTCCGCTCACCGACCAGGGTTTTTGCAAGCGCACGCGAACAGGCCATCAACGGCAACACGTAGAGCAGAACGTGCCCATCGACTTCGGCGCAATCACCGAGTGCGTAAACGTCCGGCGCAGAAGTCTCCAGGGCGCGGTTGACCACGATGCCGCGGCCCGTTTCAAGTCCGGCAGCCTGGGCCAGACCGATTCGTGGGCGCAGACCAACGGCAGATAACACCAGGTCCGCATCCAGCACTTCACCATTGGCAAGGGCCAGGCTGACGCCTTCGCCCTTCCGGTTGATTCGATCAACCACAGTACCAAGGTGAAAGCCAACGCCCAGGTTCTCCAGCTCCTGCTGGACAGCATTGGCTGCAACCTCCGGCAGCAATCCGGGCATCACCCCCTCGGAGGGCGCTATCACGTCAACGTCATAACCGCCGTTGCGGAGGTCGTTGGCAAACTCACAGCCAATCAGGCCGGCCCCCATGATCGCCACCCGTTGACCCTGGCCGAGGGCGCTCCGGAATGCACGGTAGTCCATCAGGTCGTTGATCGAGAACACATGTTCCTGGCCATCACCGTCCAGCCCCAGCCGGATAACATCGGCGCCCCAGGCCAGAACAAGCTTGCTGTAGGCAAGGCGTTCGTCACCGAGAATCAGCTCGTGGGCATCGGCATCAATGCCGGTGACCGTGGCAAAGGTGCGGATCTGGACATTCAACTGCTCAGCCATGGCGTCGGTCGCGCCCTGGGCCAGGCCATCAGCGTCCTTTCCCTTGGTGAATCCCGTGGAAAGCATAGGCTTGGAGTAGCTCACGCCGTCATCGGCAGTCACCATCAGGACAGGGGTTTCCTTATCCTGTTTACGGATTTCCCGCGCCAGTGAGTAGCCGGACAACCCGGTGCCAACAATAACGATGGGGGCCTGTTCAGTCATAACCGCGTTCCTGTATTTAACGAACCTCGGCGGGTTTTACCTGCCGTGCCGGGCAATATCAGCCGATCTCAATCATCTCGAAGTCTTCCTTGCCTACACCACAATCAGGGCAGACCCAGTCTTCCGGCACATCTTCCCACTTGGTGCCGGGCTCAATGCCATCCTCGGGCCAGCCTTCGGCTTCATCGTAAATCAGACCACAAACCACACACTGCCACTTCTTCATAGAGTTTCTCCCAATATCGTCCGGGCGCAATAGTAATTGTCAGACAATCATACACGCAAGTGTTTTATTCAGTTAACAGATACGAACCACCGTCGAATCAGGCCATCATACCCATCGCCCCGGAATTGACCAATGCCAATGCCGACGGACAATCCCGGGGTTTTCTGCCAATAGCCACAAGTACAGACCCGGACGAAAGGCACCGCCCCTCCCTTCTGCCGTCCCTCTTCGGTATAATCGCCCGTTTTACGACAGGACCGACCGATATGACCGATACCGTCGCCGAAATGAACCAGGTTATGGCCGAAGCCGATTGCCTGGTCAACGAACAGCAGGTACAGACCGCAATCGGCAACCTGGCCGACGATATTACCGACCGCCTGAAGGACAGCAACCCTCTGTTATTCTGCGTCATGAATGGCGGGCTGATCCTTACCGGGCAGCTGTTGCCCCGGCTCCGGTTTCCGGTCCAGGCCGAATACCTGCACGCCACCCGTTACCGACAGGAAACCACTGGCGGTATCCTGGAGTGGAAGCTGCAGCCAGAAGCCGACATGAATGGCCGTACCATCCTGATTGTTGATGACATTCTCGACGAAGGTACGACCCTGTGCGCCATTGCCGATTACTGTCGTGCCCATGGTGCCACTGAAGTGCTGACGGCCGTACTCGTCGACAAACAGCATGACCGCAAAGCCCGCCCTGACCTGAAGGCCGATTTCACCGGCCTGGAAGTGGAAGACCGGTTCCTGTTCGGTTATGGCATGGACTACAAAGGCTACTGGCGTAATGCGCCCGGCATCTATGCAGTCAAGGGTCTCTGACATCGACCGCTGCCTGAGTATTCCCCCGACCGACTGGTATCAATCGCTGACGGCTGCGGGCCTCCGCAATCCGGCTGTTCACGGCGCTGCCCGGTACTGGCTGCAAGTGGAGGGTTCGTTTACGCGGGCTCTGCAGAAACAATGCAGCCGGTCGTTTCATGTTGAGGTCCGCCATGAGGGCTTCGCAACGCCAACGCCGGAAGAAGCCCGGCGCCTGGCCATTCCGCACCGCCAGCATGCCTGGATACGAGAGGTCAGCCTGTGTGGTGATAACCAACCCTGGGTGTTGGCGCGTACGTTGATTCCCCTGAGCTGCCTGGAGGGTGAAGGCAGGCGGCTACTTCACCTTGGCAACCGTCCCCTGGGTGCCTACCTGTTCACCAGCCCCCACTGGCAACGGGGCCCGCTTGAAACCGGCCTCTGCAAGCCGGCCCAATCAGGGCAGCCGGAACTGGCCCGGCGCTCCCTGTTCAGTGGCCACAACAGCTCCCTGCTGGTAGGCGAATACCTGCTGCCAGCCCTTATTCAACGGCACACGCTTTAACCGGCCTCCTGCCACTGGCTATAATCCCCTGCACTTGCTGAATTCGCAGAATACCAGACGGATGCACCCCATGTTGCTTGATGCCGTGCCAGACCACGTCCAGAACCGGCTGGCGGACTATGCCAGATTGCTCAGAATTGACCGCCCGATCGGAACCCTGCTTTTACTGTGGCCCACCTACTGGGCGCTGTGGCTGGCGGGGGACGGCAGCCCCGGCATTGGCAATGTCATCATTTTCACCCTGGGCGTCTTTTTCATGCGCGCTGCCGGCTGTGCCATCAACGATTTTGCCGACCGGGACTGGGACAAACACGTCAAACGCACCAAGGATCGTCCGCTCACGGCCGGCAGGGTCAAACCCTGGGAGGCGGTGGCGTTGTTCGCCGGTCTGTGCCTGGTTTCCTTCCTGATGGTGGTTCTGTTCACCAACTCGCTAACTCTGTATCTGTCCTTCGGCGGCGCTCTGCTGGCATTCATTTACCCGTTCATGAAGCGGTATACCCACCTTCCGCAGCTGTTTCTCGGAGCTGCGTTTTCCTGGGCAATCCCCATGGCCTGGGCAGCCGAGGCCGGTGAGTTGAGCCAGCTCACCTGGCTGCTGTTCACTGCCAATGTACTCTGGACCGTCGCCTACGACACCTTTTATGCCATGGTAGACCGGGACGACGACCTGAAAGTGGGCATCAAGTCCACCGCCATCCTGTTCGGCGATGCCGATAAAGCGATCATTGGCATGCTGCAGGGCATGGTTGTTCTGATTCTGATTATGGTGGGCCACCGCGCTGAACTGGGCACCTTCTATTACCTGGGCGTAGTGGCCATGGCCTGCCTGTTCGTGTATCACCAGTATCTGGCACGGGAGCGGGAACGTGAGGGCTGCTTCAAGGCGTTTCTGAATAACAACTGGGCGGGGTTCGCGGTTTTTGCGGGCCTCGTAATTGATCTCATCATTGGCTGAACCTGTCATATACTTGTAACACTTGGGCGTTGTAATGAGGCAGCAACAAATCTAGGTCTGACACAGGTTAAAGCTCATGACTGGAAAAACTGTCCTGATCGTCGATGACGAGGCGCCTATCCGCGAGATGATCGCTGTAGCCCTCGAAATGGCGGATTATGACTATCTGGAGGCAGCGGACGCCCGGGAAGCCCATGCCCTGATTGTCGACAAACACCCGGATCTCGTGCTCCTGGACTGGATGCTGCCCGGCACCAGTGGTGTGGAGCTGGCACGCCGCCTGAAAAAAGAAGAGGCGACCGCCGACATTCCCATTATCATGCTCACTGCCAAGGTTGAGGAAGATAACAAGATACAGGGACTGGAGGTTGGTGCCGACGATTACATCACCAAGCCATTCAGCCCACGGGAGCTGGTTGCCCGCCTGAAAGCGGTACTGCGGCGCGCAACACCCCCGGGCGTGGACAGCCCGATTGAGGTGGAAGGCCTGACCCTGGACCCCGTAGGGCATAGAGTCACCACTCAGGAAGGCGCCCTCACCATGGGCCCAACCGAGTATCGGCTACTCCAGTTCTTCATGACTCACCAGGAACGGGTATATACTCGCTCCCAGCTTCTGGACCAGGTCTGGGGCGGTAACGTCTATGTTGAAGAACGGACGGTGGATGTTCATATCCGTCGCCTCCGCAAGGCGCTCGGTGATGACTATGACCACTTGATCCAGACGGTCAGAGGAACCGGTTACCGCTTTTCAACCAGAGCCGCGTAAGTAACTCCGGCCAGCTGAGCATCAGCCCCGGAATGGACACAAGGCAGTTTTTGATGCAACACAACTGGTCTCGGTACCTGCGTTACATTGTAAGTGGCCTGGTCGCCTCCACCCTGGTTGGTCTCTACTTTGGTGAGCCGGTATACGGCCTTACCTTTGGCCTGATGGTCTATCTCTGGTGGACGCTGGTTCAGGCTCGACGCCTGTACCAGTGGCTGGCCAACCCGAGCGCCACCGACGAGGCGCCTCAGAGTATCGGGCTCTGGGGCGATATCTTCGACAACCTCCATAAACTGCACCAGAATCATCTGCTCACCCAGGACCGACTAAGGGCCCAGATCAACCGGGTGCAGGAGTCCACCAACGCCATGCGCGACGGCGTGATCATGACCGACTCCCGCGGAGCCATGGAATGGTGGAACGGCTCAGCTGAATACCTGCTGGGTTTCCGGCGCAACACCGACCAGGGCCAGTACATTCACAACCTCATCCGTACGCCGGCCTTCAAGACCTACTTCGATTCCCGGGATTACCGCGAACCGCTGGAAATACATTCACCGGCCAAACCCCATATTCACCTGCAAATCCAGATCAGCCTGTTCGGCGATGATGACCGCCTGATTGTCGCCAAGGACGTGACCCGCCTTTACCAGCTGGAGCAGATGCGCCGGGACTTTGTCGGTAATGTTTCCCACGAGATGCGTACTCCGCTCACGGTCATCAGCGGTTACCTCGAAACCCTGGTGGACAACGCCGCCGACTTGCCGCCCAAGTGGCGCCGCGCCATTAACACCATGGCTGCCCAGTCATCCCGGATGGAAGCCCTGATTACTGACCTGATCCTGCTGTCACGAATCGAGACCGGGGAACAGACGGTCAACGACACACTGACAGACGTGGATCAGTTGCTGGGCCAGATTTGCCATGATGCCCGGGCGCTCAGCGGTGACAAACAGCACGAAATCAAGGTCGATATCGGTGACCACCGATTGCTGAAAGGGGATGAAAGCCAGCTGAGAAGTGCTTTCTCGAACCTGATCTTCAACGCGGTGAAATATACGCCGGCAAACGGTCAGATCACCGTGTTGTGGTCCACCAACCGGGAGGGCGCCCACCTGTCAGTGAAGGACACCGGGATCGGCATCGACCCGGTCCATATCCCTCGCCTGACCGAACGTTTCTACCGGGCCGATCCCAGCCGCCACAAGGACACCGGCGGCACTGGCCTTGGCCTGGCGATCGTCAAACACGTGCTGCTCAATCATGATGGTAACCTGGAGATTCGCAGCCGAATCGGAGAGGGCAGTGAATTCATCTGCCACTTCCCGAGAGAACGGCTGGTAGAGCGGATTCCTGAAACGTCTGAATAGGGTTCCGCCTAGCGCATACCCGCCCTGAAGCGGGCAACAAACCTGGACAGGTCCTCCAGCTTTTTCGGATCCTCATCAACAAAGCGGATGGTGACGCTGACAAAATCAGTGTCCTGGCGCTTGTCCACCGCCTGTAGCTGGTGCACGTAACCATTCAGGCGGGCCATCTGCCCCTCCCCTGTTTCGATATCCACCACAGCCTGATCGAGAATCCCCGGAAACACCTGATCCCGCTTGGCAATCACCCGGACTTCCGTCAGGTTGATATCCTTGACCACCGATTTCAGGGTGCTTTCAGCAAAGCGCACCGATGCAAGACTCATCGACCCCCGGGGCGACGCCTGCTTGGGTGTTGCGGAAGGGGCTGCCTGCGAGGGCGCTGAAGATGCCGGACTCTGGGCAGCGGGTTCCGGTTTGCGGGTCAGCAGGTTCGCAGACTCCTTGAACGCATCCGCTGGGCTGGCCATGGACTTTCCACTCCGATCCATGGCGTCTTTCAGCCTTCGCCCCATCACCTTGATGATTTTATTGCTCAAGCCCTCTGGGCTGAAAGGCTTCCCCAGATACTCGGAAACGCCTCCTTTTACCGCTTCAATAACATGATCCTTGTCGCCCCGGCTGGTGATCATAATGAACGGCACCTTTTCGTATTGAGGCTGCTGGCGCATCCACTGTAACAACTCCAGCCCGGACATCTCGGGCATTTCCCAGTCGCACAGAATCAGATCAAACGCCGTCCGGGACATCAGTGACTGGGCCCGCCGACCGTTCTGGGCATCGGTTGTCTCGATCACCGGAAAACGCTGGCGCACGGTTCGCTTGACCAGATCACGTACAAAGCTGGCGTCATCCACGACCAGCGCTTTCAGTGTTGCCATAAACTCATCCGCTCGAGACTTGGGTGCATCCACAAACTATAGAACATCAAGCGCCCATAGTGACCAGCCCGCAACAAAAAGACGACAAACGCGACACATGCCAGGGCCCATTAAGGAATTGTCACCCGCCTGTCGCCAACACAGTATTTTCCCGAACCCAAAACAGGCTAACATGGCCACAACAACCGCACTCCTTTGTTACACGAGGTTTCCTGTGACCCATCTGATTACCCGGCCAAACATTCACCGCACCCTGGCTGCCTTATCACTGTCAGCCCTGTCATTTAGTGCACAGGCTCAAAGCATTCCCATAATGACAGTCGAACAATTTGCCGAGTGCAAGCAGACACTGCAGAGCAAGGCAATCAGTGCCGGCGTCAGCGAACAGACCGCGCGGGACGTCATTGCTGGCGCCAACTACATTGAGCGAGTGATCGAGCTGGACCGACGGCAACCGGAATTTACCACCACTTTTGCGGATTACTTCAACCGCCGGGTGAATGAAACCCGCATCGCCCGTGGCCGGGAACTTCTGGAAAACCACCGAGACCTGCTCAACCGGGTGACCAGGGAAACCGGCGTACCCGCGCCCTATCTGGTGTCGTTCTGGGGCCTGGAAACCAATTTCGGCAGTTACTTTGGCAAGATGTCGGTGCCCAGTTCCCTGGCCACACTGGCCTGTGATCAGCGCCGAAGCACCTTCTTCACCGAACAGTTTATCGCCGCCCTGAAGATCATCGACGAAGGAGCCATTCCGGCGGAGCAGATGGAAGGTTCATGGGCCGGCGCCATGGGTCACGTCCAGTTCATGCCGACTGTTTTCCTGCAGCACGCCGTCGACGCTGATGGTGATGGACGCCGCGACCTCTGGAATAGCTTGCCTGATGCCATGATGTCTGCGGGCAAGTTCCTGCAGTCCATGGGCTGGGACGGCGATTACCGCTGGGGGCGCGAGGTACTCCTGCCGGACAACTTTGATTTCAGTTTGTCAGATGGTCGCCGCCTGCCACTGGAAGACTGGCGCAGGATGGGTATCACGGACGCCTTCGGTAACGCCCTGGCCCAGGAGCCAATCGATGCCGCGCTGGTAATACCCAGTGGCCATAAAGGCCCGGCATTCCTGGTTTACCGCAACTTCCGGGTAATCATGGGCTGGAACCACTCGGAATTCTACGCAATTTCAGTGGGCCATCTGGCGGACCGGATCGCTGGCGCCGGCGGTTTACAGAATCCGCCGCCGGAAGACCAACCAACTCTGTCCCGCGACCAGATTATTCAGCTGCAACAAATCCTGAACGAAAAAGGTTTTGAAAGCGGCAATCCTGACGGCATCCTGGGCTCAAATACTCGTGGAGCTATTCGCGAGTTCCAGAAATCCAGAGGTTGGATAGCAGATGGCATGCCTTCCGACACCCTTCTGGAGACACTGGCCATAACGAGTGGTGGCTGACCCAATCTGTCAGCATTTTTTACACATGACCCATCAAAAAAAGCAAGAACTGCCGTTTAACAAGAAGTTAGGGATTTGGCACGAATCTGGCTTTGACTACTCGGCATTTCCCGAAGGTACCGGGACAAACTGAATAGCTGGTAGCAAGGCAAGGTGTAGATCATGAAGACATTGATGAAAGGACTCGTTGCAGGTGCAGCCATGAGCTTTGCGGCGACGGCAACAGCGTTCCCGGTTGATCTGGAAGCCGTCACCGGCGCCTGGGGCTCCCCCACTGGTGGCAGCAATATCCAGGGTGTCGGAACCGATAATTTACGCTGGGGCGAAGGGTTGGTTACCTGCTCCGGTAAACTGTGGTGGAAGGAGTGCTCGCAGGGACCGCAAAGCGGATATGGCTTTGAAGGGGCCAACAACCTGCCCGAAACCATCATGTCCAGCGATCCGTTTGTTCTTGGCAGTTTCACCCACTTCAACAACCGCATCACAGGCGACAGCATCACTGGCGCCAATCTCGACGTCTACGCAACTTTTTCAACAACCCCCGATAACGGCACCGTCACCGGCCCCTATACTTTCGAGTTCTCTCATAACGAGACACCGAACGTCTATTGTGGCCCGCTGTCCTTTATTTTTGGCTGCTCAACCAAAGACGTTGATGACATCGTGCGCCTGGACAGCATGATCGAAAGCTCGGAATTCCAGTTCAGCTCCAGCATCTACTCGCTGACCCTACTGGGCTTCGAAGGCGGCGTCGATGAGATTTACACCGAGGAAGGCAAGGCCACCTCCGTTAACCTCCTCGCCAAGCTGAACGTTCGTTCTGTTCCGGAGCCGGGCACCCTCGCACTCCTAGGGCTCGGCCTTGCGGGCCTGGGCCTTGCACGTCGTCGTAAAGCGTGAATCCCCCACCGGTGTCCGAGCCGCCGGTGACTTTCCTGCTACCCGGTGATCTGATCCGCGAATCAGCGCATAATATCTGAGATATTCTTCAAGGTATTGTTGCGGAGATTCATGGATTCCATCACCCAAGCCGCACTCGGTGCGTCCATAGCCGGAGCCGTTGCTGGCAAAACCCTTGGCCGCTCGGTCTTGCTGACCGGCGCCGTGCTGGGCACCCTGCCGGATCTGGATGTGGTTATCGACTATGGGACCGCCGTCGCCAATTTCACCCAACATCGGGGGTTCAGCCACTCGCTGTTCATTCTTGCCCCCCTTGCAGTGGCCCTGGCCTGGCTGCTCTGGCGCTGGAAACCGCAACTGAGCCTCCAGCGATGGCTCGCGCTGACCGGACTGATCCTGATCACCCACCCCCTTCTGGATGCCTTTACGACCTATGGTACCCAGCTGTTCTGGCCCATCGGGCCACCTGTGGCCATCAGCAGTATTTTTATTATCGACCCGCTCTACACACTGCCCCTGCTGGCCGGCTGTCTGTTTTTCCTGGCCCGGCCGCCGGCCAAGTCAGCTGTTGTTGCGGGACTGGCGGTGTCCACCCTGTACCTGGGCTGGAGTGTCCTGGCTCAACAGGTCATTACTCAACGGGTACAGCCCGCGCTCGCGGAGGCCGGGCTGGAAAATCCAGCTCTACTGGTTCAACCCATGCCTTTCAACACCCTGTTGTGGCGCGCCACAGCTTTGCAGGGAGATCAGCGGGTAGAAATTGTTACCGGATTTCTGGACGGCGATACGCCTTTGAATCTCGAGTATTTTCCACGCCGCCCGGATCTGGCCGAGGCAGTGGCAGACCTGCCCGAGGCCCAGCGCCTGGAATGGTTTACCCGGGGATTTCTGGATTACAGCCAGGTGAATGACCGAATTACCGCCACCGACATCCGGCTCGGCATTCCCGGTGCACATCCGTTTACCTTTGTTCTGGCGACCCGGAATGGCAGCGGTATCGAGCCGACGGCGAGCTTCCGGACCCCACGGCCCGATGTAAATACCGAAGCACTGGGGCTGCTCTGGTCCCGGATGACCGGCAAAACCCCGGTACTTTGCCTGGCCAGCCTGAGCACACCGGCACCGGGACAACACTGCTGAGTACCATGCGTCTGGACCAGTTTATTGCCAACAGTACCGAACTCTCCCGCAAGGAGGCCAAACGGGCCATCAGCCGCGGGGAGGTAACGGTCAATGATCAACCATGTAGGAGCGCCAACAGCCAATTGGCCGGCCATGAACGGGTGGCCTTGTCGGGCACCCCTCTGAGTCTGCCGGGCGAGCGCTACCTGATGATGAACAAACCCGCAGGCGTGGTGAGTGCGACAACCGACAGTGACCACCCAACGGCGCTGGACCTGTTGCCTGCAGACATTACCCGAAACCTCCACATTGCCGGCCGGCTGGACGCTGATACCACCGGCTTGCTGTTGCTCACCACCGATGGCCAGTGGTCACACCGGGTCACCTCACCAAGAACCGATTGCCCAAAGACTTACCGGGTGACGCTGAGCGAACCACTCACCGAGGCTGCGGCACAACAACTGGAGCACGGCGTGGATCTGCACAACGACCCCAGGCCAACACGGCCGGCCCGGATAACGGTTCTGGAAGACAGGATCATTGAGCTTACGATTTCGGAGGGGCGCTACCATCAGGTCAAGCGCATGCTGGCGGCGGTTGGCAACCACGTTGAGGCCTTGCACCGCGTGCGGATCGGGCAGGTTTCACTGGATACGGCGCTTAAGCCCGGCGGCTATCGGGAACTGACCTGCCAGGAAAAAGACAGCCTGGCCTGAATTCAGGTCCGCTCGAAACGTTGCGCCTGGAGATTCTTGCGAACAGCCCCGGCTTCAAACACTTCACCATTCATGGCGATATAAACTCCCGCAGGCAAAAGTTGCACCGCAGCCCAGGCAAACCCGACATTGAACACCGCATCGGTGCGGCGCATTCGGGCCGGCTGCATGGCACCGGTCAGTACAATCGTCTTGTCCTTGAGGCCGGCTAAAACCGCCGCGGTATCCGCCATGGTATCGGTACCGTGGGTAATAACGATGCGGTCACAGTCACACTCCCTGGCCGCCTCCAGTATCCGATGGCGATCCTCGTCATTCATTTCCAGGCTGTCCTTGCGCATCAGTTCCCGAAGGCGATAACCCTCGTGGATATTCGATTCGGACAGCAACTCCGGCAGCAGGCTGTGGCCCACCTCGAACTCGCTGTTGGCGTCGAAGTACACCTTGTCGATGGTGCCACCGGTGGTGAAGATCTGGATCATGGCGGGATTCCTTTCAGAGTCAGTTCAGACTGACCGTGCTGTTACCTGCGGTCGCATAAGACGCGTTCTTTTCCTGTTCATATCGCCGGGCCGCTGCCGCTACGGAACCCCGGGCTCCGGTGTCGAGCCAGCGCTTGATCCGCCCGGCATCCCCAAGGGGTGATCGGGTACCGAGAGAGTCCAGCAGAACAGTAACCACTTCCTTGCCGTTCATCTTCGAAACCATGACCAGGCAGCGCCCCGCCTCGGACAGATAACCGGTCTTGCTCAGGCCCACGCCCCAGCTGTCCCTGTGAACCAGGGCATTGGTGTTACCGAACGAGAGACTGTAACGGGGCTTTCGGAACTGGCCCCGGAAATAACCGGTTGTGGAGTACTCGCGGATTTCGGGATAAGCGGCTGCGGCATTTACCAGCTTCACCAGATCAGCGGCGGTCGACAGGTTCTCGGATGACAGCCCGGTCGGGTCGACAAACCGGGTACCTTTCATACCCAGGGCCACAGCCTTGGCATTCATCGCATCAATAAAGGCACCAAACCCTCCCGGATGGTTCCTTGCCAGGGTGTAGGCGGCAAAGTTCTCCGACGACATCAGCGCTATGCGCAACACATCCTTCCGGCGCATCTGTGAATCGACGCGAATGCGGCTGTATGCGTTGGCAGCGGCCGGCGTATGGCGCTTGTGAAAGGTCAGCCATTCATTCATCGGCTCTCCGGACTCAAGCACAACCAGCGCTGTCATAACCTTGGTGACCGAGGCAATGGGTACGGATCGATCCGCATTCTTGCCGAAAATCAGCTCGTTATCACCGGCTACCGCAACCGCTGCATTCACTGACGCCAGATTGGGGCCCGCCTCCTTCAACGCAGATGAGGTACTGGTGGATGCCTCCTGCTGATTGGCGTGCGAGAGCCAGGGCAGCAGTGCCAGCAAACATACCCAACCAATGGCAATACGCCAATTACCCATGCCTCTATGCCTCTTCTCTCTTTTTCTGTCCGGGCAATGACTGCCTCCCCAGCGCCGGATTATAGCAGCGATTGCCCGGCGCCATCAGATCATGGCAGATCGGTAATGGCTCCGTTGGAGGCGGAACTGACAGTACGGGCGTACTTGGCCAGAACACCCCGGGTAAATCGCGGAGGCGGCGCCTGCCAGGCCTGGCGCCTGCGCTCCAGCTCTTCATCGGAGACATCCAGCTCAATCCGGTTACTGACGGCATCAATGGTAATGGTGTCGCCATCCTCGACCAACGCAATGGGGCCGCCCTCGGCCGCTTCCGGCGTAACATGGCCAACCACGAACCCGTGGCTGCCGCCGGAAAACCGGCCATCGGTAATCAACGCTACGTCGCTACCCAGCCCCTTGCCCATGATGGCTGAGGTGGGGCTGAGCATCTCCCGCATACCCGGCCCGCCTTTGGGACCTTCATAGCGAATGACCAGTACATCGCCGGCCACCACCGTGCCATCCAGAATCCGCTCCTGGGCCTCTTCTTCCGAATGGAATACCCGGGCCCGACCAGTGAAGTGCGTGCCTTCCTTGCCGGTGATCTTGGCCACCGCGCCGGTTGGCGACAGGTTTCCGAACAGTATTCGCAAATGGCTGTCCGCCTTGATCGGATTATCAAAGGCATGAATGATGTCCTGCCCCTCCGGATAGGGCGCAACGTCGGCCAGGTTTTCTGCCAGGGTCTGGCCGGTCACGGTCAGGCAATCCCCATGCAACAACCCCCGATCCAGCAGCATCTTCATCAACGGCTGGATACCGCCAATGGCTACCAGCTCCGACATCATGTAATGGCCGCTCGGGCGAAGATCCGCCAGCACCGGCACCCGCTTGCCAATCTCGACGAAATCTTCCAGTTCCAGGTCCACACCGACCGTACTGGCCATGGCCAGCAGGTGCAGCACCGCATTGGTGGAGCCACCCAGAGCGATCACCACGGTGATGGCATTCTCAAAGGCTTTCCGGGTCATGATGTCGCTGGGCTTGATGTCCTTCTCCAGCAGATTCAGCACCGCCGCCCCGGCACCACGACAATCCTCTGCCTTGGTCTCTGACACTGCGTTCTGGGCAGAGCTGCCGGGCAGGCTCATGCCCATGGCCTCAATGGCCGAGGCCATGGTGTTGGCGGTATACATGCCACCGCAGGAGCCCGGCCCTGGAATCGCTGTCTCCTCGATCTGCTTGACCTCGATCAGATCCAGGTCGCCACGGGCATGGGCACCTACGGCCTCAAAAACGGAGATGATATCGGTATGGTTCTCGCCGGGCATGATCGTACCACCATAGACAAACACCGACGGCCGGTTCAGGCGGGCCAACCCCATCATGCAGCCCGGCATGTTCTTGTCGCAGCCACCGATGGCAACCAGGCCATCGAATCCTTCACAGCCGGCAACCGTTTCAATGGAATCGGCAATCACCTCCCGGGACACCAGGGAATACTTCATGCCCTCGGTACCGTTGGCAATACCGTCCGATATCGTGATGGTATTGAAGATCAGCGACTTGCCGCCCGCCTCATCGGCGCCGGCGGCAGACTCCTCTGCCAGCCGGTTGATGTGCATATTGCAGGGGGTGAGATTACTCCACGTAGACGCAATACCGATCTGGGGTTTTTTGAAATCCTCATCGGTAAACCCGACCGCCCGAAGCATGGCGCGACTGGCGGATTTGCCAATGCCATCGACCACCGGTGCCGAATATTTCCGGCGCTTGTCCTGATTCTTGTCTTGCGTCATGGGAGTCTCCTTTACAGATGGCTTATTGGAACAGACTCTCAGAAACCATGGCATTCGGCAATGGGAGGTCTAGTCCGAGCTCTGGTGCGGGTCGGAGGGTAGCTCTCGCCAAAATCGTGCGGAGCCATGGATGGCGGAGCCGAGCGTACAGGGAGGTATTCACAGCGTATTTTGGCGAGGGCTACCCTCCGGCCTGCGATCGCGGGGCAAATCGCTTCAAAGAAAAGATGTATTTCCGACTGATCTGCATCAATGGCAACTCACGGCGGTGGTTCTAAAATCCACTGACATACTGACGCCATGGAGGCATCTCATGCCATTGCCAATACAGACAGCACCGGTGAATCACACCGCCTCAGACTGCCCGGATTACCGGCGCTGGTGCGACGGCTATGGCGTCATCCAGCACAATGAAACCACGAAACATCAGGTCAGGGTCCTGGCGGAGCACCTGGTTGCAGCAGGGCACCAGCCGGATGCAGCGACGGTCTATCGCAAGCTTGCGGATCTGGATCGTCTGGCCAGTGCCGGATTGTGGCTGGTGGTTCATATGACTTACGCACGCCGGGTCGATACCACGGGGCAGCCCCTGGCGCCCCAGGATTTCAAGACCAATCCGGAAGGCCACACCGGGGGTGCACTGAACATGGTGCCGGCGTATGCCGGCTACCTGGCCCTGAACAATCTGACCGCACGGACCCGAAGCTGGCTGATGGGTCAGGGCCATTGCGTGGCGGCAGTGGATGCCCTGAACGTGCTCACCGGCAATCTGCACCCGGAACAGGCACAGCGTTATCGAGGGCCTGACGGGCTTTCGACGCTAGTCGCCGATTTCTACAGTTACCGCCAGAAGCCGGACGGGACCATGGCCGCCCCCTTGGGCAGCCACGTCAATCCACATACCGCTGGTGGCATTCTCGAAGGTGGTTATCTGGGGTTTGCGGAGCTTCAGTATGCGCACATGCCCCTGCCCGGAGAATCCCTGGTGGCCTTCCTGTCAGACGGCGCCGCCGAGGAACAGCGTGGCAGCGACTGGGTTCCCCGCTGGTGGCGGGCCGAAGACTGCGGCGCGGTCATGCCGGTGATGATCGCCAATGGCCGGCGTATTGAGCAGCGCACCGAGCTGGGCACTCGCGAAGGCCTTGAACGTTTTGAAGCACACCTTGAGCACCGGGGCTTCGTACCCTTCCGGTTTGATGGCCGGGATCCTGCAGCCTTTGTATGTGCCTTGTATGAAATGGAGCAGGCACTTGCCACCAATGGCGAGGCCGCTCTGCGGGGCGAAAGCCGCTACCCCGTTCGAGTGCCCTATGGCATTGCAGAGACCAGCAAAGGGTACGGATTTTTTGGCGCCGGCAGCAATCCGGCCCACAATCTGCCGCTTCCGGGTAATCCACGGATGGACGCCAGGGCCAGGGAGCTGTTTAACGAACATGCTGCCCGATTGTGGGTGGCCCCCGACCAACTTCAGAACTGTATCACTCAACTGAACCAGCACGCCGGGCAGTCACGCCCCCTGGAGCGGGATCATGCCCTCGCGACCCGCAATCCGCCGGATCCGGTGATCCCACGGCTGCCGGCCGCTCCTGACCGCAGCTCACCCATGAAGGCGGTCGACGATTTTTTCCGGGCGCTGGTCGCTGAAAACCCGGGGCTCAGGGCACGGGTTGGCAATCCGGACGAGCTGGCAAGCAACCGTCTGGGCGGTGTCCTGGACGATCTCAAACATCGGGTAAACGACCCCGAGAGCAATCAGGAATCCATCCACGGCAAGATCATCACCGCGCTCAACGAGGAGGCCGTGGTGTCTGCCTGCCTCGCCAACAAAGCCGGACTGAACCTGGTAGCCAGCTATGAGGCGTTCTGCGTAAAGATGCTCGGTGCAATTCGCCAGGAGCTGATCTTTGCCCGGCACCAGAAAGAAGTCGGCCGACCGGCACGCTGGCTTGGCCTGCCGGTCATTGCCACCTCACACACCTGGGAAAACGGCAAGAACGAGCAATCCCACCAGGACACCACCTTCTGTGAAAGCATGCTTGCCGAGATGAACGACGTATCCCGGGTTCTGTTTCCAGCTGACTACAACAGCACCCTGGCGACACTGCCATCGGTGTTCAGAGACCGGGGCAAGATCACGTGCATGGTGATCCCCAAGCGGGAGCGCCCCTGTGTTTTTGATACCCAGGAAGCGGAACTGCTGGCCAGGCATGGCGCTCTCGTGGTGGACGAGGACACCTCTGCGGGCGAGCCACTGCTGCTTATGGCCAATGGTGCCTATCAGTTATCCGAAGCCATACGGGCGTGTGAACGCCTGCGGGAAACCGGCACACCGTTCCGGCTGGTCTATATCCAGGAACCTGGCAGGTTCCGCCAGCCAAGAGACACCCTGGAAGCCGAAGTCTGTCTCTCTGAATTCGAGCGGGAGCGACTGTTCCCACACCGTATTCACCGTCGCGTCGCACTGACTCACATGCGTCCTGAGGTGTTCCGGGGACACCTGTATCCACTGTTCCCGGAACCGTCACAGGCCCGGGTTCTGGGTTACATCAACCGCGGCGGCACACTGAACGAAGCCGGCATGTTGTTCGCCAACGGTTGCTCCTGGGGCCATGCCCTGGCTGCCTGCGCCAGCGTCATGAACAGGCCGCCTGGGGAGTGGCTTTCCAGTGCTGAGCTTGCCGCTGTGGAGGGCCGGGGCGACCCGGCCGTGATTACCCGGGGCTTGCCTTGATCAGGCGTTTTCTCAACGCGGTTTCGATCTCCAGAATTACCAGCAGCACCACACCGGACGCAGCGGCAAAGCCAAGCAACTCAAGGCTCAGCGCCTGTGTGCCGAAGGTCTGGTTAAACCAGGGCAAATAAGTGAAGAGCAACTGCAACGCAATCACCGTGGCAACCGCCAGCAGGACAATCGGTGTACCCAGTACTCCGCGCAGGGTGATTGAAGCTGAATCCAAGTAGCGCACGGCAAACAGGTAGAACATCTCCATTGCCACCAGCGTATTGACCGCAAGCGTACGGGCGGTCGTCTCATCCCCATACTGGTGCATGGCCCAGTACCAGGCGGCGAAAATGCCCGCAAGGAACAGCAACGAAACGAAGACCACACGCCAGACTACGAATCCCCGCAACAGGGACTCATCCCGTGCCCTTGGCGGGCGTTTCATGACATCGGGTTCCGCAGGTTCAAACGCCAGGGTCATGGCCAGCACCACAGAGCTGACCATATTCACCCACAGAATCTGCAAGGCAGAGATAGGCAGTGTCAGCCCCAACAGCAGGGCGGTAACCAGGCTGATGGACTCGCCGCCGTTAATGGGCAGCAGAAAGGCAATGCCTTTTTTCAGATTGGTGTAGACCGTTCTGCCCTCGCGCACGGCTGCGGCAATACTGGCAAAGTTGTCGTCCAGCAGCACCACCGAAGAGGCTTCCCTGGCGGCCTCGGACCCCTTGACCCCCATGGCGATCCCGACATCCGCCCGCTTCAGCGCCGGGGCATCATTAACCCCGTCCCCGGTCATGGCCACAACCCCATGCAGGGCCTGAAGTGCCGTCACCAACCTCAACTTGTGTTCCGGGCTGGTCCGGGCAAAGACATCCACCTCGCTCACGAGATCGCGAAGCTGGTCATCATCCAGCTGGTCCAGCTCCTTACCGGTCAGCACCCGCTCGGTGTTTTTCAGGCCCAGCTTGCGGGCAATAGCGCCTGCCGTTATCCCGTGATCACCGGTAATCATCTTGACCCGGATCCCGGCATCGTGGCACTCCGCAATCGCGCGAATTGCCTCCTGCCTTGGCGGGTCCAGCAAACCGACCAGGCCGAGCAGTTCTGCACCCTGCTCAAGATCCTCAATCGACAGTTCGCTGACGCCCCGCTCTGTCGGTTTTCGGGCCAGGGCCAGCACCCTGAGGCCTTCAGATGCCATCTCGTCAATGACCTCTTCCCAGAGGTCCCGACGCAGTTCCGTGGCGTCCCCGGATTCACCAACCTCGCTGGCACACATATCGAGGATGCGCTCCGGCGCTCCTTTCAGGTAAATCACACTGTGTCCGTGGTGGTCGTGGTTCAGTGTGGCCATGAAGCGATTCTGGGTATCGAAAGGCACTTCATCCTTGCGAGGCCAGTCGGCGGCACTGCCTTCAGCATCAAACCCGGCTTTTCGGGCGAACACCGACAGAGCAGCCTCCATGGGATCACCATTAATCCTTACCGTGCCGGAGTCGTGGTGAACATGGGCGTCGTTGCAAAGGGCCGCTGCCCGCGCAAACTCATCCAGATGGCTGGAATTCGCCACCTGGCCCTGTTCACCCTTCACGGCACCCTCAAAATCATAGCCTTCGCCGGTCACCTCCAGCCGGACACCGGACAACACCGCCCGGGTTACCATCATTTCGTTTCGGGTCAGGGTTCCGGTTTTATCCGAACAGATTACCGACACCGCGCCCAGGGTTTCGATAACCGGCATTCGGCGGACCACCGCCTGACGACGAGCCATCTGGCGCACACCGATGGCCAGAGTAATGGTGAGAATCGCCGGCAGCCCCTCGGGAATCGCAGCAACGATAAGGCCCACAACAGCCATGAACAGTTCCCGGAATGGCAAACCGCTGAATACATAGCCGCCGCCAAGAATCGCAAGTCCGGCAATAATAACGATGATGGACAGGATTCGGGCGAACCTGTCCATCTGTTCCAGCAAAGGGGTTTTCAGTGTTGTGGTCTGGGCAAGCAGGCCGGAAATTCGGCCGATCTCGGTTTTTGCACCAGTACGGACCACAACACCACGGCCCGTCCCGGTCGCAACCATGGTCCCCGAGAATGCCATTCCGGACTGGTCCCCCAACGGGGCATCTGCAGCTACCGCGTCCGTCGATTTATCAACGGCCTCGGACTCACCCGTGAGAATGGCCTCATCGATTTTCAGGTTGTGGGATTTTTCCAGACGGAGATCGGCAGGAACGCGGTCGCCGGGCTCAAGCAGCACCGTATCGCCCGGAACCAGAGTCGCAGCGTCTATCTGATGCTGGCCATCGGACCTTACCACCCTGGCTTTCGGCGCAAGCATGTGTCGAATGGCCGACAGGGCCTGCTCAGCCTTGCCTTCCTGAATAAAGCCCACCAGGGTCTGGATAACAACGACGGCGAGAATGACACCTGCATCCACCCAGTGGCCGAGGCTGGCCGTTATGACGGCGGCCACTGCCAACACGTAAATCAGGAAATTTTTGAGCTGCCGGCCCAGCCTCGCCCATGGCCCCCTTGCGCGCGCCTCCGGCAGCGCATTGGGGCCATGACTGGCCAGGCGGTGCCGGACCTCGTCATCAGACAGAGGCGCCTCTGCCTTCAGTTGCTGCCTGGCATCAGCAGACGGAAGCACATGCCACTCAGGCTCCCCCTGCTCGCGCTCCCCGCTGTCCAGTTCCACAGATTCAGACATATCCTCAGAGCTCCCTGTCGTTACAACATCACCATTAGACCCCGGAAGGTACCCGGGGTGACTTGCGCTGCATCAAGGACAGGATAGCTAACGGGGAAGTCTGGCGCCCTACCCGGCAGTGACGTTTTCCACGGTACGGTTGCCCTGACCGGGCAATACCCGACGGGAAGCACTTCGCACCGCATCAACCTGATACTCCCGTGACTTGATAGTGTCCACGAAATGCCAGTCGGCACGGGCTTCTTCCGGAGTGAAAGTTACCACCATGTAGCCTCGCTGATTCACATTCAGGTAATCCAGATCATCTACCAGAAGACCAATGGCCTGTTCCGCCCCCTGAATCATCTCATCCGGAATGCCCAGATACTCCTCAAGGCCGGGTGACGTGACCGCGGAAGTGGCGAATTCCACGCCAACCTGGTCACCGTTGATGTCTTTGAGATTATTGGCCCAGGCGTTATGGGTATCCCCCGCCAGCACCACCAGATTCTTGTTCAGCGCCTTGGCGGTACCCAGAACCACTTCCCGTTCGTATTGGTAACCATCCCAGGCGTCCAGGTTGTAAGGCGCGACGGTATTGATCCGTGCCAGCTCCTCTTGAGTCAGAGAGGGGTCACCCGCAAGAGCGCGGCCTTTGATCTGAGCCAGTTCCGCGAGTTTTTCCGGAAGGCCTCCAAACTGTTCCGTGGCGATACCCACCAGAAGCTCTGCCGGCAAATTCATCCGGCCCATCAATACCTGCTGACCGAGCACCTGCCATGTGGCGGTTGAATAATTCAGGGAAGACTGCAGCCAGAGCAACTGCTCAGCCCCCAGCAGCGTGCGGTTCTGACTGCCGACATCCGCGGTAAAGCGAGCCTCGTCCAGCCCTTGTCCTGTGAAGTAGTCCATGTAATTCAGTTGCTGGTCGCGGCCGATGATCCGGGTGTCCAGCATGTGGAGGTCCACCAGGTTACCGAACCGGAAGGTCCGGAAAATGGCTTCGTCGCTGCCCTCGATCACGGGACGGATTGGCATCCATTCGAAATAGGCTTTCAGGGCATTGAGTTTGCGCTCGGTGAAGTCCCCGTCGCCGTCATTGTGATTCTCGGCCCCCTCCTCCCAGGTGTCGTTCGCCACCTCGTGGTCATCCCAGACCACAATGAACGGGACTCTGGCATGCAGGAACTGGAGATCCTGATCGGCCCGGTAGATGGCATAGCGCCGGCGATAATCCGCCAGTTCAATCAGCTCCAGATTGTTGTCCTCGGGGAAGGTCCGCCCGAGAGCGGCGGCATCCTCTGCCGCATAGCTGCTGCTGTCGGAGCTGTACTCATAGATATAGTCGCCCAGATGCACAACCGCATCCAGATCACTCTGCTTGCTGATCTCCCGGTAAACATTAAAGTAGCCGGCCGGGTAATTCGAGCAGGACACCACCGCCAGACGGACGGAATCAACACTACCCTCAGGCAGAGTCCGGGTCATTCCGACCGGTGACTGACTATCGGCAGTCTGAAAGCGGTAATAGTAGGTTTGCCCCGACGCCAGTCCTCGAACGTCTACTTTTACGGTGAAATCATGATCTTCGGCGGCCTCCGCGCTCCCGGAGTGCACCAGGTTCTCGAAGTTCTCGTCAGTGGCCACTTCCCAGGCCACGCCCACCGGACGCCCCTTGCCTGCCTCCGGAGCTGCCCTGGTCCAGAGCACGACGCCATCGGCAAGCGGATCACCACTCGCGACGCCGTGGGTGAAGTTGATTGTCCGATTATCGGAACTGTCCAATACACAGCCTGCCAGACCGGTAGAAACCACCACGGCCCCCATACCCATGGCCGATGCTTTCAGAAAATCCCGTCGTGTCAGTTGTTTCATTGTTATGCCTTCCCCTGCGTTCATCCTTTGTAGCCTCGGCTGCCTGCAGCATCTGCCGTTACTACTCCAACAGAAGAACCTAGTCCGGCTTCGTTAAGAACACATTGCTAAATTGCGACAGGGGGATGGCAAATCACGTCAAGCAAAGAGGCATTCGAAGCTCAGGTCAGGGCCAGCAAGGCCTCAGCAAGCTTGATATCGTCATAGCGATTCAGATCCAGGTCATCCTTTGCAAGATCGACGTCGATAACCTGAACACCGAGGTTATTCCGGATACTCTCAATCTGGCTATTCGAGACTTCAAGCAACCGCGAATCGAATAACAGCAAGTCTATTCCAGGCTTCTTCCCAGGACTATTCGTGGCTCTGGCCGGCAAATAGCCCTCTAACACTCGTATCTGGTCGACCAATGTCATTCCCAGAGTTTCAAGATCTGTCCCGAGACTTGGAACATAAACCCTTGGCGCCGAATTCTTTTGAATCGCCTTACTGACACCTTTTGGAAGAATATTGGCGATGATACTGCTGTAAAAACTGCCGGGAGGGAACACCAGAAGCTCTGCGGAATCGATAAGCTTCCGCGTTTCCTTGCATACCCTCGACGCATTCAGCGGATCGACATCGTCTGCTTCACCCGAGAGCTTCATGGATTTAATCGGCGAATCGATTTCGGCGGTTTCTTTCCCGGTAAAACGGTGTTGTCCCCTGATTATTCGGCCATTCTCCAGCTCTACCTCAAGCTGGAGATCCGCATCGGTGGTTGTCCGGACAATTCCACGGGTCTTGATCAACTGGCCAAAAAGGAAAGCAATGGGATCCAGCGAACGATTGTGAAGGAGATAACCACCGGTCAGTATCAGATTACCCACACTGGCATCGGCCAAATCAAAACTCGGGGGCATCTGTTGCCGGAATTCCGCGATGTAGCTCTGGATGAGTGAACGCATTGGTTCTGCAATGGCTTTAAGCAGGGGGTGCCTGCCATTCGACAGATCCTGAAGGCTTTGCTCAAGGGAGACCTTGCCATTTTTGTTCGTAAGCCGGTGGGAAAAAAGCGCCAAAATTTCCGGGTGTCCTGTGACGGAATCGTCTGCTAACGAAAGCAAACGGGCGCGCAGATCACCGACAGCAGGCATCGCAAACGCGCGCCGCAATTCTGCCGAGCTGCCACCGGAATCAAAGGGCGTTACAAGATGTATGGAATTGTGGGTATAGCTGGCGAGCACTTCAGAAAAAGTGCGTAATGCAGAGCCACCGCTGAAGAAAAGAATCTTGGGCCCCAACTCCGGTGCTTTTCGATACCGGGCCAGGCGCAGATCATGCCCTCTACTAAGCCCTCTTGGCAGGCTCAGGCTGTTACAGGTGAATCGTTTTTTTGCCATACATCTCTGAAACGGTGTAAAAAAGATGTAACGCAAGAGGCCACACATTTGCTTATAGTGTCCGCCATCCAGTCACATTTTTAAGGGTTAAGAGACCTATCAACGCCTCAATTCTCGAGCATCTGTATTTTCTACGATATGAAGTGGAAAAGCACTTTGAGTTACTTGAAGTTTATGTGACTTGCCCGGGTGCTACCGCCGCTCAACGGCTCATCAGTCGCAGAGGCTATAGAAAGACCCTGCAGGAAAAAGTTGAGCTTTCCGTCGCTCTGGAGGTGCACAGACGCAAGGTGGATGGACCGGGCTTCCAGAAATCCAAATCGCTTGAACGCCTATCCCGGCTGCTTGACCAACTTGGCCAGGCTTGCATCGAATTTGTCGATATCGAGCTTTTGAAACAGGTATCAGATGAACGATTCAGGGACTACGCGAAACTGCTGCGGCGGATACGAAAATCCCTTGCCCTGGTGGTCATTAACCCGGAGCAGGCGAACACCCGTCAGGGCCTTAAACTGGGGCGTCGCGCAAAGAAAATCACCAGGAGCTTGAGGGACATTACTGGCAAAGGTAAGTCTTTGGCACTAGAAGATGACGAGCTCGCTGGCGTTATACGCTTTCAGATCAACCGCATGATTCATTTGCTGACCGACGTAGCGGACGCGTTGCTGGCCTCCAACTTCGGACCTGCAGTCCGATTGCAGAATTACAAGCAGCTCAAGGACGCCGCCCACGCCTTCACGTCTGAAAGTGGCGACTTTGGCATCGAGCGATTGGCACTGACTCGTAGTGGAAGCACTGTTGCCGCATTGAGAACAGAGCATGGGCCCGCTGGCGAGGTAATGGCCGTTTACAAAGAGGGCCAGGCTCACAAGGTTCTCGAGGAAGTATCCGGAGTAGATGAGTGGAAGCGTATCTTCCCCAAGGTCGCGCCAAATGTCATATCCCACCACATAGGGCAGGAAAACGAACCGGCTTCTCTGGTCATCGAGCACCTGCCAGGCTGTACGTTGGAATCCATGCTGCTGAACGATCAGTGGGATTCCGCTAATCTTCTCCTCACCCGTCTGGCAAAGACTCTCAGAAAGATCTGGAAAGCATCCTGGACCCGGGAACGCCCTGAGCCTGGCTATATGGAGCAACTGCGCAAAAGGATGCCGGAAACTCACCGCACCCATCCCACGTTATTCAGCACAGGGCAAACTGTTTGCGGACTGTCACGCCCGGACTTCAGCGAACTGATCAATCAGGTCGAACGCAAAGAATACCACGTGCGTGCTCCATTCTCGGTTCTGATCCATGGCGATTTCAATGTCGACAACCTTCTTTACGATGATCTGAAGGACCGCATCTACTTTATCGATCTGCACAGAGCATCCTATTCTGATTACGTGCAGGATCTTTCCGTTTTGATGGTCTCGATTTATCGCCTGCCAATCATGGATTCCGGTGCCAGAAAGGAATTGATGCAGCTGATGAGATACCTTTACCAGTTCGCCAAAAGGTTTGCCAAAAACAGCAAGGATCACAGCTTCGATACACGCCTGGCGATTGCTCTTGCCCGATCGTTTGCGACATCCACGCGGTTCATTTACGACAAACGTTTTGCAACCCGACTTGCCCACCGGGCGGGTTATCTATTGGAATCCGTCGCGCATCTGCCGATTGAAGCACCGGAAAAATACAGGCTCCCGCTAGAGGACATTTTCAGTGAGTAACAAGCGTATTGCAGTAATCGGGACACCCGGTAAATGGTCAACGGAAGTTTTGGCTGATCACGTCGAGCGGTACACGGGGTTCCGCTGCGTTGTCGATATGTCCGAGGTCATGCTGGAGCTCGATACCGGACGTTTGCTCTACCACGATCTGGTTCTGAACGAGCTAGACGGTGTCATTATCAAGAAAATCAGCGAGACATACTCGCCTGCTGCCGACGACCGCATTCGCATGCTGGCCACCCTGGAAGCAGACGGAGTGAGATGTTTCAGCCGGCCTGAACAGGTCGGGCGTCTTATCAACCGGCTTGAAGGCACCTCAGCTCTGGCCAGAAGCAACGTTTCCCTGCCGGCCACCAGGGTCACCGAAAACATTGACGCGGCCCTGGAGGTCATTGAACAGTTCGGCAAAGCGATTCTCAAACCGCTGTATTCAACCAAGGCTAGAGGCATGTTGGTACTTGAGGCAGGCGATGCGAGAGAGATCAACGTCCGCAAACTCAGGGAGTTCAGGGAGGAGCATGGCCTGTTCTATCTCCAGAAGTTTGTTTACCTCGGCGGGCAGGATCTCGGCATGGTATTTCTGGGAGGCGAATACCTCTGCACCTATGCCCGGATTGGTGCCGGTGATGCCTGGAACACGACCATTCACAGTGGCGGCAAGTATCAATCCTACGATGCCACTCCCGAACTTATCGAACTGGGTCGCAGGGCCCAGTCATGCTTTGACCTGAGTTTTACGACCGTGGACATTGCTCTGACCGATGAAGGACCCGTCGTTTTCGAAGTCTCTGCATTCGGAGGATTCAGTGGCGCCCTCAAGGGTTGCGGAATTGATGCTGCAGAGAAACTCTGTGAGCATGTTCTGGCTGAACTGGGGGCCTTTTGATGATCAATGTCGTTAACGAAGCGGAAATCAGCCGTGCCAAATCCGCGTGTTCAGCAGAGCTTTCGCTGATATTCCAGGGCCTCGGTTTCACGATCCTGGCGGACGACAGTTCGATTCTGGAGTATTTGCAACACTATTACTCAGGCCTGTCTGACTGCAGTCAGATCGTCGCCTGGAAACAGCTGTTCCTGATCAACACCCAGCCTGACTTCTGCTCAGCCAACTGGCGGCCAGTCCAACGCAGCAAGGCAAGTCCACTCGGACTGAAAGAATCCTACATGGACACACCGAGGGGACGCTGGATACGGAAAGTTCGCACGGACATGGCCATGTTCCAGTCCGTGGACAAGCCTCTGGTAATCGGAGATCTCAATGCGAACCGGTCGCAAGTTGTGAATTTCATCAACAACCAGTTTCTCAATCACTACCAGCAACAAGGCTATCTCCTTGGCCACGCCGCCGCCTTCGATATCGACGGCACTACAACGGCCATTGCCGCCAGTTCAGGGGGCGGAAAATCCACACTGATGCTCAGGGCGCTGGAAGCAAAGCCCGTCCGATTTCTTTCAAACGACCGGATTCTTTTTCAACCGGATGATGGTGATGTGAAAGTTCTCGGACTGGCCAAGCATCCGAGGGTAAATCCAGGCACTCTGATCAATTCCGAGCGACTAAAGCACATCCTTCCGCGGGAGGAGCAAAACCGGTTTGCACATATGCCAGCTAACGAGCTTTGGGATATCGAGCAAAAGTACGATGTACTTATTTCCCAGTGTTATGGGGAAAACAAGATTAGCCTCTCAGGCACACTTAAAAACCTCATATTGCTGGATTGGTCACTTGATTCGTCGGAGCAGACGGAACTCAATCCTGTGGACATTGAGCGACAACCTGAGGTTTTGGAAGGCCTGCGCAAAAGCCCCGGCCCCTTTTTCCAGAACGTCGATGGCCAGTTCCCCGGTTCTGCCGCCCAATCCTGTGAGTACTATGCTGAACATCTCAAAGGCGTCCGGGTATTCCGGCTTACCGGGAAAGCCGACTTTGATCGCGCCTTTGAGCTTCTTGGATCAAGGGCCATTCTCTAATGGCTGCGCTGGCTCTCATCCGGCATGGTGCGTATCGGCAACTGGAGAACACTCCGAGCGCGCTGCAACCCTATCCCCTCACAACGGAGGGCGCAGAAGAGGTCCGGAACCAGGCGAAGCAGTTCGGAAAGTGGCTTTCCGATTCCGGGTACCTGCTTGAAACCGACATTCACTGCTCAACTCTGCTTCGGGCCTGGCAAACCGCCGAAATTTTTCGCGAGGAACTGGGGGCTTTTTTTGTCGATCAACCTCGCACCCGAAGCTTTTCGGCCCTTTGCGAGCGGAGTGTCGGTGCTCTGGCAAACCTGAGCGTAAGCGAAATAGAGCGTATCGTTGACATGGATCCGCGTCTTGGCCCACTGCCGGAGGGATGGAAATCGAACAGTGAATTCAAGCTGCCGTTCGACGGAGCGGAGTCTTTACTGGAAGCCGGTGAACGCGTCGCCTGCCATCTTGGATCTCTACCTGTGTTTGAGAAAAACCAGCGAATCCAGATCGTCGTGGGGCATGGCGCATCTATCCGTCACGCAAGCTATCATTTAGGTGTCATACCGTTCAGCAATATTAGACAGCTGAGCATGTTTCACGGGCATCCGGTCGTTTTCGAAAGGGTGGATCAACACTGGAACCGGATTTACGGTAACTGGAAACATCGTCAAAACGCTGACCCCATAGACTAGAAGGCGGATGCCATGGCAACCCAACACGTCTTACCGCCGGTGAACGACCAAAAGCACCACAGCACAATACTTTCACGCTTACCGACGGATTGGGAAGCCTGGCCAGACGATCCCACTTCGGTCAATAACGATGAGGCGCTGGATGCCCTTCTGCACCGGACTCATAAAAATGGCTTCACCTGGCCCAAGAAACCCGTTGTCTTTATCTCCGATCCTCACGCGGATGCAGAGGCCTTCGAGGCTTCCCTGGTAGCAGCTGGAGTCATAGAACGGGAAGGCTCAAACCTTTGCGAGTACGAACTGACTCGTTTCGGAAAGAAGGCTGAAATTGTCATCGGCGGAGACTGTCTGGATAAGGGGCCCAGCAATCTGGCTCTGCTCAGAAGCCTTGCGCACCTGTATCGGCTCAAGGCCGACATCAGCCTGCTGGCAGGCAATCACGATCTCAGACTCCTGATGGGATTGCTATCGCTGGAAAGGCAGACAGATGCCGGCAGCCAGCATCTATTTGTCAGGATGGGACGCAAGGTCGTGCCACTCTTCAAGGAAGTCTTTGATCAATACCTGGCCAACACCCACTGGCACAAAGGCGTGCCATCGGAAGCAGAATGCCGACAATTACTCTTTCCAGAGGAGGGTTGGTTCGAGACATTTCCGTTTTTTGCAGCGGGTTTCCTGACAGCAGAAGGCATTGATCGAGAAATCGGCAAAATGCAGTCAAAAATCAACAGCTTTGAAGAACACTGCGCAACGGCCGGGCTCTCACTCCAGCAGGTTTACGCCGCCTCCATGAAGTGCCGTTCACTTTTTCTCAAAAAAAGTGGGGAATTCAGCTGGTTTTTCAAAAAGATGCGGTTAGTCAAAAAGCGCGGTTCCTTTCTTTTTCTGCATGCCGGACTGGACGATCAAATGGCCGAACTGCTCGCCAAACGGGGCATCAAGCATATCAATCAGGCTTTTAAAAGGAATCTGATGACCCAGCACCTGTTCAACTTCTACTACAGCCCCCTTGCCAACACTTTCCGAACAAAGTACCGCAAAGCAGATTTACCGCTCACCGAACGAGGCGCCGCGGCGACCAAACGTGCAGGAATCCACGTGCTGGTGCATGGACACGTCAATCAACATAACGGCCAACGCATAGCGCTCAAAAACGGATTGGTACACATCGAAGCTGACATAACCCTCGACTCGCATTCCAGAAAGCGTGAGGGGTTGGATGGCTATGGGATTGGCGTGACCCTTATCGACAAAAAGCGGGGCGTAATCGGGCTTAGCTGTGACTACCCCAAAGCCAAGGTATTCAAGCCGGGCCGAAAAGGACGACTGGAGGAAAAGCGGTAGATGAAATCAAAAACAAAGTTTCGCCACGACTCACTTCTGGACAGACAAGCAACCAGAGAACTCCTGGTTGCCGTAGCAAACGCTGTAAAGAAGGGGAAGCTTGAGTTTGAGGACAGCGATGGGGATCTTATTCTGGCGCCTGGAAAGCTGCTGCAAGTCTCTGTCAGCGCAAGCGATGAAGGTGACAAACAGGAAGTCGAAGTGAAGCTCAAGTGGCGAACAAAAGCCAAGGAAATCTCCGACATCCCTCCAAAAATCAAATAAATTCACTGTCCGTCCAAAAAACAGGGGGAGCCCTAGACTCCCCTCTCTTGATGGCTGACTTGACAGTTTTCGGGTCAACCGCTGATGAACACCGGACCAACTCCGAAGTTCCAGAGAATGACTGAGCCGACCCGGGTGGAAACAAGGATCACCAGGGCGACGGTCAGCAACGCACCGGCGTACATGACGGCCCGTTCTTTTTCGATACCCATGACAATCGGCAGCCCGTCATACATGAGATAGGCTCCGTAACAGGCGGCAACCAGAAAGACGATGGCGTTGAACCAGGGAACCGGGTACAGCAGTGCAAAGCCGGCAAGGAACAGCGGCGTACAGGAATAGGCCGCCAGGGCAATGCCGTTGGAGGGCACGTGTTCTTCCTTGGCGCCGTAGGTCTTGGCCATCCAATTGATGGCATATCCCAGCGCGAAGACGCCAACGAGCATCGCCAGATAGGTGAGAATGCTCAGTTGAAGAGCGCTGATTTCGGTGAGCTTGATCAGCCTCTCGTTGCCTATCGTCCAACCAAAATAAGCGGTCGAAACATAGGCACAGATGGGCGCAATGGCTGCTAGAACAAGTACATAGGCAACATAAACGCGACGTGGTGTTTCATGTTCTTTTCGTATGGAAGCCCACTCTTCATCAGGATGGGTGAAGAGACCGAACGCATGTGACAGGAGCATGGATGACCCCCTCTCTTTTCTATTGTTGGTATTTATACGTACGGAAAGCGGAAACTGTCAGATCAGAAGCCGTTCCTTGTTCTTAACTATAGTCAAGAACGGCAATCAGGGAAGGGAAATTGATCAAAATCCAGTCTGAGATTTGAGCGCTCATTCACAGGTCCTGCAAATCGGCTTTTGACGGCAAGGCATCGAAGGCTCCGAACCGGGTTGCAGTGATGGCACCACACCGGCTTGCGAACTCCAGGGCCCCGTCCAGATTGCCGGGCTGAGCCAGCCAGGATCCGAGCCCGCCCGAAGTCACCCCGTCATCAGCCAACTGATACAGGAGCCCCGCAACAAAGGCATCGCCGGCAGCAGTCGTATCAACTGCCCGCACCTCCGGGGGCACAAGTGTGTGCTGCCGTTCACCCGCCCAGGCCTGAAGCGCATCAGGACCGTCAGAAACCAGTACCAACTGAACACCCCGACCACGAAGCTCTTCAACCATCGCATCGCCCCGGTCACCGTAAAGCGCAGCCAGTTCTTCCCGGCTGAACTTGACCAGATCTGCCTGCAGGGCAAGGGCACGAATCTGTTCCGGCGCCCGTTCTGGATCCGGCCAGAGCGGTTCTCGGTAATTGACATCGAAGCTCACCAGACAACCCGCCTTTCTGGCCCGCGCCACCAGGGCCAGGGTCGTTTCCACAATAACCGGCTCCGTCAGGGTGTTGGAACAGATATGAAAGATTGGCTGCCCTGCGAACGCGCCGTCGGGCAGTTGCTCGGATTCATACAGCAGATCCGCCGTGGCATTACGGTAGAACGTGAAGCTACGTTCGCCGGCATCATCCAGGGCAACCATGGCCAGCGCCGTGTTGGCGTTACGGGTCTGCACCAATAGCGATGTATCGACACCAAACCCGGTCAACGAGGCGACGATCTGGTGACCGAACAGGTCGGCACCAACCTGGCCTGCAAAACCGGATTTGCCGCCAAGCCTCGCGACACCGACCGCAACATTGGCGGGCGCGCCACCGGGCTGGGGAATAAAACGGGTCTGACCGTCAACGCTTTCACCGCGCATGTCGATCAGGGCTTCACCGAAGCAGAGTACGTCAAGTGTCATGATCACGGGCTCTTTACTGTATCAAGGGGGCAGATTTCAGGGGCAGCTTTCGCGCACCAGCAGACAGGTGGGCAGGAGCACGTTGGAGTCCTCCTGTTCTCCCAGGAAAATCCGGGCTGCGATGCGACCCTTTTCCGCGCTTTGCTGATAGACCGTGGTCAATGACGGGTGAATGTTTGCGCCCTCGGGAATACCGTCAAACCCGACAATCCGGACGTCCTCGGGCACTCGTAACCCCATCTGGAGCGAGGCCTGAATGGCCGCCAGGGCGATCCGGTCACTCATGCAGAGCAACAGATCCGGCCTGGGGCTGCTGGTCAGCGCTTCCCGTGCCGCCTGGTAGGCATCCTGGTGGGTATTGGTGGGTGTGGACCAGATGCGTTCTGCGGGCACCCGGTAGCCGGCGGCTTCCAGGGCATCGGTATAGCCATGGAGCCGGCGAACGGAGATCGCCCTCGCCTCGTTAAACAGTTCCCGGTCACGGATACGGCAAACACGGTCGGTGTCCACCAGGCGAAGGCCGAGAATGGCGACGTTTTCAGGGGGTTCCCGGAGCGCGTGTTCGGCGCTGCGGCGAGCACCCTCGTAGTTATCGATATTGACCCAGGTACACCCCTCCAGATCAAAATCCACCGCGACCATGGGTTTGCCGTGCTGCAGCAGCCGCTCGTAGGTTCTACCCTTCTTTAGCCAGCCATAGACAATGAACCCATCCACCATGGATTCCTGAAGCCGGCTCCGGTGCTCGTCATCATCCTGACTTGAGAGCAACAGCATATTCATGTGACGTCGGTCCAGAACCTCCGCCAGACCATGCAGGAATTCGCTGGCCACCGGGTCCGTCAAGCTGTAGGCCAGATTGTCGGCCAGCATCACTCCGACGTTGCCAGTCCGCCCCGTTCGCAGGCTTCGGGCTGCCGCATTCGGCCCCATGTAACCAAGCCGCTTGCACTCTTCCAGAATCCAGCGGCGACGGGATTCAGACAACTGATCCGGCCGATTAAAGGCATTGGAGATGGTGGCGGTGGAAACGTTCAGCTTCTCCGCCATCAGCTTCACTGTCAGACGTCTGGCCTTATCCGTCACACTCGTCTCTCCCGCCTTTGGTTCTCAGGTTTCATTGGGTCTCGGCCAGCTGTTCCGCCACTTCCGGTTCTGCCTTGAAAGGCCGAAGAGCCTGGCCACTGCCATCAAACACATGCACCAGTTCGGGCTCCGTGGTCGGTGTCACGCGCTGCCCGGTCTGAACATCGCAAGGCACCGGTTGGCGTACAATCATGAGCTCTTCCATGCCAGGCAACTCAACATAGACATAAGCCTCGTTTCCGAGATACTCAACGTTGACCACTTCGAGGCCGTGATCGGGCCCTGAAAGCGCCAGACGGAAGTGCTCTGGGCGAACACCCACGGTCACCTTGTCGCCAGGTTTCAGGGCGGACGTATCCCGGTTGACGGTCAACGCTCCCAGGCCACGGATCTCGATGGTGGTTTTAGACGCGCCAGCTTCCCCCTCAACCGTGCCAGGCATAAGGTTCATTTTCGGCGAACCGATGAATCCCGCCACGAACAGGCTGGCCGGCGTTTCGTAGAGCTCGTAGGGTGTACCCACCTGTTCGATGTTGCCGCCGTTGAGCACCACAATCTTGTCAGCGAGGGTCATGGCCTCAACCTGATCGTGGGTGACGTAGATCATGGTGGACTGCAGCCGGTCATGGAGCTTGGCGATTTCGGTGCGCATCTGCACCCGCAGGCTTGCATCAAGGTTGGACAGCGGCTCATCGAAGAGCATGATCTTGGGTTCCCGGGCCATGGCCCTACCAATGGCAACCCGCTGGCGCTGGCCGCCGGACAACTCCCGGGGTTTGCGGTCAAGCAACTTCTCCAACTGCAGGACCTCGGCGGTTTTTTCCACCCATTCCCGAATTTTGCTCTTGTTCGCCTTGCCCAGTTTGAGGCCAAAGGCGATGTTCTCATACACCGACATGTGGGGATACAGGGCGTAGGACTGGAACACCATGCCCACACCCCGCTCTTTCGGTGACTGGTCAGTGACCACTTCCCCATCTATTTCGATATCCCCGCTGGTGGGGTCCTCCAGCCCGGCAATCAGCCGGAGCATGGTCGACTTACCACAACCCGAGGGGCCGACAAAGACCACGAATTCGCCGTCTTCGATGCGCAGGTTTACGCACGGCAGAATCTCAATCTGTCCAAAGGTCTTGTTTATATTTTTCAGTTCCACGCATGCCATGGTGGAGACTCCTCTGTTAATCGCCCGGTCCAGGCCGGGCGCCGCGACAATTTTTACAACTCTGCAAATAAAGCCTGATATGGTGGCAGGACAAGGTCGCCGCCATCGATAAAGCCGGTAAAGCCATGACCGGTTGCAACCCGGTCAATATCACAGGGCACCGGGAGTCGAAGCTCCTGGCCGGTAACATTGAGCGCCACCAGCATGGACTGTTCCTCAGCCCTGCGAACCCAGCAAAGCGCATCGCCCGTGTTCTCAATCAGCTCCAGCTCACCCTGAACCAGTGCGGGCTGTTTCTGGCGCCAGCGGATCAGCCGACGAACGCTATTAAGGGTAGAATCCGGGTTGTCTTCCTGACTCTGAACCGACAGCTCGAGATGGTGGCGGTCCACCGGCAGCCAGGGCGTGCCCGTGGTGAAGCCACCGTTGGCTTCCGGGGTCCACGGCATGGGGGTACGGCAACCGTCCCGGCCCTTGAATTCCGGCCAGAACTCGATGCCGTAGGGATCCTGCAATGCCTCGAAAGGCACCCAGGCTTCCGGCAGACCGAGCTCCTCACCCTGGTAGATGCACACGCTGCCGCGAAGCGAGAGCAGCAGGGCCATAAGCACGCGGGCGTAGGCGTGGGGATCCTCCGCATGCTCACCCCAGCGTGAGACCACCCGCACCACGTCATGATTGCTCAGGGCCCAGCAGGCCCAGCCATCGCCAAGGCCGTCCTGGAAACGGCCCACCACATCGCGAACCCACTCCGGGCCATGCTGGTCGGAAAGCAGGTCAAAGGAATAGGCCATATGCAGTCGGTTGCTGCCCCGGGTGTACTCGGCCATGCGCTCGAGTGGCCGGTCATCTCCGATCTCGCCCACCAGGGTGGTATCCGGAAACTCGTCCATCAGGGCACGAAGGTCCTCCAGGAACGCCAGGTTCTCCGGCTGGCTGAGATCATGAACGTGGCGCTGATAGGTGTACGGATTGACGCCCTTGGCCACGAAGGTCTTGTTCTCACCAGCGGGAACGGCGGGGTTATTCTCCAGTCCCTGGCTGTGGTAATAGAAGTTCACGGTGTCCAGGCGGAAGCCATCCGCTCCCAGCTCCAGCCAGAACCGCATATTGTCAAGCTGTGCCTGGCGCACATCCGGGTTATGGAAGTTCAAATCCGGCTGGCTGGCCAGGAAATTGTGAAGGTAATACTGGCCCCGGCGACTGTCCCAGGCCCAGGCACTGCCACCAAAAATCGACAACCAGTTGTTGGGCGGGGTGCCGTCAGGCTTTGGGTCAGCCCAGACAAACCAGTCAGCTTTCGGATTATCCCGGCTGGAACGGCTTTCCTCGAACCACGGGTGATTCTCGGCCGTGTGGCTGAGCACCTGGTCAATGATCACTTTCAGGCCCAGCCGATGGGCTTCGACCACCAGAGCGCGGTAGTCGTCCATGGCCCCGAAAATCGGGTCAACCCCCCGGTAGTCAGAGACGTCGTAGCCGAAGTCTTTCATGGGCGAGGTGAAGAACGGAGACAGCCAGATAGCGTCCACGCCCAGGGAGGCGACATAGGGCAGTTTGCGGGTAACGCCCTTCAGGTCGCCAATGCCATCCCCGTTGCTGTCAAGAAAGCTGCGGGGATAGATCTGGTAGATAATGCCACCTTTCCACCAGGGCTGTGACTGGATCATACAATAACTCCTCAATTAACCTTTCACCGCACCCGCCGTGAGGCCGGATACGATACGACGTTGGAAAATCAGCACCAGCAACACCAACGGCACCGTAACAATGACAGACGCCGCCATCAGGTTGCCCCAGGGCAGCTCGTACTGGGAGCCGCCGGTCAGCAGGGCAATGGCGACAGGCACCGTGCGCTGGTCGTCGGTGAGTGTGAAGGTGAGTGCAAACAGGAACTCGTTCCAGGCGGCGATAAACGCCAGCAGGCCTGTTGTGGCCATGGCTGGCCACATCAGCGGGATAAACACCTTGAACAGGGTGGTCATGGGCGAGGCACCGTCAACAATGGCTGCCTCTTCCAGCTCCTTCGGCAACTGCCGCATGAAGGTGGTCAGAATCCAGACCGTAAACGGCAACGTGAAGATGGTGTAGGAAAAAATCAGCGCCAGCGGATTGTTGTAGAGATCCAGCACACGAATCACCTCGAACAGGCCTGACAGCACGGCCACCTGCGGAAACATCGACACCCCGAGCACAATCATCAGCACCGCACTGCGGCCCCGGAACTGCACCCGACCCAGGGCATAGGCGGCTGTCAGGCCAAATACCATGGCAATGATCACCGTGGCGAAGGACACCAGTACAGAGTTCCAGATACTGCCCACAAAGGAGCCGTCACCAATCACCGACAGGTAATTGGAGAAATCGAAGGAACTCACCCACCAGGTCACATCGAACAGTTCGGAACCACTCTTGAACGAGGTCACGATCGCGTAATAGAACGGAAACACCGTGAACAGGAGTATCCCCGCCAGCAGGACAGCGAAACCGGTTTTCGCCGCGATTTTCTTAAGCAGTTTGCGGTTCATGCCTCACCCCCGATCTGTTTGCGGCCAAGATAGAGATAGCTGATGGTCAGCAGGGCGATGATCAGGAACAGCACCGTGGAGGCCGCCGAACCGTATCCGACATCCTGGAATTCCACCAGCTGTTGTCGGGCGTAGACCGACATGGACATGGTGTCCGCACTGTTGGATGTCAGCACGTAAATCACATCGAACACCCGCAGGGCATCGAGTACCCGGAAAATAATGGCGACCATCAACGCCGGCAGGATCAGCGGCAGGGTGACCTTGAAGAACACCCGGACCGGGTGAATCCCGTCCACTTTTGCCGCCTCATAGCAGTCCGAGGGCAACATCTGCAGGGCCGCCAGCGTGAGCAGGGCCATAAAGGGTGTGGTTTTCCAGACATCCACCATGATGACCGCCCACATGGACAGATCCGCGTTGGCCGTCCAGTTCAGGGGCTCGGCGATCAGGCCGATACCCATCAGCATCTCGTTGATGATCCCGAACTGGTCGTGGAGCATCCAGCCCCACATCTTGGCGGACACAATGGTTGGCACCGCCCAGGGAATCAGCGTGGCTGCCCGAACCCAGCCCCGCCCCCGGAACTGGGCGTTCAGGGTCAGCGCGATGATCAGACCCAGCACGGTCTCCATGCCTACCGACACCACCGTGAAGAACAGCGTGTTCCAGACCGCATTCCACCAGGTCGGGTCGGCCAACACGCCATACCAGGCGCCGTTGTCGTACACCAGGTAGTTCTCGAAGCCCACCAGGCCGTATTCACTGATGTTTGAGAAGCTGGCATCGGTGAAGCTGAACCAGATGGTCCGCATCAGTGGCCAGCCCGCCACAGCTGCCAGCACAACCAGCATGGGAATCAGGAACAGCCATGCCGCCCGCAGGCGCTGGCGGCGCACCCGGCTGGCTTGCCGTTTGGCGGGAAAGGCCCGGGCCGGCGATTTGCCGCCCGCGGCCGTTTCTAAAGGTGCCGGAGTGGTATGAGCCATGGCCGGTTACCAGCCCCGACGGCCAAGACGCTGAAGCTGACGCTCCAGACCATTCAACGCCTGCTCCGGCTCCGCCTCGCCAGAAAGCACCTGATGGGTGGCGTTGAAGAACGCATTGCTGACCCGGCCATAACTGTCCCCGGTCACTGATGACGGCCTGGGCACGCCGTTCTTGAAGGTCTCGAACAGCTCGCCGAAGAAGGGCACGGCCGCAAGAACCTCTCCATCTTCATACAGTCCCGGAATCGTGGGGTTATAGCTGCCCTGGATCGCCCGGCGTTTCTGCTCTTCATAGCTGGTGAGGAATCGGACCAGATCTGCCGCCTCGTCCTTGTTGGCGGAGTAGCGGGAAACCGCCAACTGCCAGCCCCCCAGGGTGCCTGCGTGGCTGCCCTGTTCACCACCCCTGGGCAGTGCCACAACACCGACCTTGTCCTTGACCGGGCTGTCATCGCTCTGGGCCAGACTCCAGGCGTAGGGCCAGTTACGCATGTAAAGCGCATTACCGGACTGGAACACGCCCCGTGCCTCTTCCTCGGTGTAGTTCAGCACGCTACGCGGGGAGATATCGTCAATCCAGGTGCTGGCCAGCGTCAGCGCTTCCCGGGCCTGAGGATTGTTGATGGTGACATTGCCTTCGGCATCCACCACCGTGCCGCCGTTGTGGGAACTGACCCACTCCAGGGCGTTACAGGTAAGACCTTCGTAAGCCCGGCCCTGCCAGACAAACCCCCAGAAGCGGTCGTTACCGGCTTCACGTTCGCCTGACATGACCACACGGGCGGAATCGGTAAGCTGTTGCCAGGTTTCCGGAACCTCCTGATCGTACTTGTCCAGAAGGTCCTTGCGGTAATACAGCACACCTGCATCGGTAAACCAGGGCATCGCCACCAACCGGCCATCCACGGTATTGTTCTGCACAAGGGACTCAAAGTGGGCATCCTCGGCACCGTTGGTATGCTCCGAGAGGTCTACCAGATGCTGTGCCAGCATACCCGGCCAGACCACATCAATCTGGAAGATATCGACATCCCTGGATTGGGCCGCCAGCAGTTGCTGGTACAGGGAGAGTCGTTCCGTGGCTGAGTTGGGCGTGGACACCACCTTCACCTCGTGGCCGGTCTGATCCGCCCAGGCCTGGGTGCCCTCCTCACAAAGCTGCTTCTCGGCACCCACGGCACCACAGGAGATGGTGATGGTTTTGGCCTGCACGCCGCCAGCAAGGGCAAAAGCCGCCAGGCTGCCGGCCATCCACAGGTTACGATTGAATCTGGACATGTTAGTCACCTCGGTTTGTTATTGTCGGTTTCAGAACCAGATTTCCATCTGCGTACCAAAGGTCCACTGACCACTGGTAAAGTCTGTTTCCGCGTCACCCAGAGCGTCGCCGCTGGCATAGCCGTCGAGCTCGTCATCCCAGGTTGAGTAGCTGGCGAACACCCTGATCTCCGGCCGATTCCAGAAGCCGCCGACCTGGGGTTTGAAAGTGGGCGCCACGGTAAACCGGGAGTAGTCACCGTCAACCGCATTCCGACCGGCATAGCCCAGCGGGGTGATATCCATGGTCTGCCAGGAAGCTTCGTACTGCATTTCAAAGTTGCTGCCGATCTCGTGGGCCAGCCGGGTATTGAACGTCAGCCACTGGTACTCATCTCCCTTGATGTAGCGGTCTTCGCTGGTTTCCGCCAGGATAGCGGGGGCAATGCGCCAGTTCTCGCTCAGGTAAGTGGTACCGTAAATCCCCAGGCGAGTGCTGACCGCATCCTCATGCAGGTCGCCGTCCGCACCGATATTCTTGGCCTCGGCACCCAGGCCCTGGCCATGCATCACTGCCACCTTGAAGTTACCGTCGGACAGGCCAAAGAAGTCACCGCCATGGTAGGCCAGCATGGTGTGGAAACCGGTGTCTGCCGCTTCCTGAACACCCTCAACAACCCGAGTGTCATTGTCCTGGGCATTGATGGCATTGAGCATCAACTGAACATCACCGAAATAGTTATTGGCCGTGAGGATCAGGCTGTCGGTGCTTGAAGTCTCGTCTGCCGTCTGCGGATCTGACGGGAAATCGATAAAGCTACGGCCGTATACGGAAAAGTTGGATTTTACCGACTCAATGAAGGTTACGTCGTAGATACCTGCGCCAGTGCCGGCCAGGAAGATGAAATCACTGTCGAGCCAGTGAATGTCGAAGTTATCCCGGTCGAACCGTTTACCGGCCCAGATTGCCGAATCACTGAAGATGCCGCTGAAACCGGCAATGTCGCTGAATTCCACATAGGCCTGACGAACATTCAGGGCGCCGTCACCGGCGGTCCAGTCGTTACTGGAGGTGGTGGAATCGGCGATCATCAGGCGATAGTGGGATTTGGTGCCGTTTTCAGCTTCCTGCTTGTAGTTGAGTATTGCCTCAAGATAGGTGTCGGGCTCATTGCCGAGGCGACCCACTGCGCCGCCAACGGAACCGGCAGGCGTGAGGTAGGGTCCGCCCGGGGCACTTTGAAGGTCGCCATTGAGCAACAGGCCGGAGCGGGCGTAGGTGTTGAAAGAAAATCCCTCGGCACCCGTGGCCTGGGGCTCAACTTCAGCGAGCTTTTCTTCCAGTGCAGCCAGGCGTTCTTCCACGCTATCCTGAGCCTGGGCGGCCAGGGACATCGAGACCAGCAGGCCCATAGACACTGCCGCGGCCAGGGGATTACGGATTGGTGCTTTACCAGAAACCATCTGTCGGAACCTCATATTGTTTTTGTAAGGTCTGTTTTTTGATGCAATTCATCTGAAACTTAATGCATTAAGTGGTCAGCTCAAAAAAATCGGACCAGGGTCCGGAATGAGCACTTAAATGATTAAGTAATGACCAAAGATAAAAGCACAGAATAGCTTCTGCAACCTTTCAGAGGGCTTAATTTCAACTTAAATTATGAGATGGGCGGCCGACGGGTTGCCGGCCGCCAAGAATCAGGAATTGCGGGGATCCGTCTCGGCAACCCACGGGTAATCCCGGCGACTGTCCCGGTAGGACAGCAAGCTTTCAACGCCGGTAAAGTCGACAAGTTCCCTGAAATCCAGCCAGTCCACCAGACAGTAGAGGCAGATAGCCGGATAATTCCAGGTTTCGAACTGCCCCTCTTCCGCCATCGCCGCCAGCGTGCGCAACGTGGTCATGATTCGCTCACGCTGGAGGTTATAGAACATCAGGTCCTGGCTGGTATCAATGCCGGACTTTTCCGAGAGCAGCATGGTGACTGCGGAGTCATTGGCCCCGTCAATCATGGTCAGCTGGTTCTCCTGGTCCCAGGTCAGCGGATCGCGGCCCTGCTTGGCACTGATGTAACGGGCGATGATCCGGGAATCATAAATTTCCTGGCCGCCGTCTTCGAGTACCGGGATCTTCAGGGTCGGATTGTTGCGCCGCAGCTGGTCGCGACCTTCGCCATAGATATTGAGATTAATGAATTCGTAGGGCTCTTCATCCAGCAGGATACGAATGCGTCGAACGTATGGTGAAGTGGTGGATCCGATCAGTTTCATGGCTTCTCCGAGGGTTTCACGCTCAGGATCCCAACAGGGATTCAGGGTTGGTGTATGGATGCCCGGTGGCTTCGGCCACTTCCCGATATGTCACCTTGCCTGCGGCAACATTGAGCCCGGCCCTCAGGTGTGGATCTTCCTTCATCGCCCGGTCCGGGCCTTTGTTGGCCAGGGCTGCCACGAAAGGCAAGGTCACGTTGTTCAGCGCCAGTGTCGACGTACGGGCCACGGCGCCCGGCATATTTGCCACGCAATAATGTACCACACCATCAACAATATACGTGGGGTCGTCGTGAGTTGTTGCGCGAGAGGTTTCGGCACACCCACCCTGATCAATAGCCACGTCCACAATCACGCTCCCCTCTGGCATCCGACGGATCATGTCACGGGTAATCAGCTTGGGCGCCGAAGCTCCGGGAATGAGAACGCTGCCAATCACCAGATCCGATTCCGTTACCGCCTGATCGAGGGTCTGAGCCGTGGAAAACAGCGTTGTTACCCGGTTGCCGTAGAGGTGGTCCAGGTGCCGGAGAACCTCCATATTCCGGTCCAGCACTGTCACCTGGGCACCCAGCCCAACCGCCATGGCTACGGCATTCTGGCCGACGACACCAGCACCAACCACCGCGACCCGGGCCGGACTGACACCAGGCACACCACCCAGCAGAACGCCGCGCCCGCCCATGGCTTTCTCCAGGCAATGGGCGCCGGCCTGAATCGACATACGCCCGGCCACTTCCGACATCGGTGCCAGCAGGGGCAAGTGGCCCGCACGGTCAGTGACGGTTTCATAGGCGATGCAGGTGGCTCCGGACTTTACAAGGTCGTCGGTCTGCGCCTTGTCCGGGGCGAGATGCAGGTAGGTAAAGAGTGTGTGCTCCGGCTTCAGCATGGCCCGCTCTTCGGCCTGGGGCTCCTTGACCTTGACGATCAACTCGGCAGTGTCGAAAACCTCCCTGGCAGTCTGACGAATATTGGCCCCCGCCTGTCGATAATCCTCATCTGAAAACCCGATGGCCGCGCCGGCCCCGGTTTCCACAACAACCTCATGATTGTGGCCACACAGTTCATGAACTGCCGCCGGTGTCATGCCAACCCGGTATTCGCGATTCTTGATTTCCCTGGGTACGCCTATTCTCATGGACTGCCTCCAAACCATTCGGAATTCTTGAGTGCCTGAATGCAGTTTAGTCAAGAGGTTACTTCCTGAATTAGCAAGTTCTCCACCGGAGCAACAAAAGCTTCATGAAACGGCAACATCACTTATCGACATTGTCTTAGTGAACATTATTTGGTCAGTCTGGCTTTAACGGATCATCCCGGTTCCGACGCACCAGCCAGTCGCAGGAGGTTTCGGATGGAAGAGACATCGGTATCAACCTTGACGCCTTACGAGATCGAAGAGGTTGGGGGCCTTCTCGATGCCCTGAAACACCTCCGAGATACTGTTACCAAGGACGCGGCCGGACATCGAAACCAGTTGGACAACCTTGATCCCGCCTATGTGGCCAGCGCCAGAAACCTGCTTCACTACCTTTCACTCCGGCAGCACGACATTCGCCCTTTACAACAGAGACTCTCATTATTGGGTCTTTCGTCTCTCGGCCGCGCTGAGTCGTGTGTGCTCCCTACCCTCAATGCAGTCATTCGGGTATTGGCCTCGATTCTGGGACAGCAAAACTTTACTACGGATGAAGAGGACAAAACGACTTCTACAATCGAGGACGGCTCCAGGCTTCTCAGCGATCACGCCGATCAACTGCTGGGGGTCTATCAGTGCGAGCGCACTGTTCGCATCATGGTCACTATGCCGACCGAGGCCGCCCACGACCCGAACATCATTCATCAATTGATGGCGAAGGGGATGAATTGCATGCGGATTAACTGCGCGCATGACAGTCCGGAGATCTGGCAAGCCATGATCCGCAACCTTCGAAGCGCAGAGCAGAGTCATGGGCGGAACTGCCGTATTTTCATGGATCTTGGCGGCCCCAAAATACGAACCGGTGACATTGAGCCGGGAGCGAAAGTCGTCCATGTTCGTCCAAAAAGGGATGAAAACGGTATCACAGTGATCCCTGCCCGGGTTTGGCTTACCTCTTCTGAAAACCCGTCTGTTGCCCCAGAGGACTGTGCAGCCCAATTCCAGGTCTCCGGCAATTTTTTAAAATGCCTCCATCGGTGTGATGAGATCACACTGACAGACGCACGAAAAAAATCCCGAAAATGGACGGTGGTGAATATTACCGAGTCTGGCTGCTGCGTAGAGAGCATCAAGGCTTGCTATGTAAGACCAGGAGTAAAATTACACCTCGAGAACGGAAGGCAGACCCAACGGCTGCAGACAGAAATCCGGGACTTCCCGCCCCAAGTAGGTGTATTGCGCCTGAAGAGGGACGACATGGTTCTGGTAACCTCTGATCCCGTCCAGGGACACAATGAGGAAAGGGACACTGCGGGCAACCTGCTCAAACCGGCAACCATAAGCTGCACCATGCCTACCGTAGTTTCACAGGTTCGCCAAGGCGAAACCATCTGGTTTGATGATGGAAAGATCGGCGGCGTCATTGAGAAGACTGAATCGGACCGGTTCTGGGTACGGATTCGTCATGCGCGCCCGGAAGGCAGCAAACTTCGCAGCGCAAAAGGCATCAACCTTCCTGACAGCCAACTGAACATCAACGCCCTGACCGACGAAGATCTCAGGAACCTTGCGTTCATCGCAGAGCATGCCGACGTCGTGGAGATGTCGTTCGCCAATTCAATTGCAGATGTCCAGCTGTTGCAAGAACAGCTCAAGAACCTCGGCGCAGAAAAGTTGCCAATCGTGCTGAAAGTAGAGACGCGAAAAGGGTTCGAAAACCTGCCGAGGATGTTACTGGCTGCCATGCGTTGGCCATGCTGTGGCGTGATGATTGCCCGCGGAGATTTGGCTGTGGAGTGCGGGTACGAGCGCCTGGCCGAAGTTCAGGAAGAAATACTGTCAGTCTGTGAGGCGGCCCACGTGCCTGTCATCTGGGCAACCCAGGTCCTTGAGAATCTGGCTCGGAAAGGCGTGCCATCACGGGCCGAGATATCGGACGCTGTCATGGCGCACCGAGCGGAATGCGTGATGCTCAACAAAGGCCCTCACATCACTGAGGCGGTGGAGGCTCTGGATAATATTTTAAAACGCATGCAAAGCCATCAAAAAAAGCGGCGGCCCATGCTCAGAGAATTGAAGTTGGCCCATCTGACCACTTGAGCGCGAACACCCCTCACACATTGGTCACTTTTTATTCATTGAATCGTCACGAGAGTCGAACATCCTTGGCGCTAATTCATGGAAATTGAGGCCGGTGGCATATGGACAGTCTGGATCCGGGGTTAGAGGCTCTTTACCTGGAGCGGAAACGACTTCCCCACGAGGCGGTAGCGACACTCGCCGATTGTAAAAATCTGATCCTGGGCATGAGCGCTGCCCAACCGCCCGCCCTGATGGCGGCAACCGCAGACGCGCTGAAGGATCGGCTGATCGGCCCCCTGGCCTTCTATTACCTTCATGGTACCGAAACTCTGCGTGAAACCCTGTTGGCGCCAGACTTACAGGAGTTTGTCACACCCCGCCCCTTGTTTCTGAGCCACTCCGACAGGAACGCAATTGCGCAATCCGAGTCCCCGAACTGGATTGAATTTGTACCGGCCATGCTGCACCAGGCCGGTCGCCTGTTAACAGAGCACATTGATCCCGAGTGCTTTCTCGTGACGGTTTCGCCCATGGACCGCCATGGTTACTTCAGCCTCGGCACCAACGCCGATTACGGCGCCTCTGTCATCCGAAAAGCCAGGAAAGTCATTGTCGAGGTCAATCGTCACATGCCTCGAACCTTCGGTGAGTGCTCCGTCCATATCTCGGAAATTGATCTGATCGTGGAAAACGATCAGCCACTGATCGAGGCCACACCCAATCCTCCAACTGACGTTGACCTCAGAATTGCCGATCAGATCGTTGCTCAGATCCACGACGGCGACACGCTACAGATTGGCGTGGGAGGGGTGCCCAATGCCGTCCTGGCAGGCCTGGCCAACCACAACGACCTGGGTTTACACAGCGAACTGTTTTCTCCGGCAATGATGCCACTGATTCAGTCTGGCGTTCTCAATGGCAAACGGAAAACCTGGATGCAGCACAAGCACGTGTTCACCTTTGCGCTTGGGGACAGAAAGCTCTACGACTTCCTGGACGACAACCCCTCCATCGTTGGATATCCGGCCTCCTGGGTCAATAACCCGGACATTATCCGGTTAAACGAGAATATGGTTTCCGTGAATTCAGCACTGGAAATCGATCTGACCGGTCAGATCAACTCAGAGCAACTGGGTGATCGACCATTCTCGGGAAGCGGCGGGCAACTGGATTTTGTGCGTGGGGCTTACGCGTCCAGAAACGGTCGTTCCTTCGTGGCCCTTCGTTCGACGGCACAAGGCGGAACCGTCAGCCGTGTTGTGCCAAGGCTTCGGGGCGGCACCGTAACAGACCCGAGGAACGACGTTCATATGGTCGTGACAGAACATGGCTGCGTGAACCTCAAAGGCCTTTCGATTCCTCAAAGGGCCAGAGCACTGATCAATATCTCCGATCCGGAATTTCGAGAAAGTCTGGAGCGTGAAGCCAGGACAATCGGACTCCTCTAGGAGATTCTGTCACCTAACTCGCAATCACAATGGAGGGAAATACAATGACAACTCAGAAAACCTCAAGAGTCGCACTGGTTACCGGCGGAACCCGCGGTATCGGAGAAGCAATCTGCAGAGTTCTCGCAAGCCAGGGTTACCAGGTCGCGACGACGTTCAGAAATGCAGAGCGCAAACCGCAAGCCCTTGAATGGCAAGCCCGCCTGGCTACGGAAGGTCTGGAAATTGATCTCGTACAAATGGATATCGCCGACACCGAGAGTTGTGAGGCTGCGGCCAACGAGCTCCTGAGCCGATACGGACGACTGGATGTGTTGGTCAACAACGCCGGGATTACGCGGGATTCAGTCATGAAGAAAATGCCTGTGGATGCCTGGAAAGAAGTCATACACACCAATCTGGACGGGGTATTCAACGTTACCCGCTGTTTTCTCGATACCCTGATTGCCCAGAACTACGGTCGTGTTATCAACATCTCCTCCATCAATGCGCAGAAAGGTCAGTTTGGCCAGGTGAACTATTCAGCCGCCAAAGCCGGTATCCATGGCTTCACCAAGGCCCTGGCTCAGGAAACCGCCCGAAAAGGCATTACCGTGAACACCATTTCACCCGGCTACGTCGAAACCGATATGGTTCTGGCCATTGATGAAAAGATCCGGGAGCAGATCAAAACGCAGATTCCCGTCGGGCGGTTTGGCCAACCCGATGAGATTGCCAGACTGGTTGCCTTCCTGGCAGATGAGCAATCCTCGTTCATTACCGGTGCGGATTTGTCGATCAACGGTGGGATGTTCATGCATTGAATACTCTCCCGTGGCTCGATGAGACGTTCCGCAATCAAACATACCGACAACGAGCAGGGCAGCTTTATGTCACTGCTCACACCCCTTACGATCCTCGCAACTCACCATCTGCTACTATTTTCAGGATGAGTCGTACTATCAGCTTGGCAAATGGATGTTCGAAAATAAAACAATCGGATTCGAAAGGAGCAGAACTGATTATGACAACCCTGAAAACAACAGCGGCCACCGTAGCGCTGTCACTCACTCTGGCAAGCACGCAGGTACTGGCAGAAATGCAAACCAAGACCGTCGAATACAAGGTCGGTGAAACCACCTTCACCGGTTACATGGCCTGGGATGATGAAGTCGAGGAGAAACGCCCGGGTGTGCTGGTGGTTCACGAATGGTGGGGCCACAATGAGTTCGCCCGGGATCAGGCGGAGAAGCTTGCGGCGGCAGGCTATACGGCCTTCGCCCTGGACATGTATGGCTCGGGCAAGCAGGCCGATCATCCAGACACCGCTCAGGAGTTCATGAAAGAAGCAACCAGGGACATGGACCAGGTCAAAGCACGCTTCATCAAGGCAATGGAAATCCTGCAGAACCACGAAAGCGTCGATGGCGCCCGTATTGCCGCTCAGGGCTATTGCTTTGGCGGTGCAGTCGTTCTCAACATGGCCAGGATGGGCGTTGATCTCGATGGCGTAGTCAGCTATCACGGGGCCCTTGGCAGCCCCATCAGTGCTGAGCCCGGCAAGGTAAAGGCCCGGGTTCAGGTGTACACCGGCGGCGCAGACAACATGGTTCCCTCCGATCAGGTGGCTGGCCTGGTCAAGGAAATGCAGGATGCCGAAGTGGATCTGACACTCGTCACCTTCCCGGGCGTCCGACACTCCTTTACCAACCCGGATGCAGACAGGGTTGCCGAGGAGTTCGGCATGCCGATTGGTTATGACGAAGAAGCCGCTAACCGTTCCTGGGACGGCACCATGCGGTTCTACGAGACCATCTTTGCCGAGTGACACTGGCCCAACCCTGGCATAGCAAAACCCGGCTCAACGGCCGGGTTTTTCTTGTTTCAAAGGGAGGACGCAATGCTGTTACGGACATCCGTCATCAAGTCATCCAGGGGCAAAGTCCCGGAAGCCATCGGGGGATGGATGACGACTTGAATCTCACCACTGGTAAACGCCGCACGACCTTTGGGTAAGCGCTGGTGAGAACCGCAGATGGTGACGGGAAGAATCGGAAGCTCACCGTCCTGGGCGATGACAAAACCGCCCTTTTTGAACGGGAGCAGCTTGCCATCCCATGATCGGGTACCTTCCGGAAAAATCAGAATGCTGGTGCCATCCGGAAGCTGGGCAACACCACGTTTTATACTTTCCAGAGCGTCGCTGCCCCTGGAACGATCGATAAACAGGTTCCGGGAGGTTTCCAGTGCCAGCCCGAACAGGGGCACTTTGCGCAACTCCTTCTTGATCACCCACCGGTATTGCAGTCCGAGGGCAAGCACCAGTGCAGGGGGATCCAGATAGGACGCGTGATTACTCAGGATCACGTAGCGCTGACCGGGCTCAATATTTTCCCTGCCATGGACTCTGAGCCGGATACCACAAACCTTGAGGATGAGCCAGGCATAAATCTGTGTACCGTGAAAGGCAGCGTCCCCCCGCTTGCCAAGCAGGGCCGTAATCACGATCGGGAAGAACAGAATCAGGGTAAGCAATATGGCCCAGAACAGGATCCAGGCAGCCTTGAGCAGTCGGAGCATGTAATGTGTCCTGGAGACCTCGACTTCCGGTTAAACGAGCAGCAGGTCGGTAAAGATTACACAACGGGGGGAAAATGACAAAAGCAGGGCATCTGGCGAGACATTATTTCAGACATTAAAAAAGGCAGCCGAAGCTGCCTTTTTGGCGGTTATTGCCGAATCCATCAGGGATTACAGGGCAACAACGTTCTCCGCCTGAGGACCTTTCTGGCCCTGGGTAACGGTGAACTCAACCTGCTGGCCTTCTGCCAGAGTTTTGAAACCGCTGCCCTGAATAGCGCTGTAGTGAACAAAAACGTCCGGGCCGCCTTCACGAGTGATAAAGCCAAAGCCTTTTGCTTCGTTGAAGAACTTAACAGTACCGGTAGTAGTAGACATACTTAAACTTCCTGAAATCAATCATATTATCTGCCGCCTCTCACCTTCATGGTGTCAGGTCGGCGTTTTGCGGAAAAACAGAACTCGCGGAATCAAAAACAGGACGGTCACTACTAACTGCGGAGGTACGTCTTATTCATGAAATGCTTTGCTGAATCTTTCCTACGCCCTTCACTCTACTCCTGAATTCGGAGCTTGCCAAGGGTATTTTCGAGAATTTATGTAGGTAGTGGTACCCATCATCCTTTCACCAGGCCGAAGGTGTAAATTCCCAGCGCAGTCATAAGGATGGAGCCGACTACATGGGCAAGAATGCCGGTAATCGCCATCGCCCATTTGCCTTCCTGTATGGCGGCGAACATCTCTAGGGAAAAGGTCGAGAATGTCGTGAGGGCCCCACAAAGACCGGTGATGGCAAACAGCCGCCACTCCGGCGCCAATGATGTGCCATGACTGAAATAGCCGATCAGCAGGCCAATCAGCCAGCCGCCACTGAGGTTGGCGACCAACGTGCCGTAGGGGACGGCATGGTAGCTGGTGTTCAGCCACAACCCCAGAGCCCAACGAAGGTTGGCGCCGATCACGGCGCCAACGCTTACTGCGAGGAAAGACAGCCACATGTCAGGGCAGTCTTCTGTCAGGCAGGATTATGATCAATCACCAACTCCTTGTTCTGTGCAAACGCATCGAACGGGAAGTCATCCACCGTCAGCATTTCCAGAACCACGGTTTCATACTGACGCATGAAGTCGGCCTCTTCCTTGGTGTATATGCCGGCTTCAAGGGCCGCTTCAAACCGCTCTTCCGGGTGTAATGCCGTCATGGGCAGCTCACCTTTGGCGTAGGCCTTGGTGACCTTCCGGTACAGCTGCTCTGCTTTGTCATAATCTTTCAGCAGACCATTGTACCGGGCCACCGGATTCACCACGGTACCCTCACCGTCGCTGGTCCATACGCTTGCAATCAACTTGTTGCGAATCGGCGTATCGGTGGAGATAGCACGTGCCAGCTTACGCGCCAGGTCGTCCTGCGGAGCACCCCAGCGGCGACCGAGGGGCATGGTAACAGCGCGCAACACCATAGCCACAGCCCGATTCGGCAAGTTCTGCAGGAACTCGTCCAGAGCATTTTCGGTGCGGTGCATCAACAGCTCAAGACTGTACTCCATGGCTTCTTTTTCGCCTTCCACCGGCTGGGTCTCGTGCCAGTTCTTCAGCACCATGGAGGCCAGGTACAGGTTGGACAACATATCACCCAACCGCGCCGAGATCAGCTCGCGCATTTTCAGCTCGCTGCCCAGTGTGGTCATCGCAGCATCCGAGCAGAGCCCGAAGGCCGCGCTGAAACGGGCCACGGCCTGGGCGTATTTGCGGCTGGCGCTGTCGAACGGCACATCCGCCCGGCCAAGGCCCAGCGCCTGGGTAAAGGCGCGGGCGGCGTTACCGAAAATCAGGCCGGCATGGCCGAAGAAGGCATCATCGAAGGCCTTGATATCATCATTATCTTTGGCCGCCAGCTCCTTGAGCACATAGGGATGACAGCGAATGGCCCCCTGACCGAAGATCATCAGGCTGCGGGTCATGATGTTGGCACCTTCAACGGTGATCGAAACTGCCGCACCGCTGTAGCCAATACCCAGATAATTGCGAGGGCCAAGCGTCACTGTTTTGCCACCATGAACATCCATGGCATCGGTGAGGATGCCACGCTGGAACTCGGTGAGGTGGTACTTGAGGATCGCCGAAGGTACGGCCGGCTTCTCGCCTTTATCAATCATGTTGGCCGTGTGATTGACCGCCGCCTGGGAAATATAGGTTTTCGCGGCGATCCGGGCCAATGGCTCCTGAACGCCCTCCATATCCGCAACCGGCGTATTGAACTGACGGCGGATACGGGTAAAGCCACCGGCCGTGCCAACCGAGTAGGCAGCCGCACCGGCCGCGCCAGAAGGCAGCGTGATGCATCGGCCAACAGACAGGCACTCAACCAGCATCCGCCAGCCCTGGCCGGCCATATCCACGCCCCCGATGATGTAGTCCAGAGGGATGAACACGTCCTTACCCTTGATCGGTCCGTTCAGGAACGGGCTACCGATCGGGCAGTGTCGACGGCCAATTTCCATACCTTTGGTGTCCCGCGGGATCAGCGCGCAGGTGATACCGTAGTCTTCGGTATCGCCGAGCAGGCCATCCGGGTCAAACATCCGGAATGCCAGCCCGACAACGGTGGCGATGGGCGCAAGAGTGATCCAGCGTTTCTCGAAGTTCAGCCGGATACCAACCACTTCCTTGCCGTCGACTTTCTGTTTGCAGACGATGCCGGTGTCCGGCAGCGACGTTGCATCGGATCCGGCTCGGGGACCAGTCAGACCAAAGCATGGGATCTCGCGGCCATCAGCCAGGCGAGGCAGGTAGTGGTTCTTCTGGTCTTCGGTGCCGTACTTCACGAGCAACTCACCCGGACCGAGCGAGTTCGGCACCCCGACAGAGACCATCAGTGATTCGTTGGCAGCCAGCTTCTGAAGCACCGCCGTCTGGGCCTTGGCGGAAAACTCCAGGCCTCCGTATTCTTTCGGAATGATCATGCCGAAGAACTTCTCTTTCTTAAGGAAATCCCAAAGCTCCTTCGGCAGGTCTGCCCGCTCGACGGCTACATCCCAGGCATTGCACATGGAAATGGCCTGGGTGCACTGATTGTCCACGAACGCCTGTTCGTCCTCACTCAAACCGGTATTGCGGTTAATCAGAAGGTTGTGCCAGTCCGGACGGCCGGTGAACAGTTCACCGTCCCAGCCAACAGTGCCGGCTTCCAGGGCCACTTTCTCGGTATCCGAAACCTTGGGCGCAACTTTCTTGAACATGGCGAAAATGCGGGGCGTCAGCCAGCTCTGACGAAAGCCCGGCAGACCGGCTGCAGCGGTTGCCGCGGCACCGAGGAACAAGACCAGCGCCAGCCAGCCAGAGGCAAAAATCAGCGAGAGCACACCCGTTACGGCCATCACGCCAATGGCGGAGGTTGCACCGGACTCGCGCCGCATCACAATCAGAAGGCCGGCCAGTGCCACTACAAACAGTATGAAAGTCATCATAGGTTCTCTCTGTCATCCATGGTTCGGGAATGTCGAAGACTATAAACCGTTACGTTTACGGTACCGCATCAGATGAGGGCTGACCAGCAAATGCCGCACAGTCAGCCAGTTACGGCGGTCACACCGTGAGTTATGCGGTCACGATCACACGAATGCCTTCCAACGCCAGGCTGGCATGACCTATGGCCTCTTTTGCCGCCTCAAACTGGTTACGGAAGAAGTCGATTTCTTCCTCGCGGATGGACGGGTTCACTTTCTGCAACGCCTCCAACCTCCGTATTTCCGGCTCGAAGCTGGCCGACAGTTGTTCGAGTGCGCGGGTTTTCAGAGGCTCCAGATGAGGCTCGGAAAGCCGCTCCACATGGTCCACCATGGTTTCAACCTGCGGGCGAATCTGGGGCACGATCGCCTGGGCTGTTCGCCGGCGGATATTTGAACACAGATCGTTCAGCCGATCATGAGGCAGCGCACCGGACAGCTCCTTGCCATTGACATCCACCAGCAACCGCAATGGTGAAACCGGCAGATAGCGGGTCAGCTGCAGCGCTTCGGGCGCCGGACAGTGCACGGTAAACAGCGCCTCCATCAACAAGGTACCCGGAGGTAGCGCCTTGACCGAAAGGCTGGCAAGCGCGGCCTTGCCCAGCCCCGAGCTGGTGACCGAATCCATCACCCCGGTCACCATCGGGTGCTCCCAGCTCATGAATGCCAGATCTTCCCGTTCCAGGGCGTTCTGGCGATCCCAGGTCACGGTTATTCCGTCTTCCGGCAACTCGGCCACATGACCGGCCTGATACTGTTCGCCGGGACGCAGAACATCCGAATGCTCGGCATGGTCTTCCACATCCACCCCGAGTATGTCGAAGGCTTCGATCATGTAATCCCGAACCCGGGCCTCGCCTTCTTCCTCTTCAATGGCGGCAATCAGATCCTCGGCCACCTCCGGGCGGCAGGAGTTAAGCTCAATCAGGGCATCACGGCCATTTTGCAGCAGCGTTTTCAGGCGTTTCGCCTCTTCCGCTGTATCCCTCACCAGTTCATCTGTCACCGACGCATCACCTTCCATGGCCTGCTGCCAACGGGTCTGGACGGCCTCCTGAACCGCGACGCCGACTGCGCAACTCTCGGCAAAGGCATTCAGACCCTCATGGAACCAGCGGAACTGAACTTCCTGACTGGTCCCACGCAAGAAGGGAATGTGGATATCGATGGCTTCTGTCTGACCGATCCGGTCCAGCCGTCCAATGCGCTGCTCGAGCAGATCCGGGTTGGCGGGCAGATCGAACAGCACCAGGTGATGGGCAAACTGGAAGTTCCGGCCCTCGCTGCCAATCTCCGAGCAGATCAATGCCTGAGCACCCTGCTCTGTGTCGGCAAAATAGGCGGCCGCCCGATCACGCTCGATCAGGCTCAGGTGCTCGTGGAAAGCCGCACTGCGGATGCCCGCGCGCAGCTGAAGGTAGTGCTCGAGCGCCATGGCTGTCTCAGCGCTGGCACAGATAACAACAACCTTGGCCGGGCGCAGGCTGACCAGCTTTTTCTCGAGCCACGCAACCCGGGGATCCTCCGCCAGCCACTGTTCCTCGGGAACCAGCTGCTCCGGCGCCAGCCCCTCAGTGCCCGACGCCTTCCCGTCGTACATAGCAGGGCACGGCAAAGGTTCTGGATTGGGCCGGCGTTCAGGAAATCCCTGGATCGCCGACCTGGTGTTCCGGAACAGTACGCGGCCGGTGCCATGACGATCCAGCAAGGCATCGATGACCGATTGGCGAGGATCCTCGCCGGCCAACAACTGGTCCAGTTCATCACCCAGCCAGTCCTGAAGCAGTGTCTGGTCCCCGGCGCTGATCCCCGATCCGTCATCCTGCAGACGACGGACCACGGCGTTAATGGCCTCGTACTGCTGCTCTTCTTTCCGGAAAGCTTCCAAATCATGAAAGCGGGCGGGGTCCAGCAGCCGCAAGCGGGCAAAGTGGCTGGCAACACCAACCTGCTCCGGGGTCGCCGTCAGCAGCAACAAACCCCGGCTGACCGCCGACAATTCCTCAACGATCTGGTATTCCGGGCTGACCTGTTCCGGGCTCCAGGCCAGGTGGTGGGCCTCATCCACAATCATCAGGTCCCATTCGGCCTTCAGGGCATCGTCCCGTGCCTTCTGGCTTTTCTTCAGGAAATCGAGACTGCAGAGCACCAGTTGCTCGCTCTCAAAAGGGTTGACCGCGTCTTCATCACCAAAAATATGGTTAACGAGGGCATCAACGTCGCTTTCCTCGTCTTTCAGGGCATCGTAGCGACCCTGATCCACGATCGAGAAACGCAGATTGAAGCGGCGAAGCATTTCCACCAGCCATTGATGGGTGAGTGAATCCGGCACCACGATGAGAGCACGTTTAGCGCGCCCGGTATGCAGCTGATAGTGCAGGATAAGCCCGGCCTCGATGGTTTTGCCCAGGCCGACTTCATCGGCCAGAAGAACCCGTGGCGCATGGCGCCGGGCAACCTCATGGGCAATGTAGATCTGGTGCGGCAGGTGCTGGGTACGCGCGCCGATCAGTCCCTGGGCCGGGGACGCCCGAAGCCTGTTCATGTGCTGAACCGTAGCGAACCTCAGGCGAAAGGCGCCGTTACGATCAAACTGACCTGCGAACAACCGCTGATGCGGCGCTGAGAAGTTCACCGAACCGGCGAGTTTTACTTCTGAAATCTGATGCAGATCGGTGCCATCGTCTGCGTGGTACATGAGCACACCGCCAATGTCCTCAACCGCTCGAACCGTGTAGCGCTCGCCATCAAACGTTTCAATCTCCTCGCCCAGCTGGTAGATAATGCGAGACAGAGGGGCGTTATCAATCGCGTAGGTGCGCTCTTCATCGGCAGCAGGAAACCCGAGGGTCACCCGGCGCCCGGAAATATCCGTAACAATTCCGAGCCCCAGGCCGGTATCACTATGACTGACCCAACGCTGACCAATAACAAATTCCGATGTATCCAAGAAACCTCCAGACCAGTTAAGTTCTTGTGGCGCCGTTCTCACGCACCCAGTAAGCCGTTGCCCCACACACCGCCGCCGGCACCACAAACAGATTCAGCACCGGCACCATGGCGGCCAACGCCACCGGCAGGCCAAAGCCGAAGGCAGACAACCGCGTGTCACCCAGCAACCGGCGCAGGGCCGGGAAACTGACCTTGTGGTTGTCGGCGGGATAGTCCACATACTGCAAAGCCATCATCCAGCTGTTGAATAGAAACCAGAGAACCGCTGCAACCAGATTAACAACCGGTATCAGGCCGATAATGAGCAGGCCAATAGCCCGCGGCAGGTAGTACAGAATTTTCTGAACCTCACGCCAGAGTGCACGGGGGATGTCCTTGATGATGGAAGCCCAGCTGTCGTCGGTGTTCACCTCCTGACCGGTCAGGTGTTTCTCCGTCAGCTCGGCAAGGTAGCCATAGAACGGGGAGCCGATCAGGTTGGCAACAATCACGAAACCATAGGCCAGCATCAATACAATGACGGCTCCGTAAAGAATCCAGAACAGCCAATCCAGTGCCTGAAGCCAGGCCCAGTCCGGCAGCCAGGCCATGGCGGCGGCAATCAGGCCGGCGAAGAGCTCTCCCATGAAGAAGAACAGCAAGCCGAAAAGCAGAATATTGATAACCAGTGGAATAATGACGAACAGCCGCAGGCCGGGCTGACGAATCAGGCGGAAACCTTCACCCAGGTAGCCCAGTCCACGAAAAAAATTACCCTTGAGCATCGCTGGCAGGACCTCCGCTTCAATGACAATGACGGGGCGCAAAGCATATCATGTTGGCTACATTCCCACAGCCCGAGATCGTTCAGTGACTTCCCCGATGGATACATTGAGAAAACAACTGACCAGCCTTCTGAACTGTCGCCCCCTGTGGCGCGCAGCGTTCGTAATGTCGGTACTGGCCATCGGGTTTCTTGCAACAACCGATAGTCCTTACCCCGTACCCTCCTCCTCCAGCGATAAGGTAAACCACCTGATCGCCTTTCTGGAACTGACGATCCTGACCCGTCTTGCCTGGCCGGAGCTCAAGGCCATCTGGTTTGCCCCGGCGCTGCTGGGCTTCGGTCTGGGCATCGAAATTATCCAGGCAAACCTGCCTTACCGGGAATTTTCACTCGCCGATCTGGCCGCGGACGGCGCAGGCATCGCCATCGGCCTCCTACCCTGGCCCGGCCTCCCTGCGGCCGCCAAACCGGACTTGCGAAATTCGCCAGAATCCTTGTGAGATATTTCTCACAAAGGCGTGAGAACTTGCAGTGACATTGCGTACGTAGTGGTTCGACACAGCCCTTAGAGAAAACCTAACTCACTGATTATCATATTTTATTGGATTAACCGGTCCAGACACTCCGATCGGCGCGTGCACAGTTCACACGTTTGTCAGAATTCCATTGGTATAGTGTGTACATCAAGGATGACAGGGAAAAGGACGACGCACTGGATGCACCCCGGCATGGATTGCAGGGAGAGGCAAGGACACAGGGACGCCTCGCTTAAGGGATAACTATTCGGATAGCTGGCTCGGATGCCGGCACCACGGAGTGGCTCAAGGATCTCGCAACATGGCTGTTGCCCATTGCGCACGGAAGCGCCGACCTGTTCCGAGAAAGGGTAACCGCATGGTTGCCCTTTTTTTTAAGCCCGGTTTCGGGTTTCAGCCTCTCCCGGCCTCCCCGGCCAAATAAATACGCACCTGATTGAACTCCTCGAACTCATTCAGATCCGGCCAGGTACGGGCTTCAACCGTCGTCTGAAGGTTGTAGGCACTGTCACCCAACACTTTCATCCGCGAATCCGCCAGCAACACCCGGGGTGCCGCCTCGCGAAAAACTCCGAGCAACGGCCGGTTTTCAGGATCGTAGAGCACATCCGCTGCTGTCACCACGTCCAGATCCTCCGGTCGGTCTGCCCAGTCACCGCAGAGGCCAACGGAAACACCATTGAGGGCCGCATTGGCCCTGGCCGCGTCCAGGGCAGCCGGGTCAATGTCACAGGCGATGGCTTCCCTTGCTCCGGCCATCGCCGCTGCGACGGCCACTATCCCGGATCCGGAACCGAAATCCAGGACCCGCTTACCCTCGACCCACTTGGGGTTGTCCAGAATCCAGCTGGCGAGCACCTGGCCGCTGGCCCAGCAAAAGGACCAGTAGGCAGGTTCGGCAACCACCGCCTGGGCCTCCTCATGGGATAACGGCCCCTCAAGCACCGTCGGGTCAAACAGATACAGGGCAATCCGTTCACAACTGGCAGGGCGGGACACGGCCACCCGGCCCCGGGCCAGGGTTTTGCGCAGGTGTTGATTCAGACAGTCTGCTGACATGGGGTATCCAACCTCGAATTTCACGAAGGCGCCATTGTACCCATGACCCTGTCGGGAAACAGGGCGCGACAAGCAGAAAACACCCTTTTCCGCTATACTGCCGCCTCCATCTGACAACTGGTTTACCGCTGAAATGGCAAGCAGACCCGATACCGACGACTACCTTTCCCTGTTCCTGAACGACGTGCCCCTGATGGACGTCCGGGCGCCGGTTGAGTTCAGTCGTGGCAGTTTTCCGAATACCGAAAACGCGCCACTGATGAACGACGAGGAGCGCCACCGGGTCGGCATCTGTTACAAGGAAAAAGGCCAGGACAAGGCCATCGAACTGGGCCATCAACTGGTATCCGGCGACATCAAGGCCCAGCGTATTGAAGCCTGGAAGCGCTTTGTTGCCCGCCATCCCGAGGGTTACCTTTTCTGCTTCCGGGGCGGCCTGCGGTCCCGGCTTACCCAACAGTGGATCCGGGAGGCCGGCATTGACTATCCGCTGGTCAAAGGCGGCTACAAGGCGCTGCGCCGGTTTCTGATCGACAGCCTGGAAGCGCAGATCGAGTCCGGCGAATTCCATATTCTCAGCGGTCGCACCGGCACCGGCAAGACACGGGTTCTGAAACAGCTCCCCAATCCGGTGGATCTTGAGGGCCTGGCCAACCACCGGGGCTCCAGTTTCGGGCGCCAGGTCACCCCCCAACCCTCACAGATCGATTTCGAGAACCGGCTGGCCGTGGCCATGCTCAAAGCCCGTCATTTCAGAGAGGGCCCGGTTTACCTGGAAGATGAAAGCCGCCTGGTAGGGCGTTGCGCCCTGCCCGAGTCGCTAAAGGCACGAATGGCCGCCTCGCCCCTGCTGATTCTTGAGCAACCCATGGAAGAGCGTGTTGCCATCATCCGGGAAGACTACGTTGAGGGTATGTGCGCAGATTATGTGAACCGCGACGGAGCCGAAGCGGGCTGGCTGAATTTCCGGGACTACCTGTTGAGTGCCATCGATCGCATTCGCAAGCGCCTGGGCGGTGAGCGTCACAAGCAGCTACGCCGCCTGATGGCAGAGGCGCTTGAGCAGCAGGAAGCCACCGGACAGACTGGCGCCCACAACACCTGGATTCAGGCGCTGCTTCAGGACTATTACGACCCCATGTACGACTACCAACTGAGCCAGAAAGAAGGCCGGATTCTTGTCCGCGGGGGCCCCAAGACCATTCTCGATTGGGCCAGCGAACGCTCGATTGCGTAAGCATCTGGCGGAATATTCGGCCTGCTATACACACCCCTGACATTTGTCTGCTATATACAGAGGTAGACGAATCACGTTGTTGCAGGATTTTGTCCGTTAATCCGACACTTATGAAAAATACCAACGAACAAGGAGTCCTTTATGGAAGACCTATTTGGCGCTGAAGGCGGTGCCTCGGAACTCATGAATCAGGCCATGTCTCTGGTCATGACCTATGCCCCGAAAGTGGTTCTGGCCATCGTCACATTGATCGTGGGCCTTTGGCTGATAAACCGGTTTGTCGGCGTCCTGGACGCCAAACTGGGCAAGAAAGACCCTACCCTGAACAAGTTCCTCTGCGGCCTCATCAGCGTCATCCTCAAGATTCTGCTGCTGATCTCCGTCGCATCCATGGTCGGCATTGCCACCACATCCTTCATCGCTATTGTCGGTGCCGCCGGTCTGGCGGTCGGCCTGGCGCTGCAGGGCAGTCTTGCAAACTTCGCAGGCGGCGTGCTGATCCTGATTTTCAAGCCGTTCAAGGTCGGCGATGTCATCGACGCCCAGGGTTATCTCGGTTCGGTCCGGGAAATTTCCATCCTGTACACCATTGTCGACACCTTCGATAACCGCCGGATCGTAATCCCGAACGGTCAACTGGCCAATGCCAGCCTGACCAATCTGAGCGCTTATGAAACCCGTCGTTGCGATATGAGCTTCGGCATCGGCTACGGCGACGACATCGACAAGGCCAAGGCGGTCTGCAAGCGCCTGATCGAAGAAGACGAGCGTGCCCTGAAAGATCCCGAGCCTCTGATCGTTGTTGGCGCCCTGGGCGAGAGCTCGGTTGACCTGACCGTTCGGGCCTGGACCAAGTCCGCCGACCTTTGGCCGTTCTACTGGGACATGCACGAAAAGGTAAAGAAAGCGTTCGACGCGGAGGGCATCAGCATTCCGTTCCCACAGCGCGATGTGCATATGATTAAAACCGACTGAGATTCGCGATCCGTTTCTCATTGATACATCCGGTTACTCGCAAACTGCGTAACCTCAACTAAGCTGACCATTAATGGCGGGGTTTCCCAACCCCGCCAGTCCGTCGGGGCCAGAGATGCTGATCAACACAGGCTCCGGAACGCTGTCATTGCTGGTAGGAGGTTGTCACTATGCCGGTACAGCAGTTAAAGGAATTCCTCGATGAGGCAGGTGTGGAATACATGTGTCTCTCTCACCCCCCTGCGTTTACCGCCCAGGAACTGGCCCACCACGTAAAGATCGCCGGCGATCGCGTCGTAAAAACAGTCATTATCGAACTGGACGGCAAAATGGCGATGCTGGTGATGCCGGCAACCTGGCGAATCCGCTGGGACAGACTGTCCAGGATTCTGGAGACCGATTTCCTGGATCTTGCAGACGAACAGGAATTTCAGGACCGCTTCCCGGATTGTGAAGTTGGCGCCATGCCCCCGTTCGGCAACCTGTTCGGAATGACGGTGTACTGCGCGGAATCTCTTACAGAGCAACCGGAGCTGGCTTTTGCCGCAGGCAGTCACAGTGAATCGGTCCATATGAAAACCGCCGATTTCCTGACCCTGGTGCAACCTATGGTCCTGAATCAGGGCTTCACCAAACCCGGAGCCCAAAAGCCCGCCTGGCTGGTCAAAGGCCGCCGCCGGCCTGATGACGTAACCAAGCAGCGCGTATCCGGTATGGCGGGGTACTGACTCTTTTCCGGCCGGCTTGATCCCGGTCTCTTGTCTGGCTGCCGTCATCGCGTAAACTGAGGGCATCAGACAGGAATCCGATATGACTCAAGCCTTTGATATTGTGGTTGTTGGTGCCGGCATGGTGGGTGCCGCCCTCGCCACTGGCCTTGGCCAGAATGGCTTCCGCGTTGCCCTGGTTGACCGGGCTCCGCCGCCCACCTTTAATCCCGACAACGCCCCGGATATCCGGGTCTCTGCCCTGAGCGCAGGCAGTGAACGCTACCTTGAGAGTCTTGGCGCCTGGGACCGCATCGGTAACATGCGGGCGACGCCCTACAAACGTCTGGCTGTGTGGGATGAAACCCACCATCCGTTGCAGAATCTGGTGCCCCGAAAGCTGGCCGAAGTACAGTTCGATGCCTCAGAACTCGGCGCGCACCATCTAGGCCACATCGTCGAGAACTCCATAACCCAACAGGCCCTTTGGCAGACGGCAGAGGCCTGCCCCCAGGTAACCCTGCTACACGGTCACGGGGTGTCATCGCTGGAACAGACGGATGAATCCGTCACCATTACCCTGGACGATGGCGGCGAACTCGCCGCGCCCCTGGTGGTTGGCGCCGACGGCGCCCAGTCCCGGATCCGGGACCTGGCCGGCATTGGCGTTACCCGGAACCAGTATGACCAGCAGGCGATGGTTATCTCGGTACGTTACCAGGGGCCGGTGGAAGACATTACCTGGCAGGGTTTCCAACCCTCCGGCCCACGGGCTTTTCTACCACTGCACAGCGCCGGACCGAAACACCCCGGTGAAAGCTGGGCCTCACTGGTCTGGTACGACTGTCCCGATGAACTGGCACGCCTGAAAGCCCTGGAACCCAGTAAACTGATGGCGGAAATCCAGTCGGCATTCCCGTCGAGCCTACCCCTGCTAACCCATATCGACAGCAGAGCGTCATTCCCGATTGCCCGTCAACATGCCAAACACTATTACAGTAACCGAGTGGTTCTGGCCGGCGATTCAGCCCACACCATCAACCCCCTGGCCGGCCAGGGAGTTAATCTGGGCTTCCAGGACGCTCAAGCCCTTCAGTCAGTTCTCAAGGAAGCCAAGCGCGCCGGTGATGATCTGGCCGCGCCAAAGTGGCTGAACCTGTACGAGCAACAGCGCCGACCAGCGAACCGCAGAATGATGCTGACCATGGATGTGTTTTACCATCTGTTCAGTAACCGGATTCCGCCCGTTCATCTGCTGCGCAATCTGGGCCTCGGCGCCGCCCGAGCCCTGCCCTTCGCCCGCAACCGGGTGGCCCGCTACGCCATGGGCATCGACGAGGAACTGCCGGCCGTGGTGCGGCAGATAACCTCCCGGATTCCGGGCCTGAATCAGCTTTAGAGCCAAACAACAATCCCAAGGACAAGTGCAAAGGAGCCACCATGTCAGAGACGATTTTCACCAAGATCATCAACCGCGAAATCCCCGCGGACATCCTCTACGAAGACGACATCGCCCTGGCGTTCAGTGACATCAACCCGCAGGCGCCGGTGCATTTTCTGGTCATCCCGAAAAAGCCCATCGCCACCATCAACGACATCACCGAAGACGATCGGGAGCTGGTGGGGCATCTGTATCTGGTGGCAGCGAAGATCGCCAGGGAGAAGGGGTTTGCCGACGACGGCTATCGGGTTGTCATGAATTGCGGGGAGAATTCCGGGCAGACGGTGTTTCACATCCACCTGCACGTTCTCGGTGGCAAGCCGCTGGGCTGGCCGCCTTATACCGACAAAATGAAGCAGGCCTGATTGTTTTAGACTTGGGAGGAGGGCCGCACCACACGGCGGCCCTCCTCCCAAGCCTGATAAATCAGCGACCTACGACTTTCTCAGCCTCTTCCACCGGCGTATGACGAACGTCCTCGCCTTTGACCATGAAGATCACGTTCTCGGCGATGTTGCAGGCGTGGTCACCCACCCGCTCCAGGGCACGGAGCACCCACATCACAGACATGCATCGTGAAATGTTGCGGGTATCTTCCATCATGAAGGTCAGCAGAGTACGGGCCGCTGCCTGATATTCCTCATCGACGCGCTTGTCTTCCTTCATGATCCGCAATGCCTGCTCGGAATCCAGCCGAGCGAACGCATCCAACGCATCGTGGAGAAGAGCCAGCACATGGCTGCCAATGTGCCGGACCTCGACATAACCCCGGGGCGCATGACCTTCCTCGCTCAGGTTGATAGCCAGCTTGGCGATTTTCTTGGCTTCATCACCAACGCGCTCCAGGTCGGCGACCATCTTGATTACCGAGATCACCAGACGCAGATCACGTGCCGTCGGCTGGCGGCGGGCGATAATCAGCGTGGCCTCTTCATCGATCTCAATTTCCATCTGATCGACTTTTTTGTCGTTGGCACGAATCTCGTCTGCCGCGTATCCGTCACCGTCAACAAGAGCCTCAATGGCCCTCTCAAGCTGCGCCTCAACCATACCACCCATTTTCAGGAACTCGGTCTTGAGCTCCATCAGTTCATCATTGAACTTGTGGGAGATATGATCCCCGTAAACGTCATCCTTCTTCGTAGGCATACTGTTCTTCTCCAAAATTCCTCAGGTCCGGAATCAGCCGAAACGGCCGGTGATGTAGGACTCGGTCAGTTCATGTTCCGGCGAGGTGAATACCTTGTTGGTCTCGTTTACTTCCACCAGGTGCCCCAGGTGGAAGTAGGCCGTACGGTGGGATACCCGGGCCGCCTGCTGCATCGAGTGGGTCACGATCACGATAGTATAGCTCTCGGACATTTCGGCGATCAGCTCCTCCACCTTGGCGGTCGCGATCGGGTCCAGTGCCGAGCAGGGCTCGTCCATCAGAATCACTTCCGGGCTGACGGCGATCGCACGGGCGATGCACAAACGCTGCTGCTGGCCACCGGACATGCCGGTTGCAATGGCATCAAGACGGTCCTTGGCTTCATCCCAGAGACCGGCTTTGCGAAGACTGCTCTCAACAATGTCGTCCAGATCCGACTTGCGATTGGCCAGGCCGTGAATACGGGGGCCGTAGGCTACGTTGTCATAGATGGACTTGGGAAAAGGGTTCGGCTTCTGGAACACCATGCCAACCCTGGCCCGCAGCTCCACAACATCGCGCTTCGGATCGTAAATATCATGGTCGTCAATGGCCAACTGACCCTTGACCCGACAGATATCGATACTGTCGTTCATCCGGTTCAGGCATCGAAGAAACGTTGACTTGCCACAGCCGGAGGGACCGATGAAGGCAATGACTTCGTTGCGACCAATATCCAGGCTGATATTCTTGATGGCCCGATCTTCGCCATAGAACACTTCGACGTTACGGAGCTTGAACTTGGGCTCATCCGAAAATGGATGACCCACGGTCTTTCCTTCTTCAATCACGGTTTCCGCCGGCTTTTCTTCCTGCACCGGAATAATCGTTTCTTCAGGCATATCCGCTTCGCTGGTTACGGTTGGGTTCATAGTATTCATAAATAATCTCCTTACCACCGACGCTCAAGACGTTTACGGAGCCAGATGGCCAGTGCGTTCATACTGATCATGAAGGTGAGCAGCACCATGATGCCGGCGGACGCCAGCTCGATGAAGCCCTGTTCAGAGCTGCTGGCCCACAGATATATCTGTACCGGTAATACGGTGGCTGAATCGAGAAAGCCGCTCGGTACATCCACAATAAAGGCCACCATGCCGATTAACAGCAGGGGTGCCGTTTCCCCCAGCGCCTGGGCCATACCGATGATGGAGCCGGTGAGCATGCCGGGCATCGCCAGGGGTATCACGTGATGGAGCACCACCTGCATCTTGGAGGCGCCAACACCCTCTGCAGCCTCCCGTATGGAGGGCGGCACGCTCTTGATTGCCGCTCTTCCGGAAATGATGATGGTTGGCAGTGTCATCAACGCCAATACCATGCCGCCCACCACCGGGACCGAGCGGGGCATGCCGAAGAGACCGATAAAGACCGCCAGGCCAAGCAGACCGAAAATGATCGACGGAACGGCGGCCAGATTATTGATATTGACTTCGATAAAGTCGGTAATCTTATTCTGGGGCGCAAATTCCTCCAGATACACTGCGGCGGCAATACCCACGGGAAACGCGATCGCCAGTGTGACCAGCATGGTCAGCAGAGAACCGACAATGGCCCCGAGAATACCCGCATTCGCAGGTTCCCTGGAGTCCCCCCGGCTGAACAGCACATCGTTGAAGCTGGTATCGAGAACGCCTTTTTCCAGCAGTTCGTCCACCCAGCGTTGCTGCTGCTCGGACAGTTTAATGCTGTACCGCGGATTATCCGCGTGCTTGACGTAGGTCGAGACCCGATCGTGCGCCAGAAACTCAATGGTTTGCGTGGTGTTCAGCAAGTCCGGATTATCTTTCAACAGGTCACGAATCTGACTGGCGCCATAGCTACCGATCAGGCGGCCCAACTCCCGCTTCTCGGCCGCACTGTCAGCCTCCGGAACATGCTCCTGCAGGGCCGCAATGATGGGCGCGACAAAGTCCGCCATGGACCGCTGATCCGCGTCGGTGGGATCGTCCAGGTACATCATGTCGGAATCAAGGGTCACATCCAGAGTAATCGTGGTCTTGACGAACCCTGTATGGCCTTTGGTGATAATGTCCGCAAAAAGAATAGCCAGGGAGGCAAGGGCAATGAATATTGCCAGCATGCCATACAACCGGAACCGGCGTTCCTTTCGATAGCGGCGCTTGAGGGAGTTGCGGACAATCTCCGCCTGAGAACGTTGATCAGTCATACTGTTCCCTATACTTGCGAACGATCTTGAGGGCCACCACGTTCAGCAGCAGCGTAACGATGAACAGCAGCATACCCAGGGCAAATGCGGACAGGGTCTTGGCACTGTCAAACTCCTGGTCACCCACCAGCAGGGTTGCAATCTGCACGGTCACGGTCGTTACCGACTCCAGGGGGTTGGCTGTCAGGTTTGCGGCCAGGCCCGCTGCCATCACCACAATCATGGTTTCACCAATGGCACGGGAAGCAGCCAGCAGGATGCCGCCAATAATCCCCGGCAGCGCGGCGGGGAAAATAACCTTTTTCATGGTTTCGGACTGCGTGGCGCCCAGCGCCAGGGAGCCGTCACGCATGGACTGGGGAACCGCATTGATGACATCGTCAGAGAGCGAAGAGACGAACGGCACGATCATGATGCCCATAACCAGGCCCGCGGCCAGTGCACTCTGGGAAGACGCCTCCAGGCCGACCATTTCCGCAAGGTCACGGATAAACGGAGCAACCGTCAGCGCAGCGAAGAAGCCGTAAACAACGGTCGGAATACCCGCCAGCATTTCAAGCACAGGCTTGGCGGTGGAACGTACCCGTTTGCTGGCGTATTCGGACAGGTAGATGGCTGACAACAGGCCAACGGGCACTGCCACCAGGAGGGCAATGGCAGAAATCAACAGGGTGCCGGTAAACAGCGGGATAACCCCGAAAGCCCCTTCAGACCCCACCTGATCCGCCCGCAAGGCGGTCTGGGGACTCCAACTGGTACTGAACAGAAAATCGCTGATCGGTACTCGACCGAAAAACCGGATGGTCTCCAGAATCACTGAAAAGACGATACCCGCCGTCGTCAGGACCGCCAGCGCCGCACAAACAAAGAAAATGCGGCGAAGGGTTGTCTCTACGTTAAGTCTTGCGTTGATGTGAGGCGAAACACGGGTCCACGCGAACGCGGCACCGGACACGGCAACCAGCAAAACCAGAGCGGCTTTAAAGTTCTCGCTCTGATTATCCATCGTCTCAAGCACCGATGCAGCCCCGACAATATGCTCTGGCACGAATTCCGGATTCAGCTTTCCTGCCGCGACGTTACTGATCTGGGAAAGAATCAGACTCGCCTCTCCGGGAGATTCAGGCCAGACATCCTGGGGCAACGATGCAATCACGATGCCCTGGATAACCTTGCCTTCAAAGCCGGCCCAGGCTGCGAGGACAATCAGGGCGGGGATGGCACACCAGAGTGCTGCCCGCGCCGCGTAGTAAAAGGGAAGAGCTTTAAGATTCCGGATGCCGCCCAGGGGCGCTGCCACGGCCCGGGATCGCATATAAGCGAGGCCATAGGCAACCACGGCGAGAACCAGAACCAGGGGCAGAAGATTGGCCGTCTGCATATCAGTCTCTGTATTGATGGCTTGAAGTTGGCTCGGCGTCTATTTTGCCAGTTTGCCGCACAAAAATATTCACACAAATGTAACAAAGGAACGCGGACCGTAAGGCCCGCGTTCCTTTTTCGTCATCCCTGACGTGCCCTGCTCGAACCTTACAGTTCTTTGCCGGTCATCGGCTGCAGTTCCTTGGCGCGCTTGGCAATTTCCATGCGCTCGTTACGCGGGCTCGGAATCAGACCTACGTCAACCAGGTAGCCGTTGTCGCCCCAGGCGCTCTCGCTGGTGAACTCGGCAACGTATTCCTGGATACCCGGAACAACACCAACGTGCGCCTGCTTGATGTAGAACCACAGTGAACGGGCAACCGGGTACTCTTCGCTGGAGATGGCTTCCGGAGTCGGCTCAACACCATTGATGGTGACTGCCTGGATCTGGCCAGAGTTTTCCATCAGGAAGCTGTAGCCGAAGATACCGTAGGTGCCTGAATCCTGCGCCAGACGCTGAACGATCAGGTTGTCGTTTTCACCGGCTTCGATGAACGGGCCGTCTTCACGCATGGAGTGACACACAGATTTCATGTCGCTCTTGTCCATCTTCTTGATGAAATCGTACTGCTTGCAGCCACCCTGCATGGCGATTTCAACGAAGGCGTCACGGGTACCGGAGGTCGGAGGGGGACCCATTACGCTGATGGCCTTGTTCGGCAGGCTGGAGTCGATGTCGCTCCACTTCTGGTAAGGGTTGGCAACCAGCTTGTCGCCGCCGTTGGGATCAGGCACTTCTTTGGCCAGGGCCAAGAAAACCTGCTCCAGGGTGAAGTTAGCCTTGCCCGCGTCCTTGGAGTTGGCGATAACGATACCGTCGGCACCGATGCGCACTTCGGTGATGTCCTTGACGCCGTTGGACTGGCAAAGTTCAAACTCGCTCGGCTTCATGCGACGGGAGGCGTTGGTGATGTCCGGGTGCTGGGTACCAACACCTTCACAGAACAGCTTCAGACCGCCGCCGGAGCCGGTGGATTCCAGCTTTGGAGTCGGGAAGTCGGTGTTACGACCAAAACGCTCGGCAACCACGGTTGCGAACGGGTAAACCGTGGAAGAGCCTACGATGTTGATGGTATCGCGGGCCATGGCCGGGGTAGATACGGCTGCAATGCTGCCAGCAAGAGCAACAGTTGTCAGTGCGGCTTTCAGTTTCATCACGTCATGTCTCCATTTTTTGGTTTGGACGTTTTGTCGGATGTGCTTTACCGATGGGTGCAGACTAATGGCTCTCTGTGACAACTTTGTTACAGCTTTTGAAATATAGTCAGGAATGTTCAAATTTGCTTGCAGCGGCGCTTCAGGCCGTTACCATGCGAGTTAAAACAATTCCAGGCTCGCAAGAAGGCAGTATTATGACCGCGTATGACGATGACAAACCCACGCCCCGTGGTGAACTCACCCTTCAGGTAATCCCCCTTCCCGTTGATACCAACGCCAATGGCGATGTCTTCGCGGGCTGGCTGGTCAAGCAGATGGATATCGCTGCTGCGACCATGGCCGGGCGTATTTCCCAGGGCCGTAATGCCACCGTGGCCATGGACCGGATGGAATTTCTTTCGCCATTACGGGTAGGGTCTCAGGTGGGTTGCTACTGCGAGCTGGTAGATATCGGTCGCAGTTCCATGAAAATCAGTGTGGAAGTGTGGACCCTCGACCGTACCGCCAAGCATCCGCGCAAGGTGACCGAGGGACTGTTTGTCTATGTCGCCATTGACGAACACGGGCGGATCCGGGAAGTGCCCGAACAAAGCCTCTGAGCATCATTTCCAGCCATGCAGCAGGCGGGCGTAATTCAATCGTTCCCAGGTCCGGGCGTTCGGGGCGTTTGCCATGGACAAAACGCCCCGGGCTTCGGAAACTGAACTGTACCCCATCCTGGAAAGCCGACCAGTCATTTCCCGGGTAATCCTCGACAGGGCGCCGGCGCCCTCCGACAGCAGGGCGGAAACCACCTGCACAGCGGAAGCGCCCGAAAGAATTGCCTTGGCCGCATCATCACCACTGTGAACGCCACCCGAAACCGCCATTTCCAGTGATGTCTGGCCATACAGCATGGCCGCCGCGTGCAAGCGCAAGGGCAGCTCGGCGCTGGACGAGAGCACCACTTCCCGGCTCAACTCCAGCTCGTCCAGGTCCATATCGGGCTGGTAAAAACGGTTGAACAAAACCAGCCCGTGGGCGCCAGCCGCTTCAATGCCTGCCACAAAAGCCGGCAATGCCGAATAGAAAGGCGATAGCTTGACGCTGACCGGAATGCTCACCTGCTCGGCCACTGACCTCACAACCGCAAGTTGCCGCTGTTCCAGTGCTTCGGCTGTTTCCTTCGGATCCGAGGCCAGGTCATAGAGATTCAGTTCGATGGCATGGGCGCCGGCCCCTTCCAGCTCACGTGCATGCCTGGTCCAGCCCCCCGTCGAGATGCCGTTGAGTGAGGCAACCACCGGCACACCCAGTGAGTGTCGCAGCAGCTCCAATCGCTGCAGGTAGCTGTCCGATCCCATCTCGAACAACTCGGATTCCGGGAAAAACGATCGGGCCTCGGCGTCCATGTTGATGTGGGAGTCAATGAACTTATGCGCCGCCATTTGCTCCGCCACCAACTGCTCCTCGAACAGCGAATGCATGACCACGGCACCCGCCCCTGCATCAACGCAGGCTTTCAGGGCGTCCAGGTCATCGGTCAGCGGGCTGGCGCCGACCACCAGGGGCGAGCGGAGCTCCAGTCCCAGCCAACGGGTTGCCAGCTCAGTCATGACCTTCTCCCTTCTCGTTATCTGCGCCGGACGATTCGTGGGGCTCAAAGTGGATCCCCGCCAGCTGCTTGTAGAGCTCACGCTGTTCATTGGCCGCCTCCGAAGCCGCAGCCACTAGCTGTTCGTAGCGCTGGGGATCCCTCAGCTCCAGCATCCGGAACCGGGCTTCCTCCTGCATGTAGGCCTTCATGGTGACTTTCTGGCGCAGGGAGTCCAGTTGCAGGGGCGGCAGCCCCTCGTGGATACGCCGGGGATCAAACCGATACAGCGGCCAGGCCCAGCTGTCCACCGCCCGCTTCTGCTGTGCCGGGGAGTGCACCAGGTCGTAACCGTGGGCAATACAGGGACTGTGGGCAATGATCAGAGCCGGGCCATCGAAACTCTCCGCTTCCTGCAGGGCCTTGGTGGTGTGGTTGCTGTGGGATTGCATGGCAATCTGGGCCACATAGACATGGCCATAACTCATGGCGAGCAGGCCCAGATCCTTCTTGCGGGTTGCCTTGCCAGCGGAGGCAAACTTGGCAATGGCTCCCATGGGCGTCGCCTTGGATTGCTGGCCACCCGTGTTGGAATAGACTTCGGTATCCAGCACCAGCAGTTTCACATTCTGACCCGAAGCCAGAACGTGGTCCAGACCACCATAGCCAATATCGTAGGCCCAGCCATCCCCACCAATCACCCAGACACTTTTCGGGCAGAGCTCGTCGGCCAGGCTGTCGAGCTCCCGGGCCTCTGGCCCCTGCTGGTCTGCCAGCCAGCGGTGAAGCTGCTCAATCGCTGTGCGCCGCGATGCCATAGCCGATTCATCAACCGTGGTGCAGGTACCGGTCAGGTCGGCATAAAGCCCCTCTGGCAACTGGCTCTGCAGTTGGTCCAGCAACTGCCGGGCCCGACCCACAAGCTTGTCCAGACCCAGACGCATGCCCATTCCCAGCTCCGCGGCGTCTTCAAACAGCGAATTGTTCCAGGTGGGCCCCCGGCCGTCAGCATTAACCGTGTAAGGCGTGGTGGGCAGATTGCCACCGTAGATCGAGGAGCAGCCGGTGGCATTGGCAATCAGTAGCCGGTCCCCCACCAACTGCGTCAGCAGACGGATGTAAGGGGTTTCGCCGCAGCCGGCACAGGCGCCGGAATATTCGAACAGGGGAATCAGCAGCGGCAGGGATTTGAAATCACGGGGAATACGATCCCTGGGCACATCCGGCAATTGCCGGAAGAACGCCAGGTTGTCCGCCTCCACTTCACGGTGCTCTTCAATCGGCTGCATATTGATGGCCTTCCGCTTGGGCTGGGTCCGATCCTTCGCGGGGCAGACCTCAACGCACAAACCACAGCCGGTGCAATCATCCGGCGCCACCTGAATGCGGTAATCCAGCCCCTCCAGCTCCGAGGTGTGGGTTTCCGGCACCACCTCGAACGCCTCTGGCGCCCCTTTGACCGTCTCGGGCTCAAACACCTTGCTGGTGATCGCGGTGTGCGGGCAGATCATTGCGCAAAAGTTGCACTGCACACAGAGGTCGGATTCCCAGATGGGGATTTCCAGGGCGATGGTTCGCTTCTCATACTGGCTGGTCCCCGTGGGCCAGGTACCGTCCGGCGGAAAAGCACTGACAGGCAGTTTGTCCCCCTGCCCTTCCAGTATCAGGCGAGTGACTTTCTGGACAAAGTCCGGCGCATCCTCAGGCACCCTCGGTGGTCGGGTGCGGTTTGCCGTTACCTTATCCGGTACCGGTACCTCGTGCAGATTGCCCAGGGCCGAATCCACAGCCTCCACGTTGCGGCGCACCACTTCCGGCCCGCGGCGGCCCCAGGTTTTGCGGATGGATTCCTTGATGCGGGCAATGGCCTCATCCCGGGGCAGGATATCCGCCAGGGCGAAGAAGCAGACCTGCATTACCGTGTTGATCCGCCGCTCCAGCCCCGCTTTTTCCGCCACCTCGGCAGCATCAATCACAAACAGGTGAGCCTTGCGCTCGACCAGAACCCGCTGGATCTCAAGGGGCAACCGGTCCCAGACCTCCTCTTTTGGCCAAGGTACATTCAGCAGCACCGTGGCTCCCTCGGCAGCGTGTTCCAGAACATCAAAACGCTCCAGGAACTGGGGCGCATGAATGGCCACGAACTGGGCCCTGTTGATCAGGTAGCTGGAGCGGATCGGCAGCGGTCCGAACCGCAGGTGGGACACTGTCGTGGCCCCGGATTTCTTTGAGTCGTAGACAAAATGTCCCTGGGCAAACAGGTCCGTGCCCTCACCCAAAATCTTGATACTGGCCTTGTTACTGCTGACAGTGCCATCGGCACCCAGACCGAAGAACAGGGCCCGGCGGGTTTTCGGGGACTCAATATCCAGTTCGCTGTCCACGTCCAGCGACAGATGGGTAATATCGTCCCGCACGCCGACGGTAAAACGGGTTTTCGGGGCTTCGGCTTTCAGTTGGTCGAAAATGGCGCAGATCATGGCCGGGGTAAATTCCCGGGAAGACAGACCATAGCGGCCCCCGATCACCCGGGGCAGCACCTGGCGATCGCCCCGGCTGTAAGCTTCCATCAAGGCGCCACTGACTTCCAGCAACAGGGGCTCACCCTGGGCCCCTGGCTCCTTGGTTCGATCCAGCACGGCCAGATGCTTTACAGTCTCAGGCAAGGCGCTCAGGAAACGGTCCGTGGCAAAGGGCCGGAACAGGCGCACTTTGAGAACGCCGACCTTCTCGCCCTGCTCCATCAACCATTCCACCGTTTCATGGGCGCATTCGGCGCCCGAGCCCATCAGGATGACCACCCTGTCAGCCTCCGGATGGCCGACATAATCAAACAGCCGGTATTGGCGACCGGTAATCCCGGCAAACCGGTCCATCACGCCCTCAAGCGTCTCTGGAAAGGCCTGATAAAAGGGGTTGATGGCCTCCCGGGCCTGGAAGAAAGCGTCCGGGTTCTGGGACGTGCCGCGAACCACTGGCCGGTCCGGCGTCATCCGACGGCTACGATGTGCTTCCACCCCTTCGTGCGATACCAGCGCCTGCAAATCCTCGTCACTGAGCGCTGCAATCTTGGAAATCTCATGGGAGGTCCGGAACCCATCGAAGAAATGCATTACCGGTACCCGGCTTTCCAGGGTTACCGCGTGGCCGATCGCCGCCATATCCTGGGCTTCCTGAACCGACCCCGAAGCCAGCAGGGCAAATCCGGTACCGCGGGCACTCATCACATCGGAATGGTCGCAGAAGATAGACAGGGCGTGAGTGGCAATGCTGCGAGCGGCAATGTGCATGCAGAACGGCGACAGTTCACCGGCAATCTTGTACAGGTTGGGCAGCATCAGCAGCAACCCCTGGGAGGCGGTGAAGGTAGTCACCAGTGAGCCCGCCTGCAGCGCACCATGCATGGCGCCGGCAGCGCCTGCCTCAGATTGCATTTCCACGACGCTGGGCACCTGACCCCAGAGGTTGGGTTTGCCCATAGCCGCCCAGTCATCAGCGTGTTCGCCCATCACTGAAGCGGGGGTAATCGGATAGATGGCAATGGTCTCGCTCAGGCGGTAAGCCACCGAGGACACCGCTTCATTGCCGTCGAGGGTATGGAACTCCATGGCCACGACTCCCTGTGGTGAGGCCGACAGACAGCTTTGAGTCTAGTATCGACGGTGACAACCGCAAGGGGGCCGGTTTGATCTAAGACAGGTTTGGGGAAGAAACAGGATCAGGACCGGCAAGAGCCGGGATTGATCAGACCGTTAAACAGGGACTGGTAATCAACCGCCAGCCTGGACGCTCGCCAAGCCTCTGGCGGGCAGGCTGACGCGCCTTTTGCCAGCAGCGCTTCAAGGCTGTCGGCGGCAGCTTCCGCCTCTCGCTCCAAATCCTGTTCATAGCTGTCATAGCGACACAGTTCCGGCACGTATTCCCGATAGGCAAGCCGGTCCGGAGCCAGGGGCATGCAGCCGGCCGCCATGGCTTCAAGCATGGACAGACCCTGGAAATCATGCAGTGCTGTGGAGACAACAATATCCGCCTGGCGCAGCAGATGATCGTAGTCTTCACGACTTTCCAGGAATCCCCAGTGTTCGATGCAAGGATCAAACCGTTCGCGGATCCGGTCAAATGCCTTCGGATAACGGCGAAACCGCTCGCCCACCAGGCTCAACCGGAACGGTACCGAGCGCTGTTCCAGCACCTGCAGCAAATTCAGCAGACGATCGGGCCCTTTGTCGTATTCCCAACGATGGTTCCAGAGCAGATGCGGACAGTTTCGGTCCGCCAGTGACGGGCGCTCAGCAAACAACCGGTCTTCAATCGGCACCGGTATCACCCGGGACTTATCGCGCAGAGTTTCGATCAGCCCTTCGGGCACCCTGTCAGGCAGTTTCTGGCAGAAAGAATCGACGCCGTCTAGAAAACTGTCCCGATTCCAGCCACTGTTGAACACCACGCAATCGGCCGACAGAGCGCTGTAAAGGTTGACCATCTGCGGATCCACACTGGTGTTCTGGCCACGGGATACCGGAAAGGCGAACTGGTTTTCATGCATGTAGAGCAGGGAGGGGGTATTGGCAAGGCGTGGGTGTAGACCCCGCAAAGTTGCCAAATCCACCATGGATGTCGCGATAATCAGATCCCAACGTTCCTGTAGGACTGGCTCGCTGAGCCAGCTCAGTGGATTACCTCGGATGCGCCAACGGAAAAACCTGGCCGGCAATACCAGGCTCTGCCATTCAAAGCCCGAAAACATGGCGATCATCTGTTCGCGCCAACGCCTGTGACTGGCAGCATCGTAACCGGAAAGCACAAGAATTCTTGGTGCTTCGCCACGTGGCCGGTCAGACCGCACGATTGGCGGCATGGCAGCAAACCTTGCCCGATGAATCCAGAACAACCTTGCAGCGGATCGCCAACTGATCCCGCAGTCGTTGCCTGGCACGACGAATGCGCGCTTTGGCGGCGGGCAGTGAGATGGCTTCTTTGCAGGCAAATTCTTCCTGGGAAAACGGCCCCAGATCGCAGGCTTCGAGAATCTCTCGATCTTCGTCCGAGAGCTCGGGCAATGCCCCCCGGATACAAACGTCCAGCTCCGCCACCGGATCCACCGCATCGCCGGGATGATCGGGCAAATACTCAGGCACCGGCACCCAGTGCTTTTGCAAACGATAACGGTCCGTTAACGCATTCCTGGCGACCCGGAACAGCCAGCTCCGGGGATTGTCCAGCTCGCAAAAGGAGCGCCCCTCGCGCATTGCCTTGAGAAACACCTCCTGAAGCATATCGTCACTCAATGCGGGCTCGCCCAACTGGCCGAGCAGAAAATGGCGCAGTTCTGCCTGATGGTTATGCCAGGCTTGCAAAACGCACTCAAATGCCATTTTCAGCACTCCTCCTCTGCAGTTTTTCAGTGCCCAGGGTTTAGACAGCAGCCAACCACCGACATTCAGATTTTGAAACACCATTGCCGGACAAATCAAAAGTATCCTTTCGGCCGGTTATTCGTCTTCAGGTTATCAGGTTTCATTAACAGAGGCGCAAAACGGCAATGCTCGATTACTTTTCTGATTTTGCCACCTGGCTGACCTATAGCCTTCTTGGCCTGGATCCGGCCACAAAGATAGGCACGTCCGTTCATTTTTTCATTGAGGACACCACCAAGATTCTGTTCCTGCTGGTGGTGATGATTTACATCATTGCACTTGCCCGCGCCGCCCTGGACCTCGAGCGAGTGCGTGCCTATATCCAGAGCAAGAACCGGCTTGCCGGCTATGTCTTCGGCTCTGGCTTCGGTGCAATCACACCGTTCTGTTCCTGCTCCAGCATTCCGCTGTTTCTGGGCTTTACCAGCGCCGGGATTCCGCTGGGCATCACCATGGCATTCCTGTTCACATCACCGATCATCAATGAGGTTGCGGTGATCATGCTCTGGAGCCTGCTTGGCTGGAAATTCACCCTCGCCTATGTGGTGATCGGCATGATGGTCGGCATCGTCGGCGGCATGATACTCGACAGTCTGAAAGGCGAGCGCTGGCTGAAGGACTTCGCCGCCAAAGCCTATCAGAAGGCCGCAAAGGAGGCCCATGAACAGCCTGAAAACCCGGAACTACCTGAATCCCGAAAGATGACCTTTGCCGAGCGCCATCAATTCGCCAAAGAGGAACTTCGGGAAATCGTTGGGCGAATCTGGAAGTGGGTACTGATCGGCGTTGGCCTTGGCGCGGCCCTGCACGGCTTCGTACCCGATGGCTGGTTTGCCGACAACCTCGGCTCCGGCCAGTGGTGGAGCGTGCCGGCCGCTGTTTTCGCCGGTTTGCCACTCTACTCCAACGCCACCGGCGTCATTCCGGTGATGGAGAGCCTGATCGTCAAGGGGCTGCCCGTGGGCACCACCCTGGCCTTCTGCATGAGCACTGTAGCGGCCAGCTTCCCGGAATTCATCATGCTCAAGCAGGTGATGACATTCCGCCTGCTTGCGCTGATTTTCATCATCCTGCTGGCTAACTTTATGGTGGTCGGCTGGGTTATCAATGCCATAGGGCCGTGGCTGTTTGCCACGACCTGAGGGCAGGTTTACCGTTAACCATTATCAGGAGAAAACCCATGAAAACCTTTGAAGTTCTCGGAACCGGCTGCAAGAAATGCGTTACAACGGCTGAAACGATCGAGCGAGTGGCAAACGACCTGGGACAAACCGTAACCGTCGAAAAAGTCACCGATCCGGCCAAAATCATGGAATATCAGGTCATGTCCACGCCCGCCGTAGCTATTGACGGCAAGGTGGTGCACAGCGGCTCCATTCCCGGGCGGGACGAGATCGTCAGCTGGCTGGAATCATGAGCTTGCCGGTGTAGACGGCTTTCTTCCCAGGGACCACAAACCCAGAACTGGGCCGGGAACCAAAAGCAGCACTACCCAGACTCCCAGCTGCCCCCACAGGCCGCTGGTGAGCCAGATGGCCGGTAATGTCAGGCCAAATCCTACGGCATTCATGACCGCCAACGAGGATCCCACGGACTCACGGGGCGCCGTCTCGGCGGCCAGTGCCGAGAACTGCGGCGAATCCGCGATCACTGCAACACCCCACACCAGCAGCAACGCCATCAGAAACACCGGGGATAAACCACTCAGCCAGGGATATAACAGACAGATGGTGCCCGACACGATCAATGCCCGCCGGGCCACCCATTCGCTGCCCAGGGTTCGACTGAGCCGGCCGCCGCCAACACAGCCGGCAGCACCGATACCAATCACTGCGAACGACAACCAGGGAACCAGTGCATCACCCTGCCCCAGACGCTGCAGTTCCCGGCCGATCAACAGGGGCGTCAGTGTCCAGAAGGCATAGAGTTCCCACATATGGCCGAAGTAGCCACCGGCCACCGCCCGGAATCTCGGGATACGCAGGGCTGCCATCCCCTGGCTGAGGGGCAGCCGGCCGCTGCTTTTCGGCAGATGCGGCCCGTCGCCCAGCAGAAACACCAGCAAACCTCCGGCCAGTGCCAGGCAGGACGCCGCCATCAGCGGCCACGCCCAGGGCATACCGAGCGTTGCGCCTCGCATCAGGTGTGGCAGGGCGGTGCCAAGGGTAAGCATGCCTACCAGCCAGGCCAGTGCCGCGCCGGCGTATTTGGGGGTCCAGGCGATCACCATTTTCATGCCCAGGGGGTATATGCCAGCAAGACACAGACCGGTGGCGAATCGCAGGAGGAAATCCAGTGGCGGTGCACCTGCGGCAAAAACAAACCCGCCATTAACCAGGGCACCCAGCAGGCTTGAGAGCGCAAAAATCCGGCTGGCGCCAAAGCGGTCCGCCAGACCGGTCACGGCGATGGTCAGGGTACCGGCGATAAACCCCGCCTGTACCGCTAGGGTCAGCCGGCCCAGATCGGTTTCCGTCAGCCCCAGTTCCGCGGACAGCGACAGCCAGACACCGTTGATACTGAACCAGAGCGAGGTGCCGAATAGTTGGGCCAGAACAATGACAGGAAGGGGATAGCGTCTTAGCAGGTCGATCATTCTTGTTGTCTTTTATGCGAGCGATGGACCAAGCGTAGCTTCACGGGGGCTGTTTCGCCCATGCTACTTTGGTGCCTGTGGATCATTGGCAAGGCCTGGTGACCCGCAATGGTAGTATCGTTACATGGAATCTGCCCAACCACCATCGACCCAGGCATCGGAGCAACTGTATGAATCCCCGAATTCCCATAGCAGCGCTACTCGCATTGAGCCTGACACCGACTCCCGGGGCGGCGGACGTGAGCCTGGCGCCGTTTGCAGGTTTTCGCATGAGCAGTTCGGTGGATATCGAGACCGCCGGCGCCAGCACGTCAGACCAGATCGACTTCCGGGATTCCGCCAGCCAGGGCCTGGCGTTCAATTTTGATCTGGCAGAGCCCGGCAAACAGGGAGAACTCTATTTCGGTCGGCAGAGCACTTCGGCCCGACTGGACAATGGCCTGTTCGCACCGGGCGTGGATTCCATCGACCTGACGATCTACCAACTCCAGTTCGGCGGGCTGTATTTCCCGGGCGGGCAAAATCACGGCGGGTTTGTCTCTGGTGTGTTCGGGGTTACCCGGCTGGAGCCGGACGATTCCAAATACGAAACCCACCACCGGGCGGCCCTGTCCCTGGGTGGCGGGTATCAGTTTTTCCTGACTGAACAACTACGCCTGAGGCTGGATCTTCGCGGCGTTTACACCGCCCTTAACTCGGGAGGTTCAGTGTTCTGCTCCGGCGGATGCGAGCTCAGGTTCGACAGCAGTGGCTACTTGCAGGTGGAAGCAGCTGCCGGGTTGGTCATTCGTTTCTGACCCCAACTCAAGCCACCACCGGTCGCCGCTCGGGCAACAACACCGACAGTAATGCTGCCATGGCCACCAAACCCGATGATATCCAGAGACAGGCCTCCAGCCCCCAGGCCTGATACACCCACCCGGAAAGAATCGTTCCCAGCAGCCGGCCAGCGGCATTCGACATGTAATAGAAGCCGACATCGAGGGAAACCCCGTCACCACGGGCATAGCTGACGATGAGATAGCTGTGCAGGGACGAGTTGACGGCAAACAGCACGCCAAATAAGAGTAACCCACCAACAATCACGATCTGCGGTGACCAGCCCGCCGTCAGGCCAATGGCAATGGCGGCAGGAACCAGCGCCAGGGCGGCCGCCCAGAGCACCGCCGGTTGTTTGCCCTCCATCTTTCCGGTGATGCGCGGTGCAATGGTCTGGATAAAGCCATAGCCGATAATCCAGGTGGCCATAAAACCGCCTACTTTCCAGAAGTCCCAGCCGAAGACCGTGTGCAGGTACACGGGCAAAGCCACCACAAACCACACATCCCGGGCCCCGAACAAAAACATGCGTGCCGCGGAGAGGACGTTGATAGCCCGGCTCTTGGAAAGAATCTCGCTGAACTTGGGCTTTGCCTTGCTCTTGCCCAGGTCCTGCCCCAGCAGGAACAGGCTGGCCAGCCAGACCAGCCCCAGAGCCACTGCCATGATGATGACCGCACCCGTAAAGCCGGCTGCCATCAGCAACACACCACCAAGGAAGAAGCCGACACCCTTGAGAGTGTTTTTGGAGCCGGTGAGAATCGCTACCCACTTGTACAGGGTGCCCTGCTGCTCATCGGGCACCAGCAGCTTGATGCCGCTCTTGGCGGACATCTTGTTCAGGTCCTTGGCAATGCCGGACAATGCTTGCGCCGCCATCACCCAGGGCACCGTGAGCATCGCCGCCGGCACCGCCAGCATGGCCAGCGCCACAATCTGCAGGAACAGCCCGATGTTCATGGTGCGGTTCAAGCCCATGCGGGCACCCAGGTACCCGCCCACTAGATTGGTCACCACCCCGAAGAACTCGTAGAAGATGAACAGCAGGGCAATTTCCAGGGGCGAGTAACCCAGCTGGTGGAAATGCAGCACCACCAGCATCCGCAGGGCACCGTCCGTCAGGGTAAAGGCCCAGTAGTTGCCGGTGATCACCAGGTACTGTCGGATGGCGGCGGTCATATCAGGCAGAACCTACCCTGCGCGCCAGCTCCGCGGTGCGGTTGGCGTAGCCCCATTCGTTGTCGTACCAGGCGTAGATTTTCACCTGGGTGCCGTTGACCACCAGGGTGGACAGGGCATCAACAATGGAGGAACGCGGGTCGGTCTTGTAGTCGATGGACACCAGTGGGCGCTCTTCGTAGCCCAGAATACCCTTCAGTTCACCCTCGGCGGCCTCTTTCAACAACTGGTTTACGGTGTCTCTGTCTGTGGCCGTTTCGACTTCGAACACGCAGTCAGTCAGCGACGCATTGGTTAGCGGCACGCGCACGGCGTGGCCATCCAGCCGCCCTTTCAGTTCCGGAAATATCTCGATAATCGCCGTCGCAGAACCGGTGCTGGTGGGTATCAGTGAACTGCCGCAAGCTCTCGCCCGGCGCAGATCCTTGTGGGGCGCATCAATAATGGTCTGGGTATTGGTCAGGCTGTGAATGGTGGTGATAGAACCGTGTTTGATGCCCAGTTTTTCATGAATCACCTTCACCACCGGCGCCAGGCAGTTGGTGGTGCAGGAGGCAGCGGTAACAATACGGTCGTTGGCCGGGTCGAAAATATCGTCATTGACGCCAACCACGATGTTTTTCGCACCGGCTTCCTTGACCGGGGCGGAGACCACCACCCGCTTGACGCCTTGATCCAGATAGGCCTGAAGCACCTCCACTTTCTTGTTCACACCGCTGGCCTCGATCACCAGGTCACAGCCGGACCAATCGGTGTCCGAGATAGCCCGGTTGCGGGTCACACGCAGGCGCTGGCCGTCAATCACCATGTCGTCGCCGTCTGCCCGGGCTTCATGGCTCCAGCGGCCATGAATACTGTCAAAGTTCAACAAATGCGCGAGACTCCCCGCGTCTGTTCCCGGATCGTTGATGGCGACAAATTCCAGCTCGGGCCAACCCCACGCTGCCCGCAGCGCCAACCGGCCGATGCGGCCAAATCCGTTGATGCCTACCTTGATCTTGGTCATGCCTTGCTCCTGATGACTCTGTTCCTTACATTAAACAACGGGTGTATTACAGGCATTGGACAGACGGGCGGTCTGCCATGGCCTGCAACCGTGCAAGCGGGTTCTCTATCAATCGGGCGTTATGACTGGCGGTTTCATCCAGCACCCGGCCTAGCCACTGTGGAATCTCCGGATTCAGGGAATAGTAGATCCATTGGCCCCGTCGGTCCGTTGCCAGAAGGCCAGCATCCCGCAAAATGGCCAAATGCCGACTGACCTTTGGCTGGGGTGCCTCAAATGCCTCGGTAAGCTCGCAGACGCAGAGTTGTTCCTGGCTGCGGATAAGTAACAGCGCCGACAGGCGGAAGTCGTCAGCCAGCGCCTTGAACACCGCCACCGGGTCGTAACTGGCCGGCTTCGGCCCGGTTTCTTTCTGATGCACCAGTGCAAAGAGGGCGATGCGCTCCCTGATTTCCTTGAGAGTGAGGGCAAAGGTGGCGTGGCGGTTTGCCGGTACCGGATCTGGAAAATCCCAGGCAATCTGCTGGGCTGGCTGGCAGACCGTACCGCACTCACTGGCCGCTTTCTCGCAAAGGGTGATCACGTAATCCCAGTATTGCCCCTGAACATCCGCCAGCTGTTTGCTGTGCAAGCCCTCAGTGGCGATGCCGGCTTCCTCAAGGACCTGCAGTGCCATCGGGTGGGGGCTGGTTGGCTCGGTACCGGCGCTGGCCACTTCAAACCGGTCTCCGGCCATGTTCCGGAGCAAGGCTTCTGCCATCAGGGAGCGGGCACTGTTGGCGGTACAAACGAACAAAACGCGGCGCTTCATATCCGACCTTCCATATATTCGCTTTAATGAATATCTATTTTTATGCATAATAGATTCAACCTCTCCACGAGTAAAGGAATCCGGCAAAAAAATGAGCACCCAGGACCAGGACCTCCCCAACGTCGATCCGGAATTGTTCAGCGCTCCAACAGCGGACCAGCTATTCAAGGCAAAACCTTCGTCACATCCGCCACGGATTCTGTTGCTGTATGGTTCGTTGCGGGAACGCTCGTTCAGTCGACTGGCCGTTGAAGAAGCTGCCCGATTGCTTGAAGCCATGGGCGCGGAAACCCGGGTATTTAATCCCCGCGGCCTGCCATTGGCCGACGCGGAAGACGCCTCACACCCGAAAGTCCAGGAATTGCGTGATCTTGCCCAGTGGTCTGAAGGCATGGTCTGGTGTTCACCCGAGCGTCATGGTGCCATGACCGGCATCATGAAAACCCAGATTGACTGGATTCCGCTGTCTATCGGGGGCATGCGCCCCACCCAGGGCAAAACCCTGGCCGTGATGCAGGTCTGTGGCGGCTCCCAATCATTCAATGCTGTCAATCAGTTGCGGGTGCTGGGGCGCTGGATGCGGATGGTCACCATCCCCAATCAGTCGTCGGTGCCCAAGGCGTTTCTGGAATTTGATGATAACGACCGAATGAAGCCCTCCCCGTATTACAATCGAATCGTCGATGTCATGGAGGAGCTGGTGAAGTTTACCCTGCTGATCCGGGATCGCAGCGACTACCTGACCGACCGTTACTCGGAGCGGGTCGAAACTGCCGAAGAAGTGTCCAAACGCGTCAACCAGCGGTCCATGTGAGGGAAAGGCAATGAGCAGCAATACCGAGACCAGTCAGGCAGAAGGCTCCGGCGAAGGCATGGACCTGTTCGGCAGGTACCTGTCGGTGTGGGTGGCTCTGGCCATCATCGCCGGCGTCGCCCTGGGCCAGTTTGCGCCCGTGGTGCCGGAAACCCTGTCCCGTTTCGAATACGCGCAGGTCTCCATTCCCATCGCCATACTGATCTGGGCGATGATTTTCCCGATGATGGCGCAGATTGACTTCAGTGCAGTGGTCGGGGTGCGAAAAGAGCCGAAGGGCCTGGCCATCACCACCATCGTGAACTGGCTCATCAAGCCCTTCACCATGTTTGCCATCGCCTCGTTCTTCCTCATGGTGGTTTTCGAGCCATTCATTGCCCCGAAACTGGCCAGCGAGTACCTGGCCGGCGCGATCCTGTTGGGTGCGGCGCCCTGCACCGCCATGGTATTCGTGTGGAGTTACCTGACCAAAGGCGATGCCGCCTACACCCTGGTTCAGGTATCGCTGAACGACATCATCATGCTGTTTGCCTTCGCGCCGATTGTTGTGTTCCTGCTGGGCATTTCCGACATCCAGGTACCCTGGAATACCGTGCTGCTGTCCGTCGTCCTGTACATCGTGATTCCGCTGACAGCCGGCTACCTGACCCGTCGCGCCCTGATCTCCCGCCACGGCCAGCAGTGGTATGACGACGTGTTCATGAAGCGGCTCAGCCCGGTCACCCCGGCGGCGCTGATCGTCACCCTGGTGCTGCTGTTCGCCTTCCAGGGCGAAGTGATCCTGAACAACCCGCTCCATATCGTACTGATCGCCGTGCCACTGATTGTGCAGACCTTCCTGATCTTCTTCCTGGCCTACGGCTGGGCGAGGCTCTGGAACGTACGCCACTGCATCGCAGCACCCGGAGCCATGATCGGCGCCAGCAACTTCTTCGAACTGGCGGTCGCCGCCGCTATTGCCCTGTTCGGTCTACAGTCGGGGGCTGCGCTGGCAACCGTGGTTGGTGTGCTGGTGGAAGTGCCACTGATGCTGGTGCTTGTTCGCATTGCCAACAAGACCCGGGATCGATTCCCCGCGTAGCACCCCGGCAGCCAGCGCCGAGCATTGATCACGGCGCTGGCATTACCTGCATCAGCTGTTCAGCTCACCCCCACCCTGCTAATATCGCGGCCACATTTCTGACGCACTGACTCTGACGGAATCCACGCAATGGACGTTTTTCAGGCCCTATTCCTTGGCCTTCTCCAGGGACTGACCGAATTCCTCCCCATCTCCAGCTCCGCCCACCTGATCCTCACCCCGGCCGTGTTCGGCTGGACCGATCAGGGCGTGGGTTTCGACCTGTCCGTGCATGTGGGAACCTTACTGGCGGTTGTGCTCTATTTCCGGCGGGATGTCTTTGGTATCGCCCGGGACGGACTGATCTCCATTGGCCAGCGCAAAATCGTCGGCCAGGGGGCCCTGGCCTGGTACCTGGTGATCGGCACCATCCCTGCCGGCCTGGCCGGCCTGGCCCTGCTGGACATGATCGACAACGAACTGCGGGCGGTGGAAGTCATCTTCTTCACCACCCTGTTCTTCGGCCTGCTACTGGGCCTTGCGGACTGGCTGCCCAAACGCCAGCGCACCCTCGACAAACTCAACTGGAAAGACGCCGTCCTGGTCGGCATCGCCCAGGCCATGGCCCTGGTCCCCGGAACCTCCCGCTCCGGCGTCACCATCACCGCCGGCCTGTTCCTCGGCATGACCCGGGAAACCGCCTCCCGGTTCTCGTTCCTGTTGGCAATTCCCATCATCGTGCTGGCATCGGCCGTGAAACTGCTGGAAGTGGCAACCTCGGATGTGATCGTCGACTGGAATGGTTTCCTGATCGGTGGAGTGACCTCATTCCTGATGGCCATTACTGCGATCCACTTCTTCCTGAAGTGGCTGAACAAGGTGGGGATGTGGCCGTATGTGGTTTACAGGATTGTTCTGGCGGGTGTGATTTACGCGGTTTTGATGTAAGACCGCTGACGCCAGATCGACGCGCGGAACGCCACGAATTTTCAGACGCACAGGGACGGGTAGCGCTGTCCAAAACTGTGCGGAGCCATGGATGGCGGAGCCCAAGCGTCACAGGGATGTGCCGCAAGGAGCGTGTTTTGGAGAGCGCTACCCGTCCCTGGGCATAACTCCAAAAACTCAAGCCACGTCATAACCGCGCGGAATCTAACAGGCCTCCAGAGGCGCATAAGCCAGAACCAACCACTTGGCACCCTCATCAAAGTTCACCTGCACCCGAGTATGGTGCCCGCTCCCCTCGGAATTCATCACGATGCCCTCGCCAAACTTGGGATGACGCACCCGCTGCCCCAGGCTGAACCCCGATTGCTGCGCCGAATCCTGGCTGAACATGCTCTCATTCGGACGCGCCACCATAGCGGGGCGGGTTACCGTATTGCGTAGCCGCACTTCCTGCAGGCAATCGCCCGGAATCTCCCGGACAAACCGTGACAACGCATTGAACTTTTCCTGACCGTACAAACGGCGGGATTCGGCGTAAGTAAGCACCAGCTTTTTCATGGCCCGGGTTATGCCCACGTAGGCCAGACGGCGCTCCTCTTCCATGCGGCCAGGCTCTTCCAGAGACATGCCATGGGGGAACAGCCCCTCTTCCACACCGGCCAGGAACACCAACGGGAACTCCAGACCCTTGGCGGAGTGCAAGGTCATCAACTGAACGCTGTCTTCATGGTCTTCCGCCTGGGACTCGCCGGCATCCAGGGCCGCCTGGGCAATGAATTCCGCCAGCGGATCGACGCCATCCTCCACTTCATAGTCAGACAGGGCATTGACCAGTTCTTCAAGGTTTTCCACCCGGGCCTGGCCTTTCTCGCCTTTTTCACTGGCGTGGTAATCTTTCAGACCACTGTTTTCGATGGTCTGTTTCATCAGGCCCTGCAGCGACGCATCGCCTACCATTTCGGAAAGGCCTTCAATGATGGCGATAAACGACTGCAGTCCGGTTTTGGCCCGGCCTTTAACCTGCCCGGCTTCCAGCAAACGCTCGGCGGATTCCCACAATGAGATGCTCTGCTCGGTCGCGTATTCCCGAAGCTCGGCCAGGCTCTTGGCGCCGATGCCCCGGGGCGGCACGTTCACCACCCGCTCAAAGGCTGCGTCATCGCGGCGATACTGGACCAGACGCAGGTACGCCAATGCGTTACGGATCTCCTGACGATCATAGAAGCGCAGGCCACCGTACACCCGGTAAGGAATGCCCTGGCGCATCAGGGATTCTTCCAGCACCCGGGACTGGGCGTTGGAGCGGTAAAGAATGGCGGATTCGCTGCGCAGGTTGCCATCCTGCACCCATGCGGAGATGCTATCGGCGATGTAGTTGGCTTCGTCCTGCTCGTTGAACGCCGCGTAGAGGCTGATCGGTTCACCTTCCGGGCCGTCCGTCCAGAGTTCCTTGCCCAGCCGGCCCTGGTTGTTGGCGATCACCGCGTTCGCCGCTTTCAGGATCATCTGGGTTGAGCGGTAGTTCTGCTCCAGGCGCACCAACCGGGCATTGGGGAAATCCCGCTGGTACTGCTGGATGTTCTCAACCTTGGCACCCCGCCAGCCGTAGATAGACTGATCGTCGTCCCCCACCACCGTCATTGGCACGCGATTGCTGGCCAGCACCTGCAGCCAGGCATATTGAATGGTGTTGGTGTCCTGGAACTCGTCCACCAGGATATGCTGGAACCGGCTCTGGTAATGGGCCAGAAGCTCGGGCCGATGCAGCCAGAGTTCGTGGGAACGCAGCAGCAGCTCGCCAAAATCCACCAGACCACCTTGCTGACAGAGCTTTTCATACTGACGATAGACCTTCAGCATGATCGACAGGAAATGATCGCCCGGATTCTCCTGGATGTGATCTGCCCGCAGCCCTTCGTCCTTCTGGCTGTTGATAAACCACTGGGCCTGTTTCGGCGGCCACTTGCTCTCGTCGATCTGGTTTTCCCGCATCACCCGCTTGATCAGCCGCAGCTGGTCGTCACTGTCCAATACCTGGAAGTTCTCCGGCAGACCGGCGTCTTTCCAGTGCGAACGCAGCAGCCGATGGGCGATGCCATGAAAGGTGCCGAACCAGAGCCCACGGGCAGGAATCTGCATCATCTGCTCGATGCGATAACGCATTTCCTTGGCGGCCTTGTTGGTAAAGGTCACCGCCAGGATACCCGTCGGCGGCACCCGATCCACGGTCATCAACCAGGCAATCCTGTGCACCAGAACACGGGTTTTGCCACTTCCGGCGCCGGCCAGAACCAAAAGGTGATCGTTCTGAGCGGTAACAGCTTCACGCTGGGCATCGTTCAGGGGATCGATGATGTGGGAGACGTCCATAAAGAATCGGTTCGCTACTGGTTAAATAAACAGGTCGAAGAGTATAACAGGAGAAAAGCGGGATTTCTTTTGGGCTTGGGTTAGCCCTCTTTTTGAGGGGAAAAGCACGAGGGCGGGCCTCTATTCAGGACACGCTACGAGCACATCCATGTGCGCTTGGCTGTGGCCGTCCCTGGCCACAGACAGTCCTGAACAGAGGCCCGCCCCCGCGCTTATCTCGCTTTGGAGATAGCTTCTCTCAAAAGCCTCTTGGCACTGTCTGAGCTTCCACAAACTCGAACAGACCTTCCAGGCCGCCTTCACGGCCAATACCAGAAGCCTTCATGCCACCAAACGGCGCTTCCGGGGTCGGGCCGGTGCCGGTGTTCCAGCCGCAGTGGCCGAAACGCAGGCCGGCGGCA
>NZ_JAWLCH010000012.1:0-17531 GCF_041687235.1 Marinobacter sp. | reverse complement strand
CGGCCAATACCAGAAGCCTTCATGCCACCAAACGGCGCTTCCGGGGTCGGGCCGGTGCCGGTGTTCCAGCCGCAGTGGCCGAAACGCAGGCCGGCGGCAACGCGCTGGGCGCGTTCGGCATCGTTGGTGAACACGTAGGAGGCCAGGCCGAACTCGGTGTCGTTACCGGCTTCAATGACTTCCTCTTCCGTGCGGAACAGGGCCATGGGTACCAGCGGACCGAAGGTTTCTTCCTGGTAGCAGCACATATCCCGGTTTACACCGTGTACCACGGTGGGTGGGAAGAACAGGTCGTCGCCAAGATCTTCCGGTTTCTTGCCGGCCACCAGGGTCGCGCCTTTTTCAAGAGCGTCCTGCACGTGGCGTTTGACCTTGTCGTAACCAGCCTGATTGATCAGGGGGCCAAGATCCACGTCGCCGTTGATGCCGTCACCGACGGTCATTTTGTTGACCCGCTCGGCAAGCTTTTCACCGAAGGCATCGGCCACTTTCTCATGCACGAAAATCCGGTTGGCACAAACACAGGTCTGGCCGCCACCGCGGAATTTGTTGGCGATAAGATTGTCTGCCGCAGCGTCCAGATCGGCGTCGTCAAAGACAATGAACGGCGCGTTGCCGCCCAGCTCCAGAGCCAGTTTCTTGACCTGATCCGCCGTGTCGACAATCAGCTTGCGACCCACTTCAGTGGAGCCGGTGAAGCTGAGCATGGGCACATCCGGGCTTTCGCACAGAACCTTGCCGATCACGCTGGCCTTGCCCATCACCAGGTTGACCATGCCGTCGGGTATGTCGGTGTGCTTGTCCATCAAGCTGAACAGGGCAATCATGGTGAGCGGGGTTTCACTGGCCGGCTTGATGACCGACGGACAGCCGGCCGCCAGGGCCGCAGACAGCTTCTTGGCGATCATGCCAATGGGAAAGTTCCAGGGCGTGATCAGGCCGGTGACACCAATGGGGCGGTAGTGGACGGTCCAGGTGCAATCTTTCGGCTTTTCCGGAATGGTGTGGGCGTCCAGGGCCTGGATGTGCTTGGAGCAGTAATCGAAGAAACCGGCAGCGTAATCCACCTCGCCCTGGGCTTCGTGCAGGGGTTTGCCATGCTCCATACACAGGATCCGGCCGACCTCCTCCTTGTTGGCCTTGAGTGCGTCCCGGATATCTTCCAGCCATTTCCGGCGGGTCTCGATGCTGTAGGGGCTGGTCAGCCGAAGGGCCGACTTGCCGGCTGCGATGGCGGCCTTCACTTCATCCTCTGGCATGGATGCGACCTGGGCGATCACCTTGCCCGTTGCCGGGTTATAAACGTCGAAGGTGTTGCCATGTTCATTGTCAGTCCAGCGACCACCGATATAGCCGGTCAGCTTTTCCAGCAGGGGTGACTCGATCATCTCGGCTCCTCTTCTGTGATTGGCTCCGCCCCCGTGTGGGGCGCAGTCCAGGTAATCTGGTTGCGTCAGTGTTTTATGTCTTTCATAGTGGATGTTGTATCCCGACCTGTAAAGTCAAGGGCAGGCTTTTGATCATCCCTTGAGTGTGCCTATACTCGGGGAATCAGACACCCAGGAGAGCGGACAATGAAGGCATTTTTCCATCCCGCACAGGATGAGCACATTCCACAGACCTACTTTACCCGGGGACAGATGCGACAGCCCCAGGAGATTCCTGCCCGAACCGGTGAAATGTTGGGCGGACTGCGGGAAATGGGCATTTCAGTGCTCCAGCCAGCAGACCAGGGCGCCGGGCCCATCTCAAAGGTTCACGATCTGGGTTACCTGCGTTTCCTGGAATCCGCCCATCGGCGCTGGAAACAGATGGATGACTGGGGCGATGAGGTCATCTCGAACATCTTTGTGCGTTCCCCCAACCACCTGACTGGCATACTGGCCGAAGCCGCCCGATACCAGGCCGATGGCAGTTGTCCGATTGGTGAACACACCTGGCATGCCGCCTACTGGTCCGCCCAGAGCGCGCTGGGCGCCGCCGACGCGCTGATCGCCGGCGATCGCACCTCCTACGCAGTGTGCCGCCCGCCGGGGCACCATGCCCGCCGGGATGCCGCCGGTGGTTTCTGCTACCTGAACAACGCCGCTATCGCCGCCGAACACATGAAAACCCGGTTCCCGAGAATCGTGATTCTGGATACGGATATGCACCATGGTCAGGGCATCCAGGAGATTTTCTACGACCGCAGCGACGTGCTCTATATCTCGATTCACGGCGACCCCACCAACTTCTATCCGGTGGTCACCGGCTTTGAAAACGAGCGAGGGGAGGGAGAAGGTTTCGGCTACAACATCAATATGCCTATGCCCCACGGCTCAACAGAAGAGGATTTCTTCGCGAAACTGGACGAAGCCCTGGCGGCCATCAAACTTTACCAACCGGATGCCCTGATCCTTGCCCTCGGTTTCGATATCTACAAGAACGATCCCCAGGCCAAGGTGTCCGTCTCTTCCGAAGGTTTCTGCAAGCTCAGCACCCACGTGCGTCAGCTGGGGCTGCCGACGCTGGTGGTGCAGGAAGGCGGTTATGACCTGGAGGCCTTGAGCGAGAACGTCCAGCAGTTTTTCAAGGGTCTGGCAGGCTAAACTTTCAGGCTGCGGGTGCGTAAACCTTCACGTTTGCGTGCCCCTCCGCCTTCAGGTGCCCGGCGTGCATCCGGCTCATGGTGCCGCGATCGCAATACAGCAAATACTGCCGGTTCGCTGGCAGTTCCGGCATCTGCTGGTTCAGCTCATAGAATGGAATGTGCAGAATTTCATTGTTGGTCAGTGTCAGCGGTGACTGCTCGCCCTCCGATGGATGGCGCACATCGATGATCACATCATCCACCGAGGGTGTCTGCACCAGTTCTACTTCCTCGGGTGTCACGGTCGTTTCCAGCAACCGGTTTACCGGCGTTTCTTCCCGGGCCTCAATCGCATTGGCAAGCACAGACGCGTCCATCTGAGCTTCATCTTCCTCAACTCGATGGAGCTTGGCACGGGTCGCCGGTTTCTGGGAAATGACGCCACAGTATTCCGGCATGTTGCGGGCATAGACTTCCGTGCCAATTTCCCGGGCGATACGGATGATGGATTCCTTGTCCATGGACACCAACGGGCGCAGAACCACCTCGTCGCTGGCCCGATCCACCACATTCAGGTTGCTCAGGGTCTGGCTGGAAACCTGGGCCACCGCGTCGCCTGTCACCAGCCCCGTTGCATTGTTCTTGCGGGCAATCTCGGCCGCTGCCATAAGCATCTGGCGCTTGAGCACCACGCCCCAGTGACGATGGCTCACCGACCGCATAATTTCCGCCACGACACCCTCAAACGGTACCGAGATAAATTTGGCACTGTGGGAGGCACCGTAGCGATCCCACAGGTAATGCACCACCTGGCGCACACCGACTTCATGGGCCGTGCCACCGAGACTGAAGAACAGGAAATGATTGCGCAGGCCACGACGCATCATCAGGTAGGCGGCCACCGAAGAGTCGTAGCCGCCGGAAATCAGAGTCAGCACATTCTCGACACTGCCCAACGGATAGCCGCCCAGTCCGCGGTGCTTGCGGTGGGCGATGTGGAACTGATCACCATGCACCTCGATACGTACTTCAACCTGTGGCGATTTCAGGTCAACACCCGTGGCTGCCGATGCCTGCATGAGCGCGGTACCCACAGTCCGCTCCAGATCAATGGATCGGAAACCGTGTTCGCCATGACGGCGGGCCCTGACCGCAAACGTTTTGCCGTTCAGACGGTCGGCGAACGCTTCCACTGCCTTATCGGCAACGTCGTCAAGGCTGACAAACGGAAACGCTCCGATTTCCTGGATGGTGGAAATGCCCGGTATGCGAAGAAGCGCTTCCAGGACCGGCCCGGATAGCCCGAGTCCGTCAGGGACCTCCACGTCCACCCGATCCCAGCTGCCTTCAACATGGATTCCCGGATCCAGCCGGGCCAGCAGTTTGCGAATGTTCTGGCGCAGATGGCGCATCTGCTGACGACGAACAGGTTTACTCTTGATGGCAACTTCCGGAGCGGGACGAATAAGCAGTTTCATAAATCGGAATTTTGTCGGGTGGCGTATTTTACGGAAAGGCCTTAGTCTACCCCTTTGACTGCGTGCCTCAAAATCGGGCATTTCCGCAACATTCAGGAGTTTCACCGTTAATGCAGGAACCGACCATCAATGCCCTGGTATCCCCCGAGGGCAGCCTTGAAATTCTCTCCAATCATGAGGTCAACCGCCTGAAGGACCGCAGCGAGGGAGGCCTGTATCGACTATTTCGCCAGTGTGCCCTGGCGGTTCTGAATACCGGGGTAGAAACCGACGACTGTCAGGCATTGATGGAATCCCACGCGGACTTTGATGTCCGCCTGGTGCCCCAGCCGCGAGGTCTCAAACTCGAACTCATCAATGCCCCCGCCCACGCGTTTGTTGATGGCCAGATGCTTCGGGCGATCCGTGAGCACCTGTTTTCGGTTCTGAGGGATATTATCTATTCCCATTCGATACCCCAATCCGCTGCAGGTTTCCGTCGTGACGATCCTGAGGACCTTACCAACTATGTTTTCCATATCCTGCGCAATGCGCGGGTACTTCAGGCGGGAAGACAACCGGATCTGGTCGTCTGTTGGGGTGGCCACTCGATCAGCCATGATGAATACCAGTACAGCAAGGATGTCGGTCATCAACTGGGCCTTAGAGCCCTGAGCATCTGTACCGGGTGTGGCCCCGGGGCCATGAAAGGCCCCATGAAAGGCGCCACCATTGGCCACGCCAAGCAGCGGGTTAAAGACGGCCGCTACATCGGTATTACCGAACCCGGCATTATTGGCGCGGAGGCCCCCAACCCCATCGTCAATGAGCTGGTTATCATGCCGGATATTGAAAAACGTCTGGAAGCCTTTGTTCGCTGCGGCCACGGGGTTATTGTATTCCCGGGCGGCGTGGGCACCGCCGAGGAAATTCTTTACCTGTTGGGTATCCTCCTTCACCCGGATAACGCGGACCTGCCCTTCCCGGTAGTGTTCACGGGGCAGCAGGAGAACGCTGAGTACTTTGAGATGATCGACAAGTTCATCCGGAACGCCCTCGGGGACGAAGCCGCCAGCAAATACGAAATCATCATTGACGATCCGGTGCTCGTGGCCCAAACCATGAAAAAGGGCATGAAGGAGGTCGAGACTTTCCGCCGCGCCATGCAGGATGCTTACTACTTCAACTGGATGCTGAAGATTGACCCTGTATTCCAGTTACCGTTCGAGCCCAATCACGACAACATGCGGGCGCTTGAGCTTCACCGGGACCAGCCGGTGCACATGATTGCAGCGAATCTGCGCAAGGCATTCAGTGGCATCGTTGCCGGCAACGTGAAAGAAGGAGGAATACGTCAGGTTCAGGAGAAGGGGCCGTTCGAGATTGCCGGCGATCCCAGTCTGATCAAACCACTTGAGGCCATGCTGGAGCAGTTCGTAACCCAGAACCGCATGAAATTACCGGGTTCTTCGGCCTACAGGCCCAGCTATCGCATTGTCAGCGGAGCGGCCTGAGCCGCTCCGCACACGGAAGAGAGAGCTTACTTGCCGCCGTCCGCCGGCATACTGGCATAGTACGCCGCCAGATTGGCGATATCGTCGTCACTCAACCCAGTGGCCTGGCCCTGCATGATGGCCGCCTGGCCGCCTGAGCGCTGCTTGTTCTTGTAAGCCTTGAGTGAAGAAACGAGGTACTGCTCATTCTGGCCTGCCAGGTTCGGATACGTGGGGATCTGGGCAATACCGTTCTGACCGTGGCAAGCGGCGCATACCGCAGCCTTGGCCTTGCCAGCCTCAGGATCGCCGGCAGAAACTACTGCAGGTACTGCGGCGCCAAGCGCAAAAATTCCCGCAACAGCGTAGTGTTTCAGATTCATTGTCATTACCCTCTCTTCATCGTTTTCAAGATTTTCAGGCCGGTTCGGAAGCCGGACAGTAAACTGACTAGCACTTATAGCATAGAGCCGGGCAAGCTCAAATAAGATAGATCAAGGACGGCCTTTCGACGTTCGTCCTCTTTTCTGTTCTGGCTGTAAGGGTGACAGTACGTTCGATTCCGCACCCAAAGTTGATTCAATTCTCCGGAGATAACGTCAATGTCTGTAGAGGCCCAGGAACTTGCCTGCCGCGAAGGCCACATTGGTATTCTGACGCTGAACTCCCCGGGCAAGCTCAACGCCCTGTCCGAGCGCATGATCGAGCAGACCCAGGAAATTCTCGACCGTTGGGCCGATGATGACCGGATCTGCATCGTGGTAATACAGGGTGCCGGTGAAAAGGCCTTCTGCGCCGGCGGCGACATCCGTGAACTGTATGACGCCATCCTCGAGCCTGAAGACCCGGAAAAACCGGTACGGTTTTTCAGCCGCGAATACCGAATGGATTACAACATTCACCGCTTCCCGAAACCGGTGCTCGGCATTGCCCACGGTGTAGTGATGGGGGGTGGCCTCGGTGTGTTTTCCGGTTGCCGCTATCGGCTGGTGACACCGGATCTCACCCTGGCGATGCCCGAAATCGCCATCGGTCTGTTTCCCGATGTGGGCGCCAGCTGGTTCCTGAATCGACTGCCCGGCCGGCTTGGACTGTTCATGGGTTTGACGGGCGCCCGCCTGAACGCCAGCGATGCGCTACGGGTTGGCCTGGCCGACATGGCCATTGGACCGGAGGATCGTGAACGCCTGCTCGACCGGCTGGCTTCGGAACGCTGGACAGGGCAGACCGCCGCCGATGACAACCGCCTGTTCCGTTTGCTCAATCAGATTCAGACCCCGGACTATCGGGCTCTGCCCGCCAGCCATCTTGCGCGGCACGAACAGCGAATTGCCAGGCTGAGCGCCGGTGACGAACTGCCCGAGGTTGTCGATCAGCTGCTGACTGCGGAGGTGGACTGCGACTGGTGGCACACCTGCATGAACACGCTGCGGACCGGGTGCCCGGTGTCGGCCTGGCTGATCTGGACGCAGCTGAAAAAAGCCCAGCAGATGTCCCTGAAGGATGTGTTCCGTATGGAACTTGCGATGGTCTCTGAATGCATCCGCCGTCCCGACCTGACGGAGGGTATACGCGCCCTGGCCATCGACAAGGATCGCCAGCCGAAATGGAGTTACCCGGCCGTTGCCGATGTGCCGGAGGAGGTGGTTGCCGGCCATTTCAGCCCGGAGTGGGACGACGAAACCGACCCGATGGGCCTGGAATGACGGCCGGGCGCTAGAGCTGGGCTCCCGCCTGCACCAGCAGCATTTCCAGATCCCGATTGCTGGTGGCCCGGGCCACGTCCAGTGCCGTCCGCCCACTGTCGGCCCGGTAATTCACATCCGCTCCGGCCGCCAGGAGTGTCTCGGCGGTCAGCAGATCGCCACTGGCAACAACCTTCATGAGCAGTGATTCCCCACCCTGGCTGACATTGACGTTGGCGCCGGCCGCAAGCAACAGCTTGACTACCGAAAGATGGCCGTTTTCTGCAGCCCGGATCACCGGGGTGTAGCCCTGACTGTCCCTGGCATTAACGCTGGCACCGGCTGACAGCAACAGCTGCACTCGTCTTTTCTCGCCATTGCCGGCGGCTGAAATCAGAAGTGCATCAGCCTCGGCCAGTGCCTGTGGGCTTAACGTTACCGTCTGGCTCTGGGAGGCACAGGCAGACAAAAAGGACAGAAGCGCGAGCAATATCAACAAGACACGGGGAGAGCCGGTTCCCTTGGCCATAACAAACAGTCTCTGAGGAAGGATGGGATGGCCTATTCTGAGCAGCCGGCGCCCGGAATTAAATCGAGCGGTTCACAACTCCGGCCCGTTTTCCAGAAGATCCCTGACCAGCTGCCGCAGGCGGTCCTCGCCCTCTTTCTGCCCCAGGCAAAGCTTCCTGGCCTGAAGCGAGGACCATGGCCTGGCTTGCAGAACCCTCCAACACCACAAGGTCAGCATCGGTTGTTCACTCAGCCACGCCATGACACCCGGTGCCTGGCTCAGCTTCCGCAATACGGGAACCATGACCTCAAATCCCCGGTGGCCATTGGCGAAGTTGCGGAGATCCCGCAGGTCGTCGTTATCCAGTTCCGGTCCCGGCGGCAGATCCGCCGTTACCTGCGCCAGCACTTCCGGCTCCAGCTCCGGCCAGCTTTCCGGCACCAGGGTGAGCCAGTGGCCAGCCAGTCGATTGCGGATACGCCCTGCGAGCGCCACCCCCGCCGGCGAAACGCCTTTGATCATCTGCAACGGATACTCGCCACTGGAAGCCTCCTGTTGCAAGCCGACCCTGACCACGTGCAGGCCAGTGCTCTGCCAGAACGCCAGCAGGTCGGCGCTGCCACCAAAACTGGTTCCAAGATAGTCAACACCCCGCTCAAGGGTATAAGCGTGTGCCGCCTCGACCAGGCGGCGCCCAATGCCCGATCGCCTGTCGTCGTCTGATACCGCAATACGGACAACCCGGAGGCCAGTGAGGGAAGCGGCTTCCGGATAGCCGCTGTGGCTGGCCAGCGACTGGGGCAGGAGATGACCGCGGATACGGCGTTTACCGAGGCTGACCTGTTCCGCCAGCTCCGGCGAAAGCCCGCCTTCCAGCGCACACCAGAGCACGCCAACCGTCCGGTCGCCAATCCGCGCACGCCAGCTGCGGGCGGCGGGGTCATCCAGCCATTGCCGGAGATCGGCCGGACTGGTCCGGTAATGGGCATCTACCAGCAAGCCGAAGGCTTCCGATAGCACCTCATCACTGGCGATTGCCGGTCGCCAGGGTTCGATAACCAGCTCAGTCTTGTTGGTATCGGCCTCGCGGACGGCGGCGCTGCCGTCCGCCGCGAGCAGAAAGAGTCGGGACACCAGGGCTTCCAGAGGATCGTCCGGCGCCCACCGCACCGGCTCGGTCAGTGTCGTCGCCTGCCAGTGGGGCGTTGACTGATCCAGAACCTGGCGAAAACGAATGGCAAAGCCCCGGCCGGCGCCCTCGTAACCGTGGACCGTGGTGGCAAACGCCACCCTGGGCCAACCCAGCAGAATCGCCTTCAGGAGCGAAGCCGGTATGGCAGCCGCCTCGTCCACCAGGACAACTTCGGCCTCAGGTCGCGACGCCAGTAATTCCTGTATCGGGATATATCTCAGTCGTGCTCCGGCGCAGGTTGTCAGCCTCCCCGGGTTTATTTCGTCGAGCCGCCCCTCAAGCGCTTCGCGGGCATGACGAAACAGCGCCTCCACGCTCTGTTCCGAGGGTGCAGTGACAACAATCTCCCGCCTGTCCTTTTGCAGTAATTCGGCGGCGGCCATACCAAGGGCTGCGGATTTGCCCCGCCCCCTGTCTGCCGTGACCACCACCGGTCGACGTCGTCGCCCCAGGCCAAAACGGATCAGCCGCTGAACCAGTTGTTCCTGGTCGCGGGTGGTCCCGATCCGGAATTTTTGCGTCGGCATGGGAGGAACGGCGGACAATGGCGAGGCTGTCGCACCCGGGGAGATCCGGATCACGGCCTCATGTTCGGCAAGAATGTCAGCCATTCGCGCGGCGAAGGGATGTTCAGCACCATGATCCAGGCCGGTTCTCGGATAATCCGGATCGGCGAACTGGCACCAGTCCGCAAGTGGCGGCATCAACCAGAACAGCAAGCCGCCGGCGGTCAAGGCCCCTGACAGCCCCGCGAAGGCATCCGGGGGGTTGCCCTGCCAGCCGTCCCAGACAATGAGGGAGACTTCACGGCCAAGCCATTCCCGGGCTTTCGCCGGTGTGATGCAGGTCAGCCGGGAATCCGGGCATTGATCCGCCGGACCGGTCCAGAGGCCGGTCTGGAGTGAAAGATCCGGTAGTAGCTGAGAGAGCCAGCTCAGGGACTCGGCCCGATCGCCGTCGAGGAGCACCAACCGGCGCTCGCCGTTGGCAGCCAGGCTGATCTGCAGGGCCTGCCAGTCGGCTGCCTCTGGCGCAGTATCGGGTCCCGAATGGCTCATCAGCTGAGGTCGGCACCGTGGGCCTTGAGGTCATCGAGGGCGCATTTTTCAAGAGCTGCCTGGTGAGTGGCCCGCAGGCGAACTCGTGGCGCACAGCCAGCTTCGAAGGCTTCCTGCCAGCGCGCGGCACAGAGGCACCAGCTGTCGCCGGCTTTCAGGCCTTCGAAGCCAAATTCGGGTCTGGGGGTGCTGAGGTCGTTGCCCCGGGCTTTGGAGAATTCAAGGAATTCGTCGGTCACTACGGCGCAGACGGCGTGCAGGCCGAAGTCATCGGGGCCGACGTTGCAGCAGCCATCGCGGTAGAAGCCGGTAATCGGGTCTTTGCCGCAGGTTTCCAGTTTTTCGCCTAATACGTTTACCGATTCTGACATTTCCATTTTTCCAGACCTTCAAGTTTCGTGGGCAGTAAGTTGGGATAAGCCTTTCCAAAACACGCTCCTTGCGGCACATCCATGTGGCGCTTGGGCTCCGCCATCCATGGCTCCGCACAGTTTTGGAAAGGCTTATCCCAACTCACTGTCGTACCTGTGAGTTATAGTCCAACGGCCATAAAGAGGAATTTCAATTATGCGGCAGCGGTATCCGCTCTACCAGCAGGCCGTTACAATACCGGCCATGCCGACCGAACCCCAAATTTCTGATACCACCAACCTTCCGGATTACCTCACCGATGAACAGCGGGCGATTATTACCGCCGGCTATGAGCATTCGGTGATTACCGCCGTGGCCGGCAGTGGCAAGACGTCGACCCTGGCCTGGCGCATCCGGTATCTGCTGGAACAGGGGCATGATCCGGCCCGGATGCTGGTGTTGATGTTTAACCGCAGCGCCCGGGTGGATTTCGAGCGCAAGCTGCAGGAGGTGTGTGCTCAGAGTGGGCTGGCGTTGCCGGAGATCCGGACCTACCACGCCATGGGCTTGCGGCTGTACAAACGGTTTGTGCGGGAGGGCTATCTGCCGGGGTTTTCGGACAGGATTCTGACCGAGCAGGAGATCAGCTTTCAGGCCTGGCAATTGACGCGCCGGCTGGCGCCGGAGGATCTGGCGGATGAGATACGGCGCAACAAGAAGGATTTTGTGGAGACGGCGACGGGGTTTATTGATCTTGTAAAGACAACGCTGTCGCCGGCGGAGATTGTGTTTGAGGAGCTGGGCTATTCGGACAAGCACAAATACCTGATTGATCTGTTCCACAGCTTCGAGCAGTGGCGTAAAAGCCAGGGACGCATCAGTTATGCCGACATGCTGTATGAGCCGGTGATGGCGATTCACCAGAATCCACCGTTGCAGAGGCTGGTGGGCAACAAGATGGATCTGATTCTGGTGGATGAATACCAGGACACCAACGAGATCCAGCATCTGTTGTTGCGCTATGTCGCCGGGGACCGGGCCCGGGTGACGGTGGTGGGGGATCCGGACCAGACGATCTACGAGTTCCGGGGCGCGAAGCCTGAGTTTATCCTCAAGCGGTTCAGCGATGAGTTCGAAAGCCCGCTGGAGCAGACCCTCAGTTACACCTTCCGCTACGGTCACCGGGTGGCGTTGCTGGCGAACCATCTGATCTGCCACAACACCGGACGCAAGGATGTGCTCTGCCATTCCCACCCTTCCACGCCCGGCACGGAGATCACCCTGCATCGGGCGGAGAGCGATGCCGATACCGTGCTGCAGATTCTTCAGGGCCAGTCGGAACCGGCTCGGGCCGGAACGGCGATCCTGTTCCGGGTCTGGAGCCAGAGTGTCCCCATCGAGCTGAAATTGCTGGCCAGGCAGATTCCCTACCGGATTGATGCCGGCAAGGGCGCCCTGTTCAGCCGGGAAGTGCAGGCCATCACCGCTTTGCTGATGGTGGTCACCGGCAGGCTGGAGAATCTGCCTGACGAAGACCGACTGGAACTGGCACGGCAGTTATTACGCTTCCCCCACGTCGGTTTGAAGGAGCCCGAACTGGAGCAGTTGGCTCGGTTCCTGGCCAGGTTTTCCGCCGGCTGGCACGATCGGTTGCTGGCCATGGATTTTGACGCCCTGGCACCCATGGCGGCCCGTAAGTTGCGGAAGCTGGGCGAGGTGCTGGCCCAACTACGAAGCTACGGAGGTCCTGTTTCAGGACTGATCAGTGTCTATGCCGAACATACAGACCTCTATGAGGGCATCCGGAGCCTGGCACTGACCCATGAGAGTGCCGAGGAACGGATTGATACCGTGCAAGGATTCCGGCAGTACCTGAAAAGCCTGGATGTGACGGCCGAAGGCGCCCTGGAGCATCTGAAAGCCCTGAAGCAACAGGCAGGAGAAAAACAGCAGGGCGGCGTGTTGCTCTCGACCATTCACCGCACCAAAGGGCTGGAATGGCCGACGGTGATCATTCCCGGCCTGCAGGAAAAGTACCTGCCCTACAGCCCGCGCCCCCAGGACGACGCCAGGGGGTTTCTGGAGAGTGAACGTCGGCTGCTCTATGTGGCCATGACACGGACCCGCCAGCAGCTGCACCTGATCACCCGGCCGGCCAGCAAACAACCGCATCTGGATGGGGATCTGGGCCCGAGCCGGTTTGTCGAGGAGTTCTGCTTCTCCCTGGCTGAGGAGTTCGGGCGCTGGCTGGATGAACGAATCCCGGCCGAGACTTCAACCATCCGCCTGACCGCGCCCCTCACGCCGGTCAGCCAACGCTATGCCGACCGGGAGAGCGTGACACTGGAAGGCCAGGCGGCAACCTCGGCAAGTTCGATGGAACCACTCTGGCATCACAAGCGTCTTGGCCACGCGATCTTTGGCCCCGGCTCGGTGGTCGCCGAGGATGAAAGCTCGTTCGAAGTGCACTTCGACAACGGCGAGATCCTCAATTTCAGCAAAAAGAGCGCGCATCTGTATTTTACCGCTCTGGCCTGAAACGACTTCTGGCACGTAAAGGTCAACTGGGTACAATTGCGGACGTAACAATCCGTATCATTTTTTTGTCTTTTTTGGCCGATTAGCCTAAATTCCGGGTATACAAGCACTTTTCAAGAGGAAGTGCGGTACCACAACGACAATGAACAGGAGGTTCTGCATGAACATCATGCGTCCGATGACCGTGGCCGCCCTGGCCGCGACTCTGGCAACGCCGGCCATGGCCGACCGCCAGGAAACCGTTTATATCAACCCGTTCGCCGCCTTCCAGCTGTTTGATGACAAACGTGATCTGAGCGAAACCGGCACCTTTGGCGTGGGTCTGGAATACCGTTTCCGCCCGCACTGGTCGGTTGAAGCCCTCTACTCCCGCGCCGATGCGGATCGCAAATATGTGGCGGGCGAATCGGAGTTCGACGAAGTCCGGGTCGATGGTACCTACTACTTCGCCGGTCCGGACGAAGCCTGGAACCCGTACATCTCTCTGGGTGCCGGCCATGCGGACTTCGGCACCGATCCTGCGGGCCCGAGAACCGCTGGCAGTAACCATGACGAGACCCGCGTAAACGTGGGAACCGGCTTCCGCTACAACATCAGCGACTCGGTATCACTGCGTGGCGACCTGCGTGAGTTCCACGGCATTGATGAGAGCACCTTCGACACCCAGGTTTCTCTGGGTATCAGCTTTGCCTTCACCCGGACCATTGCCCAGGCAGCACCTGAGCCAGCGGATTCGGACGGTGACGGTGTTCCTGACTCCAGGGACCAGTGCCCGGGAACACCCGCAGGGACCGCCGTTGACAGCACCGGTTGCGAGCCGGATGCCGACCGCGATGGCGTTGTCGATAGCCGCGACGACTGCCCGAACACCCCTCGCGGTGCCGAGGTGGACAGCCGTGGTTGTGAACTCGACAGCGACAACGATGGTGTCGTGAACAGCCAGGATCTGTGCCCGAATACCGCCGCTGGCGCGAAAGTCGACGAGACCGGTTGTGAGGGTGTTGTCGAAACCATCGAGACCTTCACCATCGAAGTTCAGTTCCCGACCAATAGCTCGGTGATTGGTAATGCCTTCGATTCGGAGATCCGCCGGGTGGCTGATTTCCTGAACGAGAATCCTGAAACCATCGTGGAAATCGCCGGCCACTCCGACAGCCGCGGTGCTGCCGACTACAACCGTGCACTGTCACAGCGTCGGGCCGAAGCCGTTGCCGACCGCCTGACCGGCCCTCTGGGAGTTGATCCGTCCAGGGTTAACGCCGTAGGCTATGGGGAGGAGGCGCCGATTGCTTCCAACGACACCGTGGAAGGCCGCGCCGAGAACCGTCGGGTTGAAGCACGCATTCAGATTCGCCGCTAACAGACAGGCTGAATCAGAATGAACCAGAAAGGCGCCTTCGGGCGCCTTTTCTGTTTCCAGATGAACCGGAATAATCTCATGCCCCTGTTTGCTGCCATCACGATCCTTGCACTGGCCCTGTCCGGAACCACACAGGCGCAGGTGTATCGATGCACTGTCGATGGCAGCCCCGTGTTCTCCGACCAGCCCTGTGGCGAGGACGCCGAGTCTGTTCAAATGCGTGACAACCGCATCGGGGGCAGCTTCAACCAGAACCTGCCTGCCCGAACCGAGCCGGAAACCGAGGAGGAAACGGACGATCCGGAACCGGAAGCGGCCGATACCTGCCGATTCATCAATTCCACCGATCTGCGGCGTTATCTGGTGCGGGAACAGGTTGTACAGGGGATGACGCGGGACCATGTGCGCCGGGCTTTCGGCAACCCGCCAGAAACCTACACCAACCCGCAGGAAGTCTGGATCTATCAGACACGTTATTACGGCGCGCTGTATGAGCTGACCTATGTGTATTTCAGGGATGGCTGCGTTGAACGGGTGGAGTACCGGAAACCCTGACCGCATCCAGCAGCAGATTGCGGGGCGTCAGAGACCGGTCGCAGAAATGCCCAAGCCGCACCCGATAGCCCTGCTCCTCCAGGAAGAGCGCGTAATCAAGCACCATCCAGATTTCTAAGGGGCGCCGAAACAGGTGCCGGACCAGCTCATGACGACGAACCTGGGACAGCCGATCTTCGCCGAACGCCAGCCAGTGGTCGAAGTCGACTGTGCCCGGCAACTCGATGCGTTTTTTAGCCGCTGCCCAGCGACAGAAAGCCGGAAATCCCTCGTTCAGAAGCCGTGCCGGATGGGAGGGTACGGGAAGGTATTCGTCCCGCCCTCGCAGGTAACGCTGCAGGCCATCGAACCCGAGGCGCCACTGGCTGATACGCCGAGTCTGCTCACGCACTCGTGCAGGCGCCGTTACCGTTTCCTGGACCGCCAGCCGCAGATCGTTTCTGCCTGGTTTCAGTGTCTTCTGACAACCCGATGCTCGCTCTGAAAGGGGCTGGTAAATGGCCTGGTCGGTCAGGTGGTAGCAGCAAGGTGAAATGCTCAGCCTCGGCAACCCGGCCTCGCTGCCCCGCTTCAAAAGCTGTCTATGAAGGTCGCCGCAGGCATGGAGGGCAACGCCGTGGTAACTGTCCGGAAGCGCCAGATCCGCCGCCATGACATCCTGGCAGCCGATCGACACCCGATCCCCAAAGTGCTGGGCCAGACGGTTGCCGTCACGCACCAGTTCCGGATTCCACTCAAAACCCTGTATCTCACCGGTGCAGAACGGCGCCAGCGTCCGGGACAGATGACCCTTGCCGCAACACCAGTCCAGGGCGGCGTGTTCCAGTGGCGCCAGTGCGGCGGCAAAAGCACCCGACTGCAGTCGCTTCCGGCCGGGCATATCCGTGGCCCGGATTTCCGGCAGGGTCGCCTCCGATGCCTTCTCGGCTGATGGCAAAAGCTCCGGCAGCTGCACCATGTCGGCATAAGCTTCCAGAGACGGCAGCCACCGGGACGCTCGCTCGGCCAGCTCAATGGGGTCGTCATCCAGATGCTGGCATTCGGCATCGGTTAGCTCTGCCAGCATCGCGGTCAGTTGCGGATAAGCTTTTGTCCAGGCCGGCTCCGGCGTCATGAACGGCGCCGGTTGCCAGAAATCCCTGTGCTGCACCAGCCAGTCATTCAGCTGCTGCCATCGCTGGTAAAAAGATTCCGCGCCGTGGTGTAAACTCGCCGCCGGAGGTAACGTCATGCAACTGGCCTTTGTACTTGTTGAACCCAAGGTTCCGGAAAATGTCGGAGCGGCCGCCCGCGCCCTGTGCACCATGGGCTTCGGCGAGCTCTGGCTGGTCAATTCCGACCTGCACACCCGCCCCGAGGCCCATTGGCTGGCCCATGGCAGCGACCACATCCTGGACAATGCGCGCATTTTCCCCGATCTGGCAGCGGTAAGAAACTCCGTAGACCTGCTGATGGGCACCTCGGCCAAGACGCGGCATCAGCGCCAGGATTGGCACACGCCCTCAGGCTTGCGGCAAGTATTGGCTACCAAGGGCTCATCCGTGGCCACGGCCGCCCTGGTATTCGGGCGCGAAGACCGGGGCTTATCGAACGATGAACTTGCGTTGTGCGATCTGCTGACTGGCATTCCCATGAAAGTCGCCTACCCCTCTCTGAATCTCGCCCAGTCCGTAATGCTCTACGCCTGGGAAATGTCCGGGCTTTCAGACGCTATGGATAACCAGCCTGAGCCTGCCGACGAAAATCGTCTTGGCGCCCTCCGCGGTCGGCTTGAAACCTTGCTACCGGAACTGGACACACCGCCTGAGGGAAAGCTGTCCCAGTGGGTTTTTGAACGGCTGCCGTTGTTGTCTGACCGGGATATCGGGTTTGTTCATACGCTGTGCTCGAACATTGAGCGCGTCGTGGAATCTAGTTCTCCAGCGCATTCGGATTCTGAGGATAAGACGGACGGATAAGCCCTCCCGGGATACGCTGTGAATACGTCCATGTACGCTCGACGAAAACATCCATGTTTTCGACGATCCCGGGAGGGCTTATCCGTCCGTCTCCCGGGCCTTTTGCGCGCACCGGTTTATTGAGACTACTCCTGGAATCTTCCTGGGCGGAAAGCATCCAGGCAGATGGCGGGTTGTTCACCTGCAATTACCTGGGCGATGACATCTGCACTACCTGCAGATAGAGTCCAACCGAAGGTGCCATGGCCGGTGTTGAGGTAGAGATTGTCCCTCGGACCTCGCCCGATAATCGCCGGGCCATCCGGGGTCATGGGGCGAAAACCGGTCCAGGTCTCGGCGGCATCAAGATCCGCACAGCCGGGGAACCGGGACTCTACCGATTTCCGGATCGTGGCCAGCCTCGCCTCCGGAATATCCCGATTGAAATCCGCCAGCTCGACGAAACCCGTAGCCCGTAGTCTGTTCCCCAGACGGGTGGAAACCACTTTGTAGTTGTCGTCGTGAATGGTCGATGCCGGACCGCGTTCAGGGTCTTTCATCGGGACGGTCAGACTGTAGCCTTTCACCGGATAGATGGGTAGTTCCAGGCCCAGAGGCTGTACCAGGTGGTTGGACCAGCAACCGGCGCTGATCACGAAGGCATCGGCTTCCAGGGTTTCCATGCCCCCATCGCTGGTTCTGAGTGAAACGGCACTGACCTTGTGGTCATCAGCGATCAGCTGCTCCGTTTCCACGTTGTATCGAACCACCACGCCTTTTGCCTCGCAGGCTTTGGCAAGCTCCCGGGCGAAGAGGTGGCAATCA